>NZ_JBHJVQ010000017.1:126523-143286 GCF_042263835.1 Streptomyces sp. NPDC056128 | reverse complement strand
GCCCGGTTACATTCCGAACCCGGAAGCTAAGCCTTACAGCGCCGATGGTACTGCAGGGGGGACCCTGTGGGAGAGTAGGACGCCGCCGAACAATCTTTGGGAAGGACCCCTGGTCCCCAGCGTTCAGCTGGGGACCAGGGGTCCTTTCGTTTTTCCAGTGCGCACCGGGTACCCGGCTGCGCGAGAATGACTTGCGGTACCGAAGACAGGAGTCACCCGATGTCCACCAACTCTCCCGACGACCGACCGGAGCGCGATCAGCGGCGCCGGGACAGTGGTGACCGCGGCGACCGTGGGGGTCAGCGCGGAGACCGTGGCGGCTTCCGTCGCGACAACGACCGTGACCGCGGCGCGCAGCGTGGTGGCGGCTTCCGCCGTGACGACCGTGACCGCGGGCCGCGTCGCGATGACCGCGATCGGGGCGGTGACCGCGGGTTCCGTCGCGACGACCGTCCCTCCTTCCGCCGCGACGACCGCGGTGACCGTGGCGATCGCCCTGCCTTCCGACGCGACGACCGCCGAGACGATCGGCGCGACGATCGCCGAGATGACCGACGTGACGATCGCCGGGACGACCGGGGCGACCGTCCCTCGTTCCGTCGTGACGACCGGGGCGGCCAGCGGGGTGGCTTCCGTCGGGACGACCGGCGCGATGACCGTCCTTCGTTCCGTCGCGACGACAACCGAGGTGACAACCGAGGTGGCGGGTACGGGCGTCGTGACGACCGTGACCGTGGACCGCGTCGTGACGACCGCGGTGATCGTCCCTCGTTCCGCCGGGATGACCGGCGCGATGACCGTCCCTCGTTCCGTCGCGACGACCGGCGCGACGACCGGCGTGATGACCGTCGCGACGAGCGCCGTGACGAGCGTCCCTCGTACCGCCGGGACGATCGCCGTGATGACCGGCGTGACGACCGCCGTGATCGTCCCTCCTACCGTCGGGATGATCGCCGCGACGACCGCCGTGACGACCGTCCCCCGTTCCGCCGTGACGACCGCGGTGACCGCGGTGACCGTCCCGCCTACCGTCGGGACGACCGGCGTGATGACCGTCGCGACGACCGGGGCGACCGGGGTGGCTTCCGTCGGGACGACCGCGGCGGCGACCGCGGGGGATTCCGTGGCCGGGACGACCGCGGTGGGCGTGGGCCCCGTCGGGACGACCGCGGCGGCCGGCCCGGAAGCTTCCGGGGACGCGACGACCGGCACGGTGGCGGTGGACGCTTCCGTGAGGAGCGGGACCGTGACCGCGACCGGGAGCCGATCAAGCGCCTGCCGATCCCCGAGGAGGTCACGGGCGACGAGATCGACAAGGACGTACGGCAGGAGCTGCAGAGCCTGCCCAAGACGCTCGCGGAGGACGTCGCCAGGAACCTGGTGATGGTCGCCAGGCTGCTCGACGAGGACCCGGAGGGGGCGTACGGCTACTCCAGGGTGGCCCTGCGGCTGGCGTCCCGTGTCGCCGCCGTACGGGAGGCCGCCGGTTTCGCGGCGTACGCCAGCCAGAAGTACAGCGAGGCGCTGGCGGAGTTCCGTGCCGCGCGGCGGATGACCGGGTCCGTGGAGCTGTGGCCGGTCATGGCCGACTGCGAGCGTGGGCTCGGCCGTCCGGAGAAGGCGCTGGACATGGCCGGCACTCCCGAGGTGCACAAGCTGGACAAGGCCGGTCAGGTCGAGATGCGCCTCGTGGCGGCCGGCGCCCGGCGCGACATGGGGCAGCTGGACGCGGCCATCGTGACGCTGCAGAGCCCCGAGCTGGCCTCCAACTCCGTACAGCCGTGGACCGCGCGGCTGCGGTACGCCTACGCCGACGCGCTGCTGGCCGCGGGCCGGGAGCAGGAGGCGCGGGAGTGGTTCGCGAAGGCCGTGGAGTCCGACCGGGACGGCAGCACGGACGCCTCCGACCGGCTGGCCGAGCTGGACGGCGTGGACTTCGTGGACGCCCTCGACGAAGGTGCGGACGACGCCGGGCAGAGCACGGCCGTTCAGGACGAGGCCGAGGACGGCGACAAGGACTGACGTGACATCGAAGGGGCGGGACCGTGCGTACGGTCCCGCCCCTTTCGCGTTACGCGTCGAGTGCGCGCAGCACCAGACCGGAGGCCGGCTTCGGGCCGAAGGACGTCGACTTGCGGGGCATCGTGACGCCCTGCCGGGCCAGGTCGCGGACGACCTCCTCGCGGACCGGGTGCATCAGCACCGCCGTACCGCCGTCGCGTTCCGCCTTCTCGACCGTGGCCGCCGTGTCGTGGATGTAGGAGATGTGGGCCGCCGAGTCGTCGGGGATGTGCCAGACGTGGGCGAGGAGCGTGGTGTGCAGGACGGTGGCGTCCAGGGTGCGCCAGGCCTCGGGCCGGTCGGTGGGGACGGTGCGGGCCAGCAGGCCGGGTTCGGGGCGGTCCACGAGGTGGAAGGCGCCGTCGCCGGCGAGCAGGAAGGCGTTGCCCGCGTCGGCCGCCTTCGCCAGCGTGTCCAGGGACTCGGCCAGCGGAGTCACCAGGCGGCGGACCTGGAAGTGGCCGTCCAGGGCGGCGACGGCGTCCTTCACCGGGAGGTCGTGCAGCAGGCGGTGGATGGCGCGGACCCGCAGCGGATAGCGGACCGTGTCGACCAGGAGGACCAGGCCGTGGTCCCACGCGCTGGGGGAGGGGTGCTCCGCGCGGAGGGTGCGGTAGGTCGCCCAGCGGTGGTGGCCGTCCGCGATGAGGGCCTGGTGCCGTGCCAGCTCGCTACGGACCCGGGCCACGGCGTCGGGGTCGGTGACCGACCACAGCCGGTGGCGGTAGCCGTCCTCCGTGGTCGTCGCGAGCAGCGGCGGCTGTTCGGCGGTGCGTTCCACGAGGGCGGTCGTGGCGGACGTGGTGTCGTCGCCGCGGTAGGTCAGCAGCAGGGGTTCGAGGTTCGTCCAGGTGGCGCGCATGAGCGCCGCGCGGTCTGCGACGACGTGCGGCATGACGTCCTCGTGCGGCAGGACCACCCGCTCGGCGGGGTCCGACACGCGCAGGGCGCCGATGATGCCGCGTTGCAGGAGACCGTCGCCGTCGCGCTGTTCGTAGACGTACAGGCCCGGTTCGGGGTCGGTGGTCAGGACGCCCTCCGCCAGCCAGCGCCGCAGGGTCTGGGCGGCCTGTTCGTGGCGCGCCTCCGCGGTGGCGGCCTGGGGCAGGATCAGGCGGACGATGTTGTGCGGGTCGGCTGACTCCAGGTGCAGCAGGCCGTCGGGGCGGACCACGACGTCGTAGGGCGGGGACGTCACGGCGGCCAGGCTGCCGACCCGGTCGGGGTCGTAGCGGAGGCCTCGGAACGGGGTGAGTTCCAGGCCCCGGTGCGCCGTTGCTTCCGGGTGACCTGCAGTGTTCATCCCGGCATCGTACGTCTGTCGGTGGCATGGGGGATGATCGGGGGAAAGGCGTCGAACGAGGAGCGATGTGCAATGAGCCGGAGCGTCAGGACGAGGCCCGCGGGCAGTGGGCGGCACCTGAGCGAGGCGTACGACACGGCGCTGCTCGACCTGGACGGCGTGGTGTACGCCGGGGGGAACGCGATCGCGCACGCGGTCGACTCGCTCGCCGTGGCCCGCGACGGCGGCATGCACCTGGCGTACGTGACGAACAACGCGCTGCGGACGCCGGACGCGGTGGCCGAGCACCTGACCGAGCTGGGGATCGCGACGGACGCCGCCGACGTCATCACGTCCGCCCAGGCGGTGGCCCGGCTGATCGCCGAACAGGTGCCGTCGGGGTCGCGGGTGCTGGTCATCGGGGGCGAGGGACTGCGCGTGGCGCTGCGTGAACGCGGCCTCGAACCGGTGGAGTCCGCCGAGGACGACCCGGCGGCCGTCGTGCAGGGGTACGGCGGGCCCGAGCTGCCGTGGGGGCGGTTCGCCGAGGCGTGCTACGCCATCGCGCGGGGCGTGCCCTGGTACGCGTCCAACACGGACCTCACCATTCCGGGCGCCCGGGGAATCGCCCCGGGCAACGGCGCGGCGGTGGAGGTCGTGCGGATCGCGACCGGCGCCGAGCCGCAGGTCGCGGGGAAGCCGTTGCCTCCCATGCACCGGGAGACGATCCTGCGGACCGGCGCGCGGCGGCCGTTGGTGGTCGGGGACCGGCTGGACACGGACATCGAGGGCGCGTTCAACGGGGAGGTCGACTCGCTGCTCGTCCTGACCGGCGTGACCGACGGCGCGCAGTTGCTGTCCGCGCCGCCGCGGCACCGGCCGACGTACGTCGACGCGGATCTGCGCGGACTGCTCACCGGGCAGCCGGAGGTCACCGGGGAGGCGGACGACGGATTCCGCTGCGGCGGGTGGACGGCGACGGCGGGCGAGGACCGGCTGGAACTGGCGGGCGAGGGCGAGGCGCTGGACGGGCTGCGCGCGCTGTGCGCCGCGGCCTGGACGGTCGGCGGGGAGGAAGGGTGCGGCCTGGACTCGGGGAAGGCGCTGGCGCGGCTGGGGCTGTGAGCCACCGGGCCGGGCGGCGGCCTCGCGCCACGGGATCGTGATCGCTTGGCAGGGTAGGCTAGCCTAACCAACGTGTTGGTCGAGAGTCCCCCCGAACAGCGCGCGGAGACCGCCCCCGCGCCGCCCGCCAAGCGCCGTGTCCTGCGTGCCGCAGGGCTGCCCGTGTCCGTGGCCGTGCTCGTGTCCATCGTGTTGGCGAGCATCGCGATCGGTGCGAAGGACCTGTCCCTGGCGCAGGTCTGGCACGGTCTGTTCCACGACTCGGGCACTTACGGCGACGTCGTGGTCGGCGAGCGTCAGTCGCGGACCGTCCTCGGTCTGCTGGCCGGCGCCGCGCTCGGCCTCGCGGGCGCGGTGCTCCAGGCGCTCACCCGCAATCCGCTGGCCGACCCCGGACTGCTCGGCATCAACGCCGGAGCCTCGGCCGCGGTCGTCACGGCCATCACCTTCTTCGGCGTCACCTCGCTGACCGGGTACGTCTGGTTCGCCTTCGCCGGTGCGGCGGGGGTCGGCGCGCTGGTCTGGTTCCTGGGCGGCAGCCGGGGGGCCACGCCGGTGCGGCTGGTCCTGGCCGGCACCGCGATCAGCGCCGCGCTGTTCGGGTACCTCCAGGCCGTGATGATCATGGATGACGCGGCGCTGGGCAGGATGCGCTTCTGGACGGTGGGTTCGCTCGCCTCGGCGACCAACGACACCATCATGGAAGTGCTGCCGTTCTTCGGCGTGGGCACGATCCTCGCGCTCGCGCTCGCCCGGCCGCTCAACGCCATGGAGATGGGCGACGACACCGCCAAGGCCCTCGGCGCCAATCTGAACCGCACCCGGGCGCTGGCCATGCTCGCCGCGACCGTGCTGTGCGGGGCGGCGACCGCGGCCTGCGGGCCGATCGTGTTCGTCGGCCTGATGGTCCCGCACATCGTCCGCTCCTTCACCGGGCCCGACCTGCGCTGGATCCTGCCGTACGCCGCGATCCTGTCGCCCGTGCTGCTGCTGGGCGCGGACGTCCTCGGCCGGATCGTCGCACGGCCCGCGGAGCTCCAGGTCGGCATCGTCACCGCCGTCCTCGGCGGGCCGGTCTTCATCTATCTCGTACGACGGCGGAGGACGGCCCAGCTGTGAGGACCGCGAAGACCGTGAGGACCGTGAAGACCGCCAAGAACGCCCAGACCTCCAGGACCTCCAAGACCGCCAAGACCTTGAAGAGCAACCGATCCGTCCGCGGCCCCGGTGGCCTGTCGTTCCGCCTCGACGTGCGGGCCGTGGTCGTCGTCGCCCTGCTGCTGGTCGTCGCGCTCGCCGCGAGCGTGGTGCTGATCGGCACCGGCGACTTCGAGATACCGGCCGCCGACGTGCTGCGGACCCTGGCCGGCGAGGGCAACGCCGGCCAGGAGTTCATCGTCAACGAACTGCGGCTGCCGCGGGTCCTGGTCGGACTGCTGGTCGGCGCCGCGCTCGGCGTCGGCGGCGCGCTGTTCCAGGCCATCTCCCGCAACCCGCTCGGCAGTCCGGACGTACTCGGCCTCGGACAGGGCGCGACGGCCGGCGCGCTCACCATGATCGTCCTGTTCTCCGGCAGCTCCGCCCAGGTCACCTTCGGCGCGCTCGCCGGCGGCCTGGTGACCGGCACCGCCATCTATCTGCTCGCCTGGAAACGGGGGGTGCACGGGTACCGGCTGGTCCTGGTGGGCATCGGCGTGTCCGCGATGGTCACGGCGGTCAACGGCTACCTCCTCACCCGGGCCGACATCGTCGACGCCTCCCGCGCCGTCGTCTGGATGACCGGCTCCCTCAACGGCCGCGACTGGGAGCAGGTCTGGCCGCTGCTCGCGCTGTGCGCCGTGCTCGTGCCGCTCGTGCTGAGCAACGGACGGGCGCTGCGGATGATGGAGATGGGCGACGACGTCTCGTACGCCCTCGGTGTGCGCGTCGAGCGGGTGCGCGCGCTGCTGATGGTGGCCGCCGTGCTGCTCACCGCCGCCGCCACGGCCGCCGCGGGCCCGGTCAGCTTCGTGGCGCTCACCGCGCCGCAGCTGGCCCGGCGGCTGACCCGTTCGCCGGGCCCCAACCTGCTGCCCTCCCTGTGCATGGGCGCCGCGCTGCTGGTGAGCGCCGACTGGATCTCGCAGCGGGCCTTCGGCGCGGACCAGCTGCCCGTGGGCGTGGTCACCGGCGTACTCGGCGGCGTCTACCTGCTGTGGCTGCTGGTCACCGAGCGCAAGGCGGGCCGGATATGAGCGCCGGCGCCGGTGCCCGCAGTGGGCCGAACAACCAAAGGAGCAACGTGAACCGCCTGACCGCTGAGAACGTCACCCTCGCCTACGATCAGCGGGTCATCGCGGAGCAGTTGTCGGTGGAGATACCCGACAACTCCTTCACGGTGATCGTCGGCCCGAACGCGTGCGGCAAGTCCACCCTGCTGCGGGCCCTGTCGCGGATGCTCAAGCCCACCCAGGGCCGGGTGCTCCTCGACGGGTCGGTCATCCAGTCGATGCCCGCCAAGCAGGTCGCGCGGACCCTCGGTCTGCTGCCCCAGTCGTCCATCGCGCCCGACGGGATCACCGTCGGCGACCTCGTCGGCCGCGGCCGCTACCCGCACCAGGGTCTGCTGCGGCAGTGGTCGACCGAGGACGAGCGGGTCGTCCAGGAGTCCATGGCGCAGACCGGCATCTCGGAACTCGCCGAGCGCTACGTCGACGAGCTCTCCGGCGGTCAGCGCCAGCGGGTGTGGATCGCCATGGCGCTCGCCCAGCAGACCCCGCTGCTGCTCCTCGACGAGCCGACGACATACCTGGACATCCAGCACCAGATCGACGTCCTCGACCTGTGCGCCGAACTCCACGAGGAGCAGGGCCGCACGCTCGTGGCGGTCCTGCACGACCTCAACCACGCCGCCCGGTACGCCACCCACCTCATCGCGCTGCGCGAGGGGGAGATCATCGCTGAGGGCGCGCCGAGGGACATCGTCACGGCCGACCTCGTCGAGCGGGTCTTCGGGCTGCGCTGCCAGGTCATCGACGACCCGGAGACGGGGACGCCGCTGGTGGTGCCGGCCGCGCGCAAGGCGCGGGGCGCGGGCGGTACCCAGCTCGGCAGGGCGGCCCAGAAGGTGGCGGCTACAGAAGCTTCCTGAGCCGGAACAGGTCGCGCAGGCCCGCCTCCAGCCTCACCCGGCCCGAGCCCCAGGCCTTGGCGAAGTTCAGCTCGCCGGCGACCAGCGCCACCAGGTCGTCGCCGGTCATCGCCAGCCTGATCTCGGCCTTCTCGCGCGGGGGCCCCGCCAGGGTCTCGCGCACGTCGATCCCGCCGTCCGCCATGCGTCCGGCGAAGGTGACGTCCAGGTCGGTGATGTGGCAGCTCACCGAGCGGTCCAGCGCGGCGGCCGACCGCGCGTCCCCTTCGGCGCCCCGCATGTTGTCCGAGAGCTTGTCGAGTGCGGCGCGGCACTCCTCAGTCGTCGCCATCGGGACGAACCGTACCCCAGCGGTACGCGGTAGCGTCGGGGCATGAGCGACGCAGTACCGGAGCCGGCGGTCCAGGAGAACGGGGGCGGGCCGGAGCCCCAGGAGGCGGAGTCCGGGTACGAGCCCGCGGACCCCTCCCCGCTGGGCGTCCCCCGCACCCCGACCGGCAACGCCGAGGTCGACGCCCGACTGGCGCGGCTGGCCGACGCCGACCACCTGGCCACGGACGGACATGTCGAGGTGTACGAGGATGTACACCGGGGGCTGCGCGACGCGCTCACCGCGCTCGACACCCGCCCGGGACCCCCGGCGCCCCCGTCGCCGCCATCACCGTACGACCGCAGGAGCTGAACCGAACGTGGCAGGAGTCGCACGCCGCCGTCTCGACGCGGAGCTGGTCCGCCGCAGACTGGCGCGCTCGCGCGAGCACGCCAGCCAGCTGATCGCCGCCGGGCGGGTCTCCGTCGGCAAGACCGTCGCGACCAAGCCCGCCACGCAGGTGGAGACGGCCGCCGCGATCGTGGTCACCGACGACGACGGCGATCCCGACTACGTCTCGCGCGGCGGCCACAAGCTCGCCGGCGCCCTCGCGGCGTTCGGGCCGCGGGGCCTCGTCGTCGGGGGCCGCCGCGCGCTGGACGCCGGCGCCTCCACCGGCGGCTTCACCGACGTACTGCTGCGGGCGGGCGCCGCGCACGTCGTCGCCGTGGACGTGGGATACGGACAACTCGCCTGGAGTCTCCGGCAGGATGAACGCGTCACCGTCAAGGACCGTACGAACGTACGCGAGTTGACGCTCGAAGCGATCGATGGGGAGCCCGTGGATCTTGTCGTGGGGGATCTGTCCTTCATCCCGCTCGGACTGGTGCTGCCCGCCCTGGCGCGGTGCACCCGGCCGGACGCCGACCTGGTGATGATGGTGAAGCCGCAGTTCGAGGTGGGCAAGGAGCGGCTGGGCAGCGGGGGAGTGGTACGCAGTGCGCAGCTGCGGGCCGAGGCCGTGCGGGGAGTCGCCCACAGGGCCTGGGAACTGGGGCTCGGTGTGAAGGGGGTCACCGCCAGTCCGCTGCCGGGTCCCTCCGGGAACGTCGAGTATTTTCTGTGGCTGCGGGCCGGGGCCGGCGCACTGGACCCGGCCGACGTTGACCGTGCAGTGGCGGAGGGGCCGCGTTGACACAGAACCGAGCTCGTACTGTTTTCCTGCTCGCCCACACCGGGCGCCCCGCCGCCATCCGCAGCGCGGAGCTGGTGGTCAAGGGGCTGCTGCGGGCCGGGATCGGGGTACGGGTCCTGGAGGCCGAGGCGCGGGACCTCCCCCTGCCGGGTGAGGTCGAGCTGGTCGGCGAGGCCACTCCGCAGTGCCTCGACGGGTGCGAGCTGCTGATCGTCCTCGGCGGCGACGGCACGCTGCTGCGCGGCGCCGAGTTCGCCCGCGCCTCCGGCGTGCCGATGCTCGGGGTCAACCTCGGGCGGGTCGGCTTCCTCGCCGAGGCCGAGCGGGACGACCTCGACAAGGTCGTCGACCGGGTGGTGAGCCGGGCCTACGAGGTCGAGGAGCGGATGACCGTCGACGTCGTCGTGCACCGCAACGGCGACATCGTGCACACCGACTGGGCGCTGAACGAGGCCGCCGTGCAGAAGGCCGGCGCCGAGAAGCTGCTGGAAGTCGTACTGGAGATCGACGGGCGGCCGGTGACCGGGTTCGGCTGCGACGGCATCGTGCTGTCGACGCCGACCGGGTCGACGGCGTACGCCTTCTCGGCCGGCGGGCCGGTGGTGTGGCCCGAGGTGGAGGCGCTGCTGATGGTGCCGATCAGTGCGCACGCGCTGTTCGCGAAGCCGTTGGTGACCTCGCCGGATTCGGTGCTCGCGGTGGAGGTGCTGCCTCATATTCCGCCGGGGGTGTTGTGGTGTGACGGGCGGCGGACGGTGGAGTTGCCGCCGGGGGCGCGGGTGGAGGTTCGGCGGGGGGCGGTGCCGGTGCGGTTGGCTCGGTTGCACCATGCGTCGTTCACCGACCGGCTGGTGGCGAAGTTCGCGTTGCCCGTGTCCGGGTGGCGCGGGGCGCCGCACTAGCGGACTCGATGGGGTGGTTCGGTGCGTCGCGGGCCGCGGGTGCGTCGTGGCTGGTCGCGCAGTTCCCCGCGCCCCTGGGCGGCATACCCTGCCCGGCGTCACATGAGCGGCCTGTGTGCGCTCCCCGGCCTCGACCTCGTAAGGTCGTGTCCGTGCTTGAGGAGATGCGGATACGGTCGCTCGGAGTCATCGACGACGCCGTGGTCGAGTTGTCGCCCGGGTTCACCGCTGTCACCGGTGAGACGGGTGCCGGTAAGACCATGGTGGTCACCAGCCTCGGGCTGCTGCTGGGCGGGCGCGCGGACGCCGCGCTGGTGCGGATCGGGGCGAAGAGCGCGGTCGTCGAGGGGCGGATCGCCGTGCCCGGGGGTGCCGCTGCCGCCGTCCGGGCCGAGGAGGCCGGGGCCGAGCTGGACGACGGGGCGCTGCTGATCAGCCGTACCGTCTCCGCCGAGGGGCGCTCGCGGGCGCATCTGGGCGGGCGGTCCGTGCCCGTGGGGATGCTCGCCGAGCTGGCCGACGAACTGGTGGCGGTGCACGGGCAGACCGACCAGCAGGGGCTGCTCAAACTGTCCCGGCAACGGCAGGCGCTCGACCGGTACGCGGGTGACGCGGTCGCCGGGCCCCTCGACAAGTACGCCGGGGCCTACCGGCGGCTGCGGGCCGTCGCCACCGAACTGGACGAGATCACCACCCGCGCGCGTGAGCGCGCCCAGGAGGCCGACCTGCTGCGCTACGGCCTCGACGAGGTCGCAGCCGTCGAGCCGCGTGCCGGTGAGGACGTCGAGCTGGCCGAGGAGGCCGAGCGGCTGGGACACGCCGAGGCGCTCGCCTCGGCCGCCACGGCCGCCCACGCCGCCCTGGCGGGCAACCCGGAGGACCCCGAGGGCGTCGACGCGGCGACCCTCGTCGCGGGCGCGCAGCGGGCCCTGGACGCCGTACGGTCGCACGACCCGGCGCTGGCCGCGCTCGCCGAGCGGATCGGCGAGGTCGGCATCCTGCTGCGGGACGTGGCCGGGGAACTGGCGGG
This sequence comes from Streptomyces sp. NPDC056128, assembly GCF_042263835.1. NCBI lineage: Bacteria > Bacillati > Actinomycetota > Actinomycetes > Kitasatosporales > Streptomycetaceae > Streptomyces > Streptomyces sp. NPDC056128. Next base: position 132,251 of record NZ_JBHJVQ010000017.1, on the reverse strand, counting down.
GTACGCGGACGACCTGGACGCCGATCCGCTGCGGCTCGCCGCGGTCGAGGAGCGGCGGGCCGCGCTCACCGCGCTGACCCGGAAGTACGGCGAGGACGTCGCCACCGTGCTCGCCTGGTCCGAGCAGAGTGCCGCGCGGCTGACCGAGCTGGACGGCGACGACGAGCGGATCGGCGAACTGACCGCCGAACGGGACGCGCTGCGGGCGGAACTGGGCGGGCTGGCGCAGGCGCTGTCGGACGCGCGGACGGAGGCCGCCGAGCGGTTCGCCGCCGCGGTGACCGCCGAGCTGGCCTCGCTCGCCATGCCCCACGCGCGCGTGTCGTTCGAGATCCGGCAGACCGAGGACCCTGAGGGCGTCGAGGTCGGCGGACGCACGGTCGCGTACGGGCCGTCCGGTGCCGACGAGGTCGAGCTGCTGCTCGCCCCGCACCCGGGGGCGCCGCCGCGGCCGATCGCCAAGGGCGCGTCCGGCGGTGAGCTGTCGCGCGTGATGCTGGCCGTGGAGGTCGTGTTCGCGGGCACCGACCCGGTGCCGACCTACCTCTTCGACGAGGTCGACGCCGGTGTCGGTGGCAAGGCGGCGGTGGAGATCGGCCGTCGGCTCGCGCGGCTCGCGAAGAGCGCGCAGGTCGTGGTCGTCACCCATCTGCCGCAGGTGGCCGCGTTCGCCGACCGGCAGCTGCTGGTGGAGAAGACGAACGACGGCTCCGTGACCCGCTCCGGCGTGAAGGTCCTGGAGGGCGAGGAGCGGATCCGCGAACTGTCCCGGATGCTGGCCGGCCAGGAGGACTCGGAGACGGCACGGGCACACGCGGAGGAACTGCTCGAAACGGCTCGTGCGGACGCGTAGAGGCAGGGTTCCGGACGCCCGTAGGGTGTCCGGATGATCAACCGCCGCGGCCGCACCGCCTCCTTCGCCCTCGCCGCCGGTCTCGCCCGGACCGGCCTGACCGCGCTGCGCGCCGTGGCACCGGGCGGCCGGGAACGCTGGGAGCGCGCGAACCATGCCGGGCGGACCGTGGACCTGTACGCCGGGCCCGCCTGCGCCCTGGCGGCGGCGGTCGGCACGGCGAGGGTGCGGCCCGCCGCCGGGCTCGCCGTGCTCGCGGCCGGTGCCTGCGGGGCCTACGACGACGTGGCGGGCGCAGGAGACGCCCGGCGCGGGTTCCGGGCGCATCTGACGGCGTTGCGGGACGGCGAGGTCACCGGCGGGGCGGTCAAGCTGTTCGGCGTCTCCGCGGCCGCGCTCGCGGCGGGGGCGGTGCTGAAGGAGCGGCCTCTGGACCGGGTGCTGGCCGGTGTCGTCATCGCCGGGGCCGCGCACTTCGTCAACCTCCTGGACGTACGCCCGGGGCGGGCCGGTGCGGCGGTCCTCGCGCTCGGGGCGCCGGGGCTGCTGCGCGCGGGCCCCGGGGCGGAGACGGCGGCCGTGGCAATGGGTGCGGCGGCGGCCGTGCTGCCCGACGACGTCGCCGAGCGCACCATGCTCGGGGACACGGGAGCACACGCGCTGGGCGCGGCCCTCGGCGTCGCGGTGGTGGCCGCGGGCGGGCGGGCCATGGTCGCCGCGCACGCGGTCGCGCTCGTGGCCGCGGCGGTCCGCGGTGAGCTGGCGGTCGCCCCGCGCCGTTCACTCGTGTGAGTGAACCGGTGCCGTTCCGTTGCCCCGGTCGTCGACCGCCCGCGGCGGCCGTCGTTCCCGGAACACCCGTACGGCCTGGCATCCTTGACGGAGTGACGCGCGGCACGACGCGCGGCGCACACCCTCCGCACCATCGTTCTGTACGTTCTTCGTGTCCCACCCCCGCCGAACCAGGAGCCCCGGCCAGGTGACCCCCGTGAGCAGCCACTCACCGCACGGCCAGTCGCCGCTGCGCACCGTGCAGGTGCTGGGCGGCGGCAACGCCGGCAGCAGCGCGCACGTGCGTTCACTGGCCGCGGGGCTCGTCGCCAGGGGCGTGAAGGTCACGGTGTGCGCCCCCTCCGATGCGGAGTGCACCTACGACTTCACGGGCACCGGGGCCGAGCACGTGCACGTGCCGCGCAGCAGCGATCCCGTCTCGGTGGCCGCGCTGCGGGCGGTGTGCGCGGACGCCGACCTGGTGCACGCGCACGGACTGCACGCCTCCTTCCGCGCGGTGCTGGCCCTGGGCGGACGACGGGTGCGCACCCCGCTCGTCGTCACCTGGCACGACCGCGCGTACGCCGAGGGCGCGCGTGCCCACCTGCTGCGGGCACTGGAGCGGCGGGTGATGAAGGCCGCCACCGTCGTCCTCGGCACCACCTCGGGGCTGGTCGACGGGGCCCGGCGGACCGGCGCGCGGGACGCCCGGCTCGGCCCCGTGGCGCTCCCCGTCCGACCGGGAAACCCGGCCGGACCCGAGGACCCCGACCGGCTGCGCCCGAAGCTGAGGGCCGAACTCGGCGCGGTGGAACGCCCCTTGCTCGTCGCGGTCGGTTCCCTGGAGTGGCACCGGGGGTACGACGTCCTGCTCGACGCCGCGCGGGTGTGGCGCCGCCTGGATCCCGCACCGCTGGTCGTCGTCGCGGGGGAGGGGCCGCTGCGCGCGGAGCTGCAGGGGCGGATCGAGAGCGAAGGGCTGCCGGTGCTGCTCGCCGGCCGCCGCGACGACGTCCCCGACCTGCTGGCGGCCGCCGACCTCGCGCTGCTGCCGGCCCGCCGGGAGACGGGGCGCTCCGTGCTCGCCCAGGAGGCGCTCCACGCGTGCGTGCCGCTCGTCGCCGCCGAGGTGGGCGGCATCCCCGAACTCGTCGGCGACGCCGCCGAACTCGTCCCGGCCGGGGACGCGGAAGGGCTGGCCGACGCCGTCGTCCGCCTGCTCGGCGACCCCGGCCGGCGGGACGAACTCCGGGCGCGGGGCGTGCGGCAGGCGGCCACCTGGCCGACCGAGGACGAGACCGTCGCCCAGGTCCTCAGCGTCTACGACGAGCTGACCCAGCCCACGCCGCTGCTCTAGGGCACGTGCCGGCGGGCGCGCAGGGCCAGGCTCAGCGCCAGTACGGTCTGCGGGTCGTCGAGGTCCGTGCCCAGCAACTCCCCGATCCGCGCCAGCCGGTTGTAGAGCGTCTGCCGGTTGAGGTGGAGTTCGCGCGCCGTCTCCGCCTTCCGGCCGGCGTGCGCCAGGTACGTCTGGAGCGTGGGCAGCAGGGGCGGCTTCGAGCGGTCGTCGTGGTCGCGCAGCGGGCCGATCGCCCGGTCCACGAAGGCCGCGAGGTCCGGATGGTCGCGCAGCCGCCACAGCAGCAGGTCGATGTCGAGGCGTCGCGCGTCGTACCAGGGCCGGTCGGTCAGCCCCTGCGCCGCGGTCGCCGTCTCCGCCGCGTGCCGCAGGCTCGCCGACGCCGCCGCCCAGCCGCCGGCCACCCCGACGACCACGACGGGCGGCTGCGCCCCCGGCCGCTGCATCCCGGCCCGCTCCACGCCCGCCCGCAGCGCCGCCGCGACCCGGTCCGCGACCGCCGCCCGCTCCGACTCCGAACGCAGCCCCAGCAGCAGCGGCACCCGGCCCTCCACCGGCCGTACGCCCAGCAGCACCGGCACCCCCACCGACGCCAGCTCCTCGGCGACGGCGCGGGCCAGCACCGCCCAGCCGCCGCCGGCCGGTGACAGGGCGTCGCCGAGCCGCATCACCACCGGGAGCAGCGGACCGTCACCCGGCTTGAAGCCCAGGACGCGCGCCTGAGCCGGAGCGTCCTCCGCCGTGACCCGGCCCTCGGCGAGGTCGCTGAGGAAGTCGCCGCGCCCGCGCGCCGCCAACTCCTCCTCCTGCCGCGCCTGCATCAGCACCACGGCGAGGCTGCCCGCCGCCCGCTCCGCCGCCATCCGGTGCACCGGCGCCAGCGGGGAGCGCACCGGCAGCAGCACCAGCCGCGCCCGCACCGACCCGGCGCCGGGACCGCCGCCGGGCACGTCCACCAGGACCGAGCCGGCCGGCGGCGGCGCGTCCTTGTGCGGGCCGCGCAGCCCCTCCCACACCTGGAGCGGGTCGGCCCCCTCGGGTCCGGAACCGGCGGCGTACAGCAGGCGGCCGTCGGTGGTCTCCAGGAAGACCGGGTTGTCGCCGAAGTCGGCCAGGATGCCCAGCACCTGGGGGACTCCGCCGCCGCCCAGCAGGGCCCGGGTGCACCGGCGGTGCACCTCCTCGGCCCGCTGCAGCAGCGCGTAGTGGCCGTTGACGATCTCGGTGTGGATCTCTTCGGTGACCGTCACGAACGGCACCTCGCGGTGCAGCTGGACCAGCGGAAGACCGGCCGTCCGGGCGGTGTCGACGAGGGCCGCGGGCAGCCGGGCGAAACGCGGGCCCAGTTCGACGACGAGGGCCGCGATGCCGCGCTCGGCCAGCGTGCGGACGAACGCCCGCTGCTCGGCGGGGCGGGTGCCCAGGCCGTACCCCGTGGTCAGCAGCAGCTCGCCGCCCTTGAGGAGCGAGGCGATGTTCGGCACCTCGCCGGCGTGCACCCAGCGCACGGTGCGGTGCAGCCGGTCGGCGCCCGCCAGGATCTCCGGCAGGCCGCTGCGCAGCCCGGGCAGTTCCAGTGCCCGCTGCACGGTGATACCGGCGCCCTGGGTGTCGAATCCGCTGTTCCTGCCGCTGTCCATGTCCCGGACGCTACCCGCCGGGGCACCCCCGGGACATCCGCGGGCCGCGGACACCCGGTTGGCGGCGCGGCGGCCGGGTAGGGCACCCGGCATGAAGATCACCGCGGTGGCCGCCGCACGCGAGGACGACAGTTCCCCCGACGAGCCCTTGCGGGTGGCGGTGTGCGCCGACCGGCTGGGCTATCCCGAGGTGTGGCTGGGGGAGGGACCGACCTGGGACGCGTTCGTGCTGGCCGCCGCCGTCGGGGCCGGCACCGGTCGGATCGCGCTCACCGCCGGGCCGGTCGCCGTGTCGGTGCGCGACCCGTACGGCATCGCGCGGGGCGCCGCGTCGGTGGCCACGGTCACCGGACGACCGGTCGGCGTGGCCCTCGGCACGTCCAGCAAGCGCGTGGTCGAAGGCGTGCACGGCAGGGTCCGCGAGCGGCCGGCGGCCGTGCTGGAGGAGACCGCCGCCGCCCTGCGGGACCTGCTCCACGGGGTGCCCGGAGAGCCCGTCGTGCCCGGCAGCGGCTTCACGCGCCGGCACCGGCCCCCGGGCGGCCCGCTCACCGTGGCGGCCTTCGGCGACCGCGCGATCGCCGTCGCCGCCCGGTACGCCGACCGGATGCTGCTCGACGTGGTCTCGCCCGAGCAGGTCCGCGTGCTGCGCGCCAAGCTGCTCGCGGCGGCCGAGGAGGCAGGCCGCACCCCGCCGACGCTGGCCGCCTGGGTGCCCGCCGCCGTCGACCCCGACCCCGCCTCGCTCACCCAGGTGATGCGCAGCGTCGTGGGCTACCTCACCGTGCCCGGCTACCGCGAGATGTTCGAGGCGGCCGGCTTCGGCGAGGCGGTCGCGCTGGCCCGCACCGGAGCCGACCCCGACACCCTGCTGCGAGCGCTCCCGACGGAGGCGGCGGCCACGGTGGGCCTCATCGGCGGCCCCGACACCGTGCGGGCCCGGATGGACGAGTACGCCGAGGCGGGCCTGGACGAGATCGCCCTGGTACCGGCCACCGTGGGCGACCCGGGCGGCGAACGGACGCTGACGGCGTTGGGGGGGGGGGGCGCCACCCCACACCCCCCCCCCCCCCCCCGCCGAGAAGGTAAAGCCCCCCACCCCCC
>NZ_JBHJVQ010000017.1:105361-126513 GCF_042263835.1 Streptomyces sp. NPDC056128 | reverse complement strand
CCGCCCCGGCACCGCCCCCCTTGGGGCCCCCGGGGGCGCTCCCGCCGGCGGCCGGTGTGGGGGGCCCTACCCCCCGGTACCCCCCCCCCAACGCCGTCGTCGTTCTCGGTACGCCCCGCTAGCCCCCGTACGCCCCGCTCGCCGTCAGCCGCAGTGCCGTGTCGATCAGGGGCACGTGGCTGAAGGCCTGGGGGAAGTTGCCGACCTGGCGCTGGAGGCGCGGGTCCCACTCCTCGGCCAGCAGGCCGAGGTCGTTGCGCAGGGAGAGCAGCTTCTCGAAGAGCTTGCGGGCCTCGTCCACGCGGCCGATCATCGCCAGGTCGTCCGCCATCCAGAACGAGCAGGCGAGGAAGGCGCCCTCGTCGCCCGGGAGGCCGTCGACGCCCTCGTCCTTGCCGTCCGTCGGGTAGCGCAGGATGAACCCGTCCGACGTGGACAGCTCCCGCTGGATGGCCTCGATGGTGCCGATGACCCGCTTGTCGTCCGGCGGCAGGAAGCCCATCTGCGGGATCAGCAGCAGCGAGGCGTCCAGCTCCTGGGAGCCGTAGGACTGCGTGAAGGTGTTGCGTTCCTTGTCGTAGCCCTTCTCGCACACGTCCCGGTGGATGTCGTCGCGCAACTGCTTCCAGCGCTCCAGCGGGCCGTCCGCGTCGCCGGACTCGATCAGCTTGATCGTGCGGTCGACGGCGACCCAGGCCATCACCTTGGAGTGCACGAAGTGGCGGCGCGGGCCGCGCACCTCCCAGATGCCCTCGTCCGGCTCCTGCCAGTGGTCCTCCAGGTAGCGGATCAGCTTCAGCTGGAGCACCGACGCGTAGTCGTTGCGGGCCAGGCCGGTCATGTGGGCCAGGTGCAGGGCCTCGGTGACCTCGCCGTAGACGTCCAGCTGGAGCTGGTGCGCCGCGCCGTTGCCGACCCGGACCGGGGTGGAGTTCTCGTAGCCCGGCAGCCAGTCCAGCTCCGCCTCGCCCAGCTCCCGCTCACCGGCGATGCCGTACATGATCTGGAGGTTCTCCGGGTCGCCCGCGACCGCGCGCAGCAGCCACTCGCGCCACGCGCGGGCCTCCTCGCGGTAGCCGGTGCGCAGCAGCGAGGACAGGGTGATCGCCGCGTCCCGCAGCCAGGTGTAGCGGTAGTCCCAGTTGCGGACGCCACCGATCTCCTCCGGAAGGGAGGTGGTGGGCGCGGCGACGATGCCGCCGGTGGGGGCGTACGTCAGGGCCTTCAGGGTGATCAGGGAGCGGACCACGGCCTCCCGGTAGGGACCGTGGTACGTACAGTGATCCACCCAGTCGCGCCAGAAGTCCTCGGTGGCCTCCAGGGACTGCTCGGGCTCGGGCAGCGGGGGCGGCTCCTTGTGCGAGGGCTCCCACGAGATGGTGAACGCGATCCGGTCACCCGGCGCGACGGTGAAGTCCGCGTACGTGGTGAGCGCCTTGCCATAGGTCTCGACATCCGTGTCGAACCACACGGAGTCGGGCCCGGCGACGGCCACCGTGCGGCCCTCGTGCTTGTGCACCCAGGGGACCACCCGGCCGTAGCTGAACCGCATCCGCAGCTCCGAGCGCATCGGCACCCGGCCGGAGACGCCCTCCACGATCCGGATCAGCTGCGGCGCGCCGTCGCGCGGCGGCATGAAATCGGTCACCCGGACCGTGCCGCGCCCGGTGTCCCACTCGGACTCCAGGATCAGCGAGTCGCCGCGGTAGGTCCGCCGGGCCGCGCTGGGCGGCTCGGCGCCCGGGGCGCAGGCGGGTCCGATCCGCCAGAAGCCGTGTTCCCCGGTGCCCAGCAGACCGGCGAAGATGGCATGCGAGTCGAAGCGGGGCAGGCACAGCCAGTCGACTGTGCCGTCCCGGCAGACCAGTGCGGCGGTCTGCATGTCTCCGATGAGTGCGTAGTCTTCGATGCGCCCGGCCACGTGCAACTCCAGTCGAACGGCCACGTCACCCCGCGATGGGGGCGGTCGCTAGTGCGGTCAAGGGTGGGGTCAGGGTGTATGTCATGCGTCGTTGAGCCATGAAGCAAAGCAGTCGTCCGGCCGTCAAGCCAAACGCTGCGCCGCAAACGACAATTGTCGCTCAACCAACTGACGAGCTCTCGTTGTTCCGGCGGTGACGGGCGAGGGGTGGTGCCGCGTCGCCGGGGCCGGCTCGGCAGCGAACGTCCGAGCAGGATACGACGCACGTAGATGATCTGTGTGCCGCTCCGGGCAACCCGGGTCCGCCGAACGGGTGACCACCGGGTGAGGAAAGTGTGACGCCCCCACCTGCGTGTCCGGGCGTGCGCGGAGGGTGGCCGGAAGCCGCCGCCCCGAGGCGCTGATACGCTGGTAGCCCGTGGACCGGTGGGAGAAAAACCCCGGAACCGCAGCGACGGCGCCGCCGCCGACACCCCCGGACGACGGGGGCGGAGGGCGAGCGCACCGCACCCCAGACCGCGACCACGGGAGCCCCCTCTTGGCCATGCCGCCCAAATCTTCGACGACCAAGCACATCTTCGTCACCGGGGGTGTCGCCTCCTCGCTCGGCAAGGGGCTGACCGCCTCCAGCCTCGGCATGCTGCTCAAGGCCCGGGGTCTGCGCGTCGTGATGCAGAAGCTCGACCCGTACCTGAACGTCGACCCGGGCACGATGAACCCCTTCCAGCACGGTGAGGTGTTCGTCACCAACGACGGCGCCGAGACCGACCTGGACATCGGCCACTACGAGCGCTTCCTCGACCGCGACCTCGACGGCTCCGCCAACGTCACCACCGGCCAGGTCTACAACACGGTGATCGCCAAGGAGCGGCGCGGCGAGTACCTGGGCGACACGGTCCAGGTCATCCCGCACATCACCAACGAGATCAAGCACCGCATCCGCCGGATGGCGACGGACGAGGTCGACGTCGTGATCACCGAGGTCGGCGGCACGGTCGGCGACATCGAGTCGCTGCCGTTCCTGGAGACCGTCCGCCAGGTCCGGCACGAGGTCGGCCGGGACAACGTGTTCGTGGTCCACATCTCGCTCCTGCCCTACATCGGCCCTTCGGGTGAGCTGAAGACCAAGCCGACCCAGCACTCGGTCGCGGCGCTGCGCAACATCGGTATCCAGCCGGACGCGATCGTGCTGCGCTGCGACCGCGAGGTCCCGACCGCGATCAAGCGCAAGATCTCCCTGATGTGCGACGTCGACGAGGCCGCCGTGGTGGCCTGCCCCGACGCCCGCTCGATCTACGACATCCCGAAGGTGGTCCACACCGAGGGTCTGGACGCGTACGTCGTCCGCAAGCTGGACCTGCCGTTCCGCGACGTGGACTGGACGACCTGGGACGACCTGCTCGACCGCGTCCACAAGCCCGACCACGAGATCACCATGGCCCTGGTCGGCAAGTACATCGACCTGCCCGACGCCTACCTCTCGGTCACCGAGGCGCTGCGCGCCGGCGGCTTCGCCAACAAGGCCCGCGTGAAGATCAAGTGGGTCACGTCCGACGACTGCAAGACCGCGGCGGGCGCCGCGGCACAGCTCGGCGACGTCGACGCGATCTGCATCCCCGGCGGCTTCGGCGACCGCGGCGTGCTCGGCAAGGTCGGCGCCATCCAGTACGCCCGCGAGAACCGGATCCCGCTGCTCGGCCTCTGCCTGGGCCTGCAGTGCATCGTGGTCGAGGCCGCGCGGAACCTGGCCGGTATCGCGGACGCCAACTCCACCGAGTTCGACCCGGCCACCGGCCACCCGGTGATCTCCACCATGGCCGAGCAGCTGGACATCGTGGCCGGCGAGGGCGACATGGGCGGCACCATGCGGCTCGGCATGTACCCGGCGAAGCTGGCCGAGGGCTCCATCGTGCGCGAGGTGTACGACGGCAAGGAGTACGTCGAGGAGCGGCACCGCCACCGCTACGAGGTGAACAACGCCTACCGCGCGGAGCTGGAGAAGAAGGCCGGCATCGTCTTCTCGGGCACCTCCCCGGACGGCAAGCTCGTCGAGTACGTCGAGTACCCGCGCGACGTCCACCCGTACCTGGTCGCCACGCAGGCGCACCCGGAGCTGCGCTCGCGCCCGACCCGCCCGCACCCGCTCTTCGCCGGGCTGGTCAAGGCCGCGGTCGAGCGGAAGACGTCGAAGTAGCACACCAGTTGTACGGTGGCCGGGGCACGCGCATTCAACGGCGCGGGCCCCGGCTTTTCGCGTACGTCTGAAAGGGCAGGTCAGGCATGACGGGCAGCACGATCAAGGACACCCCCGAGGAGTGGCAGGTCCGGGGCACCGAGACGCCCTTCCGGGGGAAGAAGACCTCCGTCCGCACGGACGACGTGGTCATGCCCGACGGCTCCGTGGTGACCCGCGACTACCAGGTCCATCCGGGCTCCGTGGCCGTCCTCGCCCTGGACGGCGAGGGCCGGGTGCTGGTCATCCGGCAGTACCGGCACCCCGTGCGCGAGAAGCTGTGGGAGATCCCCGCCGGACTCCTCGACGTCCCCGGCGAGAACCCGCTGCACGCCGCCCAGCGCGAGCTGTACGAGGAGGCGCACGTCAAGGCCGAGGACTGGCGGGTGCTGACCGACGTGTACACCACCCCCGGCGGCTGCGACGAGGCCGTGCGGATCTTCCTCGCCCGGAACCTCTCCGAGGCCGAGGGCGAGCGCTTCGAGGTCGAGGACGAAGAGGCCGACATGGAGCTGGCCCGGGTGCCGGTCGCGGACCTGGTGCGCGGCGTGCTCGCGGGCGACCTGCACAACAACTGCCTGGTCGTGGGCGTGCTCTCGCTGATCGCCGCGGAGCGGGGCGACGGACTCGACGCGCTCCGCCCGGCCGAGGCGCCGTGGCCGGCCCGCCCCTTCGAGGCCTGACCCGCCGACGCCGGACCATCTTCCGCCCCCTGCCGGTGTGACCATCTGTTGATCCGATCGAGGGACCTGCCCGCCGCGCTCCGCCGGGAACGTCGCAGAGCGTGAACTAGGCTCTGGAAACGCCCGAACCGGGGTTCCGGCGGGCGCCGGTGCGGTGGGATCGGGAGTGTGGCCCGTGACGGATCAGGCGGTGGACACGGACGGCGAACGGCTGTCGGAAGACCCTGTCGAGGAGAGTCGGTTCCTGGGCCGCAACCGGGAGTTGAAGGAGCTGCGCGCCGACATCGAGCGCGCGGGCCTGGACACCCTCTCCGGACGCAAGGCCCCTCGCGCGCGCGTACTGCTCATCGCCGGCCGGCCCGGCTCCGGCCGCACCGCGCTCGCCGAGGAACTCGCCGCCCAGGTCGCGGACGACTACCCCGACGGCGTGCTGCGGGCCCGGCTGAGCGAACCGGACGGCACGCGCGTGCCGGTCGGACGGATCGCCCGCGAACTCCTCACCGACCTGGACCGCCCCACCCCGCCCGGCGCCGGCGAGGACGACCTCACCGAGGCACTGCGCTCCGCCCTGGCCGACCGCCGGGTCCTCCTGCTGCTCGACGCCGCCGCCGACGCCGAGCAGGTCGACGCCCTGCTGCCGGACACCCCGGACTGCCTGGCCGTGGTGGTCGCCGAGGGGCCGCTGACCGGCATCGCGGACGTCCGCCCGTGCACGCTGGGCGGCCTCGACACCAAGTCGGCCATGGAACTGCTGTCCTGGTACACCGGCTCGGTCCGCATCACCGTCGACCCCCGGGCCGCCGAGCAACTGGTCGAGGTCTGCCAGGCCCAGCCCGCCGCGCTCACCCTGGCCGGCGGCTGGCTCGCGGCCCGGCCCCAGGCGGCCGTCGCCGACCTGGCCAAGCACGTGCACGCGGAGGGCGACGAGGGCACCGCGCTCAGCCGCGTCTTCCGCCTCGTCTACGCGTCCCTGCCCAGCGCCGCCGCCCGGATGCTGCGCCTGCTCTCCCTCGCCCCGGCCGGCCTGGTCGACCCGCACACCGCCTCCGCGCTCGCCGGGTGCTCGGTGAACGGCGCCCGCACCACCCTGGACGACTTCGTCGGCCTCGGCCTGCTGCGCGCGGTCGGCTCCACACCGCCCGGGTACGAGGTTCCCGCCTGCCTGCACGCCCGGCTGACCCGCCTCGCCGAGACCAAGGACCGTCCGGCCGAGCTGCAGCTGGCCCGCGCCCGGATGCTGGAGCGGACGGTGCGGCTGCTCCAGTCCTGCCGGGCGGTCACCGAGACGGACAGTCCGCAGGCCCGCGAGAAGCTCGTGGGCATGCCGCGCGACCTGCGCTTCCCCACCCCGAGGGCGGCCGCCGACTGGCTGCGCGCCCGGCGCCCCGCCCTGCTCGCCTCGGCCCGCCTCGCGGTCGCCGACGGGGAGCTGGACACCCTGGCCCGCCGGCTGATGTCCCAGCTGGTGCGGGCCATGGTGGCGCACTTCGGCACCCAGGCGGCCGCCCCCGACCTGTACGGCATCCACCGCCTCGTGCTCGACGTGGCGGAGCGCCGCGAGCTGCCCCGGGAGAAGGCCGCGGCCCTCCTGAACCTGGCGGACCTCGACGCCCGCACCGGCCGCACCGCCGAGGCCCTGGTGCGCTACCGGGCCGCGCTGGACGCCGGACGCGAGGCGAACGACCCGTACGCCACCGGCCGCGCGATGGAATCCGTGGGCGGCGCCCACCTGGAGCTGGAGGACTACGACCGGGCCGCCGACTGGTTCGGCCGGGCCCTCGCCCAGCGACTCGCCCGCGACGAGCGGGCCGACGCCGCCCGGATCTACGGCCGCATCGCCACCGCCCACACCTACGCGGGCCGCTACGGCGAGGCGGTGCGCTCCTGGCGCGCGGCGGTCGCCGGGTACCGCAAGGGCGGGGACGTGGCCGCGCAGGCGCGGGCGCTGTCGGAACTGGCCCGGGTCCAGGAGTACGCCGGACGGCCCGAGGAGTCGCTGCGCACCTGCCAGGAGGCCGTCGAGTGGGCCCGCCGGGCCGAGGACGTCCGGCTCCAGGCCGCCCTGCACCTGCGGCTCGCCGACACCCTCGACCGGCTCGGCGACCCCACCGCGGCCGGCCTGGAGCGGGGTGCCGCCGACCGCATGTTGAGGGAAGATCCCGAAGACGCCTGCGAAATCCGTAGCGCATCGTCTGAAGATTGATGCTTTGAAAGGCTGGACAGCTGGAACACCTTCATTAGACTGGCTCTGCCGCACATTCTCCTGCGGTCTCTCCAGGTGTGCCCGCGCTTGAGCGGGTATGTCTTGTAATAGCCCATCCTCTGAGCCAAGGACCGTGATCCCCGTGAAGGTCGGCATCCCCCGCGAGGTCAAGAACAACGAGTTCCGGGTGGCCATCACCCCCGCCGGCGTGCACGAGCTGGTGCGCCACGGCCACCAGGTGGTCATCGAGCGCGACGCCGGCGTCGGCTCCTCGATCCCGGACGCCGAGTACGTCGCCGCCGGTGCCCGGATTCTGGGCACCGCCGACGAGGTCTGGGCCGCCGCCGACCTGGTGCTGAAGGTCAAGGAGCCGATCGCGGAGGAGTACCACCGCCTCCGCAAGGACCAGACGCTCTTCACCTACCTCCACCTGGCCGCGTCCAAGGAGTGCACGGACGCCCTCGTCGAGTCCGGCACCACCGCGATCGCCTACGAGACGGTCGAGCTGCCCAGCCGCGCCCTGCCGCTGCTGGCCCCGATGTCCGAGGTCGCGGGCCGGCTGGCCCCGCAGGTCGGCGCCTACCACCTGATGGCCTCCAACGGCGGCCGCGGTGTGCTGCCGGGCGGCGTGCCCGGCGTGATCCCGGCCAAGGCCGTCGTCATCGGTGGTGGCGTCTCCGGCTGGAACGCCACCCAGATCGCCGTCGGCATGGGCTTCGACGTGACCCTGCTCGACCGCGACATCAACAAGCTGCGCGAGGCCGACAAGATCTTCGGCACCAAGGTCAAGGCCGTCATGTCCAACTCCTTCGAGCTGGAGAAGGCCGTCCTCGACGCGGACCTGGTCATCGGCGCGGTGCTCATCCCGGGCGCCAAGGCCCCGAAGCTGGTCACCAACGAGCTGGTCTCCCGGATGAAGCCGGGAAGTGTTCTTGTCGACATCGCGATCGACCAGGGCGGCTGCTTCGAGGACTCGCGTCCCACCACCCACGCCGAGCCGACCTTCCCGGTCCACAACTCGGTCTTCTACTGCGTCGCCAACATGCCGGGCGCGGTGTCCAACACGTCCACCAACGCCCTCACCAACGCCACGCTGCCGTACATCGTGGAGCTGGCCAACCGCGGCTGGGTCGAGGCGCTGCGCCGTGACCCCGCGCTGGCCCGGGGTCTCAACACGCATGACGGCAAGGTCGTTTACCGCGAGGTCGCCGACGCCCACGGCCTGGAGTACGTCGACCCGAGCACGCTGCTCGGCTAAGTCGGCGACCCGCAAAGGCGATACGTCAACAAGTACCGTCAACCCCACACACCCGGCCGGACCTTGCCCGACAAGGTCCGGCCGGGTGTGTGTATGGTCACTTTGCGATTCTCGGTCAACTCGCCTCGAACGTAACGCTTCAACCGATTCGCGCACCGGTGAAACCTGCTGTGCGACGGCCGTACGCCCTTGACAGAGGGATGTTTCATTGCCGACACATCGGGCCGGGTCCGGCGGATTGTGTTGCTGCGGACGGCCGACACGCCATAGAGTCGCCGAACGTCGGCATGGTGCCACGCTGACCTGTCTAGAAGTTCCCTGGTCACCAAGGAGGTAAGACGACTTGTGAATGAGTCGACATTTACTCCCGGGGGTGGTCAACCAGGAATGCCTGCACGGGCCCACAGCCCGGGGCGTCTCGAGGCTGTCGGCTCCGTCGCCGTACGTACCTTCGCAGCCGCCCACCAGAGTCCGCAGGCAACTCTGACAGCACACATGAGTATGGATGGCCAACACGTGAACGCCATGGCCGGCGACGGAAGTGGCGCGCCCCGCAACCACTTCGCCGACTACGACGAACTGCCCGAGGGGCACTTCTACGACCCGGACGCGGAGTACGAGCCGGATCCCGAGTACGCCGCCACGCTCGCGCCCGACGCGGCCCGCCAGCGCCGTGAGCGCATCGGTCCGACCGGACGCCCGCTGCCGTACTTCCCGATCCCGGGCCCGCTGACCGATCACGGCCCCGCGAAGATCATCGCGATGTGCAACCAGAAGGGCGGCGTGGGCAAGACCACGTCGACCATCAACCTGGGTGCCGCGCTCGCCGAGTACGGGCGCCGGGTGCTGCTCGTCGACTTCGACCCGCAGGGCGCGCTGTCGGTCGGGCTCGGCGTCAACCCGATGGAGCTCGACCTCACCGTCTACAACCTGCTCATGGAGCGGGGCATGGCGGCCGACGAGGTGCTGCTGAAGACGGCGGTCCCCAACATGGACCTGTTGCCCAGCAACATCGACCTGTCGGCGGCCGAGGTGCAGCTGGTGAGCGAGGTCGCGCGCGAGTCCACGCTGCAGCGGGCGCTGAAGCCGCTGATGGACGACTACGACTACATCGTGATCGACTGTCAGCCCTCGCTCGGCCTGCTCACGGTCAACGCCCTGACCGCCGCGCACAAGGTGATCGTGCCGCTGGAGTGCGAGTTCTTCGCGCTGCGCGGTGTGGCCCTGCTGACCGAGACGATCGAGAAGGTCCAGGAGCGGCTCAACCCGGACCTGGAGCTCGACGGCATCCTCGCCACGATGTACGACTCGCGCACGGTGCACAGCCGTGAGGTGCTCGCGCGTGTCGTCGAGGCGTTCGACGACCACGTCTACCACACGGTCATCGGGCGCACCGTCCGCTTCCCGGAGACCACGGTCGCCGGTGAGCCGATCACCACGTACGCCTCCAACTCCGTCGGTGCCGCCGCCTATCGCCAGCTCGCCAGGGAGGTGCTCGCCCGGTGTCACGCCGAGTGAGTCTGCCGGGGGCCGACGAACTCTTCCGTACGACAGGGGGGATGGCGCTCCAGGCGTCCACCCCGCGGCGGCCGGCCAACGGCGAGGCACGCGTGCCGGCGCCGGCGGGGGAGAGCGACCAGGCCGCCGCCGAGGACGCGCCGCAGTCGGTGCCCGCGCAGGGCGGCGACGGCGAGGGCGCCGAGCACGCGGCGGCGGACGCGGAACCGGGCACGGCGGGCGAGTCGCGCAGCCGGGGCGCGGAGCGCTCCGCACGGCCCTCCGTGCCGGGCGCGGGCGCGCAGGAAGGTTCTGCCGCCGCCCAGCCCCGCAAGCGCGGCGGCAGGGCGGCCGCACGCCGCCCCAGCGGCCGTGAGCGCCACGACGAGAAGATCACCGTGTACGTCTCCGCCGAGGAGCTGATGGACCTGGAGCACGCCCGCCTGGTGCTCCGCGGTGAGCACGGCCTCGCCGTCGACCGGGGCCGCATCGTCCGCGAGGCGGTCGCCGTGGTCCTCGCCGACCTGGAGACCCGTGGGGACGCCAGCATCCTCGTACGACGGTTGCGCGGGCGGTAGCGGTAGCCTGCGGGGGCCATGACCTCGAACGACGCCTCCAGCCCCGGCCCCCGCGCCGGCCGTCGGCGCGCGCTGGGGCGGGGGCCCGGAGAAGCCTCGGGGGCCCCCGAGGAGGAAGCACCGCCCCGCGCGGTGCCCGCGCCGGTCGCCGTTGAGCCACCACCGGATGCCCTGCCGGAAGCCGCGCCCGCCGAGGTCCCGCTGGAGGCTGCGCAGCCTGAAGCCGCGCCTCCCGCCGCGACCGCCCCGGCCGACGCCTCCCCTGCTCAGGGCGCGGAGGCCGGCGGCGGCGATGACGGTGTCTTCAAGGTGCGGCTCGCCAACTTCGAGGGGCCGTTCGATCTGCTTCTTCAGCTGATCTCCAAGCACAAGATGGACGTCACCGAGGTCGCGCTGTCCAAGGTGACCGACGAGTTCATGGCG
This sequence comes from Streptomyces sp. NPDC056128, assembly GCF_042263835.1. Classification (NCBI taxonomy): domain Bacteria; kingdom Bacillati; phylum Actinomycetota; class Actinomycetes; order Kitasatosporales; family Streptomycetaceae; genus Streptomyces; species Streptomyces sp. NPDC056128. Next base: position 115,717 of record NZ_JBHJVQ010000017.1, on the reverse strand, counting down.
CACATCCGGGCGATGGGGTCCGACTGGGACCTCGACGAGACCACCGAGTTCCTGGTGGTCGCCGCCACCCTGCTCGACCTGAAGGCGGCCCGCCTGCTGCCCGCCGCGGAGGTCGAGGACGAGGCCGACCTGGCACTGCTCGAGGCCCGCGACCTGCTCTTCGCGCGGCTGCTCCAGTACCGCGCCTACAAGCAGATCGCCGAGATCTTCAACGAGCGGCTGGAGTCCGAGGCCCGCCGCTACCCCCGTACCGTCGGCCTGGAACCCCACCACGCCGAGCTGCTGCCCGAGGTCGTCATCAGCATCGGCCCCGAGGGCTTCGCCAAGCTCGCCGTGAAGGCCATGCAGCCCAAGCCCAAGCCGCAGGTCTACGTCGAGCACATCCACGCGCCCCTGGTCAGCGTCCAGGAGCAGGCCGGGATCGTAATGGCCCTGCTCCGGGAGCTGGGCGAGGCCAGCTTCCGCGTGCTGGTCCAGGACACCGCGGACACACTGACCGTCGTGGCCCGCTTCCTGGCCCTGCTGGAGCTGTACCGGGAGAAGGCCGTCGAGCTGGACCAGGAGACCGCCCTCGGCGACCTGCTGGTGCGCTGGACCGGCGGTGACGAGGACGCCGCACCGGTGGTGACCGACGAGTTCGACCGGCCGCCGGAGAAGACCGAGGAGGAGCGGAAGGCGTGAGTGAGCAGACCACGGAGGCCGTGCGCGCACCGGACGGCGTCGCCGACCTCGACCTCAAGCCCGCACTCGAGGCCGTCCTCATGGTCGTCGACGAGCCCGCGACCGAGGAGCAGCTGGCGAAAATACTGCAACGCCCCCGGCGGCACATCGCGGACGCCCTGCGGGAGCTGGCCGACGAGTACACCGTCCAGGGCCGCGGCTTCGAGCTGCGCCTGATCGCCGGCGGCTGGCGCTTCTACACCCGCCCCGAGTACGCCGCGGCCGTCGAGGGCTTCGTCCTGGACGGCCAGCACGCCCGCCTCACCCAGGCCGCGCTGGAGACCCTCGCCGTCGTCGCCTACCGCCAGCCGGTCAGCCGCAGCCGCGTCTCCGCGGTGCGCGGCGTGAACTGCGACGGCGTGATGCGCACCCTCCTGCAGCGGGGTCTGGTCGAGGAGGCGGGCACGGAACCCGAAACAGGTGCGATCCTGTACGTGACGACGAACTACTTCCTGGAGCGGATGGGCCTGCGCGGCCTGGACGAGCTCCCGGAGCTCGCGCCCTTCCTCCCGGAGGCGGCGGCGATCGAGGCCGAGACGCTGGAAGGGGTCCCGTCGTTCGATCCGGACGCCCCGGATTCCGAGGACGCAGACGACAAGACGGAACTTTGATGCGAAGCAGCAGCGGCAGGAACAGCAGCGGAAACAACGGCGGGAGCCGTGGTGGCAACAGCGGCGGCCGCGGCGGGAGCAGTGGTGGCCGCGGTAACTTCCGCGGCGCCGGTAACAACCGCGACGACAAGCCGGGCGGCCGGCCGAAGAAGCCCCGCCCGGAGGAGCGCCGCTACGACGTGGGCCCCGGCGCCTCCCCCGAGGGCCCCAAGTCCGGGCGCGGCGGGGCGGCCCGCGGCGGCGCCAAGGGCGGCCCCAAGCGGCCCCAGCAGCGTGGCCGCTCGGCTCCGGCCACGTCCCGCGAGTACGAGACGCGGGCCGAGGAGCGCAATCGCGAGCGGTACGCGGGCAAGAAGGACGTCAAGCTCCCGAAGACCTTCCCCGGCGCCGAGCAGGAGGGCGAGCGGCTGCAGAAGGTCCTCGCGCGCGCGGGCTACGGCTCCCGGCGCGCCTGCGAGGAGCTGATCGAGCAGGCGCGGGTCGAGATCAACGGCGAGATCGTGCTGGAGCAGGGCCGCCGCGTCGACCCGGAGAAGGACGAGGTCAAGGTCGACGGCCTGACCGTCGCCACGCAGTCGTACCAGTTCTTCTCGCTCAACAAGCCCGCCGGTGTCGTCTCCACCATGGAGGACCCGGAGGGCCGCCAGTGCCTCGGCGACTACGTCACCAACCGTGAGACCCGCCTCTTCCACGTGGGCCGGCTCGACACCGAGACCGAGGGTGTCATCCTGCTCACCAACCACGGCGAGCTGGCGCACCGCCTGACCCACCCCCGGTACGGCGTGAAGAAGACCTACCTCGCGCACATCGTGGGCCCGATCCCGCGGGACCTCGGCAAGCGCCTCAAGGACGGCATCCAGCTGGAGGACGGGTACGCGCGCGCGGACCACTTCCGGGTCGTGGAGCAGACCGGCAAGAACTACCTGGTCGAGGTCACCCTCCACGAGGGCCGCAAGCACATCGTCCGCCGGATGCTGGCGGAGGCGGGCTTCCCCGTCGACCAGCTGGTGCGCACCGGCTTCGGCCCGATCACGCTGGGCGACCAGAAGTCGGGCTGGCTGCGCAGGCTGTCCAACACGGAGGTCGGGATGCTGATGTCGGAGGTCGAACTCTAGGCGTCCCCCCAGGGTTGTCCTGACCGGCCCACCTTCTTTATAGTCCTAGTGACTATTAAGGGGGTGGGCCGTTCTGCGCGGCTACGACAAGCACGCCTTCGAACCCTTCGCCGTCACCGTCGATCTCGCGGTCCTCACACTGCGCGCGGGCGCCCTGCACGCGCTGCTCGTCGAGCGCGGCCAGGAGCCGTACGCCGGCCGCTGGGCGCTGCCCGGTGGCTTCCTGCTGCCGGACGAGTCGGCGGAGACGGCCGCCCGGCGCGAGCTGGCCGAGGAGACCGGCCTGGCGGACGTGACCGGGCTGCACCTGGAGCAGCTGCGGACCTACAGCGAACCCGGCCGCGACCCCCGGATGCGGGTCGTCTCCGTCGCCTTCGCCGCGCTGCTGCCCGACCCGCCCGAGCCGCACGCCGGCACCGACGCGGCCGAGGCCCGCTGGATGCCGTACGACGCGGCCCGGGGGCTCGCCTTCGACCACGACCGGATCCTGGCCGACGCCCGGACCCGCGTCGGCGGCAGGCTGGAGTACACCTGCCTGGCCACCGCCTTCTGCGCGCCCGAGTTCACGCTGGGCGAGCTGCAGCAGGTCTACGAGACGGTGTGGGGCACGGCTCTCGACCGGCCCAACTTCCGCCGCAAGGTCCTCGCCACCCCGGGTTTCGTGGAGCCCGTCCCCGGCGCCGCCCGGCTGACCGGCGGCCGCGGCAAGCCCGCCGCGCTGTACCGCGCGGGCCCCGCCACCACCCTGCACCCGCCCCTGCTCCGCACCCCTCGGGAAGGACGCCCCGCATGACCACGAACACCGTCACCAAGCGCGCCGCCACCGGAGCGCTCACCGGCCTCGCCCTCGGCGACGCGCTGGGCTTCCCGACCGAGTTCAACGACGTCCCGGCGATCCTCGCCAAGTGCGGCCCCTGGCGGGAGATGACGCTGCCGGACCCGGCGTACGTCACCGACGACACACAGATGACGCTGGCGCTGGGGAAGGGGCTGCGGACGGCCATGGACCGCGGGGTCCTCGCGCCCGAGGGGATGACCGAACCGGTACGCCAGGAGTTCATCGCCTGGAACCGCTCACCGGAGAACAACCGGGCGCCGGGCAACACCTGCCTGCGCGCCTGCGACCTCCTGGAGCGGGCCGACCGCCCCTGGCAGGACGCCAGCCAGGTCGGCTCCAAGGGCTGCGGCGCCAACATGCGCGTCGCGCCCATCGGACTCGTCCCCGGTCTGAGCGACGAACAGCGCGCGGGCGCCGCCCAGTTGCAGTCCGCGCTCACGCACGGCCACCCCACCGCGCTCGCCGCCTCCGACCTGACCGCGCACGCCGTACGGCTGCTCGCCGAGGGAGCGGAGCCGACCGGACTGGTCGGGCTGCTGCGCTCGTACGCCTACGACAACCGCGGCCGCTACCACGAGCGCTGGCTCGGCGACCTGTGGACCCGCGCCCAGGACCCCACGCCCCAGCACTTCATCGCCCGCGGCTGGGACGAGTGCCTGGCGATCCTCGACCGTCTCCAGCGGGCCGTGCGCACCGCCTCGCCCGAGACCGACCCCTGCCTGTCCGTCGGCGAGGGCTGGATCGCGGAGGAGGCCATGGCGGCCGGGCTGCTCTGCTTCCTGCTCTTCGTCGACGAGCCGCTGACCGCCCTGCGCCGCGGCGCCTGCACCTCCGGCGACTCCGACTCCATCGCCTGCCTCGCGGGCGCGTTCGCCGGCGCCCACCTGGGCGCCGCCGCCTGGCCCACCGACTGGTCCGACCGCATCGAGTACCGGGGCGACCTGCTGTCCCTGGGCGCGCTCTGGGACGCTTGAGTTCGCCACCGTCTCCGGCGTGTCCGGCTGCGTGAGCCGGCGGAGACCTGGTGCCCGGCAACATCGACCTGTCGGCGGCCGAGGTGCAGCTGGTGAGCGAGGTCGCTGATGCTCCGGCGCAACGGCTATGAGCTGGAGCAGCTGCTGCCGCCGCTGGTCGCGGCGCGCGAGAACGCGCGGGTGTGGGGCGATGTGGAGCGGCTGCACGGGGTGCTGGACGAGGCGCAGGTGGGGTCAGTGCTGCCCGATGCCCCCGCCGGGTACGACGCCCTGCACGACTTCGTCGTGAGGGTTCGTCTGGAGGGCCGAGGCGTGGCGGGTGCGGAGGAGGAAGTCCTCGACGCGGCGGCGGTCCGGTTCGGTGGGGAGTGGGGTGTGGTGGGCGGCCTCGTCGTTCTCGCGGGTCAGGCGGGTCATCCGGGTCTCCACCTCCGGCCAGGGGACCTCGCCGCGCTTCACGGCGAGCAGTGACTCGCGGCGGTCGCCGACGTCGATGGTGAGCGTGCCCGTGCGCAGCAGGTCGCGGGCGGACTCCAGCAGCCGCAGCAGGTGCATCGCGTGCTTCCAGCGCGGGGCGCCGTGCGTGCGGACGGCGGCGTCCAGTTTGCGGCGCTGGCCGTGGGCGTATCGCGTGAACGTCTCGTGGACGCGGCGGGAGAGGAACGCGTCGCGCAGGGACAGCAGTTCGCGGCCCGTGGCGTCGGCGTACTCCACGAGCGGTGAGTGCAGGCACTCCAGGACGTTGGGGTTCGCGCGCAGGGCCAGCTCGCAGAAGCGCTCCAGCTCCCAGGAGAACTGCTCCTCGGCCGGACCCTCCACGTGCGCCGGCGGCTTCTCGAAGCGCCAGAAGAGGGGCGTGGGGGCGAGGAAGACGCCCCGGCGGTCGGTGTCGCTGTCCTCCGTCGCCAGACCGAAGGCGCGCGAACCCATGACACAGGCGTAGATCGTGTGGTCGCGCACCAGCAGCTCGGGGTCCATGCCGGGGAGCGTACGCGGGCGCCTCACGCCAGGCGGACCGAATTTCCCTCCACCGTGATCCGCTTCTCGGGCAGCGGTTCGGTCGCCGGTCCCTGCTCCACCGAGCCGTCCGCGACACTGAACCGGCTGTTGTGGCAGGCGCAGTCGATGGTGCCGTCGCGCACGTCCGACACGATGCAGCCCTGATGGGTGCAGACCGCCGAGAACGCCTTGAAGTCGCCCGGTTCCGGCTGGGTCACCACGATCTTCTGCTCCGCGAGGACCCTGCCGCCGCGCACCGGGATGCCGTCCGTCGTCGTCAGCTCCTGGCCCGGGGAGGTCTCGGCGTCCCCGGAGTCGTCGCCGCTGCCGCAGCCGACGGCGAACGCCGCCGCGCCCGCCGAGATGAGGGCCGTACGACGCGTCGGGCCGTGATTCATGGGTCACTCCGGGAGGCGTGGGGGAGGAGATGCCGATCGGGACCAGCGTCTCAGGGGGCGGGCGCCCCGGGCCGGTACCCGGCGGGCTGACTAGGCTGGACGGACCAAGAACCGATACGCACGTCAGCAAGGAGCATGCCGTGGCGGTACGAGCGGTCCGGGGCGCCGTCCAACTGGAACGGGACGAGGCCGGGCACATGGACAAGCAGGTCGCCGCCCTGCTGACCGCCATCATGGAGCGCAACGGCCTGTCGGCCGACAGCCTGATCAGCCTGTGGTTCACGGCCACCCCCGATCTGCGCAGCGACTTCCCGGCCGCCGCCGCCCGCGGGCTCGGCATCACCGACGTGCCGCTGATCTGCGCCCAGGAGCTGGACATCGAGGGCGCCATGCCCCGCGTCGTCCGGGTCCTCGCCCACATCGAGTCCGACCGGCCCCGCTCCGAGATCGCCCATGTCTACCTCGGCGCCGCCGCGGCCCTGCGCAAGGACATCGCCCAGTGAGAACCGCACTCGTCATCGGCACCGGCCTCATCGGCACCTCCGCCGCCCTCGCGCTGACCCAGCGCGGCGTCACGGTCCACCTCGCCGACCACGACCCCGAGCAGGCCCGCACCGCCACCGCGCTCGGCGCCGGCACCGACGAGGCGCCCGAGGGCCCCGTCGACCTGGCGATCGTCGCGGCCCCGCCCGCCCTGGTGGCCGGCGTCCTCGCCGACGCCATGGGACGCGGCGCCGCCCGCGGGTACATCGACGTGGCCAGCGTCAAGGGCGGTCCCCGCCGGGAGCTGGAGGCCCGCGGCCTCGACCTGTCGTCGTACATCGGCACGCACCCCATGTCCGGCCGCGAGAAGTCCGGCCCGCTGGCCGCCACCGGCGACCTCTTCGAGGGCCGCCCCTGGGTGCTGACCCCTACCCGGGACACCGACACCGAGGTGCTGAACCTCGCCCTGGAGCTGATCTCGCACTGCCGCGCGGTGCCGGTGGTGATGGACGCGGACGCCCACGACCGCGCCGTGGCCCTCGTCTCACACATGCCGCACCTGGTCTCCAGCATGGTCGCCGCCCGCCTGGAGCACGCCGAGGAGGCCGCCGTACGGCTGTGCGGCCAGGGCATCCGCGACGTGACCCGGATCGCCGCCTCCGACCCCCGGATGTGGATCGACATCCTCTCCGCCAACCCGGGGCCGGTCGCCGACCTGCTCACCGACGTCGCCACCGACCTGGAGGAGACGGTACGGGCCCTGCGCGCCCTGCAGTCCTCCGACGAGGACAAGCGCCTGGAGGGCGGCACCGGTATCGCCTCGGTGCTGCGGCGCGGCAACGCCGGACAGGTCCGCGTCCCCGGCAAGCACGGCTCCGCCCCGCGGGCCTACGAGACCGTGGCCGTCCTCATCGACGACCAGCCCGGCCAGCTGGCCCGCATCTTCGCGGACGCGGGAGTGGCCGGCGTCAACATCGAGGACGTCCGCATCGAGCACGCGACCGGCCAGCAGGCGGGTCTGGTGCAGCTCATGGTGGAGCCGAAGGCCGCCGCCGTCCTCACCGCGTCCCTCAAGGACCGGGGCTGGGCCATCCGGCAGTGATCCGGTAGCTCGTACGGCTGTAAGAGGGGCTCCGGGGACCCAGTAACCTTGTGCGGGACGCGCTCGCGTCCCGCACACCACCCACCGCACCGCACCAGGAAGGTGTCCCCTCGTGGAAAACGGCGCCGCCCCGACCGTCCCGGCCGTGATTGTCGCCATCGACGGCCCCTCCGGCACGGGCAAGTCGAGCACGTCGAAGGCCGTGGCCGCGCAGCTCGGCCTGAGCTACCTGGACACCGGTGCCCAGTACCGGGCGATCACGTGGTGGATGGTGACCAACGGCATCGACACCGACGACCCGCACGCGATCGCCGCCGCGGCCGGCAAGCCCGAGATCGTCTCCGGCACCGACCCGCTGGGCCCGGCCATCACGGTCGACGGCGTGGACGTGTCCGGCCCGATCCGCACCCAGGAGGTCACCTCCAAGGTCAGCGCGGTCAGCGCCGTCCCCGAGGTGCGGACCCGGATCACCGAGCTGCAGCGCTCCATCGCCGCCGCCGCGCCGCTCGGCATCGTCGTCGAGGGCCGCGACATCGGCACGACCGTGCTGCCGGACGCCGACCTGAAGATCTTCCTCACCGCCTCCGCCGAGGCCCGCGCCGCCCGCCGCAGCGGCGAGCTGAAGGGCGCCGACGTCAACGCCACCCGCGAGGCCCTGATCAAGCGGGACGCGGCCGACTCCACCCGGAAGACCTCCCCGCTGGCCAAGGCCGGCGACGCGGTCGAGGTGGACACCACCGCCCTCACCCTGCCGCAGGTCATCGAGTGTGTCGTCACCCTCGTCGAGGAGAAGCGGGCGGGGAAGTGACCGAGGTCCCTTCGGCGCGGGGCGCCGAGGTCGGGCGGCGCATCGGCGTCGGCCTGATGTACGGGCTGTGGAAGCCGCGCGTGCTCGGCGCCTGGCGGGTCCCCGCCAGTGGCCCGGTGATCTACGCCGTCAACCACGCGCACAACATCGACGGCCCGATGGTCATGGGCGTGGCGCCCAGGCCGACGCACTTCCTGATCAAGAAGGAGGCGTTCATCGGCCCGCTCGGACGCTTCCTGACCGGCATCGGCCAGCTCAAGGTGGACCGCCACTCCACCGACCGCACGGCCATCGGGCAGGCGCTCGGCGTGCTGGAGAACGGCGGCGTGCTGGGCATCTTCCCGGAGGGCACGCGGGGTGTGGGCGACTTCGCCTCGCTGCGTGCCGGGCTCGCCTACTTCGCGCTCCGCAGCGGCGCCCCGATCGTCCCGGTCGCGGTGCTGGGAAGTACCGACCGTCCCGGACGGTTGATAAAGGCGCTGCCTCCCCTGCGCGCACGGGTCGACGTCGTCTTCGGCGACCCGTTCGACGCGGGCGACGGCAGCGGACGCCGCACCCGCAAGGCGCTGGACGAGGCCACCGAACGCATCCAGAAGCAGCTGACCGCGCACCTGGAGAATGCCAGGCGGCTCACCACACGCTAGGCGACACTTGAGTAGTGGATCACCCAGTACAGGGGTGTTCCACCGATCACCACGATGAACGAGGTACGGACTTCATGAACGACCACATCCACTCCGAGGGCTCGGGCGAGGAGCACGACCACGGGGCGCTCGGCGACGCCGAGTACGCGCAGTTCATGGAGCTGGCCACCGACGAGGGCTTCGACCTCGAGGAGGTCGAGGGCGCGATCGAGGAGGCCGGGCACGGCCCGCTGCCCGTCCTCGCCGTCGTCGGCCGTCCCAATGTCGGCAAGTCGACCCTCGTGAACCGCATCATCGGCCGCCGCGAGGCCGTCGTCGAGGACAAGCCGGGCGTCACCCGCGACCGCGTCACCTACGAGGCCGAGTGGGCCGGCCGCCGCTTCAAGGTCGTCGACACCGGCGGCTGGGAGCAGGACGTCCTCGGCATCGACGCCTCCGTGGCCGCACAGGCCGAGTACGCCATCGAGGCCGCCGACGCGGTCGTCTTCGTCGTGGACGCCAAGGTCGGCGCCACCGACACCGACGAGGCGGTCGTAAGGCTGCTGCGCAAGGCCGGCAAGCCCGTCGTGCTGTGCGCCAACAAGGTGGACGGCCCGAGCGGCGAGGCCGACGCCGCCTACCTGTGGTCGCTGGGCCTGGGCGAGCCGCACCCGGTCTCCGCGCTGCACGGCCGGGGCACCGGCGACATGCTGGACCAGGTCCTGGAGGCCCTGCCCGAGGCGCCGCGCGAGTCCTTCGGCGGCGGCGTCGGCGGCCCCCGGCGCATCGCCCTGATCGGCCGCCCGAACGTCGGCAAGTCCTCGCTGCTGAACAAGGTGGCCGGCGAGGAGCGCGTCGTCGTCAACGAACTGGCCGGCACCACCCGCGACCCGGTCGACGAGCTGATCGAACTCGGCGGCGTGACCTGGAAGTTCGTCGACACCGCGGGCATCCGCAAGCGTGTCCACCTCCAGCAGGGCGCCGACTACTACGCCTCGCTGCGCACCGCCGCCGCCGTCGAGAAGGCGGAGGTCGCCGTCATCCTCATCGACGCCTCCGAGTCGATCTCGGTCCAGGACCAGCGGATCGTCACCATGGCCGTTGAGGCGGGCCGCGCGATCGTCGTCGCCTACAACAAGTGGGACACCCTCGACGAGGAGCGCCGTTACTACCTGGAGCGGGAGATCGAGACCGAGCTGGGCCAGGTGGCGTGGGCGCCGCGGGTCAACGTCTCGGCGCAGACCGGCCGGCACATGGAGAAGCTGGTCCCCGCGATCGAGACCGCGCTGGCCGGCTGGGAGACCCGCGTCCCCACGGGCCGGCTGAACGCCTTCCTCGGCGAGCTGGTCGCCGCCCACCCGCACCCGGTGCGCGGCGGCAAGCAGCCCCGCATCCTGTTCGGCACGCAGGCCGGCACCAAGCCGCCGCGCTTCGTGCTCTTCGCCTCCGGCTTCATCGAGGCGGGCTACCGGCGGTTCATCGAGCGCCGGCTGCGTGAGGAGTTCGCCTTCGACGGGACGCCGATCCACATCTCGGTGCGGGTGCGCGAGAAGCGCGGCGCGAAGAAGAAGTAGCGGTCGTACGACGAGAGAGGGTGACCCCGGCCGGGGGGAACCGCAAGACTCGGAACGGGTGGGCCTCATACACCCCAGCGCGGGGCCCGTTGGCCGCGCCCCGGGGCCTGC
>NZ_JBHJVQ010000017.1:0-105351 GCF_042263835.1 Streptomyces sp. NPDC056128 | reverse complement strand
AACCCCCCCCCCCCCGCCAACCCCGTTAGATTAACGACCGGGGGGCTCGTAGATGTGATAAAGACCCTGGTCGTCCGACGAGAGCGGGGCCCCCCGGCCGGGGTCACCCTCTCTCGTCGTACGGGGTGGCCGTCAGACACCCCTGCGCGGGGCCGGTGGCAGCGCCGCCGGGACGTGCTGGGTCCCGACCCGCTGCCACACCGACTGCTGGCCGACGCGGGCGCTCTGGGCCCCCGCGCTGTAGGCGCTGTACGAGCCTCTGCCGCGCGGGATGCTCCGGAAGGCGGTGAACCCCAGCTCCTCCTCACCGCTGCGATCGCCCGGCAGCGATCGGAAGGACCTGACGTACTCGGCGTAGAGCGCGTCGTAGATCGGCGTGGTCGAGGGGCCGCCATGGCGGTGGAAGGCGTCGTATGCGTACACGTATGTCCAAACGACCTCACGCGGGAAGGGATGCGGCCCAGGTGGCGGCCGCCCGGCACCCGCGTGAATCTCCGGTCAGGTTCCCGCCAGCGGCAGCGCCGCCGCGACCAGCTGTCCGCCCGCCGCTGCCTTGTCCAGCGCGTCCCGCAGCAGGTCCTCGCGCGGCTGCCGGCCGATCGAGCCCACGGGCGCCGCGAACATCAGTACCTGCTGGTGCTTGTTGGCCGCCGTGCGCCAGCCCTCGGTGACCTGGAGGGGCTGGTGCGCCTGCCACCAGGCCACCGGCCGGCCGCCGTCCGTGCCGGGCTGCAGCACCGCGTGCAGCTGACCCATCGCGAGCAGCACCGACCAGCCGTGCAGCACGGAGGGCGTGGAGGCCAGCTCGGTGACCGGCATGAAGCCCTGTTCGATCAGCAGCGGCAGGAAGTCGTCCCCGGCGCCGGCCGTCCCGGGCCGCGCGATCGGCGCGGTCGGCTCCACCACGAGGGCCGGGTGCAGCTCCCCGGCGATCAGGACCAGACCGCTGGTCACGCCGAGCACCGCCTGCTCGGGGGCCTGCTCGGGCGGGGCGGGCCGCTGCTGCTCGGGCCGGGCGGCCTGGTCGGCGTTGATGGACCGCACGGCGCCCTGGAGCTGCGCCTCGGTGACCTTGACGACCTGCGAGGGCAGGCAGCCGGCGTGGGCGAAGGCGAGGACCGCGGTCTCGTCGCCGATGAAGAGAACGGTGCTGGTGCGCTCCTGCTCGCAGTCGCCCGGGGTGCGACAGGACGTGCAGTCGTAGCTGCCCGGGGCGGACTCCCCGGCGAGCAGGCGGTCGGCTTCTTCGTCGCCGATCTCGGCGCGTACGTCGTCGCTGACGTCGAGCATGCGCGGCACGGGGGCTCCCTCGGGATGCGGTGCGTGACCGGACCGGGTGGCTCCTGGTCCGTGGTCCGGGCGGGTCCCCGGCTCATGCAAAGACAACGGGTGATCTGTGGCGGGAGTCACGCCCCATGGCCAACGGAATCGAACCGTGCGACGCGCGTGATCGTCTCCCGGCCACCTTCGCGGGGATGCACCCAAGTGACCTGCGGTGGAAGGGGGTTGAGCCCGGACGCGGACCGTGATCGTCGTCGCCGCAAGTCGACAAATCAGGAAATCAGTGAATGAATTGGGTGACTGGAAAAGGCCGTGGTCCCGGCCGATACTCCGGTCGTGACCACATCGCAATCGGACACGAACAACCAGAAGGCAGGGTTCCGGGTCTAACCGGACGATGAGAAGCCCAGGGAGGAACCGCATCGCATGACGACGCCGAACCCACCGGCCGCTCCGCTGCGCGCCGACTGCGTCGGCGACTCCGCGGGCGGCCTGACCTTCGACGTCGCCGCGCGCGGGAACACCGGGGCGGCCCTGCTCATCCTGCGCCGCCGCGACACCGACGCCGAGGAGACGGTCAGCCTGCCGCTGGCGCCGGCCGCCGAGGGCCTGCTGCGCGCCGCGCTGCCCAGCAGCGTCTCCCTGCCCGAGGGCCGCTGGGACGCCTACGCCGCCCTGTCCGACGGCGAGCCCAGGCGCCTGGTGCCCGGCGTCACCGACCTGCGCTCCCTCGCCGCCCGCATCCCCGGCGGGCTGCTCGGCCACGTCGCCGTCCGCATCCCGTACGCCACCCGCCAGGGCAACCTCACCGTCCGCAGCTGGCTGCGCGCCCCGCACGCGGAGACGGCGGAGCTGGGGCTGGTGAACGGCGGCCTGGCCGTGCGCGGGCGGGTGTACGGCACTCAGCTGACCTCCGGCGCCCACGCCGAGCTGCGGGCCAGGACCGCCGCCGACGGGGACGAGGAGGGCGTACGGCGGGTGGACGTCGTCACCGAGCGGACCGACTTCGGCTTCACCGTGCGCTACGACACCCTGGCGCCGGGCGACTGGGACCTGTGGCTGCGGCCCGCCGGTGAGTCCGGCCCGGTCGTGCGCCTGGCGCGGCTGCTGGACGACGTCGCCGACAAGCACCCGGTCCTCACCTATCCCCGCGCGCGGGTGCTCACCGCGGCCGGCCCCGTGGCGGCCGGGCCGTACTACACGGACGACAACGACCTGTCGCTCTCCGTCGTCCCGCTGGAGTCCTGACCCTCGCGGACAGAACCTGTCCTCGACCGCTGGCAGACTCGGCGCCATGCTCGAGACCTCGGCACGACTGCTGCGCCTGCTCTCCCTTCTCCAGGCCCACCGCGAGTGGTCCGGCACCGACCTGGCCGACACGGCTCGGTGTCTCCCCGCGCACCGTGCGCCGGGACGTGGACCGGCTGCGCGAGCTGGGCTACCCGGTCAACGCCAGCCCCGGCACCGGTGGCGGCTACCAGCTGGGCGCGGGCGCCGAGCTGCCGCCGCTGCTGCTGGACGACGACGAGGCGGTCGCCGTCGCCGTCGGTCTGCGCGCGGCCGCCGGGCAGGGCGTCGAGGGCATCGGCGAGACCTCCGTCCGGGCCCTCGCCAAGCTGGAGCAGGTGCTGCCGAACCGGCTGCGCCGTCGCGTGGGCGCCCTCACCGCCTTCACCGTGCCGATGCTGCGGGACCCCGCGTCGGCGGCCGTCGACCCGGCCGTCCTGACCGAGCTGGCCCATCTGTGCCGGGACGGCGAGCGGCTGCGCTTTGGCTACCGGGGCCACGACGGCGGGGAGAGCCGCCGCACCGTCGAGCCGTACCGGCTGGTCTGCTCCGAGCGTCGCTGGTACCTGGTCGCCTTCGACCTCGACCGCGCGGACTGGCGCACCTTCCGGGCCGACCGGATCACGCCCAGGCCGCCGCACGGCCCCCGCTTCGTCCCGCGCGAGCCGCCCGCCGAGGACCTGGCCGCCTATGTCTCCGAGGGCGTCTCCACGCGCGCGTACGCCACGCACGCCACCGTGCGGCTGTTCGTGCCCCTGGCGGAGGCCGCCGAGCGGATCTCGCCCACGGCGGGAGTCCTGGAGGCGGAGGGCCCGGCCAGCTGCCTGCTGCGCACCGGCGCCGGGAGCCTGGAGGTGATGGTGGTGCACGTGATGCTGCTCGGCTTCGACTTCGAGGTGCTGGAGCCGGCCGCGCTGACGGAGGCGATGCGGGCGGCGCGCGACCGGCTCGACCGGGCCCTGGCCCGGCCCCGGCAGCCTCGGGGAGATGGGGAGAACCTGTGAGCGATGGGTGTCTTTCCTGTGTCCCGCGTTCGGTCCGCGTAAGCGATTTCGAAGTCGCCCGCACGTTCGTTCGGGGATGTTCGGGTGCGGAATGCGGACCGGCCCGGGGGCGTATTGCGGGCCAATTTCGTCCGCCTATTCGACGGTCCGCGGCGACACGCGGTAATTCACCTCACCCGTCCGCGAAAGGCGTACAGAACCGTCCGTCCGTGTGACGGAGTTCCCGCAAAACGCGCCCCGTGATCCTGTGACAGAAATGTGACCGTAGGTGCATCCGCGCCCCGTGTTACCGGCCTGGGCTTCCCCGGTCCGGGGGCAGGGCATAGCGTGGCCGCATGGCACCGATTCCGACACCCCCGGCCGAACCCCAGGACAGCCCGGACGGCTACGTCGGCCTCGATTCCGACGAGGCCGAGCGGCTGGCGCGCGAGCGTGGCTGGTCGACGGTGCGGTCCCTGGCGCCGGGCACGATCATCACCATGGAGTACCGCGTGGGCCGCCTCAACTTCGAGGTGAAGGACGGCCGCGTGGCCCGGTCCTGGAAGGGCTGAGGCGCGCTCAGCCGCCCGACAGGGGGCGTGCGGCCGGGGCCGTGTTGCGCGGGTGCCGGTCGGCGTGCGGTGGCCGTCGGCTGCCCGCGGGGGTCACCGGCGTACGGTCCGAGCGCGCCGTGTGCGGGCCCGGAGCCAGATGCGCCGGGGCGCGGGTGGTGCGGGGCGAGGCCACCGGCTCGCGGGACGGCGCGTCCTCCCGGCCGGGCACCGGCGGGGTGAGGACCACGGGCGGGCCGGCCGGCCGACTCGTGGCGTCCTCGCTGCCGCGGCGGGCGTACCAGCGGTCGCGCAGGCCGAGGATCCAGGCCTCGGCGCGGGTGATCAGCGGTTCGAACCAGGGCAGCGCCAGCAGGATCAGCAGTCCGGCCGCCCAGCCGAGGAGCACGTCGCTCAGCCAGTGCGTACCGAGGTAGACGGTGGACATGCCCACCCCGAGCGAGGTGACCGCCATCAGGGCCGACAGCCAGCGCCGCGCCCTCGGCGTCGAGGCCAGGTAGGCCAGGATGCCCCAGGTCACGACGGCGTTCGCGGTGTGACCGCTCGGAAATATATCGCCGCCGAGCCACATCTCGTTGGAGCCGATCGTGGTCGCGTAGTGCGGTCCCAGCCGGCCCATGCCGTACTTGGCGGCACCGACCGTGACGTTCAGCAGGAGCAGGGAGACGCCGAGCGCGAGCAGCGGGCGCAGGGTGTGCTGCCGCCAGGAGCGCCAGCCCAGCCAGGCCGCGACCATCACGGCGGTGGGGCCGCGCTGGCCCAGTACGACGTAGTAGTCGACGAAGGCGTGGATCTCCGGCCACTGCTGGTAGGGCCGGAAGAACATGACCTGCCAGTCGAGCCGGACCAGCCACGAGCTGATCAGCACGGCCCACACGATCGCGAGGTAGAACGCGAGGGTTCCGGCGAACAGCGCGATCCTGTGCCGGCTCATCTCCGGCACGGCCAGGAGCGCCGGTCGTTCCGGCTCCCGGTCCAGTCTCGCGAACACCCGGTCCAGACGGGTGAGCTTCCGTTCGGTACGCACCCGATCGACGTTACAGCGAGTGAGGAGTGATCCCAGCCGAATCAACGGGTTTGTGATGACGATGTGATGTGGGATTCCTCTCAGGCGACGCTCTATTTCCGGCGAATGCGCAATCCCCGCCGGCCGTGGACTTCAATTCCTTTGATCGGTCCGGTCGGCGGTTTTATCGTGCTTATGAATTAGTTAACCGAATGCTGGTACGGAATTCTCCCGGCGGCCACCGGGCGCCCGCGGCCGGTCAGGGCGGTCCTGACCCGTTCAGCCAGAACGCCCCGTACACCGCCGACACCACCGCGAGGGCCCCCACGACAAGCGCTGACCTGGGCGTTCGCAGCTTGGCCAGGGCCACGGCGAGGGGCAGCAGCAGGGGAAAGGCGGGCAGCAGCAGCCGGGGCTTGGATCCGAAGTAGCTCGACGCGCACAGGGCGAGCACCACGACGAGGCCCGCGTACACCAGCAGCGCGAGCGGCTGGCGCCGCCGTACGCACACCACGTACAGCCAGACCAGCAGCGCGACCCCGACGATCAGTCCCACGCCCGCCAGGGCCCCCGGGAACGACGTGAACTTCCCGGCGACGAAGCGGGCGAAGGCCGCGCCCCCGTCGAAGCCGTTGCGCCAGCCGGCCTGCACGTCGAGATAGCCGAGCGGGCCCCCGCCGGTGCGGTGACCGACCCACAGCACGTAACCGGCGGCGCCCAGAGGTGCGAGGAGCATGCCGAGCACGCGCCGTGCGCCCTCGCCGGGGGCGCGCCCCGGCCGGTGGGCGCCGTCCGGGACGGCGTCGCTCCGGCTTCGCACGAATGCCGCGACCGCGGCCACCCACACCGCCGCCGTCACCGCGAGCCCCACCGGGCGGGTCAGCCCCGCCAGCGCGGCCAGCGTCCCCGCCGTCACCCAGCGCCCGGTCAGCACCGCGTACAGCGACCAGGCGGCCAGCGCCGTGAACAGGGACTCGCTGTACGCCATCGACTGCACGACCGCGACCGGCAGCACCGCCCACAGCAGCACGGCGCAGACGCCGGCGCGGCGGCCGTAGAGGTGCTCCGCCACCGCGAAGATCCCCCAGGCCGCGGCGAGCGAGGCGAGCAGGCTCACGACGAACCCGGCATCCGCGTACGACAGGGGCGTCACCGCCGCCCCGAGCCGCTCCAGCCACGGCAGCAGCGGGAAGAACGCCAGGTTGGAATGGACGTCCCCGTTGGGCAGCCGCACCTCGTAGCCGTACCCCAGCTCGGCGACCCTCGTGTACCAGAGGGAGTCCCAGCGGGCCGTCAGCAGCGTGTACGCGCTCTTGTCGCGGGCGGCGCTCCACAGGGCCAGGGCGAGCAGGCCGAGGGCGCGTACGGCCGCGTAGCCCAGGAGCGCCGGGGCGGCCCGGCGCAGGGCACCGGGGCGGTCCGCCGCGCGCGTGTCAAGATCGGTCACGGGCTCGATTATCGGCCGGGCGGGGCGGCGGCCCGTCGGCCGGGGCGGGCGGAACCGCGGCCGCGGTGGCACATGCCGCACAGGTCACGCGGGATGTGTGAGGCCCGCCACATGTGCGGTGCGCGCTCTCGCGTAATCTGGCCAGTCACTCGCGTTCCGTTGCACGGCCCGGAGACCTCCGCTCCTCTCCGGCGACCCGCAGGGGAGTCCCCACCCCGCGCAGCCCGCCGGACGCGAGGGAACATGGAGGTACGTACATGTCCGGTACGACCACGGCCGCTGTCGAGCTGCGCCGTCGGGCTGCCGGGGCCGGTGCCAACCGCTGGGTGGTCCTGGTCGTCCTCTGCGTCAGCCTGCTGCTCGTCGCCGTGGACGCCACGGTCCTCCACGTGGCGGTCCCCGCCGTCACCGAGGACCTCAGGCCCGGTGCGATCGAGCTGCTCTGGATCGTCGACATCTATCCGCTGGTCTGCGCCTCGCTGCTGATCCTCTTCGGCACGCTGGGTGACCGGGTGGGCCGCAGACGGGTCCTCCTGCTCGGCTACGCGCTCTTCGGCGTCGCCTCCGCGCTGGCGGCCCTCGCCGACAACGCCCAGGTCCTGATCATGGCCCGCGCGCTGCTCGGTGTCGGCGGCGCGATGATCATGCCCGCGACGCTGTCGATCCTGCGCCAGGTCTTTCCCGACCGGCGGGAGCGGGCGCTGGCCATCGGCATCTGGAGCGCGGTGGCCGCGGTGGGCGCGGCGGTCGGGCCGCTGCTCGGCGGGTTCCTCCTGGAGCACTTCTGGTGGGGCTCGGTCTTCCTCGTCAACATCCCGCTGATGCTGGTCAGCCTGCCGGTGGGGCGGCTGCTGCTGCCCGAGTCGAAGGGCGACGGGCGCGGGCCCTGGGACGTGGTCGGCGCGCTGATGGCGGCGGCCGGTCTCTTCGGGGTCGTCCTGGGCGTGAAGCGGCTGGGCGGCGGCGAACCGGTGGCGAGCCTGTTCACCGTGGTGCCGCTGGTGCTGGGCGCGGCCCTGCTGGTCGGGTTCGTACGGCGGCAGCGGCGGCGTACGCACCCGCTGGTGGACCTGGAGATGTTCCGGCGGCCGGCCTTCAGTACGTCGGTGGGGTGCATCGTGCTGGCCATGCTGGCGCTGGTGGGCCTGGAGCTGATCGCGGCGCAGTACCTGCAGCTGGTGCTCGGGCTGTCGCCGCTGGAGACCGGGCTGCGGCTGCTGCCGCTGACCTTCGCGGCGATGGCGGCGGGGCTGGCGGGCGCGCGGATGCTGCGGCGGTTCGGGCCGCGGCGGATGGTGTGCGCGGGGTTCTGTCTGACGGCCTTCGCGGTGGTGCTGCTGACGGCACTGGGGCGGAGCGACAACTGTGCGCTGATGCTGTCCGGGTTCGTGCTGCTCGGGTTCGGTCTGGAGACGACGCTGTTCGGGGCGTACGAGTCGATGCTGAGTGAGGCGCCGCAGGAGCAGGCGGGTGGGGCGGCGGCGATCGGCGAGACGTCGTACCAGCTCGGGGCCGGGATCGGGATCGCGCTGCTGGGGAGTGTGATGAACGCGGCGTACGGGCCCGGGGTGGCGGGGGGTGTGCCCGGGGTGCCGTCGTCGGCGTCTTCGGCGGCGGGGCATTCGTTGGGGGAGGCGTACGAGGTTGCCGCGCAGCTGGGGGGGCCTGCGGGGGTTGCGCTGCGGCGGGCCGCGGGGGATGCGTTTGTGCACGGGCTGCATGTGACGTTGGTGGTGAGTGCGGGGTTGTTGTTGCTGGGGGCGGTGATGGCGTTGCGGTTGCCGCGGGTGATGCAGTGCGAGGAGTCGGTGTCGGTGCCCGCGCCGCGGGACGCGGTGGAGTCACGCGTCTCGGTGTGACCGCGGACCGTCTCCCACCCACGCACCACCCGTTCACCGCTAAGAGAGGGGTGGACGTCGCCAGTGGGGGTGTGGCGTCGTCGGCGGCTTGCGGTGGGTGGTTCGTGCTTACCCGCAGCCGCCGATGGTGGTGCACCGCCACGGGCGACGTTCGCCTCTCGGTCGACGGTGAACGGGTGGTGCGTGGGTGGGAGGCAGGGTGGACGTGCGCCACACTGCCGCGTAACGTCGGCGTCGAGCCGTAACTAGCACTGCTAGTTTTATCGTCCCGGAGGGTGTCCCATGGCCTCGTCCCCCAAGTTGCCCGCCTTCGACCCCGTCGACCCCCTCGGCATCGACGACCTCCTGGACCCGGAGGACCTGGCGATCCGGGACACCGTGCGGGACTGGGCCGCCGACCGCGTGCTGCCGTACGTCGCCGACTGGTACGAGCAGGGCGAGCTGCCCGGCATCCGGGACCTCGCCCGCGAACTCGGCGCCATCGGCGCACTCGGCATGTCGCTGGAGGGCTACGGCTGCGCCGGCGCCACCGCCGTGCAGTACGGCCTCGCCTGCCTGGAGCTGGAGGCGGCCGACTCCGGCATCCGCTCCCTGGTCTCCGTGCAGGGCTCCCTCGCCATGTACGCCATCCACCGCTTCGGCAGCGAGGAGCAGAAGCAGGCATGGCTGCCGCGCATGGCCGCCGGTGACGTCATCGGGTGCTTCGGGCTGACCGAGCCCGACCACGGGTCCGACCCGGCCAACATGCGCACCCACGCCAAGCGGGACGGCGGCAGAGACTGGATCCTCAACGGCCGCAAGATGTGGATCACCAACGGGTCGGTGGCCGGCGTGGCCGTCGTCTGGGCGCAGACCGAGGACGGCATCCGGGGATTCGTGGTGCCGACCGACAGCCCCGGCTTCTCCGCCCCCGAGATCAAGCACAAGTGGTCCCTGCGGGCCAGCGTCACCAGCGAGCTGGTCCTGGACGACGTACGGCTGCCGGCCGACGCCGTACTGCCGGAGGCCACCGGGCTGCGCGGACCGCTCGGCTGTCTCACCCACGCCCGCTACGGCATCGTCTGGGGTTCGATGGGCGCGGCCCGCAGCTCCTTCGAGGCGGCCGTGGAGTACGCGAAGTCGCGGGAGCAGTTCGGGCGGCCCATCGGCGGCTTCCAGCTGACCCAGGCCAAGCTCGCCGACATGGCGGTCGAACTGCACAAGGGGATCCTGCTCGCCCACCACCTCGGGCGCCGCATGGACGCCGGCCGCCTGCGTCCCGAGCAGGTCAGCTTCGGCAAGCTCAACAACGTGCGCGAGGCCATCGACATCTGCCGCACGGCCCGCACGATCCTCGGCGCCAACGGGATCTCCCTCGAATACCCCGTCATGCGGCACGCGACGAACCTGGAATCGGTGCTCACCTACGAGGGCACCGTCGAGATGCACCAGCTGGTGCTGGGCAAGGCGCTCACCGGACTCGACGCCTTCCGGTAGGACGGGTCAGGTCCCGGGGGAGTCCGGCGTGGGGCGGGCGGGGCCGTGGTGAACGGCCCCGCCTCAGCTCTGGTTGAAGAAACCGTCGGAACGGTGCGCGGCGGGCTCGCCGCTGATGACCTGGGTGTCGGCCGGGCTGAGCAGGAAGACCCGGGTGGAGACCCGCTCGATCGAACCGCGCAGGCCGAAGATGAGCCCGGCGGCGAAGTCGACGACGCGCTTGGCGTCGGTCGCCTCCATGGCCGTCAGGTTCATGATGACCGGGACCCCTTCCCGGAACAGTTCGCCGATGGACCGTGCGTCCCGGAAGCTGTCCGGGGTGACGGTCGCGATGCGGCGGCCCTTCTCCTCGGCCACGTCCGAGGCCACCTTCACCCGCGGGTCCGTGACCCAGGCGTCCCCGGACTCGGTGCCCTCGGAGTAGTCGTCGTCGTAGTAACGCTCGTCATCGTTGTCGTCGACGAGGCCGAGCCACGCACTCGCCTTGCGTACCGATCCCATGGACGCCTCCTCTCACAGCGGTCTTTCGTGCTTCCGCATCCCTATGGTCATCCATGATGCGGACGTCGCGCCAAGTGGATAGACGCCGCCCGGGGGGTTTGTGACGGTACTGGTGCACAGCGAATCCGTCGAGAGTCCTTGTGTCCCAAGGGTCGTTTCCCAAACGGCTGCTGACTGTGAGTGAAATATGATTCTTCGCGGCGGACGGGTGAGACGGGGTGCGTACGGGTGAACGGGGCGCTCGGTACGATGCCGCAGCTCAGCGTCGTACCAACCACGGGGGAGCGTCGTGTTCGGAATAGTCAGGCCGTGCAGGCACCGGCTCGGAGAGAGCCTCACGAGCCAGTGGATGGCGCATTTGTGCGGGTTGTGTCTCGCTCTGCGCAAGGACCACGGACAGTTCGCGCGGATCGTGACGAACTATGACGGGCTGCTCATATCGGTTTTGACGGAGGCTCAGGCCGGGAGCGGTGGCGCGGGGGCCGGGCGGCGCACCGCCGGGCCCTGTCCGCTGCGCGGGATGCGTACCGCGTCCGTCGCGCACGGCGAGGGCGCCCGGCTCGCGGCGGCCGTCTCACTGGTGCTGGCCTCGGCCAAGGTGCGCGACCATGTCGCCGACGGGGACGGCCTGCTGGCGCGCCGTCCGGTGGCCCTCGCCGCCCGCCGGGTCGCCACCGGCTGGGACGCGGCGGGAGCGCGCGGCGGCAGTGCCGTCGGGTTCGACACCGCCGTCCTGGTCGACGCCGTGGACCGGCAGGGCGGCATCGAGGCGCTCGCCGGGCCCGGCACACCGCTGCTCACGGTCACCGAGCCGACCGAGACCGCCACCGCCGCCGCCTTCGCACACACCGCGCACCTCGCCGGCCGCCCGCACAACGCCGAGCCGCTCGCCGAGGCCGGGCGCCTCTTCGGCCGGCTCGCCCATCTCCTGGACGCCGTGGAGGACCGGGAGGCCGAC
The DNA here is from genome assembly GCF_042263835.1 of Streptomyces sp. NPDC056128. NCBI lineage: Bacteria > Bacillati > Actinomycetota > Actinomycetes > Kitasatosporales > Streptomycetaceae > Streptomyces > Streptomyces sp. NPDC056128. Next base: position 93,981 of record NZ_JBHJVQ010000017.1, on the reverse strand, counting down.
GCCGCGTCCGGCGCCTGGAACCCGCTCACCGCGACCGGGACCCCGCTCACCGAGGCCCGGCGGCTCGCCGACGACGCGGTGCGCGGGGTGCGGCTCGCCCTGCGCGAGGCGGAGTTCGGCGACGGGCGGCTGGTGCACCGGCTGCTCGTGCACGAGTTGGGCAACTCCGTAGACCGCGCGTTCGGCACCGTGTCGTGCGCCCACGGCGGCCATCCGTACGCCCCTCCCGGCACCCCGGGCGCGCCCGGTGATCCCGGTGGGCCGACGCCCCCGGAGCCGCCCCGGCGCGACCGGCGGGGGCTGCTCGCGGGGTGCGCCGTGTGGGTCGGGCTGGCCTGTACGTGCCAGCTGTGCTGCGGCACCTACCACGACCCGTGGAGCAGGGAGCGCAAGGAGGGCTCGTGCACCAACTGCGACTGCAGCGGGTGCGACGGGTGCTGCAGCTGCTGCGACTGCTGCAGCAACTGCTGTGACGGCGACGGGTGCGGGTGCGACGGGTGCGACTGCGGGTGCAGCTGCTGAGTGTGGCGAGAGGGAGGGGCATGCGTGTGTGAAGGCGGGAGACGGAACGTCAGACCCGGGCAGGGGGTCGGCTCAACAGGAACAGGACCACACTCGACCGAAGTCGATGTGGGAGCGCGTGACCAGCCACTGCTGTGGATGCATGGGCCAAGTGGAACAGGCATCCGGTTCCGCGTCAACGAATTGAGACGTGCGGCTCACAGTGTGGACGCACGCGGGGACGCTCTTGACAGCCGACCGAAACACCGCCGTACTCTCGGCGGACGGTCCTGCTGAGGGGCTCGGCCGTGTGAAGGCACCACCCACCGTGTCCGACTGACTCGATGTCACGGAGCCTTCGCATGTCCTCCTCCCGCGGCCCCCGGCGGCTGCATCTGGCCGCCGCCCTAGACCGGCGGTCGGTGTACGACGCCGACGAGTACCTGGCGGCGGCGCGCCTCGCCGAACGCGGCACGCTCGACTTCGTGACGCTGGACGACGGCCTCGCCCGCCCCGGCCCCGACGCGTCGGCCGTCCTGGCCCGGGTGGCGCCCGCCACGCGGCGCGTCGGCCTGGTCCCCACCCTCACCACCACCCACACCGAGCCCTTCCACGTCCAGGCCGCCGTGGCGACCCTCGACTGGGTCAGCCGCGGCCGGGCCGGCTGGCGGATCGAGGTGTCCACCACCGAGGGCGAGGCCCGCCTCTTCGGCCGGCGGCAGGCCGCGCCCGCCGACGCGCTGTGGCAGGAGGCCGGCGAGGTCGCCGACGTGGCGGCCCGCCTGTGGGACAGCAGGCAGGACGACGCCGAGATCCTGAACGTGGCCACCGGCCGCTTCGTCGACCGGGACAAGCTGCACCACGTCGACTTCACCGGCTCCGCCTTCTCGGTCCGGGGCCCCTCGCTCGTGCCGCGGCCCCCGCAGGGACACCCCGTGCGCGTGGTGGACGCCACCGGCGGGCCGGCCCGCGCGGTCGCCGCCCGGTACGCCGACGTGGCCCTCGTCCGCACCGCTGACCCCGGTCGGGCCGCCGCCGCGCGGGCCGAACTGCGGGCGTCCGCGGCGGCGTACGGCCGGGACCCCGACGGCCTGCGGGTCCTCGCGGCCCTGGACATCGACCTCGGGTCCGGCGAGTACGCGGCCGACCCCGGCCACGGCGGAGGCGGCCCCCGGCCCACACCGCGCGGCCCGCTCTACCGCGGCGGCCCCGTCGACCTGGCCGAACTCATCGCCGCCTGGCACCGGGACGGCACCGTGGACGGCTTCCACCTGAGGCCGGTCGAGCCGCGCCGCGACCTGGAGCGCCTCGTCAACGGCACCGTGTCCCTGCTCCGGCACCGGGGACTGTTCCGCACCTTCTACCCGGGCGGCACGCTCCGGGACCACCTGGGCCTGGCCCGGCCCGCCAACCAGTACGCCGTCGCGCGGGGAGCGTCATGACCGGACCCAAGAGGATGCACCTGGCCGCGCACTTCCCGGGCGCCGGCCACACGACCGTCCGGGCCGATCCGCGCTCGGGCCCGCAGCTCGAGTTCGCCTCCTTCGAACACCTCGCCCGCACCGCCGAGCGCGGCCTGTTCGACTTCTTCCTCCTCGCGGAGGAGCCGCGGCCGGGCGAGCACGAGGGCCGCGTCCCCGACCCCGACGTGGTCGGCCGCCCCGAGTCCCTGACCGTACTGAACGCCCTCGCCGCCGTCACCGAGCGCCTCGGGCTGGCCGCCACCGCCACCGCCACCTTCAACGAGCCCTTCGAACTCGCCCGCCGGCTCGCCACCCTGGACCACCTCAGCGGCGGCCGGGCGGCCTGGCACGTGGTGACCTCCTCCGACGCCTCCACCGGCGAGAACTTCCGGCGCCGCGGCCACCTCGACCGGTCCGAGCGGTACGTCCGCGCCACCGAGTTCGTGGCCACCGCGCGGGAACTGTGGGACTCCTGGACCCCCGACGGCACCCCCCGCCCCTTCGCCCACCACGGGCGGCACTTCGACATCGCGGGCGAGTTCACCCTGCCCCGCTCCCCGCAGGGGCACCCGGTGGTGATCCAGGCGGGCGGCTCCGAGGAGGGCCGGGAGTTCGCCGCGTCCTCGGCCGACGTGGTCCTCGCGCGGCACGGCACCCTGGAGGCCTGCCGCGCCTTCTATGCCGATGTGAAGCGGCGCCTGGCGGCGTACGGCCGCGACCCGGACGACCTCAAGATCATGTCCGGTGTCACCGTGGTCCTCGGCGACACCGCCGCCGGGGCCCGCACCCCCGAGCACGTCGCCGCCGAACTGACGGAGTTCGTGGCGCGGGACGCCGCCGACGGCTTCGTCCTCGTACCGCACCCGGCCCCGGGCGGGCTGGACGCGTTCGTGGACCGGGTGGTCCCGTTGCTGCAGGAGCGCGGCGCGTTCCGTACCGCGTACGAGGGCGCCACCCTCCGTTCCCACCTCGGTCTGGGCGAACCGGTATGGAAGGGTTGATCCCATGACGACGGACGCATCCGACGAGTGGAAGCGGTGGCACGAACACCGCGTGGCGACGGTGTCGGCACCCTACGGGCCGCTCGCCCTCACCGGCACGCACTGGCTGGCGGACTATCCGGACGGGCAACTTCCGGACATCCCCGGGCGGTGGACGGCGGACGGCGACGCGGTGCTGCTGACGGCCACGGGTGCCGATGGGCTCACCGTGGACGGGCGGCCCCTCGACGGCGAGGTGCGGCTCACCGCCGACGCCGGGCCGGCCGGTGAGGCCCGGGTGGCGCTCGGGGAGCGGCGGCTGGTCGTGCTGGTCCGCGAGGGCCTGTGGGGCGTGCGTGACTTCGACCCGGCGGCCGGTCCGCGGCGGGCGTTCCGCTCCATCGCGGCCACTCCGTACGATCCGCGCTGGTCGGTGCCGGGGCGTTTCACGCCGTACGAGACCGGGCGGCGCAGTGTGCGGGTGCCGAACGCGGACGGCAGGGAGCGCGGCCTGGCCCTCGGCGGGGAGCTGGCCTTCGCCCTGGGCGGGCGGGAGCACACGCTCCAGGTGAGCGTCGAGGACGACGGTTCGCTGTGGGCGGTCTTCGCCGACGGCACCAGCGGAAGCACCAGTTACCGCTTCCGGTTCCTGCGCCCGGCCGCGCCGGACGCCGAGGGCCGTACGACGGTCGACCTCAACCGCGCGCTGCTGCCGCCGTGCGCGTTCGCCGACCACTTCGTCTGTCCCTTCCCGCCGCCGGGGAACACGCTGGTGGTCCGCGTCGAGGCCGGAGAGCGGGAACTGCGCTGAGGTTCAGCGGGGGTTGGTAAAGATCGTTCAAAGATCAACGGCCGAAAGGCACCCTTGCGCCGACCGGTCGTTCGGCCGAATACTCCAACCTCAGCGCTTGTCAGGGGCACGACGCATCCGGAACCCGGAGGTCCGCCCATGGCTGCGCCTCACGGGCCCAACCCCACACGAGGGCCCCCGACTTCCCATGTGGAGGAACGAAAAGTGAGGATCAAGCGCACTACCCCCCGCAGCGGCATCACGAGACGGACTCGGCTGATCGCCGTATCCACCGGCCTCGTGGCCGCGGCCGCCGTCGCGATCCCCAGCGCGACCGCGGCACCCGCCCCGGCCACCTTCAGCGCCGCCGAACTCAGCAGTGCCAGCGGCGCGGTGCTCAAGGCCGACGTCCCGGGCACCGCCTGGGCCGTCGACAGTAAGTCCGGCCGGGTGCTGCTCACCGTCGACAGCACCGTCTCCCAGGCCGAGATCGCGAAGATCAAGGAGCAGGCGGGCGACAAGGCCGGCGCGCTCACGGTCAAGCGCACACCCGGCACGTTCAACAAGCTCATCCAGGGCGGCGACGCCATCTACGCCAGCAGCTGGCGCTGCTCCCTCGGCTTCAACGTCCGGGCGAGCAACGGCACCGAGTACTTCCTGACCGCCGGTCACTGCACCGACGGCGCCGGCGCCTGGCGCTCCAGCTCCGGAGGCACCGTCATCGGACAGACGGCGGGCTCCAGCTTCCCGGGCAACGACTACGGCATCGTGCGGTACACGGGGTCCGTCAGCCGGCCCGGCACCGCGAACGGCGTGGACATCACCCGCGCGGCCACCCCGAGCGTGGGCACCACCGTCATCCGTGACGGCTCCACCACCGGCACCCACAGCGGCCGGGTCACCGCCCTGAACGCCACCGTCAACTACGGCGGCGGTGACGTCGTCGGCGGCCTGATCCAGACCACGGTCTGCGCCGAGCCCGGCGACTCCGGCGGTTCGCTCTACGGCAGCAACGGCACCGCGTACGGTCTGACCTCCGGCGGCAGCGGCAACTGCCGCTCCGGCGGTACGACGTTCTTCCAGCCGGTCACCGAGGCCCTGAGCGCCTACGGCGTCAGCGTCTACTAGTCCGGCCCGGTCGGCAGCACAACGAGCCCCCGTACACCAACCGGTGTGCGGGGGCTCTTCCGTGCCCCGGTCCGGAGGTCTCCGCGCGACCACCGCGTGTAGATGCACACCCGACGGCCGGAAGGCAAGGGGTGGTTTTCAGACAGGGTGGGGCCGGTTCGGCCGGTCTTCGGTTACTCGCCCGTAGCGTTTGCTGGTGCGTTCGCTCCGTGAATCCTGCTGGAAGGGACATGAATGGTGAAGGTCGTGTGACCACGCTGGAGTTGTCGTGCGCACGTCCTGAAGTCGACCTTGTGTGCTCCCTGTGGAATCGGAAGAGTTAGCGCTCGTCAACCAGCCTTCCGGTTCGCGAGGTCCCCACAACCTCCCGGGCCGACCCCCCACAGGAGGACATGAGTTGAAGCACCGACGGATACCCAGGCGACGGGCCGCAGTCGTAGGCGCGGGCATCACCGCACTGGTCGCGGCGGGAGTCACCTTCCAGAGTGCGAACGCCAGTGAGGCGCCGCAGTCCGCCGCCCCCGAGACTCTCTCGGTCACGGCGGCCGGAAAGCTCGCCTCCACGCTCCTCGGCGACCTCGGCACCGACGCCGCGGGCACGTACTACGACGCACAGGCGAAGAGCCTCGTGGTCAACGTGCTCGACAAGGCCGCCGCGCAGACCGTCGAGGAGGCCGGCGCCAAGGCGAGAGTCGTCGAGAACTCGCTCGCCGAGCTGAAGAGCGCGCGCACCACCCTCACCGAGGACGCGGCCATCCCGGGCACGTCCTGGGCGACCGACCCGACCACCAACAAGGTCGTCGTCACCGCGGACCGCACGGTCTCCAAGGCCGAGCTGACCAAGCTGACCAAGGTGGTCGACGGGCTCGGCGCCAAGGCCGAACTCAAGCGCACCAAGGGTGAGTACAAGCCCTTCATCGCGGGCGGCGACGCCATCACCGACGGCAGCGGGCGCTGCTCGCTCGGCTTCAACGTCACCAAGGGCGGCGAGCCGCACTTCCTGACCGCCGGGCACTGCACCGAGGGCATCACCAGCTGGCAGGACTCCTCCGGCACCCAGCTCGGCGAGAACGTGACGTCCAGCTTCCCGGACAACGACTACGGCCTGGTCAAGTACAGCGGCGACGTGGACCACCCGAGCGAGGTCAACCTCTACAACGGCTCCACCCAGGCCATCTCGGGCGCCGCCGACGCCACCGTCGGCATGGAGGTGACCCGCAGCGGCTCCACCACCCAGGTGCACTCCGGCAAGGTCACCGGCCTCGACGCCACCGTCAACTACGGCAACGGCGACATCGTCAACGGCCTGATCCAGACCGACGTCTGCGCCGAGCCCGGCGACAGCGGCGGCTCGCTCTTCTCGGGCGACAAGGCGGTCGGCCTCACCTCCGGCGGCAGCGGCGACTGCACCTCCGGCGGCGAGACCTTCTTCCAGCCGGTGACGGAGGCCCTGTCGGCCACCGGTACGCAGATCGGCTGAGCACGAGCGGTACGCAGCACGCAGGAGTCCCGTCCCTTGTGGGGCGGGACTTCCGCGTGTGTGCTTCCGCGCGTGCGTGCGTGCGAGGGCCGTGGGTCAGCCGGCCTGCGTGGGCAGCTCCGGCTCCCGGCGTTCGCGGCGCAGTACGGACGCCAGCATCGCGATCACCGTCCCCGCGACCGCCCACGCCCACAGCACCAGCAGGGACTCGGTCACGTCGTTCGCCTTGAAGTACGCGATCGAACGCGCCGCCCAGGTGCCCGCGCCGGGCGGCAGCGCCGGTCCGATCGCCTGCCAGAACGGGGGCAGCATCGGCAGCGGGAAGGCCCCGCCCGCGCTCGGGTTGCCCGCGACCACCACCAGCAGGATCGCCAGCCCGATCCCGACGATCCCGAAGACCCCCTGGAGGGCGAGCGTGGCCGCGCCCACCGCGAAGGTGATCAGCGCGCCGAGCCCCCACAGGTCCACCACACTGCCGGGCAGCGCGCCCAGGATCGGCCCGACGATCACCGCGCCGCCGAGTCCGCCGGCGATCGACACCAGCGCCATCACGATCAGCCGGATCCCCGCGCGGCGCGGGTTGGCCGGCCGGGCGCCGGTGCTGATCGCCAGGATCGAGGCGCACAGATAGCCGCCGACGCACCAGCCCACGACCAGGTAGAACGACGACAGCCCGTCGAAGTCCTGGGCCGAGGCAGGGGCTACGTCGACGGTGCGCACCGCGCGGTCCTGGCTCCGCTCCACCTCGGCGACCAGCCCCTCCAGGGTGGTGGCGAGGACGGTGCCGCCGCCGGAGGCGACCAGCAGGGTGTCGGTGCGGCCGGAGTCCTCGACGACCAGGGCGCCGTCGATGTCCCGGTTCTCGATCTGCTTGCGGGCGCTCGCCGCGTCGGCCACCGTCCGCGGGTCCAGCGGCGACCCGGGCAGCCCCTCCAGCGCGCGCACCGTCCGGTCGGCGACCGCCGGGGGTGCGACCACCCCGAAGGGCACGTCCCTCGGCTTCGGGTCGTGCAGCGCACCCACGTAGGAGGCGATGAAGAGCAGCTGGAGCGCGATCACGCCGAGCACGAGCAGGGTGGCCCGCGGGGTGACGGCGTCCTTCACCTCGGAGAGGAAGGAGCTGCTTCGCGTGCCGGGGTCGCCCGGTGTGTGTGACATGTCCTCACGGTCCGGGCCTGAGGGTGTTTGCGCAGGTGGGACGGGGCCGAACGGATGTCGCACACACATTCGAAAATTGGTCTATGGTGGGGGTGAGGTAGTTGGGAACAGACGTTCGATAAGCGTAGGGCTCAGGGCGTCGGGTTCATGAGATCGGGAGGTGCGTGTGCCGGGTTTCACGCATCTGCACACCGTCTCCGGGTTCTCCGCCCGCTACGGCGCCTCCCACCCGGAGCGGCTGGCCGAGCGCGCCTCGGAGCGGGGCATGGACGCCCTCGCCCTCACCGACCGCGACACCCTCGCGGGCGCGGTCCGCTTCGCCAAGGCCTGCGCGAAGGCCGGCGTCCGCCCGCTGTTCGGCGCGGACCTGGCGGTGGCCGCCCCCGAATCCGGGACCGGCCGCACGGAGACCTCCGTACGCCGGGACCGGCGCCGCGTCCCCGTGCGCGGCGGCGCCTTCGTCGACGAGTCGGCCCCGCGGGTCACCTTCCTCGCCCGGGACGGCGCCCGCGGCTGGGCCGACCTGTGCCGCCTCGTCTCCGCCGCCCACACCGCCGAAGAGACCCCGCTGCTGCCCTGGGCCGACAACCACGCCGACGGCCTGACCGTCCTGCTCGGCCCCGGCTCCGACGTCGGCCGCGCCCTCGCCGCCGGCCGCCCCGACCGCGCGGCGAGGCTCCTCGCCCCCTGGCGGGAGGTCTACGGCGACGCCCTGCGCCTGGAGGCCGTCTGGCACGGCCGCGAAGGGACCGGCCCCGGCTCCCTGCGCCTGGCCGCCCGTACCGTCGGCTTCGCCGCCGAGCAGGGCGTCCGGCCGGTGCTCAGCAACGCCGTCAGGTACGCCGACCCCGGCCAGGGCCAGGTCGCCGACGTCCTGGACGCCGCCCGCCGCCTCGTCCCGATCGACGCCACCGGGGAACTGGACTCCGGTGAGGCGTGGCTCAAGGACGCCGCCGCCATGCGGCACGCCGCCGAGCGGATCGTCGAGTCCGCGGGCTTCCGCCGTGACACGGCCCACCGGCTGCTGGAGCAGACCCGGGCGACGGCCGCCGAGTGCCTGGTCGACCCCGAGGACGACCTCGGCATGGGCGCCGTCCACTTCCCCGAGCCCCACCTCGTGGGCGCCGGCCGCCGCACCGCTCAGCGGGCGCTCGCCTCCCGGGCGGTGGCCGGCATGGTGCTGCGCGGCTACGACCGGCGGCGCGACCACCGGGAGTACTGGGAGCGGATGCACCACGAGCTGGACATCATCGCCCACCACGGCTTCGCCTCGTACTTCCTCACCGTTGCCCAGGTCGTGGACGACGTACGGCACATGGGCATCCGGGTCGCCGCGCGCGGCTCCGGCGCGGGCTCGCTCGTCAACCACCTCCTCGGCATCGCGCACGCCGACCCGGTCGAACACGGGCTGCTGATGGAGCGGTTCCTGTCCAGGGAGCGGGTGGTGCTGCCCGACATCGACATCGACGTGGAGTCCGCGCGCCGGCTGGAGGTCTACCGCGCGATCATCGGCCGGTTCGGCACCGAGCGGGTCGCCACGGTCGCGATGCCGGAGACGTACCGGGTGCGCCACGCCGTCCGCGACGTCGGCGCCGCCCTGTCCATGGACCCGGCCGAGATCGACCGCGTCGCCAAGTCCTTCCCGCACATCCGCGCCCGCGACGCCCGCGCCGCGCTGGAGGAGCTGCCCGAGCTGAGGGAGCTGGCGGAGGAGTCCCGCCGGGACGGGGGAGGGAGGTACGGCACGTTCTGGGAGCTGGTCGAGGGCCTCGACGCCCTCCCGCGCGGCATCGCCATGCACCCCTGCGGCGTCCTGCTGTCCGACGCCTCCCTCCTCTCCCGTACGCCGGTGATGCCGACCAGCGGCGAGGGCTTCCCGATGGCGCAGTTCGACAAGGACGACGTCGAGGACCTCGGGCTGCTCAAGCTGGACGTGCTCGGCGTGCGGATGCAGTCGGCGATGGCGCACGCGGTCGCCGAGGTGAAGCGGGCGACGGGCACCGAGGTCGACCTGGACGCGGTACCGGAGGGCGACCCGGCGACGTACCGGATGATCCGCTCCGCCGAGACGCTGGGCTGCTTCCAGATCGAGTCGCCGGGACAGCGGGACCTGGTCGGCAGGCTCCAGCCGGCCACCTTCCACGACCTCGTGGTCGACATCTCGCTCTTCCGCCCCGGTCCGGTCGCCGCCGACATGGTGCGGCCGTTCATCGAGGCCCGGCACGGGCGGGCGCCGGTGCGCTATCCGCACGAGGACCTGGCGGAGCCGCTGGAGGGGACGTACGGGGTCGTCGTCTTCCACGAGCAGATCATCGACATCGTCGACATCATGACCGGCTGCGGACGCGGCGAGGCGGACCGGGTGCGGCGCGGGCTCTCCGACCCGGAGTCGCAGGGGCGGATCAAGGTGTGGTTCGCCCAGCACGCGGCGGAGCACGGGTACGACGCGGAAACGATTCAGCGCACCTGGGAGATCATCGAGGCCTTCGGCTCGTACGGCTTCTGTAAGGCGCACGCGGTCGCCTTCGCGGTGCCGACGTACCAGTCGGCGTGGCTGAAGGCCCACCATCCGGCCGCCTTCTACGCGGGCCTGCTCACCCACGACCCCGGCATGTACCCCAAGCGGCTGCTGCTGGCGGACGCGCGGCGGCGCGGGGTGCCGATCCTGCCGTTGGACGTGAACAGGTCCGGGGTCGCACACCGTATCGAACTGGTGTCCGAGAACAAGCGGGGCGCATCCGTGTGGGGCCTGCGTCTCGCCCTCTCCGACGTGCACGGCATCAGCGAGGCCGAGGCGGAACGGGCCGCCGAGGGGCAGCCGTACGCCTCCCTGCTCGACTTCTGGGAACGGGCCCGCCCCAGCAGGCCGCTGGCCGGACGGCTGGCCCAGGTCGGCGCGCTGGACGCGTTCGGCGCCAACCGCCGCGACCTGCAACTGCACCTGACCGAGCTGCACCGCGGCGCCCGGGCCGGACGCGGCGACCAACTCCCCCTCACCGGCGGCCGCAAGACCGCCTCCGCCGGACTGCCCGACCTCACCTCCGAGGAGAAGCTCAGCGCCGAACTGGGCGTGCTCTCCATGGACGCCTCGCGCAACCTGATGGACGACCACCGCACCTTCCTGCGCGAGCTGGGCGTGGTCTCGGCCAAGCGGCTGCGCGAGGCCCGGCACGGGGAGACGGTGCTGGTCGCGGGCGCCAAGGCGGCCACGCAGACACCGCCGATCCGCTCCGGGCGCCGGGTCATCTTCTCCACCCTCGACGACGGCACCGGCCTGGTCGACCTCGCCTTCTTCGACGACTCCCACGACGCCTGCGCGCACACCGTCTTCCACTCCTGGCTGCTGCTGGTGCGCGGGGTGGTGCAGCGGCGCGGCCCGCGCAGCCTCAGCGTGGTCGGCTCCGCCGCCTGGAACCTCGCCGACCTGCTGGAGGTGCGGGGAGAGGAGGGCCTCGAGGGCGTCGCGGCCCGGCTGGCAGCCGCCCCCGGCGCCGGTCCCGAGGCGGCCGACGGCGACGGGGAGCAGCGGAGGATCCGCATGTCCACGGGGTACGAGATGCACCCCTGGGCCGATCTGCGCCCCGCGGGCGAAGGGCCCGCGGTGGGAAGGAAGTTGTGGCACCAGAGTCCGGGGAGTGCGGGATGACCATTCTCTGCGTACGTTTCCAGCTGCCGCCGATGTACGAGGCGGCCCTGCCCCAGCTGCTGGGGCTCCTGGAGGAGTTCACGCCGGTCGTCGAGGCGTTGCCACCCGACGGCGCGCTGGCCGACCTGCGCGGCGCCGAGCGGTACTTCGGCCGCGACGCCGTGGAACTGGCCGCGGTGATCCGCGTCCGTGCCCTCGCGCTGTACGGCGTCGACTGCCTGATCGGCGCCGGGCCGGGCCCGATGCCGGCCCGCATGGCCCTGCGGGACGCGCGGCCGGGGCTGACCCGCGCGGTACCCGAGGGCGGGGTACGGGAGTTCCTCGCCGGCAAGCCCGTCGCCGCGCTGCCCGGCGTCGGCACCGCGACCGCCCGCACGCTGTGCGAGTACGGCCTCGACACCCTCGGCCGGGTCGCCGCCGCACCCCTGTCCACGCTCCAGCGCCTGCTCGGCGCGCGGACGGGCCGCGAGCTGCACGAGAAGGCCAACGGCATCGACCGAGGCCGGGTCGTCCCCAACGGGATCTCCCGCTCACTGGCCGCCGAACGCCCCTTCGACCGCGACGAGCTGGACCCCGACCGGCACCGCCGCGCCCTGCTCTCGGCCGCCGAGGAACTGGGCGTCCGGCTGCGCGCCGTGGAGAAGGTGTGCCGCACCCTCACCCTCACCGTGCGCTACGCCGACCGGTCGGCCACCACCCGCAGTCGCACCCTGAAGGAGCCGACCGCGCACTCGGCGGCGCTGACGCGGGCCGCGTACGGCATGTACGAGGCGCTCGGCCTCCAGCGCGCCCGGGTCCGGTCGGTCGTCCTGCGCGCCGAGGGCCTCGCCCCCGCCGAACAGGCCTCCCACCAGCTCACCTTCGACCCCGTGGACGAGAAGGTCCGCCGGATCGAGGAGGTCGCGGACCGGGCGCGGGCGAAGTTCGGGCCGCGGGCGGTGATGCCGGGGTCCTTGGCGGTGGCTTGAGGCGTCCTCGCGGGTCAGTTGGCCCACGGCGGAGTGAGCCGGGTGCCGTCGGCCAGTTCGGCCGTCAGGCCGACCGAGGTGGTGACCCAGGTCGTCGCCGTCCGGTCGGTGGGATTCTCCACGGCGAGGGTCGCCCCCGGGTTGATGATCACGGTGTCGCCCGCCGCGACGCGCTCGGTGCGGCCGTCGAGGGTGATCAGCAGTTCGCCGGTGAGCAGGTGGAGGATCTCCTCCCGGTCGACGGTGTGCGCGGGCGCCCGCGTCCCCGCCGGGATCTCGCCCCGCCAGGCGCACAGGTGGCTGCTGCCGGTGCGGGGGGTGGCGTACGAGACGAAACGGGCGCCGTGGATCTCGTGGGTGACGGCTTCGGACGAGCGGATGATGGGCATGGGGGTCTCCTGAGGGGCGAGGGGGGCTTGAGGTGCGTTGTCGGCTGCGGGCAGTCGGTGGCTGGTCGCGCAGTTCCCCGCGCCCCTTGTCGGCGTCGAGGTGACGTCCCTCAAGGGGCGCGGGGAACTGCGCGAGCAACCACGACGCACCCGCAGCCGCCCACCGGCGGAAGCCGAAATGGTCAACCTGCTTGACTACTTTGCTCGCCTCTATGGTCAAGCTGCTTGACCAATACGTCAAGGGTGTTTCAATGCCCCCGTGCAGAACTCCGACGCCATGGCGCTCTCCGCCGCCCTGCTCGCCGCGGCCGGCGGGCTCACGCAGCGCATCCACGAGGGAGTCGCCGCTCGCGGCTTCGAAGGGCTGCGGCCCGCCCACGGCTTCGCGTTCACCCGGCTCGCCCCGGACGGCGCGACGGTCACCGACCTCGCCGCGCACCTCGGGATGACCAAGCAGGCCGCCAGCCAGCTCGTCGACGAGCTGGTCCGCAAGGGGTACGCCGAACGCCGGCCGCACCCCGCCGACGCGCGCGCCCGGCTGGTGGTGCTGACCGAGACGGGGTGGGCCTGCACGCGGGCCGCGGAGGAGGCGGCGGCGGAGGCCGTGGGCGCGTGGGTCGAGGTGCTCGGCGAGGACGAGGTCCGCGCCCTGCGGGACCGTCTGCTGCGCGTCGCGCCGGGAGGGCCCGTCCGGCCCGCCTGGTAACTCGCTCCTGGTGACCCTTTATCACCTGCGGTGCACCGCAATCTGGTTATCACTGGAAGTTTTTACTGACGCGTAACTTCACACTTGCACTACTCGCCCGTAACTTGACGGGTGAACAGCATCCCGTGATCCGGATCACAGGGCGTCCTGCCGTCGCACCTCCCTGTCGCACCGCCCTTGAGCCGCAAGGAGATCACCTGATGCTGCCCTGGAGACGATTGCTCAGACCGCTGACCGCGCTGCTGCTGACCGCCGCGGTCGCCCTCTTCCCCGCCGCCACCGCCGCCCACGCCGCCGACGCCCGCCCCAGCGCCGGCTGGAACGACTTCGGCTGCAAGCCCTCCGCCGCCCATCCCCGCCCCGTCGTCCTGGTCCACGGCACCTTCGGGAACTCCGTCGACAACTGGCTCGGCCTCGCGCCCTACCTGAAGAACCGCGGCTACTGCGTCTTCTCCCTCGACTACGGCCAACTGCCCGGCGTCCCGTTCTTCCACGGCCTCGGTCCGGTCGAGAAGTCGGCGGAGCAACTGGACGCCTACGTCGACAGGGTGCTCGCCGCGACCGGCGCCGCGGAGACCGACATCGTCGGCCACTCGCAGGGCGGCATGATGCCCCGCTACTACCTGAAGTTCCTCGGCGGAGCGGCCGAGGTGAACGCCCTGGTCGGGATCGCGCCCAGCAACCACGGCACCACTCTCCTGGGCCTCACCAGGCTGCTGCCGTACTTCCCCGGCGTCGGGGACCTGCTCGACGAGAACACCCCCGCCCTCGCCGACCAGGTGGCCGGCTCCGACTTCCTCACCAAGCTCAACGAGGGCGGCGACACCGTGCCCGGCGTCCGCTACACCGTCCTTGCCACCCGGTACGACCAGGTGGTCACGCCGTACCGCAGCCAGTACCTGAGCGGTCCCGGGGTGCGCAACGTCCTGTTGCAGGACCTGTGCCCCCTCGACCTCTCCGAGCACCTGGCGATCGGGCTGTTCGACCGGATCGCCTTCCACGAGGTGGCCAACGCCCTGGACCCGGCCCGCGCCAGGCCCACCACCTGCGCCTCGGTCCTCGGCTGACCGGAGCGCCCGGAACGCGGGGCGGGGTCCGTCCGGCCTGAGCCGCCGGACGGACCCCGCGTCCCGGGTCAGCGGCCGTGCCGGCCACCGGTCGTCAGCGCCCGGCGGCGGACCGAGGCGAACAGCGCGGCCGCGCCGAGGGCCAGGGCGGCGGCGCCGCCGACGGCGATGTAGGGCGTGCTGCTGTCCCCGCCGGTCTCGGCGAGGTTCTCGGTGCCACCGCCGGCGGCCTTGACCTGGTTGGGCTCCGCGGCGGCCTCGGTGGCCGGGGCGGCGGCCGGGTCCGTGGGGTCGGTGGTGGTCTCGGCGTCCTGGTCGCCGTGGCCCCGGTGCTCGATCGTCGACTTGTCGGCCGCGGCGGCGAGCTGTTCGTCGGTGGGCGCGGAGGCCTCGGGCGCCGGTGCGGTACCGGCGGCGCTCTCGCCGCCCGTGCTCCCGCCGGTCGCGCTCTCGTCGGCCGCCGCCTCCTCGCCCGCGGCACCGCCGCCGCCGAACGAGACGTCGGAGCAGGAGTAGAACGCCTCCGGGCTGTCCGAACGCTGCCACACCGCGTACAGCAGGTGCTTGCCGGAACGCTCGGGCAGCTTGCCGGAGAAGGTGTAGAAGCCGCCCGAGGCGGCCGGGTCGGTGGCCGTCGCGACCGGGGCGGACAGATCCAGGTCGCCCCAGCCCAGCGGCTTCGCCGGGTCGTAGCCGGGCTTGGTGATGTACACCTTGAACGTGCCCTTGTGCGGGGCCGTCACGCGGTACTTGAAGGTGTACGAGCCGCTGCTCACGCTGGTCGTGGGCCAGTCCGCGCGCGCCAGGTCCATGCCCTTGAAGGCGGGGTCGTTGGCGCTGCACAGCTTGCCGTCCGGGATCAGCTCCTGGTGCTTCCCGGCGGCGTTGCCGATGCGGATGCCGTTCCAGTCGTAGAGGGCCTGCGTGCCGCCGGCCGCGACCGCGGCCTTGCACGCGGCGGACTTCGGGTTCTCGGGGCCCTCGGCATGGCACTGCGACACCCGGCTGACCGGGTCGCCCATCGAGCCGTGCGCCGACGCGGGCGCGGCGGCCAGCGTGGTCAGGGCGAGCGGGGCGAGCCCGGCGACGGCGACGGCGGCGGCCCTGCGGGACGCGGAGGGTGCGGGCATGGGGATCTCCTGGAGACGGTCACGGTGGACGTGGGGACGTGGGGACGTGGGCCGGAACCCGTGGGGTGATCAGCAAACTAGCCCCAAGAAACCGTGAAATCGCCTGCTGGAGACGGGCGATGGAGATCCTTATGGTCGCGTTAAGGGAGTGCTCAGGCTGAGCTGAGGTAGCTACCGTTCGAGGTATGGAAGACGAACAGGTCCGACAGGCGGTCACCGGCGACGTACCCGCGGTGAAGGCGGTCACCGACGCCGCCTACCGGCCCTACATCGAGCGCAATGATGTGGGAGAACCAGGAGATCTATCCGAAGTACGGGTACGAGCTCGTGGAACGCCGAGTGGACGGGCCCTACGACCGCGTCCACTACCGCAAGCGGCTGCCCTGACACGTCTGCGTCTCATGACGCGCCCGCCCGGTCAGCTCTCCGGCCACCAGGTCCGCGCGATGTCCTTGCGCACCTCCGGCCGCCCCGCGGGCCGCTCGTCGACCTCCTCGCGGACTCGGCGGGCGTCGCTCTTCTTCAGGGGCTTCTGCACGGTCAGACGGCGCATGGCTGCCTCCTTACGGATCCACCGGGTTCCGCGTTCTCACGGAGGTAGACCCTTTCCCCGAGACTCACTCATCGATGCATCCCTGTCAGTGGCGGTTGTCACGTTGCCCCGCCCCGACTCCGTTGTCAGTGGCGGGTGTCACGCTGGGTGCATGGACGAGAACGGTGACGAGACGACCACATCGGGTGTCGACTGGGACGCGGAAGCCCCCGACTTCGACGACGAGCCGGACCACGGGCTGCGCGACCCGGACGTACGCCGGGCCTGGGCCGCCCGGTTGGCGTCCTGGCTGCCCGCACGGCCCGGCGACCTCCTCGACCTGGGCTGCGGCACCGGCAGCCTGTCGCTCCTCGCGGCGGAGCAGGGACACCGCGTCACCGGCGTCGATCAGTCCCCGGCCATGGTGAAGCTCGCCCGGGCCAAACTCGCCGGTCGTGACGCGGTGTTCCTCGAGGGTGACGCCGCGGCACCGCCCGTGGGCGAGCAGCGCTTCGACGCGGTACTGGTCCGGCACGTCCTGTGGACCCTGCCCGACCCCGGCCGGGCCCTGAGCCGCTGGCGGCACCTGCTGCGCCCCGGGGGCCGGCTGGTCCTGGTCGAGGGCGTGTGGGGGACCGTCGCCCCGGTCGGCATACCCGCGGACCTGCTCACCGCCCTCCTCGCCCCGCTCGCCGGGCACGTGCGCCTGGAGCGGCTGTCGGACGACCCCGCGCTGTGGGGGCGGGAGGTGACGGACGAGCGGTACGCGGTGGTCGCGTTGCCCGAATGAGGCGCGCCCCGGGCTAGGCCAGCAGGTCCGTGAAGTCGTTTCCGCGGGCCAGGTGTTCCAGTTCGTCCAGTGCGGCCATGGCCGCCGCTGCCGCCTCCGGGTCGCGTTCCGGCAGGCCGCTCTCGGCGAACTCGTCCTCGTCCAGGCGTCGTACGTCCGTGCCGTCGGCGGAGCGCCACAGGTCCAGGTCGAGGTCCTCGACGACCAGCTCCGTGCCGGTCAGGACGGCGGGGCGGGTGATGTCGCAGTACCAGCCCTTCAGTGCTCCGGCGGCCGTGCGGACCTCCTTCACCGAGTACCAGCGGTCGCGCCAGTAGTACTCGGTGAAGACGTCGCCGGCCTCGAAGCGCACGAAGCCGAAGTCGCGGACGCCGTCACCGGCCCAGGGCGCGCGGACGGCGAGGCGGGTGCCGTCGTCGTGCAGCAGCTCACTCGCGTACCGGATTTTCGTACGGCCCGCCTTGACCAGGACGACGTCCACCCGGGCAGGCGGCTCAGCCGAGTTCGCGGACATGGCGCACCTCCGTCGCGCAGACCTCGTACCCGAGCCACTTGTTGATGGCGAGCATCGGGCCGTTGTCGGCGTCGTTGCCCGTGAAGGCCACCGTGCAGCCGGCGGCGCGGGCCCGGTGCAGGGAGTCGGTCTTGGTGAGCTTGGCCAGGCCCCGGCCGCGCTGGGCGCGGACCGTGCCCGTCATCGCGGTCGCGTACCGGGTGCCGTCGGTGTAGGCGACGCTGAAGGCGGCGGGACGCCCGTCGACGACCGCGACCGTCGTCAGTTCGCGGTTCAGCAGCGGGTTGCGCCAGGTGTCCGCGAGCCACGCCTCGTAGTCCGTGAACTCGACGTCGACGTCGCTCGGTTCGTCCGCCACCGTCTCCGCGTCCAGCTCGAACATCGGGCGGGGGTCGTCCGCGAAGTCGGCGGCGGTGCGCAGTTCGACGCCCGGGGGAGGGGTCCACCGGGGCGGGAGCGCGGCGCCCGCCAGGTCCAGCCGGAGGAAGTGCGCGGCGCGCCGCCGCTCGTAGCCGTGCCGCTCGGCGAAGGCCAGGTTGGCGGGCCCGTCCAGCACCCAGGAGTACAGCTTCGTCGCGCCCTCGCCGGCCAGGTACTCCTCGGCCGTGCGCACCAGCAGCCCGCCGGCCCCGTGCCGGAACCTCTCGGGGTGGACGTAGATGTTGAGGAACGCCTGGCCGGGCTCCGGGCTGTCGTGGACCAGCCCGATCTGCGCCGTGCCGATCACCTCCCCGTCCTCTTCCGCGACCAGGGAGCGGCTCCGGGCGTCCGGGTGGGTGTGGACGAGCCGGTGGACGATGGCCTCCGGCGTCCACAGGATGAACGGCACCGCGAGATGGCGGACATGGGCGAAGGCCGCGACGTCGGCCGGATCATCGCTGCGCAGGTCGCGCACAAGAACGGTCATGTGGGCGCACGCTACGGCGGGTGGGCCGTCGGGTGCCTCTTATTTTCGCGGGGATACGGGACAATCACCCCGTGACCTTGAAGATCCACATCGACGACGGCGCGCCGCCCTACGAGCAGGTGCGCGCGCAGATCTCCGACCAGGCCCGCTCGGGCGCCCTGCCGGTCGGCTACCGGCTGCCGACCGTACGCGGACTGGCCGAGTCCCTCGGGCTCGCCGCGAACACCGTCGCCAAGGCGTACCGGGCGCTGGAGGGGGACGGGGTGATCGAGACGCGGGGGCGCAATGGGACGTTCGTCGCTGCGGCGGGCTCTGCGGCGGAGCGGGAGGTCGCGTCTGCGGCGCAGGAGTATGCGGCGCGGGCGCGGAGGCTTGGGGTGACGGAGGCCGAGGGGATGGCTGCCGTGCGGGATGCCCTGCGGGCGGCTTACGGGGGGTGAGCGCCGTTTTGGCTACGGTCCGGTCTTGTCTGCGGGTGCGTCGTGGCTTGTCGCGCCCCGCGGCGGAGCCGCTGATCGACACAGCCCCGCGCCCCTGAGGGGCGCGTTTGGAGCAGCCTTGCGAAAAGCTGTGCGTCCCTTACCGCCGCCGCGTTCGGGTCGTTGTTGAAGTATGTGTAGACGTCCTGGTCGGGGGGCCAGGTCGTGGTGATGCGGTCGAGCCATGTCGACAGGGAGCGGTGGCCGTAGTGGGGCCACGGGGTGGCCCGGCCCTCGTGGAAGCGGACGTAGCCCCAGTCCGTGGTGCGCCACAGCGGGGTGACCGGGCGGGCCCGGACGTCCGCCCAGCACAGGGCCGCGCCCCGGGACGTCAGGACCTCGCGGACCTCGGGCGTCCACCAGGAGTCGTGCCGGGGTTCCACCGCGACCCGCGTGCCGGGCGGGAAGCAGGCGAGGCAGGTGTCCAGGAGGGCCGGGTCGGCACGCAGGGTCGGCGGGAGCTGGAGCAGGACCGGGCCGAGACGGTCGCCCAGGCCCGCCGCGTGGGTCATCAGGCGGTCGACCGGCTCCGCCGGGTCACGCAGTCGTTTGATGTGCGTCAGGTAGCGGCTCGCCTTGACCGCGACCACGAAGTCCGGCGGCACCCGTTCCCGCCACGCCTCGAACGTCTCGCGCGCCGGCAGCCGGTAGAAGGCGTTGTTGATCTCGACCGTCGGGAAGGCGTCCGTATACCGCTCCAGCCAGAGCCGGACGGGCAGACCGGGCGGGTAGAAGGCCTCCCGCCAGTCCCGGTACTGCCAGCCCGACGTGCCGACGAATAGGGGCATACCCCCATCAAAGCAGCTCTAGCAGCTCTAGCAGCTCTAGCAGCTATAGCGGCTACAGGTAGAGCCCGGCCTCCGAACCCGCCCGCGGCTCCGGCAGCGCGGTGGGCGAGGTGCCCCGGCGCAGCGCGTACAGCTCCGCCAGGGTGGCACCCTCGCGGCCCACCCCCTCCTCGGTGCCGAGCCAGCCGACCGCCTCCCGGCGGGTCAGCGGGCCGACCTCGATGCGGGCCAGGCAGCGGCCGGGGCGGACTACGGCGGGGTGGAGGCGTTCGAGGTCCTCGTTGGTCGTGACGCCGACGAGGACGTTGCGGCCCTGGCCCAGGAGACCGTCCGTGAGGTTCAGCAGCCGCGAGAGCGCCTGCCCCGCGGTGTGCTTGGCCTCGCCGCGGATCAGTTCGTCGCAGTCCTCCAGGAGCAGCAGCCGCCAGCGGCCCTTGCCCGCCGCGTCCTCCTCGCCGATGGCGATGTCCATCAGATAGCCGACGTCGGAGAAGAGCCGCTCGGGGTCGAGGACGCAGTCCACCTGGCACCAGTCCCGCCAGGACCGGGCGAGCGTGCGCAGCGCCGAGGTCTTGCCGGTGCCGGGCGGCCCGTGCAGGAGCAGCAGGCGGCCCGCGATGTCCTCCGGGGTCGTCTTCATCAGGCTGTCCATCGCGTCCGCGACCGGCGCCGTGTAGTTGGCGCGGACTTCCTCCCAGGTGCCCGCGGAGATCTGCCGGGTGGTGCGGTGCGGGCCACGGCGCGGGGAGACGTACCAGAAGCCCATCGTGACGTTCTCCGGCTGCGGTTCGGGCTCGTCCGCGGCGCCGTCCGTCGCCTCGCCGAGCACCTTCTCCGCCAGTTCGGCGCTGGTCGCCGTCACCGTGACGTCGGCGCCCCGGTTCCACCGCGAGACGAGCAGCGTCCAGCCGTCGCCCTCCGCCAGCGTCGCGCTGCGGTCGTCGTCGCGGGCGGTCCGCAGCACCCGCGCGCCGTCCGGCAGCAGCGTGGCGGCGGACCGTACGCGGTCGATGTTCGCCGCGTGCGAGTACGGCTGCTCGCCCGTCGCGAAGCGGCCGAGGAACAGCGCGTCGACGACGTCGGACGGGGAGTCGCTGTCGTCGACGTTGAGCCGGATCGGCAGGGCGTCGTGCGGGTTCACGGACATGCCGCCATGATCCGGCACCCGGCCGCCGCGTGCACCCGGTTTCCCGGGCACACGCGGTGCGGACGGCACGCGGCGGCCGGCGGTGCGGGCGGCCGGCGGTTCAGGCACCGGCCCCCAGCACCCGCCTCCCCGCCTGCCGGGTCCTGCGGAGCACGGCGTACCCCTTGGTGAGGACGCGGTCCCCGGCGAAGGTCCGGGCGATCGCGCGGCCCTCGACCAGCCGGGCGAACTCGTCGAGCCCCGTGCGGCGGCGCACGGTGACCCGCCGCAGGGCGTACGGCCCCTGGGCGCGGCGGGCCAGGCCGTTGCCGACGGCGAGCGCCTGCGCGTACCCGGTCTCCCGCACCGCGCGCCGCACCCGGCGGTCCGAGTACCCGTACGGGTAGGCGAACGAGTCCGGTACGGTGCCCAGTTGGTCGGCGACGATCTCCTTGCAGTGGATCAGCTCGAACCGCAGCCGCTCCTCGCCGAGCTGGTCCAGCTGCGGATGCGTGTGGCTGTGCCCCCCGATCTCCACGCCGGTCGCGGCCAGTTCGCGGACCTGGTCCCAGTCGAGCATGGTGTCCAGGGCGCCCCCGGTGTCGTACGGGCCGCGCAGCCAGCCGGTCGAGACGAACAGGGTGGCCGGGAATCCGTGCTTGGCCAGGGCGGGCAGGGCGTGCCGGTGCACGCCCTCGTAGCCGTCGTCGAAGGTGATCAGGACGGGCCGCCTCGGCAGCGGACGCCCCGAGCGCCAGGCGGCGGCCAGTTCCGCCGTGCCGATCGGGGTCAGGCCCCGGTCGGCGATCGCCGCCATCTGCTCCGCGAAGGCCTCCGGGGTCACCGACAGGGCGCGGGTGGCGTCGTTCGGTTCGGCGGCGACCGCGTGGTACATGAGCACCGGCACGCGCGCGTCTGCCTCCTCAGCCATGCGCGCCCCCCTCGGCGGGAGCGAGCGGCGCCACCGAGAACGTGGCCCCGCCCCGGCGGGCCCGCAGGCTCCCCACCACGTAACCTCCCGCCGCCGTGAGCACCCCGGCGACGATCGCGCCCGCCCGGCCCGCGCCGCCCGGCCGGGCCAGCACGGCGTCGCGCAGCCCCCGCGCCACCCCGGCCGGCAGTACCCGGGTGGCGTACCGGCGTTCGGACTCCAGGCCCTTGTCCGCGCCGACGCTGCGTGCCACCAGGGCCTTGGACAGGCCCTCGGCGTAGGCGCGGGTGCGGAAGTAGCCGAAGTGCTCGCGGGCCGCGGGCACCCGGTGGTGGATCACCGCCCGGTCGTCGATCAGCAGGACGGCGTCGGGCCGGGCGCGGGAGAGCCGGATGCACAGCTCGGTCTCCTCGCAGCCCAGCGGGCGCTTGTCGCCGTCCCGTCCGATGCCGGTGGCGAAGCCGCCCGCCGCGTCGAACGCCTCGCGCCGGAAGGAGGCGTTGCCGCCCAGCACGTTGCGCACCCGGACCCGGCCGGGCGGCAGGCCGCGGTACGTGCAGCCCACCACCCAGTCGAACTCCTCGGGGAACCAGACGGGCCGGCGCCCCGACGCCCAGATCGGCACAGTGCGCCCGCCGACGGCGACGACCGCCGGGTCGGCGTACCCCTCGGCGAAGTGCCGCAGCCAGTCGCGTTCGGCCACGGCGTCGTCGTCGAGGAAGGCGATCACCTCCCCGCGCGAGGCGGCGATGCCGGTGTTGCGGCCGGCGGACAGGCCGCGGGGGCCCGCGTTGGCGAGCACCCGCACCTCCCTCCGTTCCGTGTACTCCTCGTACTCCTTGAGCAGCCGGTCCCGGAGCGCCTCGTTGTGGTCGACGACCAGCAGCGTCTCCCGGGCCGGGTGGGACTGCGCCCGCACCGAGTCGACCGCCGCGAGGATGTCCTCCCAGCGGTCCTCGGTGTAGACGCAGATCACCACGGAGACCGTGAGCGAGGCGCGGCTACCGCTCAAGACGCCTTCCCGCGGGCGGGTGCCACCGGGCTGACCGGGGTCACCGGCGCGACGGCGGTGACGGAACCGACCGGGCCGAGCGTCGCCGAGCGCGTACGGCCGCGCAGCGCACGCCGGTTGGAGCGCTCGTCGAGGATGACTCTCAGCACCCGCAACCCGTCCCGCACCGCGCGCAGGTTGCTGACGCCGTGGATGCGCAGGTACTCGTGGCTGGGAATCTCCTGGACCTTCAGGCCGGCCTTGACCACCCTGATGTTCATCAGGGTCTCCACCTCGAAGCCGGTGCAGTCAAGGTCGATCTTGTCCAGGCAGTGCCGCCAGAACGCGTTGTAGCCGTAGCAGAGGTCGGTGTAGCGGGCGCCGAACTTCCGGTTGACCACCGCGCACAGGGCGCGGTTGCCGAGCTTGCGGATGAAGGTCATGTCGTCGGTGCCGCCGCCGTTGGCGAAGCGGGAGCCCTTGGCGAAGTCGGCGCCGGAGACGAGCGCGGAGACGTAGGAGACGATCTCCTGGCCGTCGGCCGAGCCGTCGGCGTCGACCATCACGATGATGTCCCCGGTGCACGCCTTGAAGCCGGTGATCAGCGCGTCCCCCTTGCCCTTGCCGCGCTGCTCGACGACCTTGACGTCCGGCCACAGCTCCCGGGCGACCTCGATGGTGTTGTCGGTGGAGTTGCCGTCCACGAGGACGACCTCGTGGACCCAGTCGGGCAGTGTCTTGAAGACGTAGGGAAGGTTCTCCGCCTCGTTCATGGCGGGTATGACCACGCTCACCGGCGGTGCTATCGCCAGGTGCGAGGAGACGGGCCGGTACGTGCCGGCGGGTGTCGGGTCGGCCGACGGATCATTGCCCGTCGAAGCCGGCTGCAGAACTGAGCTCATGAGTCTGGTCCCTCTCGTCCGGCGGACCGCCCGCCCCAGGGGCGGTCCGGCTCTGTATCCGGTTCGAAAGGGGGGTTCTCGCCCAACAGCGCGCGACGAAGTGCTACTCCGTGCGTGCCAGATGAGCTGGCAAAGCTTGTCGGCACCGCGAGAAAAACGGCAGCCGACCGCGCGGCACGGCCCGGTCACCGATGCGGTCACCGAGCACGGCACCCCCCTACCGCGCATCCCGCCCCGGTGCGCCGCGGCCTCGAGCCCTCCCCTGAGCCGCTTGCCGACGTACCGATGCGGGAGATGTATGACGGTATTGACGGTTGAAACCGTATGGCAAGACCTGGACGCAGGTCTCACGTTTTTGTTGTTTTGCCGTCATCTGTTCTTCGCGCCTCAATCTGGCCCAGCCCGGCTCGGAGCGTCAAGGGCGCACTGACGTTCCCACTGACTTTCGTCCGATTTTGAATGACTGTCAGCCATTTCTTGGCATGGACACTCCCGGTCAACGCGCGTCACTGTTACGACGGTTACGGCAGAGATCCTGCTAAAGGAGGTTCCATGAGACGTCTCCGACTTGTCGGCTTCCTGAGTTCCGTCCTCCTCGCCGCCGGCGCCGCCCTCACCGGGGCCGCGACCGCCCAGGCGGCCCAACCCACCGCGGCCGGGGGCTATGTGGCCCTCGGCGACTCCTACTCCTCCGGGGTCGGAGCGGGCAGCTACATCAGCTCCAGCGGCGACTGCAAGCGCAGCACGAAGGCCCACCCGTACCTCTGGGCGGCCGCCAACTCCCCCACGACCTTCGACTTCACGGCCTGTTCCGGCGCCCGAACGAGTGAAGTTCTCTCCGGACAACTCGGCCCGCTCTCCACGGCCACCGGCCTCGTCTCGATCAGCGTCGGCGGCAACGACGCGGGCTTCGCCGACGTCATGACGACCTGTGTGCTCCAGTCCGACAGCGCCTGCCTCTCGCGGATCGCCACCGCGAAGGCGTACGTCGACTCGACGCTGCCCGGCAGCCTCGACAGCGTCTACTCGGCGATCAGCGCCAAGGCTCCGAACGCCGACGTCGTCGTCATCGGCTACCCGCGCTTCTACAAGCTCGGCACCTCCTGCATCGGCCTCTCCGAGACCAAGCGGAAGGCGATCAACGACGCCTCCGACCACCTCAACACCGCCATCGCCAAGCGGGCCGCCGACCACGGCTTCACCTTCGGCGACGTCCGCACCACCTTCACCGGTCACGAGCTGTGCTCCGGCGCCTCGTGGCTGCACAGCGTCAACTGGCTGAACATCGGCGAGTCGTACCACCCGACCGCGGCCGGTCAGTCCGGCGGCTACCTGCCGGTCCTCAACGGCGCCGCCTGACCCGAAGCGGAAGCGGAAGAGGAGGGGGAGGCCCCGTCCGTCGGGGTCTCCGTCTCCGTCCCGGTCTCGCAGGTCACGGAGAACGCCACCGCGTTCGACGTGACCCGCACCGGGGACCGCACCTCCACCCGCACGGCGCCCTCGAACGCGCCGCTGTCCTCACGCGTCGTCACCACGACGGTGTCCTCGTCCGAGCGGTCGCCGTCCGCGGGGAAGGACAGCGTCCGCCACCCCGGGTCGGAGACCGAACCGTCGTCCGTGACCCAGCGGTAGCCGACCTCCGCGGGCAGCCGCCCCACCGTGAACGTCGCCGTGAAGGCGGGCGCCCGGTCGCGCGGCGGGGGACAGGTGCCCGAGTAGTCGGGGTGCGAGCCCGCCACGGACACCTTCACCGACTGCGGGGGCGTACCGCTCTCCGAACCGTCGTCCTCCGACTCCGACTCCGACTCCGACGACTTCGACGGACTCGGCTCGGCACTCTCGCCCGGTCCCGTCGTCGTGGCACTCGCCGAAGGGCCCCGGCCGCCCCCCGAGCCCTCCGTCCCGTCACCGCCGTCCGAGCGGTTCAGCAGCCCGTACGTCAGCCCGGCCGCCGCCAGCGCGAGCACGGCCACTCCGGCGATCAGTACGGCACGCGCGCGCCGGTCCCGGTGCGCGGGCGGGCCCGTCCCGGTCGTGCCCGCCGTCGTCGCCGGTCCCGGCAGCGGGGGAGTCGGAGCGGCCTCCGCGTCATGACGACCCGCGACGGTCGTGGCGTACCCGTCCGTCGGCGCCGCGCCGTACGCGCCTCGCTCCGACGCAGGGGTGCCCCCGGCGCCCACGAGCCGCAGCTCCCGCTCGGCGCGTTCCGCCGGGAGCCGCTCGGCCGGGTCCTTGCGCAGCAGCCCCTCGATGACGGGCGCGAGCGCGCCCGCCCGGTACGGCGGCGGCAACTCCTCGTCGACAATCGCGCGCAGGGTGCTCAGCGGAGTGTCCTGGCGGAACGGCGAGGCACCCTCGACCGCCGCGTACAGCAGCACGCCCAGCGACCACAGGTCGGACTCGGGACCGGGGGTGCGGCCCAGCGCCCGCTCCGGGGCGAGGAACTCGGGCGAGCCGATGACCTCGCCGGTCATGGTCAGCGCGGAGCTGCCCTCGACCCTGGCGATCCCGAAGTCGGTGAGCACCACCCGGCCGTCGTTCGACAGCAGCACGTTGGCCGGCTTCACGTCCCGGTGCAGCACCCCGGCCGCGTGCGCGGCCCGCAGCGCGGCCAGCACCTCGGCACCGATCAGCGCGGCCCGCCCCGGCTCCAACGGGCCCTCGGCGTCCAGCAGGTCGGCCAGGGACAGCCCGCGGACCAGCTCCATCACGATCCAGGGCCGGTCGCCGTCGGTGGCGACGTCGTACACCGTGACGACGTTGTGGTGGGCGACCCGGGCCGCGGCCCACGCCTCGCGCTCCAGCCGGGCGTACATCCGCCGCACGTCGCTCTCCGGCAGCCCGGAGGGGGCGCGCACCTCCTTGACGGCGACCTCGCGGTTCAGCACCTCGTCGCGGGCGCGCCACACCGTGCCCATGCCGCCCTCGCCGAGAGGGGACAGGAGGCGGTAGCGGCCGGCGATCACGCGCTCACCGCCGGGTTCCTCGAACACCGGCGCCCCCTAAGACGTCTCGCGCGGACACGTCCCGGGAACGGGCCCGGCTGTCCGCCGCGTTCTTCCCAAAGTAGCTCAGCCGAGTGCGGATGCCGCCCCCCTGAACACCAATCCGGCCCCGAGGACCACCACCACGCACGCCGATCCGAGCGGGGTGGCCCGGCGCACCATGCCCGCCAGCCGGCCGGACGTCCACCGGGGGCGCCGCGTCAGCAGCCGACTCACGCCACCGCCGAACCGGACGACCGCGACCCCGGCGGCGGTGAGGGTGAGGGCGAGCCCGAGGCCGTACGCGACCACGAGCAGCAGTCCGAACCAGGCGTGGCCGACGGCCGCGGCGCCCACGAGCACCACCACGGCGGACGGACTGGGCACGAGCCCGCCCGCGAAGCCCAGGAGAATCGTGCCGCGCAGGGTGGGGGAGACGGGGTGGGTGTGGGTGTGCGGTCCGTGTTCGTGAGGGTGATGGTGCCCGTGGCCGTGCCCATGCCCGTGGCCGTGGTCATGACTGTGACTGTGTCCGTGGTCGTGGTCGTGATGGTGACCGTGCGCGTGCGTACGGCCGTGCGCCCGGTTGCGCAGGGCGCGGCGTACGAGGCTCGCGCCCGCCAGCGTGACCAGGACGCCGCCGGAGACACCGAGCCACGCGACGACCGACGGCGTGGCCGCGGAACCCGCGGTGACCAGGAGGCCGAGGACGACCACGCCCAGGGTGTGGGTGACCGTCACCGAGGCCGCCATGGGGAGGACGTCCTTCAGCCGGGCCCCGCCGCCCCGGGCGGCCGCCGTCGCCGCCATCAGGGTCTTGCCGTGGCCCGGTGCGAGCGCGTGCCCCGCGCCGAGGGCGACCGCGACGACCAGGGCGAGGGCGGCGAAGCCGAGGGTGAGGTGCTGGCGGGCGACCAGGGAGTCCAGCGCGCGGGTCCAGCGGTCCGCGCCGCGGGGCAGGACGGAGGCGGCGGGGGCGTCCTGCCGGTCCCGGTCCAGGGCGGGACCGCCGGGCCGGACCCGCAGCGACGCGCTCGCCGTGTCGGCCGGGGAGGACAGCGACTCCCGCGGATAGCGGGTCAGTTCGCGTGAAGCCGACTCCTCCGGCACGTCCGACGCGGTGAGCGTCGTACGGTCGCCGCGCGCGGTGATCTCCCGCCAGCCGGGGCCCGCCGAGGCGCCGGCCGCACGGAAGCCGACGCTCACCGGACCGGACTCGGGCAGCGGTGCCGTGAACCGGCACTCCAGCCGCAGCGTGTCGAGCCCGGCCTGCCCCGGCCGCACGCGCACGCCGCTGTGCCGGGCGGTGAGGGCGACGCCGCGGCCGTCCACGGTGAGCCGGCTGTCGAGCGCCGCCCGCTCGCAGCGCCGCCGGGCCCACTCGGCCGGGCCGAGCCGCTCGACCTCGGGGCCCGCCTGGGTCGCCGGGATCTCGGCGAGGTCCTCGACGTGGTCGACGCGCAGTTGACCGGGGGCGGCGATCAGACCGTCGTAGCGGTTGACGGTGAAGTTGCCGAGCGGATGCGCGCTCGCGCCCGCCGGGGCGAGGAGGACCAGGGCGCACGCGGCGGTGAGGGCGGCGGCGCCGCGCGCGAGGAGACCGCGGGGCGTCAACGGGCCGCCTCCAGTTCCTTCAGCGCCCTGCGCGCCTCGCGGGCGCCGAGCGGCGAGAAGCCCGGGTCGAGGCCGAGCGCCGCGGAGAGATGGCGGCGCGCGTCCCCGTGCCGTCCCACGGCGCGCTCGATCACGCCCAGGTGGTAGAGGAACGCGGCGTCGCGGTACCCCGTGGCGACGGCCCGACGGGCGTACGGCAGTGCCTCCCGGTCACGGCCGTTGACGTGCAGCGCCCAGGCGAGCGCGTCGGCGGTATGCACGGTGCGGCGGCGGTCCCACTCGGCGAGGGCCGCGCGCAGGGCTGCCTTCCGGTCGCCGTGGTCGGCGGCGGCGAGGGCGGTGTCCAGGTCGGCTTCGACACCGCCGGCCCGGGCGAGCGCCGTCCACGCGTCGACGAGAGCGTACTGCTCGCGCGCCTTCGCCGGCTCGCCGCGCACCTCGTACAGCTCGCCGAGCGCGACGAGCGGACCGGGCAGCGGGGCGCGGGCGACCACGCGCTCCAGGTCCCCGACCGCGCCGTCCCGGTCGCCGCTCGCGGCCCTGGCCCTGGCCCGGCCCTCCAGGGCGGGCAGGTACGTGTCGTCGGCGGCGAGGGCTCGGGCGTAGTGGCGCAGGGCGGCCGGCTGGTCGCCCTGCCTGCGGGCGAGGTGGCCCAACTGCGTGGCGACGTAGGCCACGTCGGCGGGGGAGGAGGCAGCGGCGAGCGCCCGCTCCAGCACCTTCCGCGCGGTGTCCGTCTCGCCGCGCAGTTCGCGGACGTACGCGTACCGGGTGAAGACGGGGACGCCGGGGCGCCGGGTGTCGGCGGTGTCGGCGGCCCGGGCCGCGTCGTCGTAGCGGCCCAGCTCGACGAGGGCGTCGACACGGGAGCACAGGGCCCGCTCGTTGTAGGGGTTCGCCGCCAGCGCGCGGTCGGCGTACGTCAGGGCCGTGGCGAAGTCGTGCCGGGCGGCGGCGAGCGCGGCGCGGCCCGACAGTGCCAGGTCGTTGCCCGGCTTCAGCTCCAGGGACCGCTTCAGCGCCCGCTCGGCCCTCGGATAGCGGGAGGGGTCGCCGTCGGTGCGGGCCAGCTCGACGTGGGCCAGCCCGAGGGCCGCCCAGCCCTCGAAGTCGCGGGGCTGGGCCCGGAGCCGGGCCTCCAGCGCGGGAATCCCCACGTCGGGCCCGGCGTCGCGCACCGCTCCCGGCCGGCCCGTGGGTGCGCCGCCCGGCACGACGCCGGCCCCCTCCCGGGCGCCGCCGACCGCGACGGCCCCCGCGCTGAGGGCCACGGCCAGCAGGACGGCGCACCCGGTGACCTGGAGTCCCCGCCAGCGTCGCGCCGCCGCCGCGAACCGCCGCACGGCGACGACCCGCGCCACGTCCCTTCCGGCACCGGGCGGTGCGTCACCGGGGCCGGGGGTCGCGGCGGCGACGGCGTCGGTGTCGGGCGGGGGTGGGGCGGTGGCGGCCGGGTCGGGTGGCTCGCTCCGTGCCTCGTTGTCGTTGCCGTGCGAGGACATGCCTCTCCTCAGGTCGGGCGGTCTGCGTGAAGGGTGCGAGCAGCGGTGCGGCCGGTCAGTACGCCCGCCCGCGCATGCGGCGCCACCACGCCACCGCGCCGCCGATCAGCAGGATGCCGACGGCTCCGGCCCCCGCCGAGGCGGCGATGAGGGTCGTGTCGCCGGAGCCCGCCGGGCGCAGCGCGTCACCCAGCTGGTTGCGCACGTCGTTGCCGCCGCCCGTGCCGTCGGCGAGCGGACCGCGCGAACCCTCCGTCGGGTTGGCCACGTACGGGAAGGCGGCCTCGAACTCCTTGTCGTTGGCGTCGACCGCGTCGCCCAGGTCGTTCGCGGCACCCACCAGTTCGCCCTCGACGACCTGGAGCGCGGCGTCGATCACGTCGTCGGTCAGTCGGCGTCCGTTGGGGAAGCCCGCGTTGTCGCCGTCGAGGACACCGAGGCGCTTGGGCTCGGCGGCCGGTTCGACCGAGGTGTTGAGGCGCAGTTGCTCCGAGGGCGTGACGTGGGGCGGCTGGTTGAGGTCCGGCACGCCCTTGAGGAACACGTCCACGAGGTCGTCGCGGGGCTCGGCCGGTGCCTTGATGTCGTAGATCGCCTCGATGAGCTTCGGCAGTTCGGGGTTGGTGACGTTCTGGAGGAACTGGGCGTCGTCCGCCGGCGCGGACGCGTTGAAGGTGTCCTTGTCCTTCAGCGGATTGACCACCTCGTTCACCAGGGGGTTCCCGAGCCGGGACACCTGCGTGAACTCGCCCTGGGCGTTCTCGCGCCGGGTCGTCGACCAGATGCCGACCACCGGCTGCTCCGCCGACTCCACGATCATGTCGGTCGGGATCTGGAGGGCGATCGAGTTGACGTTGTAGCCCTTGAGGGTGTCGTTGCCGACCTCCGACAGGTTCCCGCCGTACAGCAGGTCGAAGACCCGCAGGTCCAGGAAGAAGGGGTCGTCGGCCTGACCGGCGAACGTCTTCGTCCCGTCGTCCAGTTCGTGGACGGCCTGGTCGCGCAGGGCGCCGTAGTCCGGCATCGACGCCTTGCCGACGTTCGACGGCGCCACCGGCACCTCGTGCGCGATCGTCGTCCGGGACGCTTCCTTCCCGCCGTGCAGCTTGATCAGCTCGATGTCGTAGGTCTGCGTGATGTTGAGGTCGGGGTCGTCGAGGCTGGTGACGGTGCCCGTGTTGTAGAGGAACGACTTGTCGTTCTTCGTGTGCGTGGTGAACGTGTACCGGAACAGCAGGTCGCCGAGCGCGTCGCCGTCGTTGTCGACGTGCAGGTCGTACTGGGCGTCCTCGGCGAAGGTGAAGAAGTTCGGCCCGCCGGCCGGTTCCTCGAACGGGATCCAGTTCGCGACGAGCGTCGTGGTGTCCGGCCGGTCCGGGCTGACGAAGGCGTACAGATCCGTGTTGTCGTACTGCGGGGTCCCCGATATCAACGGCGCCTCCCGGTGGCTGGAGGCGTACGCCGCCCGCGGTTCCAGCGCGGTCACGCCGGCCGCGGTGAGCCCCCCGGCGGCCAGCGCGCCACAGACCAGCGTGGCCAAGCGCCGGCGACCCGTGTCGATTCCGGAGATACCGGAGAAAGGTGTCATGCGGTCCGTCCTCTGTGCCCGAGTTCCGAGTTACCTGACGCACCGGCATTCGGAGCGCCCCCGGGGCCGGATTGGTGCGGCCCCGGATCCGATTCCGTCCCCGGCCGACTGGCGATTTCGGGCCGCCGATCCGTAACCCCTGCGAAGGGCGTGCCGCCGTGCGCGCCCTCGCTGACGCGGA
The DNA here is from genome assembly GCF_042263835.1 of Streptomyces sp. NPDC056128. NCBI lineage: Bacteria > Bacillati > Actinomycetota > Actinomycetes > Kitasatosporales > Streptomycetaceae > Streptomyces > Streptomyces sp. NPDC056128. Next base: position 62,746 of record NZ_JBHJVQ010000017.1, on the reverse strand, counting down.
CGGGCCCGGAGCGGCCCGCGGAGAGGGGGACGGGGTGGAGGCGGACGAGCTGCTGACGCTCGTGGCGGACGGCGACCAGAAGGCATTCGAGGAGCTGTACGGGCTGGTCTCGGGCCCGGTCTTCGGACTCGTACGGCGGGTGGTGCGCGACCCCGCGCAGTCGGAGGAGGTGGCGCAGGAGGTGCTGCTCGAACTCTGGCGGTCCGCGGCGCGGTTCGACCCGCGTCGCGGCAGCGCCCTGTCGTGGATCCTCACCGTCGCCCACCGCCGCGCCGTCGACCGGGTGCGCAGCGCCCGCGCGGCCGGCGAACGCGAGCGGCGCGAGGCCCGGCGCGCCCACCACCCCGCCTTCGACCAGGTCTCCGAGGAGGTCGAGGCGGGTCTCGAACGCGAGTGGGTGCGCCGCTGCCTGGACCGGCTGACCGCCCTGCAACGCCAGTCGGTCACCCTCGCCTACTACGACGGCTACACCTACCGGGAGGTGGCCGAACGCCTCTCCCTGCCGCTGGGCACGGTGAAGACGCGGATGCGGGACGGACTGGGCCGCCTGCGCGACTGCCTCGGAGGTACCGCATGAGCCTCCTCGGCCGGCTGTCCCGCCGCGGCGACCTGCACTCCCTCGCCGCCCCCTACGCCCTGGACGCCCTGGAGGGCGCCGAACGGGTCCGCTTCGAACGGCACTTGGAGGGCTGCGGCCACTGCGCCGCCGAGGTGCGGGCCCTGTCCGAGGACGCCGTCCGGCTGGCCTGGTCCACGGCCGCCCCGGCACCGGCCGCCCTGCGCGAACGGGTCCTGGCCGCCGTACGCACCACCCCGCAGGAGACCGCGGCCGGACGCGGCCCCGCGCTCCGGCTGCCCGCCCATGTGTGGGAGGGGCGGCGGACGCCGGAGCGGTCCCGCGCGGTCCGGCCGCGTCCCCTGCTGGTGCCGTTCGCCACGGTGACGGCCGCCGCGGCGCTCGTGGTCGCCTCGCTCTTCGCCGTGCAGGCCGACCGGACCCGGGACGAGTTGGACACGGCGCGGGACCGGGCACGTGAGATCGCCCACGTTCTCGCGGCTCCGGACGCCCGCGCGACGAGCGACAGGGACGATCGCGGCCGCGGCATCGGAGTGGTCGCCTCCGCCGCCGAGGGGCGTGCGGTGGTCACCCTGAGCGGATACGGCGAGCCGCCGGGCGACCGCGTGCACCAACTGTGGCTCATGCGCCCCGGCGCCGGGCCGCGCTCCCTCGGGCTTCTGGACGGCGACACGCCCCTGATCGCGTCCGGTCTGAACCGGTCAGCGACGTCACTCGCGGTGACCGTCGAGCCCGGAGGGGGGTCGGTCCGGCCGACGAGCAGCCCCGTTGTCCAACTCACCCTGGAATCTGTCGGATTCGGAGAGTAATCGTCAACCCCCTTACGGGGAAGGTGAATCCTGTGACCGCGATACACGCATCCCGTACCGGGGCGATAGGGTTACCCTGCCCGGGCCGGGTGGACTCGTACGGGTGGGGAGTGACATGGAACAGATAACAGTGCGCAGCAGGGCAAGGGTGCCTGCGATCACCTGCAAGAGCAGCGCGAGCAGCTCGCGTCTCGACCGGCATCTCGCGGTGCTCGGAGGGCCTGCCCTCCCACAGCGGGAGACCGTGGAGGCGACGTCGCTGATGCGTGAGCTGACCGCGCGTGAGCCCGCGCACAAGCGCAGCAGCAGGGGCGCCAGGGTGCGCCGGGTCTCGCTGTTCGCGCCACTGCGCCGACTGCGGCGCTCGCTGTTCGGCGGCAACTGAGGCCCGCGCTCCGGAGGTCACACCGCCCCGGCGCGGCGCCGCGCACTCGTCCGTCATCCCCACGGCACGCAGCGGCGCCCCGGTGTGTTCCCGAGCGCGGGTGCTTCCCGTACGCCTGTCCCGTAGACCCGTAGACCCGTAGACCCGTAGACCCGTAGACCCGTAGACCCGTAGACCCGTAGACCCGTAGACCCGTCAGGTCCCTGGCCCTCGGCCCGCCGCCTCCCGCCCGGCGGTGGCGCCCGCCGGCGCGCTCAGCGCTCGCCGCGCGCGTACCGGCGTACGGCGAGCGGGGCGAACACCGCCAGCAGCAGCGCGCAGCAGGCCAGCGATCCGGCCACGGGATGCGCCACCGGCCAGGCCGCCCCCTCCGGCACGGGCGCGTTGCCGAACAGGTCACGCAGCGCCGTCGTCACCGCGCTGATCGGATTCCACTCGGCCACCGTGCGCAGCCAGCCGGGCAGACCGTCGGTCGGGATGTACGCGTTGGAGAGCAACGGCAGGATGAAGGTCGCGCCGCCCAGTTGACCGGCGGCCTCCTCATTCCGGGTGAGCAGCCCCAGGAAGATCCCGATCCACGTCGTCGCGAACCGGAACAGCAGCAACAGCCCCACCGCTCCGGCCGCGCCCAGCGCGCCGCCCTCGATCCGCCACCCCACCGCGAGACCCACCAGCAGCAGCGGCACCGTCCCCGCCGCCGTGACGAGCACATCCGCCACCGACTGCCCGAGCGGCACGGCGGCCCGGCTCACCGGCAGGGTGCGCAGGCGGTCCGTCACCCCCCGGTGGGTGTCCTGGGCCGCCTGGAACATACCGGTCATGATCCCGTTCGCGGCCGTCGCGACCAGCAGGCCCGGCACCAGGAAGGAGCGGTACTCCTCGCCCGGCATCGCCAGCGCGCTGCCGAAGACGTAGCCGAAGAACAGCAGCATCGTGATCGGCATCGTCTGGGTGAGGATCAGCAGGCCCGGGTTGTTCCGGAGCCGTTGCAGCTGGCGGCCCAGCATGGCCGATCCGTCGTACACCAGACCGTACGGCCCCGGTCGGCCCGGCCTTGTCGTCACCGTGCTCATGCCACCAGCTCCCTGTTGTCGGTCAGGCGGAGGAAGACGTCGTCGAGGGTCGGCGGCCGCAGGCTCGCGTCCACCAGCGGCACTCCGGCCGCGTCGAGTTCGCGCACCAGGCGCGGCAGGGTCAGCGTCGGGTCCGTGGTGACCGCGCCTACGGTGCGCCGGTCGTGGTCCAGCGCGGGTTCGGTTCCCGTGAGGCGGTCCAGGACGCCCGCCGCCCGCACCATGGCGTCCGCGTCGGCGACGACGGCCTCGGCGTACGCCCCCACCAGTGCCTTGAGTGCGGCCGGCGACCCCGTGTGCGCGACCCGGCCCCGGTCCACCAGGGCGATGTCGTCGGCGAGGCGGTCGGCCTCCTCCAGGTACTGGGTGGTGAGCAGCACGGTCGTGCCGTCCTCCTTCAGGGCGCGCACGGCGTCCCAGATCCGGTTGCGGCTGGCCGGGTCCAGGCCGGTCGTCGGCTCGTCCAGGAAGAGCACGTCGGGGCGCCGGACGAGACTCGCCGCCAGGTCGAGACGGCGCCGCATGCCCCCGGACAGGGTGGACGCGGGCCGGTCGGCGGCCTCGGTCAGGCCGAAGCGGTCGAGCAGCTCACCGGTCCGCGCCGCCGCGTCCCGCACCCGGTGCAGGCGGGCGAAGAGCCGCAGGTTCTGGCGCGCGGTGAGGTCCCCGTCCACCGACGCGTACTGCCCGGTGACCCCGATCCGGCGCCGCACCGCGGCCGCCTCGCGGACCAGGTCGTGCCCGGCGATCCGGGCCGACCCGGCGTCCGGCCGCAGCAGCGTCGTCAGCAGCCGCACCGCCGTGGTCTTGCCCGCCCCGTTCGGTCCGAGCAGTCCGCACACCGTGCCCTCGGCCACCGCGAGATCCAGGCCGCGGAGCGCGCGCACCTCGCCGAAGCGTTTCTCCAGACCCTCACTAAGTACAGCGTACGTAGTAGTCATGGGGTGACCATAGCGCACTACGTACGCTGTACGTAACTAGGATGGTGGCCGAGGTGATGAACGATGGCGGGCCGAGCGGCCGTACCCGAAGTGATCTGGTCGCGCCCCGAGCGCACCGGCAGGGGGCCGAGACCGGCCTACACCCGTGCCGACATCGCCGCCGCCGCGGTGCGGATCGCCGACGCCGAGGGGCTGGACGCGGTCTCGATGCGGCACGTCGCCGCCGCGCTGGGCTGCGGCACGATGTCGCTCTACAACTACGTCCCCCGCAAGGAGGACCTGTACGAGCTGATGATGGACGCGGTCAGCGGCGAGCACGAGCTGTGGGAACCGAGCGGCGACTGGCGTGCCGACATGATCCGGGTGGCCCACCAGACCCGCGCGCTGATGCACCGCCACACCTGGCTGCCCCGCCTGATGTCCCCGGTCTACGGCTTCAGCCCCAACGCCCTGCGCTACCTGGAGCACTGCCTGGCCTGCCTCGACCCCTTCGACGCGCCCCCGGGCACCAAGATGGAGCTGGTCGCGATGGTGAACGGCGTCGTGACGACCTACGTCACCAACGAGATCTCCACCGTGGAGCGCACCCGGTCGCTGCCCTGGTCCCAGGAGCAGGAGGACGCGACGCGCATCGCCTACCTGGGCAAGCAGCTCGTGAGCGGCGCCTATCCGCGGCTGGCCGCGAGCTTCGCCGAGGACGCCGGTCCGATCGACCTGGAGGCGGTCTTCGAGCGGGCGCTGACCAGGGTGCTGGACGGCTTTACCTGAGCACCGGGGCCGGGGCTCCTACAGCAGCGCCAGCTGTCCCTCCGGCCCTTCCTCCGGGCCGTCCAGCACGGAGGCCGGCCGGCGGGCCGTCGGGGGCACCGGCAGCACGCCCGCCTCGCGCAGCTCCGCCGCGGTGATCTCCGCCGTCACCGTCAACTCCGCGTACCCGGAGCGCACGTCGGCGAGGAGCGCGAGGACCGTGATCAGCTCCAGCAGCTCGGACGTCCAGGGCTGCGGCCAGGTGGCCGGGCGGATCGCCGCCAGCGTGCCCGGCTCGCCCTCGGCGGTGCGGGCCGCGAACCACTGCTCCAGCACCCGGACCCCGCCCACCTCGAACTCCCAGGCGCCGGGCGGCACGGGGGAGACGCGGCCCTCGTCCAGGTGCAGGACCTCGTCGTCCGGGTCGTAGCGCAGGGTCAGCGGGCGCGCGGGCAGCGGGGCGCGGACGTACGGGCGGCGGCCGCCGGGGAGCTTGGGGCGCTCGCCGTCGCGCAGCATCAGCCTCAGCGCGCGCCGCCCCAGGTCGACGCCGTGCTCCCACAGCTCGGGGTCCGCGGTGAACGGGACCGTCCCGCCGGGCCGCACGGCCGCGACGGACCAGGCCAGCACGTCCAGCGGCGCGACCGGCCGCCCGAGCCGGGCGGCGAGGTGGTCCAGGAGGCCAGGGGCCAGGTTGGGCTCGGCGCCGCCGGGCCTGCGGTACAGCGGACGGATCCGGGCGGGGCCGAACAACGGCAGCCGGGAGCCGGCGAGCAGCAGCGGCGGGCCGGTGGCCTCGGGCACCGCCACGACGAACACCTGTCGCTCGTCCGCCACCCGCCACAGCTCCGGGCGGGCCGCGTCGATCAGCCGGTGGTCGGGAATCAGCCACTGCTCGTCGAAGGGCGCGCGCAGCACCCGCAGCGGCTCCGGGCACGGCCCCGAGGCGCGCGCCAGCCGCTCGGTGCCCCCGGCGCCGCCGGGCAGCCGCCCGACCGCCGTGTGCGGGGTGCGGGAGCGGGTCGGCTCGAACAGGGCCTCGCGGTCGGCTCCCTCGGCCTTCACCAGCGCGTCCCAGCGGGCCTTCAGGGACGCCGCGTCGGGCGCCGTCGGCCACCCCCGGCCGAGCCGTGGCGGTGCGACGGACCACGGCATGAGGTCCGCCAGCGGCGGAGCGTCGTCGTGCGTCACGCCCGGCATCGTACGACGGGAGGGCGCGGCCTCATGTGGCGTCCAGGGTGACCGTGAAGGAGAACCGGTCGCCCCGGTAGTGGATGACCGCCACGTCCAGCACCCGGCCCGCGGTGTCGTAGGTGACGCCCGTGTAGTGCAGGATCGGGCTGAGCAGCGGGACTTCGAGCAGCCGGGCCGTCTCCGGGTCCGCGAGCCGGGCCTCCACGGTGTCCGTGATCCGGCTGATGTCCATCCCCACCACGTCCCGCAGCACCTTGGTCATCGGCCATCGGGCGAGGTCGTCCACGTCGATGCGGGCGGCCAGCTCGGGACGGACGTAGTTGCGGGCGTGGTTGGTGGGCTCGCCCGTCGTCTCGTCGCAGCGCAGCCGGTGGTACGTCCCCACCTCCACGCACTCGGGGAAGTACTCGGCGACCTCGGGCGGCACCGGCACCGTGCCGTGGCCCAGCAGTTCGGCCTTCATGCCGGACTGCTGCGCCACGATCGCGTCCACCGAGCCCAGCAGCCGCACCGGGGCGCCCCGCCGGGCGTCGGGCTCGATGAACGTGCCGCGCCGGCGGTGCCGGGTGATCAGCCCCTCGTCCTCCAGCTCCTTGAGCGCCTGCCGCATGGTCAGCACGCTCACCCCGTAGTGACCGGCCAACTGCTCCTCGGTGGGCAGCCGCAGCGGGTCCCGGGGCGAGCGGCCGAGTATCGAGGCGCGCAGCGACTGCGACACCTGGTACCACAGCGGCAGCTTGCGGTTCAGGACGATGGAGTCCGGGGCGAAGGAGGTCACGGGCCATCCGTACCGGTAGGGAAACCTCAGTGCAAGGGGCGGAAGTGACGCTCCAGGCCCTGCCAGACGTCGTCGTAGCCGGGTTGCAGGTGCTCGGCGCGGGCCGCCTGGGGGGTGAGGGTCACCGGCCAGCGCGTCTCGAACATGAACGCCAGGCCGTCGTCGATCCGCTGCGGCTTCAGCTCGGCGGCGCTCGCCCGGTCGAAGGTCTCCCGGTCCGGGCCGTGCGCCGACATCATGTTGTGCAGCGAGCCCCCGCCCGGCACGAAGCCTTCCGCCTTCGCGTCGTAGGCGCCCTCGATCAGGCCCATGTACTCGCTCATCACGTTCCGGTGGAAGTACGGCGGCCGGAAGGTGTCCTCGCCCACCAGCCAGCGCGGCGCGAAGACCACGAAGTCGACGCCCGCGAGGCCGGGGGTGTCCGACGGGGAGGTGAGCACCGTGAAGATGGACGGGTCCGGGTGGTCGTACGAGATGGTGCCGATGACGTTGAAGCGGCGCAGGTCGTAGACGTACGGCACGTGGTTGCCGTGCCAGGCGACGACGTCCAGCGGGGAGTGGTCGTACTCGGCCGTCCAGAGGTTGCCGCAGAACTTGTTGACCACCTCCACCGGGCCCGGCGTGTCCCCGTCGTCCTCGTAGGCGGCGACCGGCGCCATGAAGTCCCGCGCGTTCGCCAGGCCGTTGGCGCCGATCGGGCCGAGGTCCGGGAGCTGGAAGGGGGCGCCGTAGTTCTCGCAGACGTAGCCGCGGGCGTCGGCGTCCAGCAGCTCCACCCGGAAGCGCACCCCGCGCGGGATCAGCGCCACATGGCCCGGCTCGGCGTGCAGCATCCCGAACTCGGTGCGCAGCAGCAGGCCGCCGCGCTCCGGGACGATCAGCAGCTCGCCGTCGGAGTCACTGAACACGCGCTCCATGGAGGCCGTCGCGTGGTACAGGTGCACGGCCATGCCGGTGCGCTGGGTGGCGTCGCCGTTGCCGCCGAGCGTCCACAGGCCCGCGACGAAGTCCGTCCCGGCGGCCGGCTCCGGCAGCGGGTTCCAGCGCAGCCGGTTCGGGTCCGGCACGGCCTGCGCGAAGGGCGCCGTGCGGATCGCGCCGTTGCCCGCGCGGGTGAACGCCGGGTGGGCGGCCGAGGGGCGGATCCGGTACAGCCACGAACGCCGGTTGTGGGCCCGGGGCTCCGTGAACGCCGTGCCGCTCAACTGCTCCGCGTACAGCCCGAGCGGCGCCCGCTGCGGCGAGTTCCGGCCCTCGGGCAGTGCGCCCGCGACCGCCTCCGAGCCGTGCTCGTTGCCGAAACCGGACAGATAGGCCAGCCCCTCCGCGGTCTTCCGCGCGTCCCCGCTCATTGATCGCTCCCTCGCAACCCGATTCCTATGGCACACCGTAGGATTGCGGTTTCCCGCGCGCAAGAGGGCGTACGGGTCTTCCCGGTGCGTCCCGGTTCTTCCCCGTCCGGCGCGCGGGTCCTCCTGAAGGATGACCGGAACCAGGCCCCCGGGGGATCCGGACTGTCGGACCCGTGTTCTAGTCTCGCGTCATGTCGTGGACGCGGGGAGTGCTCGCCGTGCTCGCGGTCTGCGTCCTGCTGTTGACCGGATCCGCGGGCTGCGGCTCGGGCGACGACGGAGAACCGGAGGCCGGGGAGTCGGCCGCCCCGGCGGGCAGGCTGCTCGACGCCACCGACGAGCAGGGCCGGCGCTACCGGGAGGTGGACGCCGAACAGGCCCCCGAGGTCGGCATCGAGGTGCAGCCCGAGGACGACGACAGCTGGGACGTACGCCTGACCGTCCGCGGCTTCAGGTTCTCGCCGGACGGCACCGAGGCCGAGGCGGTGCCCGGCCGCGGCGTCGCCCACCTCTTCCTCGACGGCGACCTCGTCACCCGCCTGCGCGGCCCGGAGTACCGGCTCACCGCCGACCTGGTCCCGCGCGGCACCCACCAGGTCACCGTCCGGCTGTACGCGGACGACGACACCGTCTGGGCCGTCGACGGCGAGCCCGTCGAGAGCACGGCGGACATCACGGCGTCGGACGCCGAGCCGACGGAGGCGACGGAGCCCGAGGAGATCGAGGGCCGGACGGTTCCCACCCGCGCGACGGCACGGTGAGGGCATCATGAGCACCGTGCCCCCCGCGACCCCGCTCCGCCGCGCCCCCGTGCAGCGGCGCAGCGCCGAACGGCTGACCAGGATCCTCGACGCCTGCGCCGACCTCCTCGACGAGGTGGGCTACGACGCCCTGAGCACCCGGGCCGTGGCGCTGCGCGCGGACGTCCCCATCGGGTCGGTGTACCGCTTCTTCGGCAACAAGCGGCAGATGGCCGACGCGCTGGCCCAGCGCAATCTGGAGCGCTACGCGGAACGCGTGACCGAACGGCTCACGGAGACCGGCGACGGCGGCTGGCGCTGCGCCCTGGACGCGGTGCTCGACGAGTACCTGGCGATGAAGCGGACCGCCCCCGGCTTCTCCCTGATCGACTTCGGCAACCAGATACCGGTCGGCGACCGGGCCACCGTCCCCAACCACCGCGTCGCCGAGCGGCTCACCGAGCTGCTCTCCGGCTACCTCGGCCGCCGCCCCGACGACGACCTGCGCCGCGTCTTCCTCGTCGCCGTGGAGACCGCCGACACCCTCGTCCAGCTCGCCTTCCGGGTCGCGCCGGACGGGGACGCGAAGATCATCGAGGAGGCGCGGGAGCTGCTCCGGGCGTATCTGGGGCGCGTGCTGGACTGACGCACCGGCCGCACCGGCGCCGTGCGGCCGTTCGCGCGGGAGCCGCAGGGGCTCCCCAACATGCCTACCGGTCGGTATGCTCGCGGGCAAGAGCGACGCCGCCCTCCGGGAGGACCCGTGTCCCGCACCGCCCTGCGTATCTGCCCCCTGTGCGAGGCCACCTGCGGCCTGGCCCTCACCATCGACGGCACCGAGGTCACCGCCGCCCGCGGCGACCGCGACGACGTCTTCAGCCACGGCTTCATCTGCCCCAAGGGCGCCTCCTTCGGGGCCGTCGACTCCGACCCCGACCGGCTGCGCACGCCCCTGGTGCGCAGGGACGGCGAACTGCGCGAGGCCACCTGGGAGGAGGCCTTCGACGCGGTCGCCGCCGGGGTCCGCACCGTCGCCGAGCGGCACGGACCGCACTCCGTCGGCCTGGTCCTCGGCAACCCCAACGTGCACACCGTGGCCGGCGCCCTCTACCCGCCCGTCCTGCTCGCCGCCCTCGGCACCCGCAGCCTCTTCACCGCCTCCACGGTCGACCAGATGCCCAAGCACGTCTCCAGCGGGCTGCTCTTCGGCGACGCCAACGCCATCCCGGTACCCGACCTCGACCACACCGACCACCTCCTGCTGATCGGCGCCAACCCGCTGGAGTCCAACGGCAGTCTGTGCACCGCCCCCGACTTCCCCGGCCGGCTCAAGGCCCTGCGCGCCCGCGGCGGCACCCTCACCGTCGTCGACCCGCGCCGCACCCGCACCGCGAAACTCGCCGACCGGCACGTGGCGATCCGCCCCGGCACCGACGCCCTGCTGCTCGCCGCGATGGTCCACGTGCTCTACGAAGAGGACCTGGTCGACCTCGGCGACCTCGCCCCGCACGTGATCGGGGCCGACGAAGTCCGGGACGCCGTACGCGACTTCACCCCCGAGGCCGTCGCCGCCGCCTGCGACGTGGACGCCGGTGTGACACGCGCCCTCGCCCGCGAACTCGCCGCCGCCCGCACCGGCGCCGTCTACGGCCGCATCGGCAGCTGCACCGTCCCGCACGGCACCCTCGCCAGCTGGCTCGTGGACGTCCTCAACATCCTCACCGGCAACCTCGACCGGCCCGGCGGCGCCCTCTTCCCGCAGGCCGCCACCGACCGGACCCCGCGCCCCGCCGGACCCGGCCACGGGTTCGCGCTCGGCCGCTGGCGCTCCCGGGTGAGCGGACACCCCGAGGCCAAGGGCGAACTGCCCCTGTCCGCCCTCGCGGAGGAGATCGACACCGCCACCGACACGGCCACCGACGCCGACGCCGACGCCGACGCCGACACCGCCACCGACGCCGGCACCGCCACCGGCGAGCCGGTCCGCGCGCTGATCACCATCGCCGCCAACCCCGTCCTGTCCGCCCCCGACGGCGACCGGCTCGACAAGGCGCTCGACTCGCTCGACTTCATGGTCAGCGTCGACCCCTACCTCAACGAGACCTCCCGCCACGCCGACGTCGTCCTGCCGCCGCCCCCGCCCGCGCAGAGCCCGCACCACGACTTCGCCTTCAACACCCTCGCCGTGCGCAACCAGGTCCGCTACACCCGCCCCGCCGTCCCGCTGGAGCCCGGCCGCATGGCGGAGACCGAGATCCTGGCCCGGCTGACCCTGGCCGTCAGCGGCAGGCACGGCGCCGACCCGGCCGCCGTCGACGCCATGGTGATCGAGCAGACCCTCGGCAGGTCCGTCCGCGACCCGCACTCACCCGTGCACGGCCGCGACCCCGGCGAGCTGACCGCGCACCTCACCGGTGAGACGGGCCCCGAGCGACGGCTCGACCTGATGCTGCGCCTCGGCCCCTACGGCGACGGCTTCGGCGCACGCCCCGACGGGCTGACCCTGGAGCGCCTGCTCGCCCACCCGCACGGCATCGACCTCGGCCCGCTGCGCCCACGCCTGCCGCAGCCGCTGAAGACCCGCAGCGGCAAGGTGGAGCTGCTGCCGGAGCCGATCGCCGACGACCTGCCCCGCCTGCGGCACGCCCTGGCCGAGCGCCCCGCCGGGCTCGTCCTCGTCGGCCGCCGCCACCTCAGGTCCAACAACAGCTGGATGCACAACATCCCGGCCCTCACCGGCGGCTCCAACCGCTGCACCCTGCACCTCCACCCCGACGACGCCGGACGGCTCGGCGTACGCAGCGCGCAGCCCGTGCGCGTCCAGGGACCCGGGGGAGAGGTGACCGTCCCCGCCGAGGTCACCGACACCGTCCGGCCCGGCGTGGTCAGCCTCCCGCACGGCTGGGGCCACGACCGCCCCGGCACCCGCCAGACCCACGCCGCCACCGAGCCCGGCGTCAACGTCAACCAGCTCCTCGACGGCAGCCTGCTCGACCCGCTCTCCGGCAACGCGGTCCTCAACGGCGTACCGGTAAAGCTCACCCCGGTGACCGCCCCCTGACCTGAGCAAAGCTTTGACCTGGAGTTTTGCGCTTATTGCTCGCATGTCAACGTCTTGTTAACGCGACTTCACGGCACCTAACGTCGCTCGCACCGCCTGCCCCCGGTGGAATGTTCAAGGGCGAACGTTAGGTACTCACACATGCTGACCATCCTCGGCTTCGCCATGATCGCGACCTTCCTGGTCCTGATCATGATGAAGAAGATGTCGCCGATCGCGGCGCTCGTGCTGATTCCCGCGCTGTTCTGCGTGTTCGTCGGCAAGGGCGCCCACCTCGGCGACTACGTCATCGACGGCGTGTCCAGCCTCGCCCCCACCGCGGCGATGCTCATGTTCGCGATCGTCTACTTCGGGGTGATGATCGACGTCGGGCTCTTCGACCCGATCGTCCGGGCCATCCTGAAGTTCTGCAAGGCCGACCCGATGCGCGTCGTCGTCGGTACGGCGCTGCTCGCCGCCATCGTCTCGCTCGACGGCGACGGCTCCACCACCTTCATGATCACGGTCTCGGCCATGTATCCGCTGTACAAGCGGCTGAAGATGAGCCTGGTCGTGATGACCGGCGTCGCCGCGATGGCCAACGGCGTGATGAACACGCTGCCCTGGGGCGGCCCCACCGCCCGTGCCGCCACCGCGCTCAAGGTCGACGCCACCGACATCTTCGTCCCGATGATCCCGGCCCTGGCCGTCGGTCTGCTCGCGGTCGTCGCCCTGTCGTACGTGCTCGGTCTGCGCGAGCGCCGGCGGGTGGGCACGCTGACGCTGGACGAGGCGCTGGTGCGCGAGCCGGAGCCGGAGAGCGAGACGGTGCTGGTCGGTGCGGGCGCGGGTGCGGGTGCCAAGGCCGGTGCCGGTCGTGGCGGCTCGGGCGGAGCGGACCGCTCCGAGGGTTCCGCCGGTTCCGCCGGTTCCGCCGGTTCCGCCGGCTCCGGCGGCTCCGCCGGACCGGACGAGGCGTCGGACGACGACTTCAAGGGCCTCGACCCGAACCGGCCCACCCTGCGCCCCAAGCTGTACTGGTTCAACGCGCTCCTCACGGTCGCGCTGCTCACCTCCATGATCATGGAGCTGCTGCCGATCCCGGTGCTCTTCCTGCTCGGCGCCGCGCTCGCGCTCACCGTGAACTTCCCGCACATCCCGGACCAGAAGGCCCGGATCGCCGCCCACGCCGACAACGTGCTCAACGTCTCCGGCATGGTCTTCGCCGCCGCCGTCTTCACCGGCGTCCTCACCGGCACCGGCATGGTCGACCACATGGCCAACTGGCTCGTGGACACCATCCCCGACGGCATGGGCCCGCACATGGGCCTGGTCACCGGCCTGCTGAGCCTGCCGCTCACCTACTTCATGTCCAACGACGGCTTCTACTTCGGCGTCCTGCCCGTGCTCGCCGAGGCCGGGCAGGCGCACGGCGTGTCGACGCTGGAGATCGCCCGCGCCTCGATCGTCGGCCAGCCGCTGCACATGTCCAGCCCGCTCGTCCCCGCCGTGTACGTCCTGGTCGGCATGGCGAAGGTCGAGTTCGGCGACCACACGCGGTTCGTCGTGAAGTGGGCGGTCCTGACCAGCCTGGTGATTCTCGCGGCGGGCATCCTGTTCGGCATCATCTGATCATCGGAACGGCTTCCGCGGCAGCTGCGCGGTGAGTCGTACAGGAAGGAAACGATCATGGGGCCCGGTGGGAACCGCGGCTGGCTGCTCCGCCTCGTCATCGCCTTCGGCTTCGCGCAGGGGGCGGTGTCGATGGCGCGGCCCGCCGTCTCCTACCGGGCCCTCGCGCTGGGCGCGGACGAACGGGCGGTCGGCGTCATCGCCGGTGTGTACGCGCTGCTGCCGCTGTTCGCCGCCGTCCCGCTCGGCCGCCGTACCGACCACGGCCGCTGCGCGCCCCTGCTGCCCGTCGGCGTGGTGCTCATCGCCGGGGGCTGCGCGCTCAGCGGCGTCGCCGGTTCCCTGTGGGCGATGGCCCTGTGGAGCGGCGTCATGGGCCTCGGCCACCTCTGCTTCGTCATCGGCGCGCAGTCGCTGGTCGCCCGCCAGTCCGCGCCGCACGAACAGGACCGCAACTTCGGGCACTTCACCATCGGCGCCTCGCTCGGCCAGCTGATCGGCCCCATCGCCGCGGGCGCGCTGATCGGTGGCCCCGACATGGCCGGCAGCAGCGCGCTGGCCCTGGTGGTGGCGGGCGCGGGCGCGGCGGTCGCCTTCACGTCCCTGTGGCGCATAGAGCACCCGAGGACCGCCGGGGCAGGCGAGGAGCGCGGCGCGCGCGTCCCCGTGGGCAGCATCCTGCGGGCCCGGGGTGTCCCGGCGGGCATCCTGATCAGCCTGTCGGTGCTGTCCGCGACCGACATCCTCACCGCCTATCTGCCGGTGGTCGGCGAGCACCGGGGCATCTCCCCGGCCGTGATCGGCGTCCTGCTCAGCCTGCGTGCGGCGGCCACCATCGCCTGCCGGCTCGTGCTGACGCCCCTGCTGCGGCTGCTCGGCCGCACGGTGCTGCTCACGGTGACCTGTCTGCTGGCCGCCCTGCTGTGCGCCGGGGTCGCGCTGCCGGTGCCGGTGTGGGCGCTCGCGCTGATGCTGGTCGTGCTCGGCTTCTGCCTCGGCGTCGGCCAGCCGCTGTCCATGACGACGGTCGTCCAGGCCGCCCCCGACGAGGCCCGTTCCACGGCCCTCGCCCTGCGGCTGACCGGCAACCGCCTCGGCCAGGTGGCCGCGCCCGCCGCGGCGGGACTGATCGCGGGCGTCGCGGGCGTCGCCGCGCCCTTCGTGATGCTCGGCGGGCTGCTGCTGCTCTCCTCGGGGGTCGCGCTGCGCTCCCCGTCGGCGGGTGCGGGCGACCGTCGGCGGGCGGCGATCGGGCAGGATGACACGGACCGGGCCGGCCGCGACCGGCCGTGTCGGGAACCGAAGGGGTGAGCATGATCCTCGTCTTTCTGTCCGCGATCCTGCTGCTGGTCATAGGCGGCTGTGTCTGCGTCGTGTGGGCGGCCCGGGGCGGCCCGCGCTGGACGCGGGGGGTCTCCAGGGCGACCCTGCTGGCGGGCGAACTGCTGCGCGCGTCGAACCGTCGTTCGCGCGGGGGCAGGAGCAGCAGCGGGGACGACTGAGGGAACCCGATCGTCCGCTTTCTCACCAGGTGGACGATGGAGCGGGATCCGGTCCGGCGTCTTCCCCCGGCCGCGCACTGTCCGTTAACTTCCGTGACTCACACGCCCCGTACGACCCGCACGAGGGCGTCCGACCGCGGAGCACCAGCGCCCAGTGAGCCCCCGGGGGCACCTCCATGACACGCGCCATCTCCCTGCACGACGTGAGCAAGACCTTCGCGCGAGGCGTCCGCGTGGTGGACCGGCTGTCGCTGGACATCGCGCCGGGCGAGTTCCTCGTCCTGCTCGGCCCCTCCGGCTGCGGCAAGTCGACCGTGCTGCGCATGATCGCCGGTCTGGAGGAGGTCACCGAGGGCGAGGTGCTGCTGGACGGCGCGTACGCCAACGACCTGCTCCCCGCCGAGCGGCGGATGGCGATGGTCTTCCAGAACTTCGCCCTGTACCCGAACATGACGACCCGCGGGAACATCGGCTTCCCGCTGCGCGTCGAGGATCCCCAGACCGACCCCGGGCCCCGCGTGGACGCCACCGCCCGCATGCTGGGCATCGAGGACCTCCTCGACCGCCTGCCCGCCCAGCTCTCCGGCGGCGAACGCCAGCGCGTCGCCATGGGCCGGGCCATCGCCCGCCACCCCACCGCCTTCCTGATGGACGAGCCGCTGTCCAACCTGGACGCCAAGCTCCGCAACCACCTGCGCGCCGAGATCACCAGGCTGACCCGGGAACTGGGCGTCACCACGATCTACGTCACCCACGACCAGTCCGAGGCCATGTCCCTCGGCGACCGGGTCGCGGTCCTGCGCGGCGGCGTGCTCCAGCAGGTGGACACCCCGCGCGCCGTGTACGCCCTGCCCCGCAACGTCTTCGTCGCCGCCTTCATCGGCACCCCGCGCATCAACCTGCTGCGTGGTCTCGTGCGCGCACCGCTGGACGGCGCGATGACGATCAGCCTGGGCAAGCAGTTCCTGCGCCTGCCCGAACCGCTCTGCCTGGAC
This sequence comes from Streptomyces sp. NPDC056128, assembly GCF_042263835.1. Classification (NCBI taxonomy): domain Bacteria; kingdom Bacillati; phylum Actinomycetota; class Actinomycetes; order Kitasatosporales; family Streptomycetaceae; genus Streptomyces; species Streptomyces sp. NPDC056128. The sequence continues at coordinate 46,981 of NZ_JBHJVQ010000017.1, read as the reverse complement.
CACCAGTTGCTCCGTGTCCAGCAGGGCCGGGAGGTGATCGTGGGCCTGCGTTCGGAGGCGGTCCGGATCGCGAAGCCCGCGTCCGCCCGCCCCGGCGAGGTGCTGCTCACCGGCCTGGTGGAGCACGTCGAGTTCCAGGGCCACGAGATCCTCGTCCACCTCAACACCGGTTCGCGGCCCGCCGTCGTGCCCGACCTGGAGGCCCCGCGGCTCGCCACCCGGCCCGTCCGGCGCCGCCGCCGCGACGGCACCGTCCTGGACCGGCTGAGGGAACGGGCGGGCGCCCTGCGCGCCGGGCCGGTGGCGGTCATGGACGAAGCGGAGGAACCGGCGGAGGCACAGCGGCGGGGCCCCGCCGTCACCGCCCCCGACGGTCGCCTCCCCGGCGACCTGATCGTCCGGACCACCCCCGACATCGACCTGCGCCACGGCATGCAGGTCCCGCTGCTCGTCGACCTCGCCCACCTGTTCGTCTTCGACCAGCACGGCGACCGTATCTGCCCCGCCCCCGCGCGGCTGCCGGACCTGGAGGAGTGAACCCGCCGGGACCGCGGGGACCGCGTCCCGGAGAGGGTGAGCCGCGCCACCATCGGGGGAGCCCCTGGTGCCGTAAAACTATCGGCGCTAGTTTGGGGCCGGACGACATGGCCCGCCCGGAGGGAACCCGATGAAGGCACACGACGGCATGTACATCGACGGGGCCTGGCGGTCCGCCGACGGCCGGGACACGATCGACGTCGTGAACCCGGTCGACGAGCGGGTGATCGGGACGGTCCCCGCCGGCACCGCCCTGGACGTCGACACCGCCGTACGCGCGGCCCGCGCCGCCCTGCCGGGCTGGGCCGCCACCCCGCCCGCCGAGCGCGCCGCCCGGCTGGCCGCCCTGCGGGACGTCCTGGTCGCCCGCAAGGACGAGGTCGCCGAGACGGTCACCGCCGAGCTGGGCTCGCCGCTGAAGTTCTCGCAGGCCGTGCACGCCGCCGCCCCCATCGCGGTCGCGGGCTCCTACGCCGAGCTGGCGGCGACGTACGCCTTCGAGGAGAAGGTCGGCAACTCCGTCGTCCACCACGAGCCGGTCGGCGTGGTCGGCGCCATCACCCCCTGGAACTACCCGCTGCACCAGATCGTCGCCAAGGTCGCCCCGGCGCTCGCGGCCGGCTGCACCATCGTGCTCAAGCCCGCCGAGGACACCCCGCTCACCGCGCAGCTCTTCGCCGAGGCGGCGCACGAGGCGGGCCTCCCCGCGGGCGTCTTCAACCTGGTCACCGGCCTCGGCCCGGTCGCCGGACAGGCCCTCGCCGAGCACCCCGGCGTCGACCTGGTCTCCTTCACCGGCTCGACGGCGGTGGGCCGCCGCATCGGCGCCCTCGCCGGTGCCGCCGTCAAGAACGTCGCCCTCGAACTCGGCGGCAAGTCCGCCAACGTCATCCTGCCCAGCGCCGACCTGGCCAAGGCCGTGAACGTCGGCGTCGCCAACGTCATGTCCAACTCGGGCCAGACGTGCAGCGCCTGGACCCGCATGCTCGTCCACCGCGACCAGTACGACGAGGCGGTGGAGCTGGCCGCCGAGGCCGCCGCGAAGTACGGCGACCGGATCGGCCCGGTCGTCAACGCCAAGCAGCAGGAGCGCGTGCGCGGATACATCGAGAAGGGCGTCGCCGAGGGCGCGCGGATCGTCGCGGGCGGCCCCGAAGCCCCGCACGAGCAGGGCTACTACGTCTCCCCGACGGTCCTCGCCGACGTCACCGAGGACATGACGGTCGCCCAGGAGGAGATCTTCGGCCCCGTCCTCTCCGTCCTGCGCTACGAGGACGAGGAGGACGCCCTGCGGATCGCCAACGGCACGGTCTACGGCCTCGCCGGCGCCGTCTGGGCCGGGGACGAGGCCGAGGCCGTCGCCTTCGCGCGGCGGATGGACACCGGGCAGGTCGACATCAACGGCGGACGGTTCAACCCGCTGGCACCCTTCGGCGGCTACAAGCAGTCGGGCGTGGGCCGCGAACTGGGCGCGCACGGCCTCACCGAGTACCTCCAGACCAAGTCCCTCCAGTTCTAGCCCCAGGGGAGTTGCCCACGCCATGGCCGTCCGTTCCGCTGTCCGTGCCGCCGTCGTACCCGCCGTAGGCGCCCCCCTGGAGGTCACCGGGATCGAACTCCCCGAGCCGGGCCCCGGCCGGGTGCGGGTGCGGCTCGCCGCCGCCGGGGTCTGCCACTCCGACCTGTCCCTGTCCAACGGCACCATGCGCGTGCCGCTCCCCGCCGTCCTCGGCCACGAGGGCGCCGGCACCGTCCTGTCCGTCGGCGAGGACGTCACCCACGTCGCGCCCGGCGACGCCGTGGTCCTCAACTGGGCGCCGTCCTGCGGCGCCTGTCACGCCTGCACGCTCGGCGAGGTCTGGCTGTGCGCCAACGCCCTGGCCGGCGCCGCGCACGTGCACGCCCGCCGCGCCGACGACGGCACCGACCTGCACCCCGGCCTGAACGTCGCCGCGTTCGCCGAGGAGACGGTGGTGGACGCCGGATGCGTGCTGCCCGCCCCGGACGGCATCCCGCTCACCGACGCGGCGCTGCTCGGCTGCGCCGTCCTCACCGGCTACGGCGCCGTCCACCACTCGGCGAAGGTCCGCGAGGGTGAGACCGTCGCGGTCTTCGGCGCCGGGGGAGTGGGCCTCGCCGCCCTCCAGTCGGCCCGGATCGCGGGCGCGTCGAAGATCGTCGCCGTCGACGTGTCCCCCGAGAAGGAGGAGCTGGCGCGCGCGGCCGGCGCCACCGACTACCTGATCGCCTCCGACACCACCGCCCGCGAGATCCGCGCCCTCACCGGCAAGCAGGGCGTCGACGTCGCCGTCGAGTGCGTCGGCCGCGCGACCACCATCCGCACCGCCTGGGAATCCACCCGGCGCGGCGGGCGCACCACGGTCGTCGGCATCGGCGGCAAGGACCAGCAGGTCACCTTCAACGCCCTGGAGATCTTCCACTGGGGCCGCACCCTGTCCGGCTGCGTCTACGGCAACGCCGACCCGGCCCGCGACCTCCCCGTCCTCGCCGAACACGTCCGGGCCGGACGCCTCGACCTCGGCGCCCTGGTCACGGAACGCATCGCGCTGGACGGCATCCCGGCGGCGTTCGAGAACATGCTGGCGGGCAAGGGCGGCCGGGCGCTGGTGGTGTTCTAGGCCGCCGCACCGCGCCACACGGGCACGAGGGTGCCGGGTCCGCCCCGGCGCCCCGTTCCGCGTGCCCGCGCGCGCCGCGCCTCCCTGCGTAGCGCCACGATCGCGGTGCGACAAACATCCGGCACGACTGTTGACCGCATACCGTCCGGTCAGTACGTTCCCCGAAACGTTTCCCCGACGTCCCCTCCCCGCCCCCACATCCCCCGTGGGTCCCCCACGCCCCACGTCCCCCCCGCACTCACCGGAGCGTGCCCGTATGGACACCACCCCCTCCGCTCAGCCGCTGGCCGCCACCGCCGAGGCCGCCGCCCCCAACCGCCGCCGCGTCGCCACCGCCGCGGCCCTCGCGTCGGCCGTCGAGTGGTACGACTACTTCGTCTTCGGCATCGCCGCCGCCCTCGTCCTGGGCGACCTGTACTTCCCGGCCGGCAGCTCCACCGCCGGGGTCCTGGCCGCCTTCGCCACCTTCGCGGTCGGCTTCCTCGCCCGCCCGATCGGCGGCATCGTCGCCGGGCAGCTCGGCGACAAGAAGGGCCGCAAGCCGATGCTGGTCCTCGCGCTCACCCTGATGGGCGTGGCCACCACCGGCATCGGCCTGCTGCCCACGTACGAGACGATCGGCGTCGCCGCCCCCATCCTGCTCGTCCTGCTGCGCATCGCCCAGGGCGTGGCCGTCGGCGCCCAGTGGGGCGGCGCGATGCTGCTGGCCACCGAGTACGCCCCCGAGGGCAAGCGCGGCATCTACGGCAGCGTCGTCCAGCTCGGCGTCCCCATCGGCGTGGTCACCGCCAACACCGTCTTCCTGCTGGCCGGGGCGTTCACCTCCGAGTCGGCCTTCGAGTCCTGGGGCTGGCGGGTGCCGTTCGTGGTCGGCCTGCTCGTGCTCGGACTGGCCTGGTACATCCACACCCGCGTCGAGGAGACCCCGGAGTTCCGGGAGGCCGAGCGGGCGCTGGCCGAGAAGGAGCAGGGCGAGCAGTCGTCGCCGCTGCGCACGATCATGCGCGATCACTTGGGCACGGTCCTGCTGGCCGGCGGCTCCTTCGCCGTGAACACCGCGACGTTCTACATCCTCATCACCGGCGTCCTCGACTACACGACGCGCGAACTGGACATGGACCACGGCGCGGTGCTCGCCGTCTCGCTCTGCGTCAGCCTCACCCAGCTGGTGCTGATCCCGGGCGCCGCCGCCCTGTCCGACAAGTTCGGCCGCATCAGGGTCTACACCGTCGGCGCGGTCGGCATCGCCGTGTGGGCCGTCCCGCTGTTCCTGCTCATCGACACCGGCTCACTGGTGTGGCTGGCGGTCGGCACCTTCGTCGCCAGCTGCTTCCTCAGCATCATGTACGGCCCCCAGGCCGCCCTCTTCGCCGAGCTGTTCACGCCGGAGATGCGCTACACCGGCGCCTCCCTCGGCTACCAGATCGCCGCCGTCGGCGGGGGCGGGCTCGCCCCCTTCGTCATGGTGCTGCTCCTGGAGGCGACGGGTACCTCGATGGCCGTCTCCGGCTACATCATCGCCCTCTCCGTGATCGCCCTGGTGTCCATCAAGGTGCTGGCCGACAGGGCGCGTTCACGCTGACCGCGAAGCGCCCCCGGGCCGCGACCCCACCAGCTCGTCCGGGGTCGCGGCCCGCGCCCGCTTCCGGGACCGCGACACCGCCACACCCGCCAGGCAGAGCGCGCCGCCCGCCAGGGTGAGCAGCCCCGGCACCTCACCGAGCGCCAGCCACGACATCAGGACCACCAGGGCGGGCACGGCGTACGTGGTGGCGCCCATGCGCCCGGCGGTCGTCCGGGCCAGCGCGTACGCCCAGGTCGTGAACGCCAGCGCGGTCGGGAACACGCCCAGGTACACCATGTTCAGCGTCGCGGAGACGGGCGCGTCGGCCGCCTCGTGCACCAACTGCCCCGTGAACGGCAGGCAGAGCACCGCACCGACCAGGCATCCGAACGTCGTCACCTGGAGCGCGCTCGCGTGCCCCAGCGCGGGCTTCTGCGCGACCACCCCGCCCGCGTACGCCACCGCGGCCAGCAGACACAGCACCACCCCGAACAGCGAGGAACCGCCCTCGCCGGACATCGACAGGCCCACGGTCACCGCACCGGCGAACGACACCGCCATCCCCGCCAGCAGCCGCGGCGGCAGCGCGTCCCCGAGGAGGCGGGCGCCGAGCAGCGCGATGAGGATCGGGCCGACGTTCACCACGAGCGCGGCCGTACCGGCGTCCACCTGCTGCTCGCCCCAGTTCAGGACCACCATGTAGAAGCCGAACCACAGCAGCCCCGATATCGCGATCCCCCGCCAGGCCGCCCGCGGCGGCAGCCCTTCCCGCCGCACCAGGCAGATCAGCGCGAGGGTCACGGCGCCGGACAGCAGCCGCCCGAGGGCCAGCGCACCCGGTGAGTAGGCCTCGCCGGCGCTGCGGATGGAGACGAAGGCGGAGGCCCACAGGACGACGGTCACGGTGGCCGCGCCGGCCGCGAGCAGCTGCGGACGCCGGGAGGGGGCGGAAGGAGACGTGCGGGCGGTGCTCATCATGCTCCAGACGTTAGGGCGCGACGGCCTCGTGGTCTCGCGGATTTCGGACGGGGAGGCGGTGCCGCGCGACTCAGCGCAGCGCCACCGGATCGATGCCCAGCAGCTCGGAGAGCGCGGCCTCGCCCGCCGGGGTGACCTTCACCGCCCGCTCCGAGCCGATGCGCACGCACCAGCCGGTGTCCAGGGCGTGCCGGCACAGGGCCGCGCCCGCCACGCCCGCGAGATGCGGACGGCGTTCGGTCCAGTCGAGGCAGGCCCGCGCCAGCGGACGGCGGCCCGTGGGCGTCAGCGGAATCCCGGCCGCGTCGAACCAGCCGAGCCCCGCGTCGGTGAGCGCGAAGCCGGTGTCCTGGCGCAGCAGTCCGCGCCCGGTGAGGGCGTCGGTCACCGCGATGCCGAGCCGTCCGGCGAGGTGGTCGTAGCAGGTGCGCCCCCGGGCCATCGCCGACCCGGCGCTCGACGCCCGCAGGGTGCGCGGACGCCGGGCGGCCTGGGGCGCGACCTGCGCCGCCAGGTCCTCGACCAGTTGCGCGACCCGCTCGTCGGCCAGCCGGACGTACCGGTGCCGCCCCTGGCGCTCCTCGGTGAGCAGCCCGCCCGCGACGAGCTTGCCCAGGTGCTCGCTCACCGTGGACGCGGCGACGCCCGCGTGCCGGGCCAGCTCACCGGCGGTCCAGGCCCGTCCGTCCAGCAGCGCCAGCAGGCAGGCGGCGCGCGTCTCGTCCGCGATCAGCCCGGCCAGCCGCGCGAGGCCGGGCGCCTCGGCGTCCCTCTCGGTCATGCGTCCAGGATGGGCCACGCACGGTTCGGCGGGCGCCGAAGTGTCCTCAGACGCCCCGCGTCACCTGCGCGTACTGCTGGGTCAGTCCGTCCAGCAGGGCCGTCAGCCCGGTCTCGAAGGCCCGCTCGTCGATCTTCTCCTGCTGCTCGGCCAGGAGGTGGGCCTGCTGAAGGTGCGGGTAGGCGGCGGGGTCGTAGGCGCCGGCGTCGTCGACGAAGCCACCGGCGAAGGAACCGAGCGCGGAGCCCATGATGAAGTACCGCATCAGCGCGCCGATGGACGTGGCCTGGGCCGGGGGCCAGCCGGCCGCGACCATGGCGCCGTAGACGGCGTCCGCGAGGTGCAGCCCGGCCGGACGGCGGCCGGGGCCGTGCGCCAGTACGGGGACGATGTTGGGGTGGTCGCGCAGGGCCGCCCGGTAGGAGACGGCCCAGTCGTGCAGCGCGGTCCGCCACTCCCGGCCGTCCTCGAACATCGACAGGTCCACCTGCGCGCTCACCGAGTCGGCGACCGCCTCCAGGATCTCGTCCTTGGTGCGGAAGTGGTTGTAGAGCGAGGGCCCGCTGACGCCCAGCTCCGCGGCGAGCCGGCGGGTGGAGACGGCCGCGAGGCCCTCCGCGTCCACCAGAGCGCGGGCTTTCTCGACGATCCGGTCGGTGCTGAGCAGGGGCTTGCGCGGTCGGGCCATGGCGCACATAGTAGGGCTGCGGCTTTAAACTAGCAGTGCTAATTTAAAAGTCCGGCTTTCAAAGTCCACTGGTCAAGGACCGTCTTCTGTGGGGTGACTCGGCATGAATCTGGAGCTCAGCGAGGAGCAGAGCGCCGTGCGGCGACTCGCGCGGGACTTCGTGGAGCGCGAGATCGCCCCGCACGTCATCGCCTGGGACCGCGCCGAGGAGGTGGACCGGTCCGTCGTGAAGAAGCTCGGCGAGGTCGGCTTCCTCGGGCTCACCGTCGACGAGGAGTACGGCGGCTCCGGCGGCGACCACCTCGCGTACTGCCTGGTGACGGAGGAGCTGGGGCGCGGCGACAGCTCCGTGCGCGGCATCGTGTCCGTCTCCCTCGGCCTGGTCGCCAAGACCATCGCTGCCTGGGGCGACGAGGAGCAGAAGCGGCGCTGGCTGCCGGGGCTCACCTCCGGCGCGTACGTCGGCTGCTTCGGCCTCACCGAGCCCGGCACCGGCTCGGACGCGGGGAACCTCGCCACCCGTGCGGTCCGCGACGGCGACGACTACGTCATCAATGGCACCAAGACGTTCATCACCAACGGCACCTGGGCCGACGTCGTCCTGCTCTTCGCCCGCTCCACCGACGCCCCGGGCCACAAGGGCGTCTCCGCCTTCCTGGTGCCCACCGACACCCCCGGCCTGACCCGGCGCACCATCCACGGCAAGCTCGGGCTGCGCGGCCAGGCCACCGCCGAACTGGTCCTGGAGGACGTCCGGGTCCCGGCCGCCGCGATGCTCGCACCCGAGGGCAAGGGCTTCTCGGTCGCCATGTCCGCGCTCGCCAAGGGGCGGATGTCGGTCGCGGCAGGCTGCGTCGGCATCGCCCAGGCCGCGCTGGACGCGGCCGTGCGCTACGCCGGCGAGCGCGAGCAGTTCGGGAAGACCATCGCCCATCACCAGCTGGTGCAGGAGCTGATCAGCGACATCGCCCTCGACGTGGACGCGGCCCGGCTGCTGACCTGGCGGGTAGCCGACCTGATCGACCGCGGGCAGCCCTTCACCGTCGAGTCCTCCAAGGCCAAGCTGTTCGCCTCGGAGGCGGCCGTCCGCGCCGCCAACAACGCCCTCCAGGTCTTCGGCGGCTACGGCTACATCGACGAGTACCCGGCCGGCAAACTGCTGCGCGACGCCCGCGTGATGACCCTGTACGAGGGCACCAGCCAGATCCAGAAACTGGTCATCGGGCGGGCGCTGACGGGGGTTTCGGCCTTCTGAGGGCCGGGGGTTCTGAGTACCCCGACTGAGTACGACGGCGGATGTGGCCCGGACCACATCCGCCGATCCTTGTACCCATGAGTGACACACCGGTCAAGCAGCAGAACACGGCGGCCTTCTACGGGCAGGCCGTCGCGTCGTTCTCGGTCGCCATGGCCGCCACCGCCATCGGCATCTACCAGCTCCAGGCCGACGCCTGGGTGCGTGCCTTCCTGGCCATCGCCGTCCTGTACCTCGTCACCTCGGCCTTCACGCTGGCGAAGATCATCCGGGACCGTCAGGAGGTGGGGCAGATCGTGAGCCGTGTGGACCAGGCGCGGCTGGACAAGATCCTTGTCGAGCACGACCCCTTCCACAAGCCGGGCGGACCCGCCTCCGGGCAGCGCGCCTAAGCGCCCGCTCAGTTTCGGCGGTATGGTGGTGCTCCTGTCACCGAGAGGGGCGAACAAGCGATGAGTACGGCGGCCGAGACGACGGGCGGCGACATCGAGCCGTGGGAAGAGGTCACGCCTGACGCGGCCCGGCGGCTCCTGGTCGCCGCCGTGGAGGCGTTCGCCGAACGCGGGTACCACGCGACCACGACTCGCGACATCGCCGGGCGGGCCGGCATGAGCCCGGCCGCGCTCTACATCCACTACAAGACCAAGGAAGAGCTGCTGCACCGCATCAGCCGCATCGGTCACACCCGGGCGGTGGCCATCCTGCGCTCCGCGGCCCAGGGTGACGGCAGTGCGACCGCACGGCTCGCCGACGCCGTGAGCTCCTTCGTCCGCTGGCACGCCGGCCGGCGCACGACCGCGCGGGTCGTGCAGTACGAGCTGGACGCGCTCGGTCCCGAGGCCCGGGAGGAGATCCTCACGCTCCGCCGGCAGTGCGACGCCGCGGTGCGCGGCATCATCGACGACGGCGTGGCGACGGGCGAGTTCGACGTGCCGGACGTCAAGGGCACCACCCTCGCCGTGCTGTCGCTCTGCATCGACGTGGCCCGCTGGTTCAACGTGAACGGCGCCCGGACGCCCGACGAGGTCGGCGCGCTCTACGCCGACCTCGTGCTGCGGATGGTCGGGGCCGGGGTGTCCGGCTCCGCCCGGTCCGCTCAGACGTAGTAGCGGGCGACGGACTCGGCGACGCAGACCGGCTTGTCGCCGCCCTCGCGCTCCACCGTGAAGGCGACGGAGACCTGGATCCCGCCCGTGACGTCCTCGACGCCGGTGATCGTCGCCGTGGCGCGCAGCCGCGAGCCGACCGGGACGGGGGCGGGGAAACGGACCTTGTTGGTGCCGTAGTTGACGCCCATCTTCACGCCCTCGACCCTGATCAGCTGCGGCCCGAACAGCGGGAGCAGCGACAGGGTCAGATAGCCGTGCGCGATGGTGGTGCCGAACGGGCCCGCGGCGGCCTTCTCCGGGTCGACGTGGATCCACTGGTGGTCGCCGGTGGCCTCGGCGAACAGGTCGATCCGCTTCTGGTCGACCTCCAGCCAGTCGGTGTGTCCCAGCTGCTCGCCCACCGCCGCCTTCACCTCGTCGACGGATGTGAAGATCCTCGGCTCTGCCATGCTCCCGGCCTCCCGTGTGACGCGACTCTAAGCGACTGCTTAGCATGGTCGTCCGGGGAGCCCCTGTCAACGGACCGGACGGGTGAGTGGGCGGGTGGGTAGGGTTCGAGGGGTGCCTCAGATTCCCGAGAAGATCCACGAGCTCACCGTCGGCCAGCTCGCAGCGCGCAGTGGCGCCGCCGTCTCCGCCCTGCACTTCTACGAGTCCAAGGGCCTGATCAGCAGTCGCCGCACCTCGGGCAACCAGCGCCGCTTCAGCCGTGACGCGCTGCGCCGGGTCGCCTTCGTACGGGCGGCCCAGCGGGTCGGCATCCCCCTCGCCACGATCCACGAGGCGCTCTCGGAGCTGCCCGAGGGCCGCACCCCCACCCGGGACGACTGGGCCCGGCTCTCGGCGTCCTGGCGCTCCGAACTCGACGAGCGCATCAAGCAGCTCAACCGGTTGCGCGACCACCTCACCGACTGCATCGGCTGCGGCTGCCTGTCCCTGGACACCTGCGTCCTGTCCAACCCGGACGACGCGTTCGGAGAAACCCGAGCGGGTTCCCGCCTCCTGGTGGAACGCAAGCCCCGGCACCAGGACAGCCGGACCTGCGCCCCGACCCCGACGAACTGCGACTGACCCGCCCCCGACAGACGTCCCGCCCGGCCCCTGATGCCCGCTTCTGCGGCGGCGTTCCGCCGCCACGGGCTCTGACGGCCCGCGTGCGCCGGGGCGTTCCGCCGCCCCCGGGACCGGACGATCCCCTCGCCGTCCCGACGGGGGCGGGCGCCGGCGCCGGTGGCCGTGCGTGGTGGCACGCCCGGTCCCACCATCCCCGGGCTCTGACGGCCCGCTGTGCGGGGGCGCTCCGCCGCCCCCGGACCGGACGATCCCCTCGCCGTCCCGACGGGGGCGGGCGCCGGCGCCGGTGGCCGTGCGTGGTGGCACGCCCGGTCCCGGCCCCCCGGGGGATCTAACCGCCCGTGCGCGCCAGGGGGTTCCGTCGGCGCCGGGGCCGCGCGATCATCTCGCCGTTCCGGCGGGGTTGGTGGCCGGGCGCGGTGACACCCCCGGTCCGACGCGCGCGCCACTCGTGGCGGTCGCGGGGTCGGTCCAGCGGCTCGGCGTTGGTGGCTGGATGCCTCCTGTCGCCCGGAGGTGCCGGCTCCGCGTGAGCGATCGGCCGCATCGCCGGTGGCCCGGCGTGGTGTTCACGCCCCGCCCCGCCGTGCCGAGGCCCACTCGTCCAGTCCCGCCCTCACCAGTTCGGCGTTGGAGGCGGCCCGGCTGCCGTCCGGCAGGAGCAGGGTGTCCTCCAGGCCGATCCGGGTCGGCAGGCCCAGGCGGCCGGCCAGGCGCAGTACCGGCCAGGCGCCGGCGTCCTCGCCGTGCAGCAGGACGGGACGGCCGCGGGCCGTGCCCAGCGTGGACAGCAGGGCCCGCGCCGCGTCGCGCGCGGTCGCCGGGCCGCCGGTGTCCGTGACCTCGGCCAGTACCCGCAGCACCTTCGGTCCCAGTGGTGAGCGCAGGAAGCGCGCCGCCCCGTCCGTGCCCGACCAGACGCCGGCCTCCACGCCCACCCCGCGCTCCATCAGCGCGGCCGCGGCCTCCTCGGCGCCCGGCTCGTGCCAGTTGACCGACGCGTGGTCGGGCAGCACCGTCCAACTCCGTATCCGCGCCACCCGGGCGGCCGGGTCGGGCTCCGCCCAGGCGCCCGTCGTGACGCCGACCGGAACCGAGGCCGGCACCCGCGCGCGCACCGCCTCCAGCGTGGCCGCGAGCACGCGCGGCGACAACGTGTCCCGGCCACAGGGTGTCTTCGGGTGGACGTGGACATCCGTCGCCCCGGCGGCGACCGCTCCCGCCACGGAGTCCGCGAGCGCCTCCGGCGACAGCGGCACCACCGCCCCGTCGGCGGCCTCCCGGCCCCCGTTCGCACACAGTTGCACCATCCCCCCATGGTGCCGGGCCCCACTGACAACACCCGTCGGCCGCCGGTCGTCGGGGGTGCGGCATCCCCGGCACACCCCCGCTAGTCCGGCTACGCCGACATCAGCAGCCGTCGCCCCCGCCGGGCCTCCGCGAGCGCGTCGGGGGTGAGGACCGGCCGCGGCACGAGGATCCCGCACTCCGCGCAGACGGGCCCCGTCGAGGGTTCGTGGTCGAGGTCGTAGGTCCAGACGAGGCGGTCCCCGTCGCACACCGGGCAGACGGCGCCCGGTTCCCGCTCCAGCGCCGAGATCAGCCGGCGCAGCACTTCCGCCAGCGGCCAGTCGGGATGCACCCGGGGGTCGTCGCACCAGGCGACGCCGAAACCGCCCCAGGTCAGCCGGTGCCAGTCGTCCACGCTGCCCGGCCTGCGCAGCCCGTCGTGCTTCTCCTTCCTGCGCCGCTCGGCGAACTCGACCTCATAGGCCAGCCACACGGAACGCGCCTCCTCCAGCTCCTCCAGTGCGGCCACGAGCCGCGCCGGGTCCGGGGAGCGGTCCTCGGGACCGAACCCTGCCCTGGAGCAGAGATGGTCCCAGGTAGCCCTGTGCCCATAAGGGGCAAAACGTTCAAGGCACTTGCGCAGCGAATAACGCCGCAGCGCCAGGTCGCACCGTGGATCGCGGACCTGTCTCGCCAGACTTCGGAAACCGGCCATCGCCCTGCACCTCCGTCACACCTGCACCTGTACTCGGGTCACTTCGGCGTCGTCGTACGGACGTCGCCGAATAGACGTATCGACAACCGATTCGGCTCCATCCGATTTCCGATGCCCCCCATCAGCCGATCCACCCACTGGAAAAAAGTGACGCATGTTCATCTTCCAACTCGGGGATACCGGCGGTAACGTCCCGCCACACCCCCGTCGGGAGGAGCTGCCATGCCACGACGCACCCCACGCGACGCCCTCGACAGACTGAGAACTCCCCGCGGCCTCCACGGGTTCCTGAAGGGCGCTTCCGTATGCGCCCTCATAGCCGGCCTCCTGTCGCCGCTTTCCCCGGCGATGGCCGCCGACACGGAATCCGCCGAAGCCACGACCGCCGAAGCGACGGCCCAGGACCACTGCGGAGGACAGTGTTCCGACATCCTCCCGCCCGGCCAGAACGGCAACGCCACTCTCGCCCAAATCCTCCTCAACCAGGCATTCGGCACCCAGCCCGCCCACGCGGAGGACCAGCTCGGCCCGTACGCCAACCTCGCCACGGGCTACTCCGCCCTCACCAACGACAAGATCGACGACTTCTTCAACGACGCCTCCTTCGGCGTCCCCGCCGGGCAGGTCGCCTCCACCATCCGCCCCGCGGGCCGCGACGACGTGACCATCGTCCGCGACAAGAAGACCGGTGTGCCCCACATCACCGGCACCACCCGCTACGGCACCGAGTTCGGCGCCGGCTACGCCGCGGCCCAGGACCGGCTGTGGCTGATGGACCTCTTCCGGCACGTCGGACGCGGCCAGTTGACCCCCTTCGCCGGCGGCGCCCCCGCCAACCAGGGCCTGGAACAGCAGTTCTGGCGCAGCGCCCCGTACACCGAGGCCGACCTGGAGGCGCAGATCGAGAGCGCCGCCGCCAAGGCCGGCGAACGCGGCGAGCTGGCCCTGGCCGACGTGGACGCCTACGTCGCCGGCATCAACGCCTACATCGACCGCTCCGACCGGGGCCGCTACTTCCCCGGCGAGTACGTCCTGACCGGCCACAAGAACGCCATCACCAACGCCGGCACCATCGAGCACTTCAAGCGCACCGACCTGATCGCGCTGGCCTCGGTCATCGGCTCCCTCTTCGGCGCCGGAGGCGGCGGCGAGGTCGGCAACGCGCGCTCCCTGCTCGCCGCCCAGGAGAAGTACGGCGTGGCCGAGGGCACCGAGGTCTGGGAGTCCTTCCGCCAGCGCAACGACCCCGAGGCCGTCCTCACCCAGCAGGACGGCAGCTTCCCCTATCTGCCGAGGCCCGACGACCCGCAGGGCCGCGCCCTGCCCGACGCCGGGTCGGTCGAGGCGGAACCGCTGATCTACGACCGCACCGGCAGTGCGGCCACGGCGAACGCGACCGGCGCCTCCACCAAGGCGGCCGACGCGGCCGTGACGTCGGCCCGGCGCGGCATGTCCAACGCCCTCGTCGTCAGCGGCGAACACACCGCCAGCGGCCACCCGGTCGCCGTCTTCGGACCGCAGACCGGCTACTTCGCGCCCCAGCTCCTCATGCTCCAGGAGATCCAGGGCCCGGGCCTGAGCGCCCGCGGCGCCTCCTTCGCGGGCCTGAGCATGTACGTCGAACTCGGCCGCGGCCAGGACTACGCGTGGAGCGCGACCACCTCGGGCCAGGACATCATCGACACCTACGCCGTCGAACTCTGCCAGGACGACTACCACTACCTCTACCGCGGCACCTGTACCCCGATGGAGAAGATCGAGCGCAAGAACGCCTGGAAGCCGACCGTCGCCGACGGCACCAAGGCCGGCTCCTACACGATGCGCGTCTGGCGCACCAAGTACGGCCCGGTCGAAAACCGCGCCACCGTCGGCGGCAAGAAGGTCGCCTACACCACCCTGCGCTCCTCCTACCTGCACGAGGCCGACTCGATCATCGGCTTCCAGATGCTCAACGACCCGGACTACCTCGACAGCCCCGAGCGCTTCCGGAGCGCCGTCCAGCACATCAACTACACCTTCAACTGGTTCTACGCCGACTCCGAGCACACCGCGTACTACAACAGCGGCGACAACCCGGTCCGGGCGAACGGCGTCGACGCGGAGTTCCCGGTCTGGGCGCGGCAACCGTACGAGTGGCAGGGCTGGGACCCGGACGGCAACACCGCCCGGTACACCGAGGCGGCCGCCCACCCGCAGTCGGTCGACCAGGACTACTACATCTCCTGGAACAACAAACAGGCCAAGGACTACCCGGCGTCCTCCTGGGGCAACGGCTCCGTCCACCGCGGCAACCTCCTCGACGACCGCGTCAAGAAGTTGGTCGCCGAGGGCGGCGTCACCCGGGCCGCACTGGTGCGGGCCATGGCCGAGGCGGGCCTCGCCGACCTGCGGGCCGAGGACGTGCTGCCCGACCTGCTGAAGGTGATCGACTCCGCGCCGGTCACCGACCCGGACGCCCGGGCGGCCGTCGACCGGCTCAAGGCCTGGCGCGCGGCGGGCGGCCTGCGCACGGAGACCTCGGCCGGCTCGAAGCAGTACGCCCACGCCGACGCGATCCGCACCCTGGACGCCTGGTGGCCGCTCCTGGTGAAGGCCGAGTTCGAACCCGGCCTCGGCAGCGACCTGTACACCGCCTTCGCCGCCAACCTGCCCGTCGACGAGTCACCGTCCGCCGCCCACGGCCCCACCGGCGGCCACGCCGGCAGCGCCTTCCAGTACGGCTGGTGGAGCTATGTCGACAAGGACATCAGGGCGGTACTCGGCGAGTCCGTCCAGGGACCGCTCGCGCGGGAGTACTGCGGCGGCGGCGACCTCGCCGCCTGCCGGGACACCCTGGTCGCCACCCTGAAGGAGGCGTCGGGCCGCACGGCCGCCCAGGTCTACCCGGGTGACGACAACTGCTCGGCGGGCGACCAGTGGTGCGCCGACTCGGTCATCCACCGCACCCTGGGCGGCATCAAACACGGAGGGATCAGCTGGCAGAACCGGCCGACCTACCAGCAGGTCGTGGAGTTCACCTCCCACCGGTGACCGGCCGGTCGCCGGCTCAGCGGTAGATCAGGTACTGGCGGCGGGTCCTGCGGAACGCCGCCAGTTCCCGCTGCCAGCCGTCCACCACCTCGTCGGTGTCCGCGCCCGCGTCGATCATCGTGCGCACCTGCGTGGACCCGGTGAGCTTGTCGATCCAGTTGTCCGACCGCCAGGCGAAACCGTCCCAGGTCTGCTTGGCGGTCACCAGGAGGGCGATTCCGGTGCGCACCGGATCGAAGGCGTCCCGGTCGTGCACGTGGAGCTGGACGCCTCCGACGGTCTTGCCCTGGAACTTGGAGAAGGTCGGCGCGAAGTAGGCCTCCCGGAAGCGCACGCCGGGCAGGTCCAGTTCGTTGACGGCGGCGGCCCAGCTCCCGTCGACGCCCTCGGCGCCGAGCAGTTCGAACGGGCGGGTGGTGCCGCGCCCCTCCGACAGGTTCGTGCCCTCGAACAGGCAGGTGCCCGAGTAGACCACGGCCGTCTCCGGCGTCGGCATGTTCGGGCTCGGCGGCACCCACGGCAGCCCCGAGGCGTCGTAGAACTCCGAGCGCCTCCAGCCCGTCATCGTCACCGTCTCCAGCGGGACCGGCGACGGCAGGAACTCGTGGTTGAAGAGGTGCGCCAGCTCGGCGACCGTCATGCCGTGCGCCTGGGAGATCGGCTGACGGCCGACGAAGGTGGCGAACTCCTTGTGCAGGACCGGGCCGAGTGCCGCCCGCCCGGTGACCGGGTTGGGCCGGTCCAGTACGACGAACCGCTTCCCCGCGAGCCTCGCGGCCTCCATGCAGTCGAACAGCGTCCAGATGTACGTGTAGAAGCGCGCTCCGGCGTCCTGGATGTCGAAGACGACGGTGTCCACGCCGGACGCCGTGAAGATGTCCGCGAGCGGCTGCCCGCTCTTGAGGTACGTGTCGTAGACCGGGAGCCCGGTCGCGGGGTCGTCGTAGCGGCCCTCGGAGCCGCCCGCCTGCGCGGTGCCGCGGAATCCGTGCTCGGGGCCGAACACGGCGGTGAGGTTCACCCGGTCGTCGGCGTGCATGACGTCGACGATGTGGCGGACGTCCCGGGTGATGCCGGTCGGATTGGTGACCACGCCGGCCTTCTGGCCGTCGAGCACGGCGTAGCCGTCGGCGGCGAGGCGCTCGAAGCCGGTGCGCAGCCGGCGGCCGCCGTGGCCCCCGGGCGCCGCCTGGGCCGGGCCGGCGGCCGCGGCCGTGGTGCCGGCCGCCACCGCGGCCGTCGTGGCGAGCAGATTCCGTCTGGACAGCGTCATGCGGTGACCTCCGTGATCGCGGCGGGTGTCATGCGCACGCACGCTAACCCGCGCCTTGGGTCGCATGGAATGGAGTAGACCGCGCTTCGCCTCTTCCGTCGTACATACCGACTGGTTAGTCTGGCGCTGCAACGGGGAGTCAGCAGTGCCCGAGCCGTGTCGAAGGAGACCGATCGTGGAAGCCGTGCAGGATGCCGGAGTCGTCGTCACCGGGGCTGGAGGCGGCATCGGGGCCGCGCTGGCCCGCCGCTTCGCCGCCGAGGGCGCCCGCGTCGTCGTCAACGACCTCGACGCCGACCGGGCCGAAGCCGTGGCCGACGAGATCGGCGCGATCGCGGTGCCCGGTGACGCCTCCGCGATCGTCGGCGAGGCCCGTGCGGCGCTGGGCGGCACGGTCGACGTGTACTGCGCCAACGCGGGCGTCGGCTCCGGCGGGACCGAGGCGGCCGAGGAGGCCGTCTGGGCGCTCGCCTGGGACGTCAACGTGATGGCCCACGTCCGCGCGGCCCACGAACTGGTCCCGGACTGGCTGGAGCGCGGCAGCGGCCGTTTCGTCTCCACCGTGTCGGCCGCCGGACTGCTCACCATGATCGGCGCCGCCCCCTACAGCGTCACCAAGCACGGCGCCTACGCCTTCGCCGAGTGGCTGTCCCTGACGTACCGCCACCGCGGGATCAAGGTCCACGCCATCTGTCCGCAGGGCGTGCGCACCGACATGCTCACCGCGAGCGGCAGCGCGGGCGAACTCGTGCTCCAGCCCACCGCGATCGAGCCGCAGGACGTGGCCGACGCCCTCTTCAAGGGCATCGAGGAGGACCGCTTCCTGATCCTGCCGCACCCGGAGGTCGCCGAGTACTACCAGGCCCGCGCCGCCGAACCGGACCGCTGGCTGCACGGCATGAACCGGCTCCAGCGGCAGTGGGAGGAGGGGAGCGCCCGATGACCGGCTCCCCCTACGCCGCCAAGCCCTGGCTCGACCTGCTGACCGACGCCCAGAAGGCGCCGCTCGACCCCGACGCCTCTCTGGTGCACGCCCTGCGCCGGGTCGCCGCCGACACCCCCGACCGCGTCTTCCTCGCCTACTTCGACGGCCGCCTCACCTACCGCGAGGTGGACGAGCTGAGCGACTCCGTCGCCGGGCACCTCGCCGCGCGCGGCCTGGAGCGCGGCGACCGGGTGGCGGTCGTGCTGCAGAACTCCCCGCACTTCGTGCTCGCCGTCCTGGGCGCCTGGAAGGCGGGCGCGGTCGTGGTGCCGGTCAACCCGATGTACAAGTCGGGGGAGGTCGGCCACGTCCTGCGGGACGCCGAGGTGGCCGCGCTGGTCTGCTCCGACCGGGCCTGGGAGGCGTACCTGCGCGACACGGCGGCCGGCTCGCCGGTGCGGATCGTGCTCACGGGGTGCGAGTTGGACTTCCAGACCCGCGGGGACGCGCGCGTGCTGACCTTCGAGCGGCTGCCGGAGGCCACCGACGCCGACGACCTCACCGCGGCGGCACGCGCCGGCCACCCGGCACCCGAGGGACGCGACCCGGCGCCGGACGGCACCGCGCTCATCAGCTACACCTCGGGCACCAGCGGCACCCCCAAGGGCGCCACCAACACCCACCGCAACATCATGTACAACGCGGAACGCCAGCGCACCGGGCTCGGCCTGCCCGACGCGCCGGTCTACTTCGCGCTGGCGCCGCTGTTCCACATCACCGGCATGGTCTGCGAGTTCGGCGCCTGTCTGAACAGCGCGGGCACGCTGGTGCTGGCGTACCGCTTCGAGCCGGGCGTCGTGCTGGACGCGTTCGCCGAGCACCGGCCGCACTACACGGTCGGCCCGTCCACCGCCTTCATGGCGCTGGCCGCCCAGCCGTCCGTCACGCGTGAACACTTCGCCTCCTTCGCCAACATCTCCTCCGGCGGCGCCCCGCTGCCGCCGGCCCTGGTGGAGAAGTTCCGCGCGGGCTTCGGGCCGTACATCCGCAACGGCTACGGACTCACCGAGTGCACCGCGCCGTGCGCCTCGGTCCCGCCGCACCTGGAGGCCCCGGTGGACCCCGCCTCCGGGACCCTCGCGGTCGGCGTGCCGGGCCCCGAGACCGTCGTCCGCGTCGTCGACGAGCTGGGCGCCGAGGTGCCCCTCGGGGAGCAGGGCGAGATCGTCGTCAGCGGGCCGCAGGTCGTCCCCGGCTACTGGCGGCGCCCGGACGCCACCGCCGAGACCTTCCCCGGCGGCGAGCTGCGCACCGGCGACATCGGCTTCATGGACGCCCAGGGGTGGCTCTACGTCGTCGACCGCAAGAAGGACATGATCAACGCCTCCGGGTTCAAGGTCTGGCCGCGCGAGGTCGAGGACGTGCTCTACACCCATCCGGCGGTGCGCGAGGTCGCCGTCGTCGGCGTGCCCGACGGGTACCGGGGGGAGACGGTCAAGGCGTACATCAGCCTCCGGCCGGGCGCCGACACGGCCCCGGACGCGCTCGCCGCGTACTGCGAGGAGAGACTGGCCGCCTACAAATACCCGCGTCAGGTGGAGATCCTGCCCGACCTGCCGAAGACGGCGAGTGGGAAGATCCTCCGTCGGGAACTGCGTTCCCGTAAGCACGACGACGGACAGTGAAGACGGACAGTTGAACGGAAAGGCAGGTGACGGCAGTGCCCAGGACCACGGACGGGGACGGCACTCCGGTGCCGCAGCGGCTCCTGGCCGCCGCCACCCGGCTCTTCGCGGAGCAGGGCTACGACCGCACCTCGGTACAGGAGATCGTGGAGGCGGCGGGCGTCACCAAGGGAGCGCTGTACCACTACTTCGGCTCCAAGGACGACCTCCTGCACGAGGTCTACGCGCGCGTGCTGCGCCTCCAGCAGGAGCGCCTCGACGCCTTCGCGGACTCCGACGAGCCGGTCGAGAAGCGGGTGCGGGACGCGGCGGCCGACGTCGTCGTCACCACCATCGACAACCTCGACGACGCGTCGATCTTCTTCCGCTCCATGCACCAGCTGAGCCCCGAGAAGAACAAGCAGGTGCGGGCCGAGCGGCGCCGCTACCACGAGCGCTTCCGCGCCCTCATCGAGGAGGGCCAGCGGGCCGGGGTCTTCACCAAGGAGACCCCGGCCGACCTGGTGGTGGACTACCACTTCGGTTCCGTCCACCACCTGTCCACCTGGTACCGCCCCGACGGCCCGCTGGGCCCGCAGGAGGTCGCCGACCACCTCGCCGACCTGCTGCTGCGGGCACTGCGCCCGTGAGGTGACGGCCCCCGGGGGTTCCGGGGGCGCCGCCTCGCCCGGTCGGCCTCGTTCAGAGGTACTTCTTGATCTCCCGGCGGGCCAGCGAGCGCTGGTGCACCTCGTCCGGCCCGTCGGCGATCATCAGCGTCCTGGCGCCCGCGTACAGCTCCGCCAGCGGGAAGTCCTGGCTCACGCCGCCCGCGCCGTGCAGCTGGATGGCCCGGTCGATGATGTCGACCACCGCGCGCGGGGTGGCGATCTTGATGGCCTGGATCTCGGTGTGCGCGCCCCGGTTGCCGACGGTGTCCATCAGCCAGGCGGTCTTCAGCACCAGCAGCCGCAACTGCTCGACGGTGACCCGGGCGTCGGCGATCCAGTTGTGGACCACGCCCTGCTGGGCCAGCGCCTTGCCGAACGCCTCGCGGGACACCGCGCGGCGGCACATCAGCTCGATCGCGCGCTCGGCCATCCCGATGAGCCGCATGCAGTGGTGGATGCGGCCGGGGCCGAGGCGGGCCTGGGCGATGGCGAAGCCGCCGCCCTCCTCACCGATCAGGTTCGACACCGGCACGCGCGCGTGGTCGAACGTCACCTCGGCGTGGCCGCCGTGGTAGTGGTCCTCGTAGCCGAAGACCTGCATGGCCCGGTCGACCGTCACCCCGGGCGTGTCGCGCGGGACCAGGATCATGGACTGCTGGCGGCGGATGTCCGCGCCGTCCGGGTCGGTCTTGCCCATCACGATGAAGATCTGGCAGTCCGGGTTCATCGCCCCGGAGATGTACCACTTGCGGCCCGTGATGACGTACTCGTCGCCGTCCCGCTCGATGTGCGTGGTGATGTTCGTGGCGTCCGAGGAGGCCACGTCCGGCTCGGTCATCGCGAACGCGGAACGGATCTCGCCGGCCAGCAGGGGTTCGAGCCACTGCTTCTTCTGCGCCTCGTCGGCGAACTGGGCCAGCACCTCCATGTTCCCGGTGTCCGGGGCCGCGCAGTTCGTCGCCGTGGGCGCCAGCTGCGGGCTGCGGCCGGTGATCTCGGCGAGCGGGGCGTACTGGAGGTTGGTCAGGCCCGCGCCGTACTCGGCGTCGGGGAGGAAGAGGTTCCACAGGCCCTGGCGGCGGGCCTCGTCCTTCAGGTCCTCCACGACCTGCGGGGTGTCCCAGGGGGAGGCGAGGCGGGCGCGCTGCTCGTGGGCGACCTGCTCGGCGGGGTGGACGTGCTCGTCCATGAAGGCGAGCAGCCTGGCGCGGAGTTCCTCGGTGCGTGCGTCGTACGCGAAGTCCATGGCGGGTCAGCCCTTCTGAAGGGTGGTCAGGCCGTGCTCGATGAATACGGGGACGAGGTCGCCGATGCGGTCGAAGCCGGGGCCGACGGTGCGGCCCAGCGTGTAGCGGTAGTGGATGCCCTCCAGGATCACGGCGAGCTTGAACCACGCGAACGCCGTGTACCAGGCGACGGCGCCCACGTCGCGGCCCGAGCGGTCGGCGTACCGCTGGACCAGCTCGGCGGGGGCGGGGTGGCCGGGGGCCTGGGCCGTGGTGGAGACGGGGGAGTCCGGCATGCCGAGCGGGCTGCTGTACATCACCAGCAGGCCGAGGTCGGTGAGCGGGTCGCCGAGGGTCGACATCTCCCAGTCGAGGATCGCGTTGATCTCGTCGTTCTCGCCGCCGATCAGGACGTTGTCCAGGCGGTAGTCGCCGTGGACGACCGTCGGGGCGGGGGAGTGGGGCAGCTCCCGGCCGAGCGTGGCGTGCAGTTCGTCGATGCCGGGGAGGTCGCGGTTGCGCGAGGCGTCGAGCTGCTTGGCCCAGCGGCGGAGCTGGCGGTCCAGGAACCCCTCCGGGCGGCCGAAGTCCCCGAGGCCGACCTCGGCGGGGTCCACCGCGTGCAGCTCGACGAGGGTGTCGACGAGGTTCAGCACGGCGGCGCGGGTGCGCTCGGGGCCGAGGGGGGCGAGCTGGTCGGCGGTGCGGTACGGGGTGCCCTCGACGAACTCCATGACGTAGAAGGGCGCCCCGACGACGTCCTCGTCCTCGCAGAGGAGCAGGGGGCGGGGGACAGGTACGTTCGTGGGGTGCAGGGCGCTGATGACGCGGTGCTCGCGCTTCATGTCGTGCGCGGTGGCGAGGACGTGGCCGAGCGGGGGGCGTCTGACGACCCAGCGGGCGGTGCCGTCCGTGACGGCGTAGGTGAGGTTCGAGCGTCCGCCCTCGATCAGCCGGCCGGACAGCGGGCCGGTCACCAGGCCGGGCCGCTCGCGGTCGAGCAGCTCGCGCAACCGGTCGAGATCGAGTCCGGGCGGGTGGTCGGGGGTCATCGTCGCTCCCTGTGGCAGGTGAACAGTACGCGTCTCATGATGCCGACCGGTCGGTATGCCGTCCAGTGGGCGGGCGGAACGTGATCGGTACCTCAGAGGACGAGGAGCGCGCCGCAGACGGCGACGGCGACCGTGCACAGGGCTGCCGCGGTGGCGTGCGGTGGGGTGAGGGCCCGGGGGCGGTTCGTCGAGGCGAGGGTGGTGATGCGGCCGTGGGCGATCCGGAGGAAGGCCAGCCACAGGGCGCAGCACAGGGTGGCGGCCAGGACGGACGGGGGTGTCGCGCCGCCGTGCAGCGCGGTCTTCGCGGCGAGTACGGCGACGACGGTGCCGGAGAGGGTGGTGCGGCGCCAGGCCAGCCGGGTGCGTTCGGGCTGGAGGCCGGGGTCGCGGTCCGTGCTCACCGGTCAGCCCTCCCAGCCGACGAGGACCACGAGGACCATCGCCACGGCGACGACCGCGACGACCAGGCTGAGCAGGGCCGGGAAGCGGGAGGCGGGGAGGTCCTCGCCGCGGCGCATGGCGCGTTCGCAGCGCACCCAGTGGTTCACGGCGCGCAGCGAGCACAGCACGCCGGCGGCGAGCAGCGCGAGCGCGAGGCCGACGCGCCAGCCCCAGCGGAGGTCGGGCAGGAACTGGTCCACCGCGAAACCGCCGCCGATCAGGGCCATGGCGGTGCGCAGCCAGGCCAGGAAGGTGCGCTCGTTCGCGAGCGAGAAGCGGTAGTCGGGCGTACGGCCCTCTCCCTTGACCTCCTCGGGCACGAACCAGAGCCGAGCGTTCCGCACGAATTCGATCACTTGGGGACCCTATCTGCCGGGATGCCTGCGGCGGCCTGTGGCTGCTTCGGGGGGTGCGCGTAGCGCGTGGGGTTCGGTGGTGGGTCGGGGCCGCGCCGGGGGGGTGTCCGTCCTCGGAACGGCGCGGAATCGGTCGGCCACAGAAGTTCTCTGTGCTGACGCGCCAACCGCTGCGGGCGGACACCCCCCGACACGACCCCTTCTCGCCGTACGCGGCTATCCGGCCGTCCCCCCCTAGCTGCCGGTAGTCGCCGCCCCAGCTGCGGGTAGTCGCTCCCGCCCCAGCTGCGGGCAGTCGTGCCGCTGGGGCGGCACCCGTCCCACAGAGAGCGGCACCCGGCAAGCGTCGGCCCGCGTCACCCACCCCCGGCCCGCAGCCGCGCATACGCCGCCAAACCGTCCGGCACCCACTCCCACTCCCCGAGGCGTCGTTCCAGCTCCGCCTCCGGCAGGAACCCGTGCCAGGCCACCTCCTCCACCTGCGGAGTGACCGGGCCCTCGCAGCGCACCTCGTACACCGCCGACCACCAGGTCCGCCCGGCGCCGTCGTCGTACAGGAACTTGAAGAGGAACTCCGGGCGCGGCAGCCCGGTGACCCCCAGCTCCTCCTCCGCCTCCCGCAGCGCCGCGTCGTCGTACGACTCGCCCGCTCCCACCACCCCGCCGACGAACATGTCGTACTGGGAGGGGAACACCAGCTTCGTCGCCGTGCGGCGGTGGACGAAGACCCGGCCCTCCGCGTCCCTGGCCCACACGAACACGCAGCGATGGCGCAGCCCACGTGCGTACGCGTCGCCCCGCCGGGCCTGTCCGACGACGTGGTCGTTCTCGTCGACGATGTCGAGGATCTCGTCAGCAGCGCTCATGCCGACCATCCAAGCAGCGGCCGGTCAGCGCCGCTGCAGCGCCCGTTCGCGTCCGCTCTCGCCCGTGCCCTGCGGCATCGCGGGGTGCATGCCCAGCAGCACGATGCCGGCCACCACCGACGCGAGCCCGCCCGCCTCCCAAGCCAGCGCCGCGGTGTCGGTGCGCAGGCGGTCGCCGAGGAAACCGACCCCGCAGGCGATGCCCGCGAGCGGCTGGGCGGCCGTCAGCGCGGGCAGCGACCTGCGCAGCGGCGCCGTCTCGAAGGCGCTCTGGACCAGGACCAGGCCGGTGACGCCGAGGACCACGACCACGTACGGCTGCCAGCCCGTCAGCAGTTCCGCGAGGCCGCCCGCGGAGAAGCGGCGTCCGCTGACCCGCGTCAGCGCGTCCTGCACCCCGTAGAGCAGCCCGGCGGCCAGGGCCAGCAGGGTCGGGCCCCAGGTCAGCCGGAAGCGTCCGGCGCATGCCGCGAGCAGGACCGCCACGCCCAGCATCACGCCGATGATCAGCCAGTGCCGCAGCGGGTCGCTCACCGCGCTGCCGCCGCGCGGCTCGCCCGCCAGGATGAACGCCGTCACCCCGCCCGCGAGCAGCGCCAGGCCGGCCCAGCCCTGCGGGCCCAGCGGCTGCCGGGTCTGGAGGCGGGACAGCGCGAGCGCGAAGAGGAGGTTGGTCGCCAGCAGGGGTTCGACGAGGGTGAGTTCGCCGCCGCCCAGCGCGATCGCGCCCAGCACCATGCCGGCCACCATCAGCCCCATGCCGGCCAGCCAGCGAGGCACCCGCACCAGGTCGAGCAGCAGGCGGGGCGAGAGGAAGTCGCCCAGCGGAGCGCGCTGCGCGGCGTTCTGCTGGAGGACGAAACCGAAGCCCAGGCAGCACGCGGCGCTCACGGCGAGAACCAGAACCAGAACCGACACGCTGCGTACCTCGATCGTCAGTCGGGTCACGGGTGCGTCGAGGCCGACTCTAGTGTCGGCGGCAGCCGGTCGCCGGGCGAGTGCGGCATTCGGGGTGGGGACCGGTCAAGTTGCCCTGCCAGCAAATGAGTTGACGCGTGTAACGAACGGAATCCTCTTGACGTCAAGCCTTGGCGGCCGGTTTGCTGTGCGTGATCAGTTCATGGCAGTCCGGCTACGACGACCCCCCGCGTCGCGTGAGGAAGTTTCCCGCGGTGTCCCCACCCCCGCCTCCCCTCGGCCGCGGCCGCAGACGTGCGGCCCAGGCGTTCGACGAGGCCCTCGACGACGCCGAACTCATAGCCGCCCGCGCGGCATTGGCCCAGGGGCGCTGGCAGTCCGTCCGCTCCCTGCTGGTCCACACGGGTGACGACTGGGACCGCCGGGGGCATCGGGTGGCCGTCCTCGCCAAGGAGCCCTACTGCGCCCCCTGGGCCCGCGAGTGGCTGCTCGCCGAACCCGACTCCGCCGACGCGTCGGTGCTGCTCGCCCTCGCCCTGGTCCATCGCGCCCTGCGGGGCAAGGAGAAGGCCGCCCGGGCCCGGGAGGCGTGCCGGGGCGCCGCCGCGCTCGTGCCCGGCGACCCCACGCCCTGGCTCGGGCTCCTCATGCTGGAGCGCTCGCTGGGCGCCGAGGAGGACGTCGTCCGGGTCTTCGACGAGGTGCGGGTGCGGTACGCCGACCACCACCACGCCCACCACCTGATGGTGGCCCGGCTCGCCGAGCGCGGCGGCGGTCCCGACCCGCTGCACGAGGTGTACGACTTCGCCAACTGGGCCGCCGAGCAGGCCCCCGCCGACTCTCCGCTGGCCATCCTCCCGGTCGTCGCGCACGCCGAGCGCTACCGCGTGCTCGCCGTCGCCGGGCACGAGTCCACCGACCCGAACACCGCCGGCCACTGGGTGGGGCGCCGCGCCCGGCTGGTGATGAAGGCGGCCTTCGACTGGTGGCTCGAGTGGGAGCAGGACGGCCACCCGCGCCGGCTGATCGACCTCAACTTCCTCGCCCACGCGAAGTGCTGCGAGGGCCGGGGCGCCGAGGCCGCCGCCCTGTTCCACCGCATCGGCGAGCACGTCACGCCCGCCCCCTGGGCGTATCCCGACCGCGACCCGTTACCCGCCTTCCGCGCGG
This sequence comes from Streptomyces sp. NPDC056128, assembly GCF_042263835.1. Classification (NCBI taxonomy): domain Bacteria; kingdom Bacillati; phylum Actinomycetota; class Actinomycetes; order Kitasatosporales; family Streptomycetaceae; genus Streptomyces; species Streptomyces sp. NPDC056128. The sequence continues at coordinate 20,756 of NZ_JBHJVQ010000017.1, read as the reverse complement.
CCCGCGCGAGCGCGCTCGGTACGGCCTGACCATCCCCCCCCCGCAGACGAGAGAAGGACGTCCCCCGATGACCACGGGCAGTTCGAGCACGGGCAGAACCGCGAACGGTGGCGCCATCAGTACCTTCAAGGGCGAGGAGCGCGCGCTGCGCGCCGACCGGCTGGGCACGGGCGGGCTGCTGCTGTCCGTGCTCGCCGCCACGGCCCCGCTGATGGTGGTCGCGGGCGTCATGCCCACCACCTTCGCCGTGATGGGCATCGTGGGGCAGCCGCTGCTCTTCGTGCTGCTCGGCGTGGTGCTGATCCTCTTCAGCGTCGGGTACGCCGAGATGAGCCGGCACGTCCACAACGCGGGCGCCTTCTACGCGTACATCTCCCGCGGCCTCGGCGGCACCGCCGGCGCGGGTGCCGCCCTGGTCGCGCTGGTCGCCTACAACGCGCTCCAGGTCGGCATCTACGGCATCTTCGGCTTCGAGGTCTCCGGGCTCCTGGCCACCTACGCCGACCTGGACGTCGCCTGGTGGATCCCCGCGCTGCTGGCCGTGTTCGCCGTCGGCACGCTGGGCTGGCTGAAGATCGACGTCAACGCGCGCGTCCTGGGCGTACTGCTGCTCATCGAAGTGGTCCTGGTGGTCGTCTTCGACATCGCCGCCGTCGCCGACCCGGGACCGCAGGGGCTCTCGCTGCACGCCTTCAACCCGGACACCCTGACCGGCGCAGGGGTCGGCACCGCCCTGTGCTTCTGCATCGCCGCCTTCCTCGGCTTCGAGCAGGCGCCCGTGTACGCCGAGGAGACCAGCCGGCCGCACGTGCTGGTACCGCGTGTCATGTTCCTGGCGGTCGGTGGGGTCGCCGTCTTCTTCGCGCTCAGCAGCTGGGCGCTGACCGTGGCCACCGGGCCGGACAGGATCGTCGGTACCGCCCAGGAGCAGAGCGCCGGACTGCTCTTCTTCCTGACCGAGTCGCGGCTCGGCTCCACCTTCACGGACGTGCTGCACGTGCTCTTCGTGACCGGCATGTTCGCCGCCCTGCTCAGCTTCCACAACGTCGTCGCCCGGTACGCCTTCGCCATGGGCCGCGAAGGACTGCTGCCCGCCGCCTTCGGCCGGACCAGCGGCTCCAGCGGTGCCCCGGGCACCGGCTCGCTGCTCCAGACCGCCGTCTCCGTGGTCGTCGTGGCCGGGTTCGCCCTCGCCGACGACAAGCCGAACGGCGACCCCACCCAGCCCGTGCTGCACCTGTTCACCTGGGGCGGCAACATCGGCGCCCTCGGCGTGATCCTGCTGATGGCCACCGCCTCGTTCTCCGTGGTGGCCTTCTTCGTACGCCGCGGGGCCGCCGGCGCCCAGGGCGTGCGGCTCGCCACCTCCGCCGTCGCGGGCATCGCCCTGCTGGTGATCGCCGGGTACACGGTCAAGGACTTCGACGTCCTGGTCGGCGCCGGTCCCGACTCCGCCCTGAGCTGGGTGCTGCCCGGCATCATCGGCCTCGCGGCCGTCGCCGGTGTGGTGCAGGGACTGCTGCTGCGCTCCCGGGCACCCGAGCGGCACGCCCGCATCGGGCAGGGCAACGAGGCGTTCCAGCTGGACAAGGCGGCGTCCTCCTGATCAGGAGGGATCAGGAGGAGGGCGTAGGAGACGTGCGGGTCCCGGGGCCTCAGAGCGCCGGGTCCGCCCCGAAGTCCAGGAGCACCTTGCAGGACCGGCTCCGGTCCGCGGCCAGTTCGAACGCCGACTCCGCGTCGCGCACCGGGACCACCGCGCCGACCAGCGCGTCGAACGCGGGCTCGGCGGCGAGCAGCTCCAGCGCCGCGTCGAACTCGCCGTCGAAGCGGAAGGCCCCGCGCAGCTCGATCTCCCGGCTCACCACCAGGTTGCCCGCGAAGGGGCTCCGGCCCGGCGGCAGCATGCCGAGCTGGACCACCACCCCGCCGCGCCGGACCAGCCGCAGACAGGCGTCCAGGCCCGCTGCCACCCCGGACGCCTCGATCGCCACGTCCACCTCGGCCGGCCACCCGGCGTCGCCCGGGTCGTCGGCCCGTACCAGCACGTCGGCGCCCGCGGCCCGCGCGTACTCCAGGGCCGCCGGCAGCAGGTCCGACACCGTCACGCGGGCCGCGCCCGCCGCCTTGGCCGCCGCGACCACCAGGCAGCCCATGGGCCCGGCACCGGTGACCAGGACGTGCCGGCCGGTCAGGTCCCCGGCCCGGTGTACGGCGTGCAGGGCGACGGAGAGGGGCTCGGCGAGGGCCGCGCGCCGGGGGTCGAGGCCGGACGGAAGGGCCCGGAGCTGGGAGGCCGGGACGGCGATCCGGGACGCGAAGCCGCCCTGCACGTGGGGGAAGCGGGCCGCGCTGCCCAGGTAGCGGGTGTCCCGGCAGACATTGCGCCGCCCGTCCACGCACTCCGGGCACACCCCGCACGGGGTCGCCGGGTGCACGGCGACGGGCGTACCGACGGCCGGGCCCGGCGTGCCGGGGGAGCCGTACGCCACCACCGTGCCGACCACCTCGTGCCCTAGCAGCATCGGCTCGCGCAGCCGGAAGTCGCCGACCCCGCCGTGCCGCCAGTAGTGCAGATCGGAGCCGCACACGCCGCCGTAGCGCACGGCGACCAGCGCCTCGCCCGGACCGGGGCGGGGGACCGGCACCTCCTCGACCCGCAGGTCTCCGGCGCCGTGGATCACACAACCCCGCATGGCAGCCTCCCCGGCGTTCACAGCACGCTCGTCATGCCGCCGTCGACGTACAGCACCTGTCCGCCGACGAAGTCCGCGGCGGGCGAGGCGAGGAACAGCAGCCCGCCCACCAGGTCCTGCGTAGTGCCCCAGCGCCCGGCAGGCGTGCGCCCGCGCACCCAGGCGCTGAACTCCTCGTCCTCGACCAGGGGCCGGGTCAGCTCGGTCTCGATGTAGCCGGGACCGAGCCCGTTGACCTGGACTCCGCGCGGGCCCCAGTCGGCGCACATGCCCTTGGTGAGCATCTTCAGCGCGCCCTTGGTGGCCGCGTAGGGCGCGATGCCCGGGCGGACCACCTCGCTCTGCAGCGAGCAGATGTTGACGATCTTGCCGTGGCCGCGTTCCGTCATCCGGCGCGCGGCCTCCCGGCCCACCAGGAAGGCGCTGGTGAGGTTGGTGTCCAGGATGCGGTGCCAGTCGGCGTCCGCGAACTCCAGGAGCGGCGCCCGCAGTTGCATGCCAGCGTTGTTGACCAGGATGTCGAGCGGGCCCACCCGCTCCTCGACCTCCGCGATCCCGGCGGCCACGGACGGGCCGTCGGTCACGTCGAAGGCGGCCGTGTGCACGTCGCCCGGGAGGCCGGCGGCCGCCTCGGTGAGGCGTCCGCCGTCGCGTCCGTTGAGGACCACGCGGCAGCCTGCCTCGGCCAGGCCCCGGGCCAGGGCCAGCCCGATGCCCCGGCTGGAGCCGGTCACCAGGGCCGTACGCCCGCCGATGTCGAAGAGAGAGTGAGCCGTCATCGTCGTACTCCTGCTTCTGACTGGCCGGTGTCCCGTGCGCCTATATGACCAGGGACAACAGCAGGACCAGGGCTCCGGCGACCACCGAGATGATCGTCTCCATGACGGACCAGGTCTTGATGGTCTGGCCGACGCTCAGCCCGAAGTACTCCTTCACCAGCCAGAAGCCGGCGTCGTTGACGTGGCTGAAGAAGAGCGAGCCGGCGCCGATGGCCAGGACCAGCAGGGCGGCGTGCGTGGTCGACATGTCGGCCGCGAGCGGAGCGACCAGACCGGCCGCCGAGACCGTCGCCACCGTCGCCGAACCGGTCGCCAGCCGGATCGCCACCGCGATCAGCCAGGCCAGCAGCAGCGCCGGGATCGACCAGTCCTTGGAGATCTCCAGGATCATCTGGCCCACGCCGGAGTCGATCAGCGTCTGCTTGAAGCCGCCGCCCGCGCCGACGATCAGCAGGATGCCGGCGATGGGCGCGAGGCCCTTCTCGACCAGGCCCGACAGCCGGTCCTTGCCGAACCCGGCGGGCCGCAGCAGCGTGAAGATGCCGACGATCACGGAGACCAGCAGGGCGATCAGCGGGTTGCCGATGACGTCGAAGGTGCGCTGCACCAGGTTCTCCGGGTCGTCGACGATGATGTCGACGAGCGCCTTGAGCAGCATCAGCACGACCGGCAGCAGGATCGTGGCCAGCGTCGCGCCGAAGCCCGGGCGCTTCTCCAGGTCCTCGGAGGCGCGCGTCGGGATCATCCGGTCGGGAGCGGGGACGTCCACCCAGCGGGCGGCGTACTTCGAGAACACCGGACCCGCGATGATCACCGTCGGGATGGCGATCAGCACGCCCAGCGCCAGGGTCACGCCGAGGTTGGCGCCGACCGCGTCGATCGCGACCAGCGGGCCGGGGTGCGGCGGGACCAGGCCGTGCATCACGGAGAGACCGGCGAGGGCCGGGATACCGATCCGCATCAGCGAGTAGTTGCCGCGCTTGGCGACCATCAGCACGACCGGGATCAGCAGCACGATGCCGACCTCGAAGAACAGCGGCAGTCCGATGACCGAGGCGATCAGCACCATCGTCCACGGCATCGAACGAGGCGTCGCCCTGGCGAGGATGGTGTCCACGATCTGGTCGGCGCCGCCGGAGTCGGCGAGCATCTTGCCGAGGATCGCGCCGAGGGCGATCAGCACGCCGACGCCCGCGACGGTGGAGCCGAGCCCGGCGGTGAAGCTGGTGATGACCTTGTCCAGCGGCGCCCCGGCGAACGCGCCGAGCGCCAGTGACCCGATGGTCAGCGACAGGAAGGCATGCAGCTTGAACTTGGTGATGAGCAGCACGATGACGGCGATGCCGAGGAGCACGGCGATGCCCAGTTGGGCATGTCCGGCCGAGGTGATCGGCTCGACGGTGTCCGCTGCCAGCATCTCGACGCTGAGTCTGGTCACGGTGGGTTCCTTGCGGTGATGGGGATTCGGGGGACGGTGCGGGGGGTTACTGGACCGGCTCGGGGAGGTCGCTCAGGGCGCTCGCCGCCCGCTCGGTGATCTCCTCGGGCGTACCGGCGACGTCCACCGCGACCCCGGCCTCGTCCGACTGGAGCGGCTGGAGGGTGGCGAACTGGGAGTCGAGCAGGGCCGTCGGCATGAAGTGGCCCTGCCGGTGCGCCATCCGGTCCTCGATCAGCTCACGGCTGCCCGTGAGATGCACGAAGACGACACCGGGAGCGGCTGCCCGCAACCGGTCGCGGTACGACCGCTTGAGCGCCGAACTGCTCACCACCCCACCGAGCCCCGCACGCCCGTCGGCCCAGCCGCCGATGGCGTCCAGCCACGGCCAGCGGTCCTCGTCCGTGAGCGGGGTGCCGGCCGTCATCTTGGCGATGTTGGCCGGCGGGTGGAAGTCGTCGCCCTCGGCGTAGGGAACGCCGAGCCGGGCCGCGAGCAGGGGGCCGATGGTGGTCTTCCCGGTGCCCGCTACGCCCATGACCACGACGACATGGGGGGTGTGCAGTCGCTGCATCGCACTCTCGCTGTCTGCTGTCTTCGTCGACACGTGATGTCGACGCCACTGAAACCCATTAGGTACGACGAATTCAAGAGGCTGTGACATATAAGTCTGACTTTTTATTCCCGTGACGCGCCCCGTACGCTGAGTGCATGAGCACACCGGGCCGGGGGCTGCACGGCCGCGTACTGGACACCCTCGGTCCCGCGATCACAGCGGGCGAATACCCCGCGGGCAGCGTGTTGCGCACGGACGAACTCGCGCAGCGCTTCGAGGTGTCACGCTCCGTGATGCGCGAGGCGGTCCGGGTCCTGGAGTCCATGCACCTCGTCGAGTCACGCCGCCGCGTGGGCGTCACCGTCCTGCCCGAGTGCGAGTGGAACGTCTACGACCCGCAGGTCATCCGCTGGCGCCTGGCCGGCGCGGAACGCCCCCGGCAGCTGCGCTCCCTGACCGTACTGAGGTCGGCGGTCGAGCCGGTCGCGGCCGGCCTCACGGCGCGGCTCGCCACGCCGGAGCAGTGCGCCGAGCTGACCGAGTGCGCGCTCGGCATGGTCGCCAACTCGCGCGGGCACCGGCTGGAGGAGTACCTCTTCCACGACGTGGCCTTCCACCGCGTCATCCTCACCGCCTCGGGCAACGAGATGTTCGCCCGCCTCGGCGGCGTCGTCGCCGAGGTCCTGGCCGGCCGCACCCACCACGACGTGATGTTCGAGGACCCCGACCCGGCCGCCGTCACCCTGCACGTCCAGGTCGCCGAGGCGGTACGGGCCCGGGACGCCGAGCGCGCCGAGCGGCTGACCCGGGAGATCACCGTCGGCGCGCTGCAGGAGCTGGACATCCTGGCACCCTGACTGCCGGGCGGGCGTCAGTCGAGGAACTCCCCGTCCACGTACACCCATGCCCCGTCCACCCGCTCGAAGCGGCTCCGCTCGTGCAGCGAGCCACCGCGGTGGGAGGCGCGGAAGGTGACCGTCCCGGTGGTGTGGAAGGCGGACCCGCTCGTCGAGTCCAGGATCTCCAGGCCGGTCCAGCGCGTCCCCGGGTCCAGGTCCAGCCGGGCGGGCCGGGTCCTCGGGTGCCAGGTCCGCAGCAGGTACCCGGCGTCGCCCTTCACGAAGGCGCTGTAGCGCGAGCGCATCAGGGCCTCGGCGCTCGGGGCGGCGGCCCCGGCGTGGAAACGCCCGCAGCACTTCTCGTACGGCTCGGACCGCCCGCAGGGGCAGGGAGGGGTGGTCATGGCGACCACTGTAGAGGAAAAGCAGAAAACCCCTGCTCAGCAGGGGTTTCAGCTGGTGTCCGAGGGGGGACTTGAACCCCCACGCCCGATAAAGGGCACTAGCACCTCAAGCTAGCGCGTCTGCCATTCCGCCACCCGGACAAGGTGTCTGCCGCGCGGGGCGTTGCCCGCGGCGACGACGTAAACATTACCAGGCTTTCCGGGGTGGCCGATCACCCCCTTCTTGGGCACGGGCGTCCGGAGAGAGAGGATGAGAGCGACCCACCAGCAGGGACCCACCAGCAGTGACAGCGGGAGGAACCACGTGAGCGACTCGGGCACGGCCAGGAGCGTCACCGGCGAGGACGAGGTCGTCGACCTCTGCCGCGAGCTGATCCGGATCGACACCAGCAACTACGGCGACCACTCGGGGCCGGGCGAGCGCAAGGCCGCCGAGTACGTCGCGGAGAAGCTCGCGGAGGTGGGACTCGAACCGCGGATCTTCGAATCCCACCCCGGACGAGCCTCCACGGTGGCCCGGATCGAGGGCGAGGACCCGTCCCGGCCCGCGCTGCTCATCCACGGCCACACCGACGTCGTCCCGGCCAACGCGGACGACTGGACCCACCACCCCTTCTCCGGCGAGGTCGCCGACGGCTGCGTGTGGGGCCGCGGCGCCGTCGACATGAAGGACATGGACGCGATGACCCTCGCGGTCGTCCGCGACCGGCTGCGCAGCGGGCGCAAGCCGCCGCGCGACATCGTGCTGGCGTTCCTCGCCGACGAGGAGGCAGGCGGCACCTACGGCGCCCGGCACCTCGTCGACAACCACCCCGACCTCTTCGAGGGCGTCACCGAGGCGATCAGCGAGGTGGGCGGCTTCTCCTTCACCGTGAGCGAGCAGCGCCGCCTCTACCTGATCCAGACGGCCGAGAAGGGCATGCACTGGATGAAGCTGACCGTGGCCGGTACCGCCGGGCACGGGTCGATGATCCACCGCGACAACGCGATCACCGAGCTGTCGGAGGCCGTCGCGCGCCTCGGCCGGCACACGTTCCCGATCCGCGTGACCAAGACGACCCGGGCGTTCCTCGACGAACTGGGCGACGCGATGGGCATCGAACTCGACGCGGACGACATGGAGGCCACGCTCGCCAGGCTCGGCGGCATCGCCAAGCTCATCGGCGCGACCCTGCGCAACACCGCCAACCCCACGCAGCTGGGGGCCGGCTACAAGGTCAACGTCATTCCGGGCGCGGCCACCGCGCACGTCGACGGGCGGTTCCTGCCCGGGCACGAGGAGGAGTTCCTCGCCGACCTCGACCGGATCCTCGGCCCGAAGGTGCTGCGCGAGGACGTGCACGCCGACAAGGCCGTCGAGACGACCTTCGACGGAGCGCTCGTCGAGGCGATGCAGTCCGCGCTGGTGGCCGAGGACCCGGCCGCGAAGGCGATCCCCTACATGCTCTCCGGCGGCACGGACGCGAAGTCCTTCGACGACCTGGGCATCCGGGGGTTCGGTTTCGCGCCGCTCAAGCTGCCGCCGGAGCTGGACTTCGCGGGCATGTTCCACGGGGTGGACGAGCGGGTGCCGGTGGAGGGACTCCAGTTCGGCGTGCGGGTGCTCGACCGCTTCATCGACGCCTCCTGAATCGCCTGCGCGTACGGGAGGCAACCGGGACGGGTGAATGCACTCATAAGCTCGTAGCCTCATTACTCCCTCCTCGTTACAGGTAATGCGATCAGCAAGCTGGGATCGCGTTTTCCAACTAGGAGGAACAATGCTCAAGAAGGTCGTCGCCGCCGCGGCTGCCACCGGTGGTCTGGTTCTCGCGAGCGCGGGCATGGCCGTCGCCGACTCCGGTGCGCAGGGTGCCGCCGTGCACTCGCCCGGTGTCCTTTCCGGCAACGTCGTTCAGGTTCCCGTGCACGTCCCGGTGAACGTGTGCGGCAACACGATCTCCGTGATCGGTCTGCTGAACCCCGCCTTCGGCAACGTCTGCGTCAACAAGTGACGTTGTGCCTCGCCCCATGAGGGTCTGAGTCCGCCGGCCCCGGAGCGCACGCCATGCGCTCCGGGGCCGACGACCTTTTGAACGACCTTCGAGGCGGGGGAGCGACGGCAACGCCGGAATTCCCGGCATTCTCGGTACCAGGGGACTAGGGCAAGGCAGGGATCCAGGAAATGCGACAGGTCACCCGCAAGGGCCTGATGACGATGGCGGCGGCCACCGGTGTGATCGCCGCCGCGGGCGGCACCGCCCACGCCGACTCGGGGGCGCACGGCTCGAGTTCGGGTTCGCCCGGCGTACTGTCCGGCAACACCGTGCAGGCGCCGGTGCACGTGCCGGTGAACGTGTGCGGCAACACGGTCGACGTCGTGGGCCTCCTCAATCCGGCGATGGGCAACTCGTGCGCCAACCGGGGCGGCGGCGCGTCCGCGGGCTCGGGCGGACACGGCGACTCCGGCGGATACGGCGACTCCGACGGCGGGGACGGCTCTAACGGGGGCTCGAACGGGGGCTCGCACGCCGGCGGTCACGCCACGGACTCGCCGGGCGTCGCGTCCGGCAACCACATCGAGGTGCCGGTGCACGTGCCGGTGAACGTGTGCGGCAACAGCGTCGACGTCGTCGGTGTCCTCAACCCGGCCACCGGCAACGACTGCGGCAACGGGGGCGGCGACCACTCCACGCCGCCCGGCGGCGACCACGAGACGCCCCCCGGCGACCCGGGCGATCCCGGTGACCCGGGCGACCCCGAGAACCCGGACACCCCGGACGACCCGCCGGGCTCGGACGGCCCGGACGGTCCGGACGGCGGGACCCCGGGCGGTTCCCCGGACGAGGACGGCACCGGTACCCGGAACGCCGCCCAGCCGCACGGCGACGCCCGCCTCGCCGAGACCGGCAGCGGCCTGCCGCTGGGCCTCACCCTGCCGGTGGGCGCGGGAGCGCTGCTCGCGGGCACGGTGCTCTACCGCAAGGCGCGCGCCTCGGCGTGACCCGGGCGGTGCGGTACGCGGAGCGGGCCCCGCATCGGCGGGGCCCGTCAGCGGCTCACCAGGTGGCGCGAACCTGGCGGATGATCCGCCGCCGCAGCCGTACCTTCCGGCTGCCGTCGCGCAACAGGGTCAGGCGGTACAACTCCCAGTGTCCGTACTCGGCATGTTCCGTCAGCAGACGTGTCGTCTCCTTGCGGGTGACCCCGCGCGGAAGGTACACATCGACAAATTCGTATTCCGGCATCGAATCTATTGTGCGGGCTGGGGCCCGGTACGGATAGCGTCTGCACTATGTCTGATGCTGCGCAGCCCACCGCTGCCGAGGTACGCGCCGCCGCCGAGGCGGTCAAGACCGCGCTCGACCGCCACCTGGCCGCGGTCGAACGCCGGTCGGGGGAGGACGACCCGGCCGTCTACGACGCGTTCAACCAGCTGGCCGCGGCCGCGGAGGCGTACGACGAACTGCTCTACGACCGGTACGACGAGGTCACTCCCTTCGAGATCCCCGGCACCGAGGACTCGATGCCGCCGTACACGGGCCCCGAGGAGCCCAGCGCGCTCAGTGTCCTGATCCGCCGGGACTACTCGGTGGCCGAGCCGCAGCGTCTGATGGCCCAGGCCCGGCGGGTCGAGGCGGCGGACGAGGAGGGCGCGGGCGCGGAGGCCTCCGGCACGGTCCACGGGGCGCTGGGCCTGCTGTTCGGCGAGTTCGAGCCGGACGAGATCGCCTCCCGGCACAAGGAGTTCGGACTGGAGGAGGGCGACTCCACGCTCTGGGTGACGGCCGCCGACGAGACCGCCGACCCCGGCGAATGGCTGGAGGCCCCGTTCGACCAGGTAGACCCGCAACTGGTCGTCTGCCGCTTCGACGTCAGCGCGGTCTTCGACGACGAGTTCGACGACGGTCTCGACGATGACGACGAGGCGGACGCGGACGAGAGCGGCGACGTCGGTGCGGGGGAGCTGGACGAGGACCTCGACACGGACCTGGACGACGACCTCGACCCGGACGAGGACACCGAACCGACGCGTCCGACCGCGGGTCGCTGAGTGGCCGGCCCCCGGGAGCGCCCCGGGGGCCGGTGCTCGGGGTCAGTCGGTCGTCGGGATCTGTGGCGCGAGCAGCGCCGGCAGTCGGGTCGTGCGGGGCTTGGCCGGGATTTCGGTCACGGCGTGGGGCAGCGCCTGTTCCACGCCGTGGACCACGGAGAGGTGCCGGGCGGCCCGGCCGAAGGCCGTGTAGACCCAGGGGCGGCTGAGGGCCTGCGCGGCGTCGCCGGGCAGGACCACGACCACCGCGGGCCACCGGCCGCCCACCGCCTGGTGCGCGGTGAGGGCCCACCCGTGCCGCACGGATCCCTCCACCCGGTCCTTGGGGACGACCACGTCCTCGCCCCCGCACGACAGGTGCAGTCCGTCGGCGTCGGCCGTCACCACCCGGCCGGGCAGCGTACGGCCCGGCGCGGGGGAGTAGGCGACACGGTCGCCGGGGTCGAAGCCGCCGAAGCGGCCGGGGCCGGGATTCAGCCGTTCCTTCAGCGCCGCGTTGAGCGCCCGGGTGCCCGCCGCGCCGCCGTGGCCCGGCGTGATCACCTGGGTCTCCTCGGCGGGTACACCGATCGCACGCGGCACCGAGTCCGCGACGAGCTGGACGGTGCGGTGCACGGCCTCGCCCGCCTCCCGCACCGGCACGATCACGACCTCCTTGCCGGGCGCCTCCACCTGGCCCAGCTCACCGATGCCGATGCCCGAGACGAGTTCGCCGAGCGGGCCCGGATCCGGGAGCCGCGAGGCGATCTGGGGGCAGACCCCCGCCGCCAGCAGGTCCGCGAAGACCCGCCCGGGACCCACCGAGCCGAGCACCGCCGGGTCACCGGCCAGCACCAGCCGGGCCCCGTCCGAAAGCGACTCCGCCAGCAGCGCGCCCGCCTCGACGTCCAGCTGCGGTGCGTCGACGACCACCAGCAGATCCAGGTCCACCGCACCGTCGGCGTCCCGCCCCGGCCCCTCGGCACCGGCCAGCAACCCGGCCAGGGTGACGACCGCCGGACCGTCCCCGGCCGCGGCGCCCAGCAGCGCGGCGAAGCGGTCGCGGCCGAGCGAGCCCGGCGCGGCGGCCCAGGCACGCAGCCCCAGGGCGTGCGCGGCGTGCAACAGGGCCGCCGGTTCGGCCAGGGACGCCTCCCCGCCGGTGTGCAGGACCAGCCCGTGGCCCGCGACGGCGCGGATCAGCTCGGCGGCGGACCCCTGCGCCGACGCGGCCGCCTGCTCCCAGTCGGCGCCCGAACCGTCCTGCTTCGGTGGAGCGTTGACGAGCCGGGCGAGACCGTCGGCCAGGCTCTCCTCGGCGAGCGCGTACCGCTCCAGGCCGATCAGGACACGGACCGGGCGCTCGTCGGCCCCCGCGTCCTCCTCGCCCGAGCCCTCCGCGCCGCCCGCCGCGCGCTCCGGGCGGGCGCCGGGCTCGTCCAGGGCGTCCTGGAAGGCCAGCGCCTCGCCCTCGGCCAGCGTGCTCTGCACGGCCGCGTCGGGATCCGGCACGCCCCGCTGACCCAGCGTGGCGGTGAGGCGCGCCAGCTCCAGGGCGGTGTGCCCGGCCAGCGCCGCCTGCTCCAGCAGCCACACGGTGACGGCACGGCCACGCCGCTCGTCGTCCGGGCCGCACTCCGCGCCGAGCAGCGCGCGGGCGAACCCGTCGGCCTGCTCGGGCCGCACCCCGCCGACCCGGAGCAGCTGCCAGGGGTCCGTACGCAGGGCCTCCTCCGCCCCCTCGCCGAGGAGCACGGCGGTCTGCGGGGCGAGCGCCTCGGGGGCGCCGCCGTCGGCCAGCACGCGCCGGACCGCCTCGACGGTCTCCGGCGGGGGGCCCACGGGTGCGGCGGACGGCTCGGCGGGCGCGGGCCGGGACGGCCGCACCGGCTCCGGGGCGGGGCGGCGGGCCGGGCCGGGGTCGCCGAAGACGGTGGCCGCGGGCTTCTCGCCGCCCTCCACGGCCCGGACGGCGGCCAGCAGATCGGCCGCCGTGCCGCTGAGCTTGCCCCCGGCCTCGATCGGCCCCTGCCTCTCCGCCTTCCGCCGCTCGATCCGCTCCCGCTCGACCCGCTGAGCGGCCAGCTCGGCCTCGGTCTCGGACACCTGCCCCGCCGGGGCGGCCGCGTCGCCTCCCTCCCCGCCGGTCCCGGCGGCGTCCGCGGCGTCCTCGGCGCCCGGCGTTCCCGGCCCGGGCTCCACGGTCTCTGCGGTGTCCTCGGAGGCGGGCTCGGGCTCCGTGCTCACAGCGTGCTCCAGTCGTGATCGGGATAGCGGTGCACCGGCGCCGACACGTCGTCGAGCGCCCGGCAGATCTCGTCAGGAAGACTAAGGGCCTCCACTGACAACGCCGCCGTGAGCTGCTGCGCGTTGCGCGGTCCGATGATCGGCGCGACCACACCCGGCCGGTCGCGGATCCACGCCAGCGCCACCTGGAGCGGGGTCACCGCGAGCCCGTCGGCCGCCGTCGCCACCGCGTCCACGATGTGCCCGGCCGTGTCGTCGAGGTAGGGCGCGACGAACGGCGCCAGATGCTCCGAGGCGCCCCGCGAGTCCGGGGGCGTGGCGTCCTTGCGGTACTTGCCGGTCAGGACACCCCGGCCCAGCGGCGAGGAGGGCAGCAGGCCGACGCCCATGTCCAGGGCGGCCGGCAGCACCTCACGCTCGACGCCCCGCTGCAGCAGGGAGTACTCCATCTGGGTGCTCGCCACCCGGTTCCGTACGCCGGGCGCCGCCAGCTGCCAGGTCGCGGCCTTGGCGAGCTGCCAGCCGCAGAAGTTGGAGACCCCCGCGTAGCGGGCCCGGCCGCTGCTCACCGCCACGTCGAGGGCGTGCAGCGTCTCCTCCAGCGGGGTGTGCGGGTCGAAGGCGTGCAGGTGCCACACGTCGACATGGTCGGTGCCGAGCCGCGCGAGCGAGGCGTCCAGCGCGGAGAGCAGATGGCCGCGCGAACCGTCGAAGCGGCGGTCGGGATCGGGCACGCTGCCCGCCTTCGTCGAGATCACCAGGTCCCGGCGCGGCACCAGGCCCTCCATGAGACGGCCGAGCAGGTACTCCGACTCCCCGTCGCCGTACACGTCCGCCGTGTCGACGAGTGTGCCGCCCGCTTCCCAGAAGGTCTTCAAGAGGTCCGCGGCGTCGTGCTCGTCCGTGCCCCGGCCCCAGGTCAGGGTGCCGAGACCGATGCGGGACACGCGCAGGCCGGTGCGGCCGAGATGCCTCTGCTCCATGAACGGCGACATTACTGGCCACGGCTTGAGCTGTGGGGGCCTGTGGACAACCGATTTCCGCGCGCTAAGGTCGGGACACCAGCGACGTTACTGATGGGTAAGGGGAATCGGCCATGCAGCTCGGGATCAACCTCGGCTACTGGGGTGCCGGAATGGACGCGGACAACCTGGCCGTGGCCAAGGAGGCCGACCGGCTCGGATACGCCGTGTGCTGGGCCGCCGAGGCCTACGGCTCCGACGCGGCCACCGTGCTCACCTGGGTCGCCGCCCAGACCGAGCGCATCGACGTGGGCTCGGCCATCTTCCAGATCCCGGCCCGCCAGCCCGCGATGACCGCGATGACCGCCGCCACCCTGGACTCCCTCTCCCAGGGCCGCTTCCGCCTCGGCCTCGGCGTCTCCGGACCGCAGGTCTCCGAGGGCTGGTACGGCGTCAAGTTCGACAAGCCCCTCGCCCGCACCCGCGAGTACGTGGAGATCGTGCGCAGGGCGATGACCCGCGAGCGGCTGTCGTACGAGGGACAGCACTGGACGCTGCCGCTGCCCGGCGGCCCCGGCAAGCCGATCAAGCTGACCGTGCACCCGCAGCGCGAGCACATCCCGCTCTACATCGCCGCCATCGGCCCCAAGAACCTGGAGCAGACCGGCGAGATCGCCGACGGCGCCCTGCTCATCTTCCCCTCCGCCGACCACCTGGAGGAGACCGCCGTCAAGCACCTGCGCGCCGGACGCGAGAAGGCCGGCCTGACCCTCGACGGCTTCGACGTCTGCCCGACCCTGCCGCTCGCCCTCGGCGAGGACAAGGACGTCACCACGCTCGCCGACACCTTCCGGCCCTACACCGCGCTCTACGTCGGCGGCATGGGCAGCCGCAAGCAGAACTTCTACAACCAGCTCGCCCAGCGCATGGGCTACGAGCGGGAGGCCGCCGAGATCCAGGACAAGTACCTGTCCGGCGACAAGCAGGGCGCCGCCGCGGCCGTGCCGCACGAGCTGATCGACCAGACGACCCTGCTCGGCTCCGTCGACCGGATCGCGGACCGGATGAAGGCCTACGCGGCGGCCGGAGTCACCACCCTGACGCTCGCCCCCGCGGGCTTCACCCTGGACGAGCGCCTCGCCGCGCTCCGCGCCGGCACCGAGGCCCTGGAGCGCGCCGGACTGGCGTGACCTCGCGGCAAGTTCTGCGGCCGTGGTGGGGGCTCGGGGGTCTTCCCCGCCACGGCCGTCACGAGGAACAACGCGCCCGCGCGCCGGGGGTTACGCCTCCTCGTGACCCCGGTGGTCCTTCTTTCGGCGGACTTGTCCGCCGCACCTGTTGCCGTCTCCCGGCTTCCGCACTTGACTCGTGCTTTGCGGAGTGTGCGGAACCTGCAGAAGCAGAGAGGGGCCACCGATGCTTTCGGCCAAGAGCCTGTTCCAGGAAATCCTCGACAACGACGAGTCGTTCCGTCTCTTCTGCTCCATCGCGGCCAGCGGCGAGTCGCAGGGCGGCTGGGAGAACGCCCGCATCGCCGCGCTCGTGCCGGAGAGCGAGCGCGCCCTCGCCCCCAAGATCACCCGGCACGGTGCCGACGAGGACAAGCACGGCCGGATCTTCAACGCCCTGCTGAAGAAGCGCGGCCTCGAACCCGTGGACGTACCCGCCGAGACCGACTACACCATGCTCCTGGAGCGGCACGGCATCGGCCTCGCCCACGACAAGCTCAAGGCCGACCAGCCCCTCACCGTGCGGGACATCATCACCTACCTCGCGCACAGCAGGGTCACCGAGCAGCGCGCCGCCGAGCAGATGGCGCTGCTCCTCAAGTACTTCGCCGGCCACCCGGACCTGGGCCGGGCCGTCCGCATGATCTCCGCCGACGAGGACAACCACCTCGCCTACTCCCACGAGGAGCTGCTGCGCTACGCCGCCGACGGGCACGGCCCGTACATCCGGCGGACCCTGCGCGAGTGCGCGCTGGCCGAGATCCGCGTCCACCGGGACGTCAGCCTCGCCGTGATGGCCCGCATGGGGCGCCTCCTGGGCTGGTCCCGCGGCAGGTCGGCGCTGCTCGCGGCCGGCATCCACGCGACGTACGCCTACGAGCGGCTGGCCGGCTGGCGCCGCATGGTGCGGCTGCGGACGCCCGCCCGCCGCGACGCGCTCGGCGGCCCCACGACCCCGGCCCCCGAGGTCGCCTGAGCCCCTAGAGCCAGCCCCGGCGTTTGAACTGCCGGAACAGCAGCACCTCCAGAGCGGCCATCAGCAGGATCACCGCCGGGTAGCCCCCGACCCAGTGCAGCTCCGGCATGTGGTCGAAGTTCATGCCGTAGATCCCCGCGATCATCGTGGGGACCGCGGCCATGGCGGCCCACGCGGAGATCTTCCGCATGTCGTCGTTCTGGCGGACGCTCATCTGCGCCAGATGCGCCGACAGGATGTCCGAGACCAGCCGGTCCAGGTTCTCCACCGACTCGTTCACGCGCGTGAGGTGGTCGTTCACGTCCCGGAAGAACGGCCGCGCCCGGTCGTTCACGAACGGCACCCCGGAGCCGAACGCGCCCGTCCCCGCCAGCCGGGCCAGCGGCGGCGCCAGCGGACCGGTCGCCCGCCGGAACTCCAGGATCTGCCGCTTGAAGTTGTAGATCCTGGACGCCGTGTGCCGCGAGCCGCCGCCGTCCGGCGAGAAGACCTCGGCCTCCAGCCCCTCCAAGTCGTTCTGGAGCTCGACCGCCACGTCCAGGTAGTGGTCCACAGTGGCGTCCGCGATCGCGTACAGCACCGCCGTGGGCCCCTTGCCGAGCAGCTGCGGCTCGTGCTCCAGACGCTGCCGCACGGCCTTCAGCGGGGAGCCCTCGCCGTGCCGGACCACGACCGCGAACGCGTCGCCCAGGAAGATCATCAGCTCCCCGGTGGAGACGGTGTCGCTGTCCGGCTCGTACACCACCGGCTTGAGGACGGCGAAGAGCGAGTCGTCGTACACCTCCAGCTTGGGCCGCTGATGCGCCTTGAGCGCGTCCTCCACCGCCAGCGGGTGCAGCCCGAACTCCTGGCTGACCAGCTCGAACTCGGCCTCGGTCGGCTCATGCAGCCCGATCCAGACGAAGCCGCCCGCGGACCGGGCCTCGCCGAGCGCGTCGGACAGGTCCTCGGGCCCGTCCGTGCGGTGCCCGTCCCGGTAGATGGCACAGTCGACGATCACCGAACGCATTCTCCCCTCGCCCCGGCGCCCCTGCATCGCGCCGTACGCCTACCCTGGCCGCATGCCCACGCTGATCCTGGTTAGGCACGGACGTTCCACCGCCAACACCGAGGGGCTGCTCGCCGGGTGGACGCCCGGCGTTGCCCTCGACGAACGCGGCGCCGCACAGGCCGCCGCGCTGCCCGCGCGGATCGCCGGCCTGCCACTCTCCGAGATCGTCACCAGCCCGCTCCAGCGCTGCCAGGAGACGATCCGGCCGCTGCTCGACGCCCGGCCCGGTCTGCGGGCGCACACCGACGAACGCATCGGTGAGTGCCACTACGGCGACTGGTCCGGCCGCAAGCTCGCCGAACTCAAGGACGAGCCCCTCATGGAGGTGGTGCAGTCGCACCCGTCCGCCGCGGCCTTCCCCGGCGGCGAGTCGATGCGCGCGATGCAGACCCGCGCCGCCGAGGCGGTACGCGAGTGGAACGCGCGCGTGGAGCGCGACCACGGCGCCGACGCCGTCTACCTCATGTGCTCCCACGGCGACATCATCAAGTCCCTGGTCGCGGAGGCGCTCGGCCTTCATCTCGACCTCTTCCAGCGGATCTCCGTCGAGCCCTGCTCCGTCACCGCGATCCGCTACACGCGCCTGCGGCCGTTCCTCGTCCGCCTCGGTGACACCGGCGACTTCGCCTCCCTGGCCCCCCAGCAGACGCCGCCGGACGACGAAGCCCCGGTCGGGGGTGGTGCGGGCGCACCGTGATCGTCCGCCGCAGTAGGGTGAACCGGTCGCGGCAGTGCCCCCGATCTTCCGCTTTCCCCGACTTCCATGGAGACAGGACGTGTCCCGTCAGGTGTTCCTCTACGACCAACCGGAACGTTTCGTGGCCGGTACGGTCGGGCTGCCCGGGCGCCGTACGTTCTTCCTCCAGGCCACCGCAGGCTCCCGGGTGACCAGCGTGGCCCTGGAGAAGACCCAGGTCGCCGCCCTCGCCGAGCGCATGGACGAGCTGCTGGACGAGGTCGTACGGCGCAGCGGCGGCAGCACCGTCGTCCCCGCCGTGGCACCCACCGAACCGTCCGACACCGCGCCGCTGGACACCCCCGTCGAGGAGGAGTTCCGGGTCGGCACCATGGCGCTGGCCTGGGACGGCGAGGACCAGCGCATGATCGTCGAGGCGCAGGCCCTGGTGGAGCTGGAGGCCGAGTCCGAGGAGGACCTGGCGGAGGCCGAGGAACGGCTCCTCCAGGACGAGGAGAACGGCCCCCCGATGCTCCGGGTCCGCCTCACCGGCGCGCAGGCCAGGGCCTTCGCCAAGCGCGCCCTCGACGTCGTCAACGCCGGGCGCCCGCCGTGCCCCCTGTGCAGTCTCCCGCTCGACCCGGAAGGACACGTATGTCCGCGCCAGAACGGATACCGCCGCGGAGCGTGACCACCGACGCGGCCGCGGCCGAGTTGCTCGCGCTGGGCGAACTGACCGTGCGCGGACGCATCCGTGAGGCGTCCAACGCGGCGCTGTACTGCACCGTGACGCACGAGGGGCGCGAGGCGGCCTGCATCTACAAGCCGGTCGCCGGCGAGCGGCCCCTGTGGGACTTCCCCGACGGCACCCTCGCCCAGCGCGAGGTCGCCGCCTACGAGGTGTCCGAGGCCACCGGCTGGGGCCTGGTCCCGCCCACCGTGCTGCGCGACGGGCCCTACGGCGAGGGCATGGTCCAGCTGTGGATCGAGGCGGTGCCGGAGACGGAACTGCTCGCCCTGGTGGACGAGGAGGACCCCGGCCCCGGCTGGAAGGGGATCGCCCTGGCCGAGGTCGGCGAGGGCCGCACCGCGCTGCTCGTGCACGCCGACGACGAGCGGCTGCGCCGGCTCGCCGTACTGGACGCCGTGATCAACAACGCCGACCGCAAGGGCGGGCACCTGCTGCCCGCCGACGGCGAGCGGCTGTACGGCATCGACCACGGGGTCACCTTCCACGCCGAGAACAAGCTGCGCACCCTGCTGTGGGGCTGGGCGGGCGACCCGCTCACCGGGGAGGCCCTGGCGGCGCTCGACGCCCTCAGGGAGGCCCTGAAGGACGGCGGCGCCCTGGCGCTCAGGCTCGGCGACCTCATCACCCCCGCCGAACTCGACGCCACGCGCGCGCGGGTCGACACCCTGCTGGCCGCCGGGAAACACCCCGAGCCGGGCGGCGAGTGGCCGGCCATCCCCTGGCCGCCGGTCTAGGCACCCCGTACCGCGGAGGCACGGGGGCCGGTGTCGCGCAAGAGCGCCCCACCGGCCATCCGGCCCGGTCCGGTTCGTGTACGGAACATCCGTCCGGTTACGCTCATGACATGCATGCCTGGCCCGCTTCCGAGGTCCCCGCCCTGCCCGGTCAGGGCCGCGACCTGAGGATCCACGACACCGCGACCGGAGACCTGGTGACCCTCGCCCCCGGTCCCGTCGCCCGCATCTACGTCTGCGGCATCACGCCGTACGACGCCACCCATATGGGGCACGCGGCGACCTACAACGCGTTCGACCTCGTGCAGCGCGTGTGGCTCGACACCAAGCGGCAGGTGCACTACGTCCAGAACGTCACCGACGTCGACGACCCGCTCCTGGAGCGGGCCGTGCGCGACGACGTCGACTGGACCGCCCTCGCCGAGAAGGAGACCGCCCTCTTCCGCGAGGACATGACGGCGCTGCGGATGCTGCCGCCGCGGCACTACATAGGCGCCGTCGAGGCCATACCCGGCATCGTCCCGCTCGTCGAGCGGCTGCGCGACGCCGGCGCCGCCTACGAGCTGGAGGGCGACACCTACTTCTCCGTCGAGGCCGACCCGCACTTCGGCGGCGTCTCCCACCTCGACGCCGCCGCCATGCGGCTGCTCTCCGCGGAGCGGGGCGGCGACCCGGACCGGCCGGGCAAGAAGAACCCGCTCGACCCGATGCTGTGGATGGCGGCCCGCGAGGGCGAGCCCAGCTGGGACGGCGCCTCCCTCGGCCGCGGGCGTCCCGGCTGGCACATCGAGTGCGTGGCCATCGCCCTCGACCACCTCGGCATGGGCTTCGACGTCCAGGGCGGCGGCTCCGACCTCGCCTTCCCGCACCACGAGATGGGCGCCTCGCACGCCCAGGCGCTCACCGGCGAGTTCCCCATGGCCAAGGCGTACGTCCACGCCGGCATGGTCGGTCTCGACGGCGAGAAGATGTCCAAGTCCAAGGGCAACCTGGTCTTCGTCTCCCGGCTGCGCCACGACGGCGTCGACCCCGCCGCCATCCGGCTGTCGCTGCTCGCCCACCACTACCGCGCCGATTGGGAGTGGACCGACCAGGTGCTGCGGGACGCCGTCGCGCGGCTGGACCGCTGGCGCGCCGCCGTGTCCCGGCCCGACGGCCCGCCCGCCGAGGCGCTCGTCGAGGAGATCCGCGCCGCCCTCGCGAACGACCTGGACTCGCCGGCCGCGCTCGACGCCGTCGACCGCTGGGCCGCCCGCCAGCAGGAGAGCGGCGGCACGGACGAGGGCGCGCCCGGCGTCGTCTCCCGCGCGGTGGACGCCCTGATGGGCGTGGCCCTTTAGGCACGCGCCCGGACGCGAAACCAGCGTACGGACGTGAACGGGGGCGCTTCCCGCGGGAAGCGCCCC
>NZ_JBHJVQ010000016.1:0-152854 GCF_042263835.1 Streptomyces sp. NPDC056128 | reverse complement strand
GCGTCACGGTGTGACGCGGGCGGCCCTGGGTGGTGCGAAGACGTCAGTCGCCGTTGCCGGGCGTCGGGGTCGTCTTCTGGATCTGCATCAGGAACTCGCCGTTCGACTTGGTCTGCTTCATCTTGTCGAGGAGCAGCTCGATCGCCTGCTGCTGGTCGAGGGCGTGCAGCACGCGGCGGAGCTTCCAGGTGACGGCCAGCTCCTCGCTGCCGAGCAGGATCTCCTCCTTGCGGGTGCCGGACGCGTCGACGTCCACCGCGGGGAAGATGCGCTTGTCGGCGAGCTTCCGGTCGAGCTTCAGCTCGGCGTTGCCGGTGCCCTTGAACTCCTCGAAGATGACCTCGTCCATGCGGGACCCGGTGTCCACCAGCGCGGTGGCGAGGATGGTCAGCGAGCCGCCGTCCTCGATGTTGCGGGCCGCACCGAAGAAGCGCTTCGGCGGGTACAGGGCGGTCGAGTCGACACCACCGGACAGGATGCGGCCGGAGGCCGGGGCGGCGAGGTTGTACGCACGGCCCAGGCGGGTGATCGAGTCGAGCAGCACGACCACGTCGTGACCCAGCTCCACCAGGCGCTTGGCGCGCTCGATGGCCAGCTCGGCGACCGTGGTGTGGTCCTCGGCCGGGCGGTCGAAGGTCGAGGAGATGACCTCGCCCTTCACCGACCGCTGCATGTCGGTGACCTCTTCCGGACGCTCGTCGACCAGGACGACCATCAGGTGGCACTCGGGGTTGTTGTGCGTGATCGCGTTGGCGATCGCCTGCATGATCATGGTCTTGCCGGTCTTCGGCGGGGCCACGATCAGACCGCGCTGGCCCTTACCGATGGGCGCGACGAGGTCGATGATGCGGGTGGTGAGTACGCCGGGGTCCGTCTCCAGGCGGAGGCGGTCCTGCGGGTACAGCGGCGTCAGCTTGTTGAACTCCGGCCGTCCGCGGCCGTGTTCGGGCGCCATGCCGTTGACGGAGTCCAGGCGCACCAGCGCGTTGAACTTCTCGCGGCGCTCGCCCTCCTTGGGCTGGCGCACGGCACCGGTGAGGTGGTCGCCCTTGCGCAGGCCGTTCTTGCGGACCTGGGCGAGGGAGACGTACACGTCGTTGGGGCCGGGCAGGTAGCCGGAGGTCCGGATGAACGCGTAGTTGTCGAGGATGTCGAGGATGCCGGCGACCGGGATGAGGACGTCGTCCTCGTTGATCTGCGGCTCCTGGATCTCGTCGCGTCCACGACGGCCCCGGCGGTCGCGGTAGCGGCCGCGACGGCCCCGGCGGCCGCCCTCGAAATCGTCGTCGTCCTGCTGCTGGCGGTCCTGACGGCCGCCGCCCTGCTGCCGCTGCTGGCCGCCGCCCTGGCCCTGCTGGTCGTCGCCCTTGTTGCGGCGGTCGCGGTCGCGCCCGCGGTCGCCGCGGTCACCGCGGTCGCCACGGTCACCGCGGTCACGGCGGTCGCGGCGGCGGCCCTCGCCGCCCTCGCCGTCGGAGCGGCCGTCGCCCTGGCCCTGCTGCTGGCCCTGGGACTGCTGGGCCGACGTGTCGCCCTTCGGCTCGCGGGTCTCGACGGCGACCGTCTCGGCGGACGGGCTGCCCGCGTCGGCGGTGGCGCGGCGACGACGGCGCTCGGAGGGGGCGTCGTCACCGGCGGCACCGGACTGGTCGGCGGCGGGCGAGACCTTGGACGGCTGACCGGGGATGTCGATCTGCTGCTGGGCGGCGGCCTGGTCGGCGGTCGCCTTGTCCGCCTTCTTCTCGGCCTTGCCGGCCTTCTCCGCCTTCTCGGCGGGGGCCTCGTCGCCCGTGCGGGACCGGGAGGTGCTGCGGCGCTTCGGCTTGGTCTCGCCGGCGGCGTCCGCGGCGGGCGCGGCCTTGGCGGGGGCTCCCCCGGCGGCCTGCGCCTCCTTGATGACCTCGATCAGCTGGCTCTTGCGCATACGCGCGGTGCCCCTGATGCCGAGGCCGGATGCGACCTGTTGCAGCTCGGCCAGCACCATGCCCTCGAGGCCGGTACCGCGGCGCCGCCGGGAGCCGGCACCGCTGGCAGGCGCGGAGGCGTCCGTGGCGGGCGCGGCAGCGGTCTCCTCGACACGTGCGCCCATCAGATCGGTGGTGTCGCTCACGAAGGGTCCTTCCCTGGAGCGGACGTCGGCCTGTCTGGCTCGGCGACCGGTTGTGCTGTCCGGCTTCGGTCCTTGCTGTGCGAACCGTGCCGGGGCGGTGGTCCGCCTGAAAGGCGGAAGAGATATCTGGTGATGGCGCGCCCCCTGGCCGTGACACCCAATGTCTGTGACACGCGGCGTGGTCGCACCGGTTCCGAAGCGTGCCCGGCGGGTCGCTCAGTGTCCGTGTCGGCCGTACTGTTCACGTACGACATCCACCACACAGTGCGACTTGGGGGGCTCCCGGAAGGATGTCTGTCCCGGACGGGGACACGAGGCACCTCGCCATGGTGGGGTCGGGTGCAGACTTGAGGTTAACACTACCGGATCCAACAAACATTCCCCCTCTCGAAATCCGGCAACCCTCCGCGTCTAAATGTCACTGGAGGTTGCCAGAGGCAGCACGCTCGCGCCCTGCTGGTCCAGGCTCAGCCGGTTGGCCGCCCAGTCCGTCCCCGCCAACGCCTCGACCTTGTCGGCCGTGTCGGCGTCGGCGAGGGCCATCACGGTGGGTCCGGCACCCGAGATCACCGCGGGGATGCCGTCGCCGCGCAGTCGCTCCACCAGCGCCGCGCTCTCCGGCATGGCCGGTGCGCGGTACTCCTGGTGGAGGCGGTCCTCGGTGGCCGGAAGCAGCAGCTCGGGGCGCCTGGTCAGGGCCTCGACGAGCAGCGCGGCGCGGCCGGCGTTGGTGGCGGCGTCGACGTGCGGGACATGGCGCGGGAGCAGTCCGCGCGCGGTCTCCGTCAGTACCGGCTTTCCGGGCACGAAAACCACCGGAACGATGGAATCGGCGGGCTCCATCCTGATCGCGCGGGCCGCGCCGGACTCCATCCAGGACAGAGTGAAGCCGCCCAGCAGACAGGCCGCCACGTTGTCGGGGTGGCCCTCGATCTCGGTGGCGAGGTCGAGCAGCGCGGCGTCGTCGAGGCGGGCCTCGCCGCCTATGGTCACCGCGCGCGCGGCGACGATGCCGGCGCAGATGGCGGCGGAGGAGGAGCCGAGGCCGCGGCCGTGCGGGATGCGGTTGGCGCAGACGATCTCCAGGCCGCGGGGCTGTCCGCCCAGGAGGTCGAAGGCGGTGCGCAGGGAGCGGATCAGGAGGTGTTTCTCGTCGCGCGGCAGCGTCTCGCTGCCCTCACCCGCGATGTCGATGTGCAGCCCGGAGTCGGCCACCCGGACGACCACGTCGTCGTACAAGCCCAGCGCGAGACCGAGGGCGTCGAAGCCCGGGCCGAGGTTGGCGCTGGTGGCGGGGACGCGCACCCTGACGGCGGCGGCGCGGAACGCTGGACCGGCCATCTCTCGATGACTCTCCTTGAGCTGCGTGGGTTGTCGAATGACGTTCGATCTGGCATCCGATGACGTACGGAACCTTCGGTGGCCGCCGCTGCCGGCGCGGCTGGGCGGCATATGCGGCAGGCGGGTTCGGGTACAGCCTATCGAAGGAAGGTTCCGTGGCGACATAGGGCGCACAGGAGGCGCACGATGCGTGTCGCAAGCCCCCTGTGCACCCCCCATAAGTGACTTTCCCGGCCGGACGTCGCTTACGCCCTCGTACGCCGGTGGGAGTGGCGCGGTATGCGCTGCGTGGCCTCAGACCAGCCCGAGCCGCTCGGCCGCCGTCGCCGCGTCGACCGGGACGGTGACCGGCTGCGGGGCGCCGGCGACGGCCCAGTCCGGGTCCTTCAGGCCGTTGCCGGTGACGGTGCAGACGATGCGCTGGCCCGGGTCGACCCTGCCCAGCTCGGCGGCCTTCAGCAGACCGGCCACCGACGCGGCGGACGCGGGCTCGACGAAGACGCCCTCCTGGGAGGCCAACAGCCGGTAGGCGCGCAGGATCTCACGGTCCGTCACCTCGTCGATGGCGCCGCCGGACTCGTCCCGCGCGGCGAGCGCGAGGTCCCACGAGGCCGGGTTGCCGATCCGGATGGCGGTGGCGATGGTCGACGGGTCCTTGACGACCTCGCCGCGCACGATCGGGGCGCTGCCGGAGGCCTGGAACCCCCACATGCGGGGCGTCCTCGTGCTGACCCCGTCGGCGGCGTACTCGCGGTACCCCTTCCAGTACGCGGTGATGTTGCCGGCGTTGCCGACCGGCAGGACGTGTATGTCGGGCGCGTCGCCGAGCATGTCCACGATCTCGAAGGCGGCCGTCTTCTGCCCCTCGATACGCACCGGGTTGACCGAATTGACCAGCGCCACCGGGTAGTTGTCGCTGAGCGCGCGGGCCAGCGTGAGGCAGTCGTCGAAGTTGCCGTCGACCTGGAGGATCTTCGCGCCGTGCACGAGGGCCTGGCCCATCTTGCCGAGCGCGATCTTGCCCTGCGGCACGAGCACGGCGGACACCATGCCCGCGCGCACGCCGTACGCGGCGGCACTGGCGGAGGTGTTGCCGGTGGACGCGCAGATGACGGCCTGCGCGCCCTCCTCCTTGGCCTTGCTGATGGCCATGGTCATGCCGCGGTCCTTGAAGGACCCCGTCGGGTTCGCCCCCTCGACCTTGAGGTGGACCTCGCAGCCCGTGCGCTCGGAGAGCACCTGTGCGGGCACGAGCGGCGTGCCGCCCTCGCGGAGCGTCACGACGGGCGTGCTGTCGGAGACGGGCAGCCGGTCCCGGTACTCCTCGATGATTCCGCGCCACTGGTGGGTCATTGCTGGTTACTCTCCTTCAACCCGCATGATGCTGGCGACACCCCGCACGGTGTCGAGCTTGCGCAGCGCCTCGACCGTACCGCCGAGGGCGGCGTCGGACGCACGGTGGGTGACGACGACGAGGGATGCCTCGCCGTCCTTGCCGGACTGCCGCACGGTGTCGATGGAGACACCGTGCTCCGCGAACACGGTCGCGACCTGGGCGAGCACGCCCGGTTTGTCGGCCACGTCGAGGCTGATGTGGTAGCGCGTGACGACCTCGCCCATCGGCGAGACGGGCAGTGCGGCGTACGCGGACTCGCCGGGTCCGGTCGCGCCGCCCAGCCGGTTGCGGCAGACGGCGACGAGGTCGCCGAGTACGGCGGACGCGGTCGGCGGACCGCCGGCGCCGGGCCCGTAGAACATGAGCTGCCCCGCGGCGTCGGACTCCACGAAGACGGCGTTGTAGGCCTCGCGCACGTTGGCCAGCGGGTGGCTGAGCGGGATCATCGCGGGATGCACCCGCGCGGTGACCGACGCCCCGTCCGCGGCCCGCTCGCAGATCGCGAGGAGCTTGATGGTGCAGCCCATCTCCTTGGCGGAGGCGAAGTCGGCGGCGGTGACCTCGGTCATGCCCTCGCGGTAGACGTCGTCGAGGCGCACGCGCGTGTGGAAGGCGATCCCGGCGAGGATGGCGGCCTTGGCGGCGGCGTCGAAGCCCTCGACGTCGGCGGTCGGGTCGGCCTCGGCGTACCCGAGGGCGGTGGCCTCGTCGAGCGCCTCCTGGTAGCCCGCCCCGGTCGTGTCCATGGCGTCGAGGATGAAGTTGGTGGTCCCGTTGACGATGCCGAGCACCCGGTTGACCTTGTCGCCGGCGAGGGACTCGCGCAGCGGCCGGATCAGCGGGATGGCACCGGCGACGGCGGCCTCGTAGTACAGGTCCTTGCCGTGCTCGTCGGCGGCGGCGTGCAGCGAGGCGCCGTCCTGGGCGAGGAGCGCCTTGTTGGCGGAGACGACGGAGGCGCCGTGCTCGAAGGCGGTGGTGATGAGGGTGCGGGCGGGCTCGATGCCGCCGATGACCTCGACGACGACGTCGATGTCCCCGCGCTTGACCAGGGCGGTGGCGTCGGTGGTGACGAGGGCGGGGTCGATGCCCTCGCGCACCCGGTCGGGTCGCCGTACGGCCACGCCCGCGAGCTCCACCGGTGCCCCGATGCGGGCGGCGAGGTCGTCGGCGTGCGTCGTCATGATGCGCGCCACCTCTGAGCCGACCACACCACAGCCCAGCAGCGCCACCTTCAGCGGACGCGTACGCATCATCCGACCTCGTTTCCTCATACCGTCTACGGTTGGACCAGTCTCACGCACCGGACGGGATTTTCTGCCTTTCGTCCGGATCGTGAGACGTTTATTTCATTTTCGGAGGGGTGTGGGGCGAAAGATCTTCACCCGACGTCGAGACGCAGCAGGTCCTCCTCGGTCTCACGCCGCACGATGACCCGCGCCTCGCCGTCCCGCACCGCGACGACCGGCGGGCGCAGCACGTGGTTGTAGTTGCTGGCCATGGAGCGGCAGTACGCGCCCGTCGCCGGTACGGCGATCAGGTCACCGGGGGCCAGGTCGCCCGGCAGGAAGGCGTCCTTGACCACGATGTCCCCGCTCTCGCAGTGCTTGCCGACGACGCGGGCCAGCATCGGCTCGGCGTCGGAGGTGCGGGAGGCGAGGGCGACGCTGTACTCGGCGTCGTAGAGCGCGGTCCGGATGTTGTCCGACATCCCCCCGTCCACGGAGACATACGTCCGCAGCCCGTCGAGCGGCTTGACGGTGCCGACCTCGTAGAGCGTGAAGGCGGTCGGGCCCACGATGGCCCGGCCGGGCTCGACGGAGATGCGGGGCGTCCGCAGCCGGGCGCTCTCGCACTCCCGCGTGACGATCTCGGTCAGCGCCTTGGCGATCTCGTGCGGCTCGCGGGGGTCGTCGTCGCTCGTGTAGGCGATCCCGAGCCCGCCCCCCAGATCGATCTCGGGCAGCTCGACCCCGTGCTCGTCGCGAATGTCCTTGAGCAGCCCGACGACCCGGTGCGCGGCGACCTCGAACCCGGACATGTCGAAGATCTGCGACCCGATGTGGGAATGGATCCCGATCAGCTCGATCCCGTCGAGCTGGAGGGCCCGCCGCACGGCCTCCGCGGCCTGCCCGCCGGCCAGCGGGATGCCGAACTTCTGGTCCTCGTGGGCGGTGGCGATGAACTCGTGGGTGTGCGCCTCGACGCCGACGGTGATACGGATCTGCACCCGCTGCCGCCGGCCGAGCGACTCGGCGGTGTGGGCGACGCGCACGATCTCCTGGAAGGAGTCGAGCACGATCCGCCCGACGCCCGCGGCGACGGCCCGCTCGATCTCCTCCGGCGACTTGTTGTTGCCGTGGAAGGCGATGCGTTCGGCGGGCATGCCCGCGGACAGCGCGGTGGCCAGTTCGCCACCGGAGCACACATCAAGGTTGAGCCCCTCCTCGTCCAGCCACCGCACGACGGCGCGCGACAGGAAGGCCTTGCCGGCGTAGAAGACGTCGGCCTCGGTCCCGAAGGCGGTACGCCAGGCCCGAGCCCGCTCCCGGAAGTCGGCCTCGTCGAGGATGTAGGCGGGGGTGCCGTACTCCTCGGCGAGCTGGGTGACGGCGATCCCCCCGACGGTGACGGCCCCGTCCCCGTCCCGCCCGACGGTGTGGGCCCACACCTTGGGGTCGAGGGCGTTGAGATCGGCGGGCGGCGCGGAATAGTGCCCCTCGGTGAGGACGTCGGCGTGACGGGGCCCGGCGGGGTGTGCGGAACGGCTCATTTCTTCGCTGACTCTCTCGCTGGCTTCACAGGTGGTCGGGTGCGTCGATACCGAGCAGGGTCAGGCCGCCGGCCAGCACCGTCCCGGCGGCTTCGGCGAGGGCGAGCCGGGCACGGTGGGCGGCCGAGGGTTTCTCCCCACCGCGCGGCAGCACGGCGGGCAGAAAAGGCAGCACGGCATCGGCGACGGTGACGAGGTGCCGGGCGAGGCGGTCGGGAGCGTGGTGGGCCGCGGCGGCGGCGAGTACGCGGGGGTGGTCGCCGAGCAGGACGTATATCCGGTGCCCGTCTATCCCGTTCGCGTCCTCCACGGGCCCCGGCTCGGCGGCGAAGCCGAGGTCGGCCGCGTTGCGCGCGAGGGCGCGGGTGCGGGCGTGGGCGTAGCGCACCCGGAAGAGGGGGTTGCTCTCGCGCTGGACCAGGTGCTCGTCACCGATCCGGGGCCGGTCGTGGGCGGCGGGGTGGAGCAGCGCCCAGCGTCCGGCGTCCCGCCCGAGGGGGAGGGGGTCGCCGGGGGCGGGCACGGGCCTGACCTGGACGGACGGCCCCTCGGAGGCGGGCTTGCCGGTGTCCACGCGCACGCCGAGGACGGCGCCCCACTCCACCGGGATCGGCGCGGCACAGCTGATGCGGGCGAGGGCGCCCTGGGAGCGCAGGATGCGGGCGGCGGCGTCGGCGACGACGAGGGCGCGGGGGTGGTGGTCGCAGTGCAGCCGCACGAGACGCCGTTCGCCGTCTCCGTCCTTGGGGTCGACGTGGCCGTACCGTGGCCCGCGCCGCAGCACCTCGGTGACCAGCTCGGCCGGGGCGGTGCGGTGGAGGCTGATGTTGAGAAACCCGGGCCCGGTGAGGACGACGTCGGCGATCCCGTCGGCGGCGGCGAGATGCGCCCGCAGCACCTCGGCGACCCGGTACGGCGGCTGCCCGGCCGGCCGGGCCAGCTGCAGGGCGATGCCGGTGGCGTAGTCACCACACCCACCGGGCCCCGGAGGCCCCACCCGGACCCGCACGGGCACGTCCACGTCCAGCTCTCCCCCGTCGACAGCGCGACGCACCGCGCGCAGCACGGTACGGGAGAGCTCTACGGGGGTCACGGGTCAAGCGTATGGGAGGAGGCGGGTGGGGAGGCCAACCGGTTTCGGGGAGTCCCGGGATATGGACGGGAAGGGTCAGAGGGAGGTCGCGGGGGCGATCACGCCTGAGCGGACGACTCACTCTCCCCCGCGCGGGAGGACGAGGCGGCCGCCCCGTCACCACCCGCCACACCGACCCCCGTGACGGTCCGCTCGGCCAACTGCCGTACGAGACTGACGAGCTCGGCGGGCTCGAACGGCTTGGAGAGGAAGGCGTCGACCCCGGCGGCGAACCCCGCGTCGACCTCGTACCGCGTACAGGCACTCACGATCGCGATCGGAAGCTCCTGGGTACGTGGGTCGGCACGCAGCCGCGCGGCGGTCCGGAGCCCGTCCAGGCGGGGCATGACCACGTCCAGCGTGACCACGTCGGGCCGCACCTGATGGACGACATCCAGACACTCGACACCATCGCCCGCGGTCACGACCTCGAAGCCCTCCAGCTCGAGATTGACCCTGATCAGCTGCCGGATGACCTTGTTGTCGTCCACAACAAGAACCCGGCCAGACGCCCTAGGCACAACTCGAGAGTAGGTCCGGACCGGCCACCGCGTCCGGCTTTTCCCCACTTCCACCCCTGCGGGGGACAACGGCCCGCGCGTGTGCCCCGACAGGCCCCACGACCCGCGAAAACCCGTTCATGACCACCCCGGGGGAGCTGGTAGTGTTCTACCCGTCGCCGCGAGCAACACCGAACGCGACGAACACGCCCCCGTAGCTCAGGGGATAGAGCAACGGCCTCCGGAGCCGTGTGCGCAGGTTCGAATCCTGCCGGGGGCACCCTGCATGAGGTGCCTAAAGACCCTGTCACCAGCGGAAACGCTGAGGATGGGGTCTTCGCGTATGTGCAGGCGTGTGCCGCTCGGAGCAGGCGCATGTCGGCGTCTGTGGACTATTCGTGGACAGGATCTTGGACTGTCTCCCCTGGTCAGCCCCAGAGTTTCCGGAGGAGCCGTCAGCCAGCGTCCGGCCACTCCTCATGGGGCGAAGGCGGCTCCGGATCGTTCTGCCGCTCCACTCGCCGAGCATTCTCCCCTCGCAGGGACGTCAACCACGGCCACAGATCCGGCAGAGGTTGTGCAGGGCAGGCAAGGCGGTGCTCGACGCGGCACCGTTGGAACTGATCCGGCGGGCACACTCCGTAGACCGTCACCCGCCCATCCGACAGTTCGATCCACCGGTGCTCCGCCGGCACGGTATGGGCCAGGGGATTCATGTCCGGCTCCAGCAGCACCCACTCTTGCTCAAGCGTCGGCACTCGGTCCTGCAACAGACCGCAGTCAGGACAAGGGGACTGCCCACCACTCAGCCGCCGCGGTTCCCTCTCTAAAAGCCCCATACCGTGAGGGTCGCCAGTCCGTCAGCCTCCGCGTAGAGCGCGAACCGGACGGAACCCCTGGGGCAGTAGTCCACCAGCGGAGCCAAAAGCGACGCGGCAGGTGCAACCGACAACCAACGACCGACGCCACGCGGCCGAGATACGGCGAAGCCCCCAGTCCATGCGGGCTGGGGGCTACAACTCACGTACGTGTCACTCGTACTCGCGCAACAGCTCTTCGATCTTGCGATTGACGACCTCTTGCCGCCCGTCGATGCATTTTGCGTACCGACTCAGCAAGACCTCCACGCTGTTACCTGCGCGTTCGGCGACCTCCGTCGGGTCGACACCGGCGTTGAGCCAGGTGGACAACGCCGAGTGCCGCAGATCGTACGGACGGGCAGCGAGCGGTGAGGCCACCGCGGCCGGCGGGAGAGCAAACACACGAGCCTCCTGCCACACGCGGAAGTACGTCGATGAGCCGACCACTCCCCCACGCTCATTGGTGAACAGCCGCCCGTCCTCGGCGGTACCGAAGGTGTCGAGGTGCCGCTTAAGGATGGCAACGAGCTGGGGCGGGATCGGCACGAGCCGCACTTCCTCGGCCGGCCGGTTCTTCAGACCCCGGTCGTCGTGGGTCTCTCCCGAGTCCGTCCACTGCTTGCCAGCACTGGGACGCGTCCGGTTCAGCAACGCCGTGCCCCAGCCCGTCTCCGGCAGCTTCAGGTCTGCCGCGGTGAGGCCCACAGCTTCAGCGGGGCGGAAGGCCCCGTAATACATGCAGGCGAACAGGCCGACCAGTCGACGGCCGCGAGCCCGACCATACCCGCCAACGTACGACACAGCCGTCAGCAAAGAGCGCGCCTGCTCTGGATTGGCCACCACCCGTGGATCGACTTCTCCGGCGACCTTCGGTTTCTTCCAGCGAATGCCAGTGATCGGGTTCTCTTTGAACTCCCCGAGATCGACCGCGTAGTGCAGGGCGTTGACGAGCGTCCGGCGCTTGCGGCGAACAGTCTCCGCGGCTGCCGCTGTGCCATCCAGTTTCAGCTTCAACGCGTCCAGCACGGCCCTGGCGATCGCAGCGTCACCGAGATCGGCGAGGGGGCGTGCAGCCTTCGACACCCAGTGCAGCGCGTGTGCGATCTCTTGTGGCAGTTCGCGGTCATCCGGACCGGGAAGGACGAAAGCCCAGTTCCGGAGCACCCTCCTGATCAGCTCCTCGGGTGGCCGACCTGGTCGATCGTCGAGCAGGGTCATGGTCACTGCAGTCAGCGACTCGTTGATGCCATTGCGCGTGTTGGGAGCGGCATGCGGCCACTTCATGGCGAGGTACTTCAGAGCGAAGGCGTACCAGCTCATAGAGGCCGCCTTTTCGACCATCGAGTCAGGCAACCCCGTGACCGTGTCGAACTCCTCGCCGCCATGAGCGGCCCGGAGGAGCTTGGAACGGTAGTGATCCGCCAGCCCCTTGGTGCGGAACTGGTCGGAAAACACATTGCCGGCCACGATCCACCGGACGTCATAGGACGACTTCTTCGTGTTCCTCTTTCGCACCCCCCAGACCTTGACGTCGAGAGACTTCACGCGGCGGCCTCCAACTGTCGCAACCAGGTCCGGAAGTCGCTTCGCCAAACCCGCAGTTCCCCGTTCGGGAGCTTGAAGGAAGCCGGTCCCTGTCCCAGTTCGCGCCACCGGTAGAACGTCCTCCGTGATACTCCGCCGAGCTCATCGAGGATCTGCGGGACGGTCATCAACTCGTCTTTCACGTCAGGCTCCTTCCAGGGCCAAGAGCTCTTCGCGGGCGGTTTGGCGGTTGAGCTGGAGATCTCGGGCGATGGTTGCGGCGAGGGCGGATTCGCCGGGGGTGTGGCCGTGGCCGGCGTACTGCCAGTCGGAAAGCACGAGGACGGTGTCCGGCTCGCGGGCGTCGATGCCGAGGGCGGTGACCTCTTGGGCCGCGCGGTAGTCAGCGCGTGCCTGGCGGAGCGTGCCGAGGGTGGTCGAGTAGCAGCGCGACTTCGAGGAGAAGTGACCGCGAAAGCCGAGCATGTGAGCCCAGGCCCACAGCCGCCGGTCCGGGTAGAGCGGATCGAGCATCTTGCACGCGACGATGAGGCGGCGGGCATGGTCCGGGACGTCGTGGCGGTCGAGTTCGGACAGCTCCCCAATCCGGCGGTCGAGCGTGCCCGTGTTCTCAGCCGCTTTGGTGGCGTACTTGGCCACGTAGGAGGCAACAGCCTGTTCGGTGATGTCGGAGCCGTCCCCGAACGCCTTCACGGGCCGTACGTCGAGTTGGGTGCCCCACCGGAAGGTGCGGGCCGGTTGGCCGTCGGCGGCCGGGGCCGAGACCGAGGTGTACGAGTGCGCGGCGGCGGCGCGGATCGCGTCGGCGAGGAGATCGACCGTTGCCCAGGATGGCGGCGGGGCGCCCGGGCCGTCGGGTCCGTCGATGCGGATCACGGCGTGGAAGTGCACGGCGCCGCGTTTCTGGAACTCGGCGACCTTGCCGTACGAGAGCCGGGCGCACTCTTTCAGTTCACGTTGCGTGATGCCGGCGCGGGCGGCGATCTCCCGGCGGAGTCGGTTGGTGAAGCGCTGCCAGAGCTGCCCGGCGTGGTTGTTAAACAGCACCGCGCCCGCGTAGTCGTACCTGGCCGGGTCGAGGGCGGTGCCCAGCTCCGCAGCGTCCGGGGTGTGGCGGATGCCGCAACGGCATGCGCCTCGGTCAGGGCGGTTGTGGACCGGGCCGAACGACGGGGCGGTGAGCGTGGCGAAGACGCGCGGGTGATCCCGGACGGTGGCGGGGATGTCGCGGCGGTCGTCGCCAGCGAGCCCGGCACGGATCAGGTGGTAGGTGTCTCCGGCGTAGGTCCAGGCGCAGGCGGGGCAGCGGGAGGCGCGGCGGTTGCCGCAGGCGACACGGAGCCGTCCACCCGGCTCGTCGGCGGTCGAGTAGTGGTGCAGGGTCTCGCCGGTGGCCTTGTCCTTGTGGATCGTCCAGCCGGTCAGGTGGATCGGGTCGGAGCAACCGCCCGTGCGCTTGGTCTGGTCTTGCCAGCGGTCGAAGCCCGGGGACCCGGCCACCCGCAGCAAATCGCCGAGGGTGATCGAGTCCAGGCCCGCCGCGGTGGCGGTGTCGCTCACGCCGCTACCTCCCGGCACGGACGAGGGAGGCGGCGGGGATGGTCGTGCCGGTGCCCTTGCAGGTCGGGCAGGTGACGCGGAGGGTGGCGCGGGTGCCGTCGGGGTGGCGGGTGCCGGTGGTGATGGCGACCGTCGGGAAGCCGTCGCAATCGCGGCAGATGCGCGCGGTGGGGGCGTGCTGGGGCATCATGAGGGTGCCTTTCGGGTCCGTTGGGTCTGGAAGGTGGGAAGGCGCCCGGGGCGGCGGTTCTTTGGCGAGAGAGCCGCCCCGGGGGCCGCTAGCGACGCCGGGCGTCGGAGGCGAGCAGGGAGCGCAGGACGACGGCGCAGACGGCGACCGAGGCGCCGGTGATGGCGACCGCCAGGAGCATGGAGACCAGGACGGCGCCGACGACCAGGACGACGGCGGTGCCGCCGCCGATGAGGGCGAGCGCGGTACCGGGCGTGAGCTGGATCGTGGGCCGGGTCGAAGCCGGGACCGGAGCCGGGGCGGCCGAGGCCGGCGGCGTGGTCGGGGTGCCGGGGGTGACCGTGGTCGGTTCGACGACGGCGGGCGGGGTGACGATGCCGGTGGGCTGGGGCATGGTCGGGAGCTTGGGCCGGAACATGAACGTTCCTCCTTCCTTGGTTACTTGAGGGCGGTGTCGATGACCGGGGCAAGGACGCTGTCGGCGAGGAGGAATCCGCCGAGCAGGAGCACGCCGATGAGCCACCAGGGCGGGCGGATGAGCTTGACGCCGAGGACTCCGACGATCAGCAGGGCGAACCAGAGCGGGACGTCCATGACGATGGCCTCCTAGCGGACCTTGCAGCGGTGGGTGCGGGCGGCGAGCTGGGCGGCGGACTGGCTGGTGTAGTCGGCGGACCAGCCGCAGCCGTCGGAGCTGCACACGGCGGCGTGCTTGGTCTGGCCGTGGCGGTCGCGGTGGGTGCCGATCTGCACCGGTCCGATCCGCATCACGGAGTGGAAGAAGTCGCGGGCAGGCATGACGGGTGATCTCCTCTCGGTTCAGGCGAGTTGGGCGGCGATGGCATCGGCCATGTGCGGCGGGACGCCGAGACGTGCGCGAAGGGTGTCGGTGTCGATCCGGGCACCGGTTCGGTGTTCGTGGTCGGCGGCGACCTTGCGGGCGTGGTCGACCAGCGCGGCCGGGACCGGGACGGCGGGCGGGGGTGCCGGTGTCGGGCCGGCGGGCGGGAGAGTCTGAGCGGCGTCGACGGAATCGACCGGTTCCGGAGCCGGGTCAGCAGCAGGTGCCGGAGAGGGCTGCGCCTTGGGCACGGGGTCCGGGTCGAGTTCGGCGGGTGCCGTTGAGGTCGAGGGGCGTTCCGCGGGCGAGTGGACGAGGAGGGTGCCGCCCATGAAGGCCAACGCGGGCCAGGCAGCGACGAGGATGCGCAGCCAGGCCGGAACGTTGCTCAGGTCGAGCAGGCCGGCGGTGGCGACGTTGGCGCCGAGTGAGGCGACCAGGGCAACCAGGAACCAGCACCAGGCCAGCCGGGACGGCCCGTCGGAGCGCAGTCGGCGCCAGGCGGCGACCAGGAGCAGGTCGACGGAGACCGGGTAGGCCCAGGCCTTCCAGCCGGTCTGGCCAGCCGCTTCGGCAAGGTCGTGCAGGTGGGCGAAAGACAGGGCGCCGGCGATGACGGCTTGCACCAATACGGCATCCACGCGGAGCACGGTGCGGGGCATGGTGTCCTCCTTCCAGGTCAGTCGGTGGCCTGGCCGGTGCCCCAGCAGGTGAGGCACAGGGCGGTCTGGTGGTCGTCGGTCACGCGGCCCTTGCGGGCGCCGACGCGGACGGTTTCGCGGGTCTCGCCCTTGCCGTCGCAGTCGGGGCACTTGGCGGGTTCCGGCGCCGGCGGGGTGGTCTTGCGGCGGGTGGTGGGCTTCTTCGCAGTAGCCATGAGGAACCTCCCGAGCGGGGTCAAGCGGCGGCCGGGGCCGACTCGACAGCCGGGGCCGGGACCGGGGCGAGGGTGCCGAGGGCGGGCCGGAATGGCGCGAGGGCGGGCAGATCCGGGGTCAGGTCGGCGTGCCGGTTGCAGACGTTCACTGCCTGGCGCAGCGAGGTGTGCGGGGCGCGGACGCGGGCCCAGCCACCGGACGAGTCACCGGTGACGGCGACGCCGGGCGTCTCGGTGGGGATCTGGATCGCGGCCAGCACGGCATCCGGGGCGATGTCGCCGAAGGCCATGTTCGCCGAGGATTCGTCGTTGACGCGGTGCGCGGTCCGGCCGGTGAGCTGCGCACGGAGCATCGTGATGCCCTTGCCGAGTTCCGAGCCGAAGCGCTGCCCGCAGATCTCCAGATAGACGCCGGCGGCACGGCCGAGCTGAGCCAGCCGGGCGAGCGCGGTGATGATCCGATCCCGGCGCTTCTCGTCGTCCTTCGTGGCGAAGAGGGCGAGTTCGGCGACCTCGTCGACCAGGACCACGATCGGCACCGGACGCAGGTCTTCGGGCAGGTCCCAGATGTCGGCGGCGATCTCGGCATCCGGCACGTCAGCGGTGATCCGCTGGTGAGCCCGGATGAGCTGATACACGTCCTGCATGTGGGACACGAGGGCGGCGAGGAGTTCGGCGGCGGTGTCGGGGTTGTCGGCGAGCGCGGAGAACCGACGTGCCAGCGGGAACAGCTCCACACCCTGCTTGCAGTCAATGCCGACCAGGGCGACCCGTTGCGGCGCGAGCCCGGCCACGAGGGTGCGCTGATAGACCGACTTGCCGGACTCCGTGGCGCCGAGGGTCAGCCCGTGCGGGACCGCGCGGTAGTCGCGGTAGTGCACGGCTCCGTCCTCGCGCAGGGCCACCGGGACCCGCATCGGCCGGGTGTCGACGCGGGCAGGCATCTGCACCCGCTTGAGCACGTCGTAGCCGGTCATCCGCAGCTCCACCACACCCGAGCGCAGCTCACGCGAGGTGACGCCGTACAGGGCGAACGAGTGCCGGAGCCGGTCGCACGAGGCCGCCACGTCGAAGGCGTCCTGACCGGGCCTGAGCTTGAGCCGCAGGACCAGGCCGGTCCGGGTCACCCCCAGCCGGAGGATGCGCGGGGCGCGGGGGCCGGGGATCGGCCGGTTGGTCATCCGGGCCAGGGTCAGGCGCCAGCGCGGGGCCGGGACTGTGAGCCCACAGGCGTCCATGACCGAGCCGTAGCGGACCAGGACCCGCAGCGCGGCGAGGGTGACCCCGAAGGTCATCCAGTACCAGGCGGGGCGCCGCCACCGCAGGAGACCCGCAGCGGCGACGACCAGCACCAGGGCGACGGTCAGCCACGTCATGGCTCAGGCCGCCTTCGAGGACGAGGCGCCGGCGGCGAGAGAGGTCACGGCGACCGCGCGGAAGGCGATGCCGTGGCGCTTCTGACCGTTGAACTCGTTCTCCCACGGCCGGGCGATCAGACCGGTCAGTGCGACCGGGGTGCCCATCATCAGGTCACCGGAGATGCCGGTCTCGGGGACGGTCACGGACAGGATCTCGACCTCGCCGTTGGCCGCGAACATGACGTCCACGGTCGACAGCGCGGCGCCGGTCTCGGCGTCCATGGCCCGCTCGCCGGTACGGCGGTCCTTCACCTTCGGCTGGGGGGACTGGGCCACCATCACGGTGGCGGTGGAGGTGTCGACGGGAATCTGACGCATGATGGAACTCCCTTTCCGGGGACGGGAGCGGCGGACTTGCTTGGCGATGGGTCGCCGCTCCTGTGCGATGGCGGGAGCCCGCAGCTAAGCCGCAGGCCTTGCGCTTCCAACTGGTGCGCACCAGTAGATTGCATCTGGTGCGCACCAGATGTCAAGCACCGTCGCGCGCTGGAAGCTTCCAACTCCCCTTGCTGCGACAGTTCTAGGGAAGCGCTCGCGCCAACGCCCCGGTAGCCAACAGGTCTTAACCGGGGGCCTGTTAACCCCTGCCGACCTGCGCTGATGTGAGGCATGCTGCTGTTACGGCTCAACACCCATACGCAGGGCGGCACTAGCGATGAACGGACTCAAGGCAGCGAGAATCGCGCGGGAATGGTCTCAGGGGCGCCTGATCCACGAGATCGAACGCCACGCTCGCCGGCACCTTCTCACCATTGCGTCGACCGCCAGCCTGAAGGTGTACGTCTCGGAGTGGGAGAACGACCGCCGCCCCATCTCAGCGCAGTACGCGAAGATCCTTCGTGCACTACTGGGCGTCACAGACGACGAGCTGACCGGCGGGACGGAAACGGCTGCCGTCGTCTCCGTTGCCGACGGATACGACGAACTCATGGGCCGCATCGACGCAGCTCGCAGCGTCAGCCTGACCATGGTCGAGACGTTCATGGATCAGACGGAACTACTCCGGACCATGGACCGGCAGTTAGGTGCCGCGAGCCTCGTCGACCAGATGTCCGCACACCTTTCGACCCTTGAGGACGCTCTCACGTTCGCCGTACTCCCCGAGACGCGACGACCGGTCGCCCGGGCACTCGCCGGGGCGGCGACCCTGGCAGCGTGGCAAGCACTCGACGTGGGCGCCGTTGAACGGGCCTGGCGGAACTACGAGCTGGGCAAGCGGGCAGCCCAGGAAGCCGAAGAGCCGATGTATCTGGCACACGCCACCGCTGAGCAGGCCTACGTACTCTGCGACGCCGGACGCCCATCCATGGCAGTCGAGCTGATACGGGACGCGCAGCGACTCGGAGGGGCGGCCATGTCCCCGCGCCTCGCGGCTTGGCTGTACGCGGCCGAAGCTGAGATCTGCGCCCGCGCCGGCCTCCAGGACGAGTGTCAACGGGCGCTTGAGAAGGCGGGCAGGCGCCTGCCGCCAGGAGAGCAAGCACGAGACCCGGACATGCTGAGCATCTTCCTGAACGCGGGGCATCTGGCCAGGTGGAGGGGGAACGCACTTGCACTGATCGGCGACGACGACGCGGTGAGCAACCTCTACACCGCGCTGGAAACGGCCGACCCGACATTCATACGGGCATCAGCCGGCCTGCGCTGTGACCTCGCGCAAGCGCATCTCGCTCGGGGCGAGTACAACCAGGCGCACGAGCACCTGCGGCAGGCTCGCCTTGTAGCGAGCAGGACCGGCTCAGTGCGTCATCGGCGACGGATCGAGCAGCTTACGCAGCAGTTGTAGGCGACGCGCCGGCGCCCCGAGAGGAGAGGACGTGCAGCAGCGCGACCAAGGTGCCCGACCCCATGAGTTCGCCGCGGGCCATCAGGCCGGGGATGTCGGCAAGGGGCACCCACGCGATGTGTCCGGCCTCTTCAAGGTCGGTCGGCTCGCCAACCAGCGTCGCGCCGTGGCCCACGAAAATCTC
This sequence comes from Streptomyces sp. NPDC056128, assembly GCF_042263835.1. NCBI lineage: Bacteria > Bacillati > Actinomycetota > Actinomycetes > Kitasatosporales > Streptomycetaceae > Streptomyces > Streptomyces sp. NPDC056128. The sequence continues at coordinate 134,341 of NZ_JBHJVQ010000016.1, read as the reverse complement.
GTGCGGGGAGTCGACCATGCCGACCATCGGCTGATAGGTCACCACGTGCTCCAAGGAGTTGGGCCGCCAGCCGGTCTCTTCCTCGAACTCACGCATGGCCGTCTGCAACGGCTCTTCTCCGTCGTCGACGATCCCGCCGGGTAGCTCCCAGCCGAAGGACTGCGGGACGAAGCGGTACCGCCACATCATCAAGACGCGGTCCTGATCATCAATGACGGCAGCGATGGCCACATGGTGGAGGTGTACTACGTGGTGCTCAAAGCGCTTCACACCGGGAGGCTCGACATCCACGAGGGCGAGCTTCACCCAACGGTTGTCGTACAGCGTCCGCTCACCGTAGATCTTCCACGGCTCAACATCAGTCGGTGCCTCGGTGACGGCAGACCGGTCGGGCACGCGGTACGAGCTACGACCGTGCACCTCGACGGCGCCCTCAGAGACGAGCTTGGCCAAGACCTGACGCAGCGCCGTACGGCCGATGCTCAGCTCTTCGGACAGTGTCCGCTCGGACGGAAGCTTGACCCCGGGCTGGTACTTGCCCGTCGTGATCCACTCGCGAATCGTGCGGTAGACCCGCTCCGACTTCGGCCCCATCCGGTGAGCACGCTCCTTTGGATTCAACTTGCGGTGACCCGACCAGCGTAGCCGCAGCCTGCTCACGTGAGTAGGCAGATCGGCCGGGGATCAGCAGCCAGAAGAGCGCGGTAGGACTTTCCCTACTTCATCAAGGCTCGCTTCGCTCGCCTCGCTCCCGGCCTCCTGGAACTGCAAGCAGTCCGATCGGGAGATCGGAGGTGCCGCGCACAGCGCGGCGGCGCCGGTCGGTCGCCGCCGCGCCACCCCTCCTTGCCTTCGTCACCGGGGCAGCGCGCCGTCGCCCGCCCGCGCCCACAAGGGGCGAAGACCAGGCCGGGGCAGGGTGGGAGGGCGATGCCCAGGTCAGAACCCCGTCGTGGCTGGGGCGGTCGGCTCCACGGCTTTAGGCAGCCACTTTGGGGCGAGCCTCTAAGATCATGGCCCCAACGTCGTGCTTTAACGGGCAGGTCAACAGACTGCCCGACTCGCCGGAAGCTTACGGGGCCATGATCACTCGCCCCAAAGCAGCTCCAGCCCAAAGCCGTTCCACCGCCCTCTCTATGCAGTGCCGGCCTACGTGCCGCCGAGGCCGGTGCAGCCCGTCAATAGCTGCCCGAGCGACATGCTCATCTGCCAGACTGGCGAGCGTTGGCAAGCCGGGGAGGGCGCGGTGGCACCAGGTAGGGGGTACCAGCCTCGGGACCACCGAGGTCGTTGGGCAGCGTCGCGCCGACCACGTCCGAAGGGGCCGCCTTGGTGGTTCGTCGTCGGCTTCGTGGTGATCCTTCTAGTCGTGATCTACGCGCAGTAACCACCTGGCTTGCCACGGCCGATTTGGGGCACTGCTGCCAAGCGGTGTCAAGGCTGGCTGGTTCGGCTGACATCAGCGGCTGGCACCAACAGGTGCGGACGATGCCGACCAACGCTGAATCTCAACGGACTATCAGTCGACGGCACTGGCCAGTTGGCCGATGGTGTCGGCCCCTCGTGATCGACCTGATAAAAATAAGGCCGATCTGCAATGCGCATGGGTCAGGCCGCCGCCATCAACTGATGGAAGTGGCCGGCCAGGTTAGGGTCGCAGTCGTCTGAGTTGCATGAAGTCAGCCGGAGAGATACTCCAGAACAGCAGTAACTGCAGCATTTCTCATTTGACGGGCACGCTTAGTGCCGACGTAGTATGCCCGCTTAAAGACTTCTTCGTCAGACTTTAGGACCTCACCAATCGTCAGCAAGCCAAGCTCATCCCGTAGCTTCGAGCGCTGAAAATTAGTCACATCAAGATAGTCGATGGACCTATCGAGCTGCGCTTCCAGAGCCTGATTTCCTGTAGAGTCGACGCTACCCAGAGCGAACTTATCGATCGGACGATATGCCGGGTGATTTGCCCCGTACTCAACCATTCGCTTCAAGTACAAGTGCTGCCTGACGTGCTGGCCAAACTTAATTGGTTCCGCATCTTGGGCGAACATGCAGCCCAAGTTGACCATGTAGCGAGTACCAATCTCTCCGCGGGTTGCTCGAATTCCTGCGTCACCTTCCTGCACGATCCCGCTATAGCAGAGCAGACGCAGAGCTTCACGCACAGCCTGGGGTGCATCCCGATGGATCCAGAAATAGGAAGAGGTCTGCGAGGACCGACCGCTATTCCGCGCGAATAGCGCAGGTAGCACAGAGTCCTCAATAAAGCTCCGCCCCCAGTCGATCAGCCCACTATGCCCGGGATACCTCTCCGACAAGTTCGAGTGCTCTTTCCAGATCTCTTCTCGATAGTACTCCCTGATCGTCTCCTGTGCGTTCCTCCGATTAAACGGCGAACGCATAAGGAGCGTCTTGAGCAGGATGCGGGGGTTACCCGTGGCAGCATAAGAAAGCGTGTCAAATACGTCACCATTCGGTTCGATCTGTTTTTTGAGTGAACCATCTTGCTTGTAAACGATCGACCGCATCGCTGAAGCGTATTCGGAATCCGTCACGTTGCGATCCACGGATAGCAACGATGCATCATGCGTAGGCTGAAAAGCCTGCCCATAAGACGTAGCGCCTGGATAGACTGCGGCCTTGACCGTCAGATACGGGCTCCGCAGGTCACGCATCAAGGTGAAGAACTGGCGCTGTTGCTCCGGAATGAAAACATGGGCCGCCTCGTCAACAAATACGACCACACGCTTAATTCCCGTATACCGGCAGAGATCTTCCACGGCGTCACGCAGGACTTCGGGTACCGGTACGCTCACAGGCAGATCTTGCTGCTGATCATGCATCCACGACGTCTCGAAGATTGATTCTACTTTCTGCATACCTGCGTAATTACCGATGGCAGAACTGCCCTGAATCGCAGTAATTGCAGACCCGCCAGGGAGGGTCAGGCCAAACGTCGAGGCGGCACGCAAGATGCTCGTGCACAGCTTAGCCATCATCCACATCAAGAACCGGTCTGGCGTATCTTGTCGAATTAGGCTCGCCTGCGCGAAAGTGACATAGACGGGCAAGACCTTCAGCTCAGAGAAATCCCGACGAATCTCCGCCTCGGCAGCTCTCATCAAGAAGGACTTACCGACGCCGCGACTCCCCTTCAGAACAACAGGAGATCGCCCTTTCAGCGCGTCAATGAGATGGCGGTCTGTATCCGTCTCAACCAAATAGTCGAGAATTTCTTCCGGAGGAATATCCTCAGTGCGATAAACGATGTCACTCTGCATACAACGCTACCCTTCCAAGGGAAGACCGAGTACGGTTCGAACCGACTTCAAATGAGAGAGGCTATGCTCCAATGTCGCACCCAATTGACCATTGTCTCGCGAAAGGAGTTCTGAAGCGTAGCGCCCGTACAACAAGAATAGGACTGACTGTGCAGCATTTCGTGCTGTCGTGACCCAATCCTCTAGCGCCACTCTGGAAAAACTTACATCCTTGGGCAAAGAATCCGTCACTGCGAGTTTCCCGTGCACGAACTGCGAGCAATGCCGGTACGCCCTGGCAGACATGGCGGCATAGGCCGCTGCTTCCTCGACATCATGTTCGAAAAACTCGCGCATAAAGGACTTCGAGAGGACGCCCGAGTTCTCATCGAGAGCTTCCGACCAGGAGAAATCACGCCTATCGGATACCCATTGCCTCCTATGAAGTTCATTAGCAGAAAAGTAGACAGCGGCGAAGCTAAGTTCCAAGAAAGTGCGAACGCCACCGAAGGCCATTCTATACAAGCCGCAGGAAGCTGCGTACGTGGCAAAACCCAATTCTCGCCGGGCGTCAGCAAGCTGTCCAGCCTCAGGCCTATCTGCCATTCGAGCTTCCCATAGCCCGATATCAGCTTCGAGCTGCAAAATAGCGCCGAGTGATGTGCCACACACAGACGTCGAAGATCGAATTACATCACTACTAAGGTCAACCAGGTGAGAGAAGTGCTTAAAAATTCCCACACTCTCGGTCGAATCCATAGCGCCGTCACCCATTAACGATGCCTCCCCCAGGACACACGCCGTTCAGAGCAGCCTCACATCAAGGCCCCGACCCGCAGTCTATCTCCAACATCGGCCAGCGAACGCTGAGTTGTCGGCTCCTGCGCCGACGAGATCCCCACGACTGTGGCCAACTGCCATCAGACTCGGGTGGCTGGCCAACGCGCCCAGCAGCCTTCGCGCCCGTAACTCAGTTCGAATGACCAGGCATGCAACCGTCGACGGACGGTGACTGTTCCTGTGGCACCGCCGGTTGTCAGTGCTGTGATCTACAGTTCCCCAATCACGCGATCAACTCTGAGGGACACATGGCTACTTGGCTTCTGAACTGCAACCCGAAAACGTTCAAGCTCGACGAATACCGCAGCGACGGAGGGGTCCTGACGTCGTGGACCATTGCCCGGCACAAGGAGGAGGTCGCCGGTGGCGACGAGTTCGTGCTGTGGGTGAGCGGACCCAACGCGGGTGTTGCTGCGTACGGCCACTTCACAGGCCCTGCAGAGTTCGGTCAGCTAGATCCTCGCTACTGGGCGACCGATCCTGGTCGAAAGCACTTCGTGCCTCTAGAGGTCGACAGGTGGCTTGACCTGCGCGTGCCGAAATCTCAGCTGGCCAGCGACGCGCGCATGTCCGACGCGACGATCCTTCGGCAGCCCTTCGCGGGCAACCCTCATCGCTTGACTGCCGACCAGTGGCAGGCCATCCGCGAAGCCATAGAGGTCTCGGAGGGTGGTGATCCGGGATGGGATCTGGACCCGGGCAACACGATTCGTCGCACCGACCTGCATGCACGCTACGGAGGGAGCTCTCAGAACGGGATCTCGCCCTCCGGTACGTCGGACAACATCCTGATCTTCACGGCGCCGAGCTCTGGCCACCAGCACGGCTACTTCGATACCTGGAACGAAGACGGCACCTTCCATTACACCGGCGAAGGCCAGTCCGGCGACCAGAGGATGACCCGAGGGAACAAGGCCGTCCTGGAGCATCGCGAGACCGGTAAGCGCTTGCGTCTCTTCGACGGGGCCCGCGGAACGGTGCGCTACCTCGGCGAGTGGACGCTGAACCAGGAGCAACCCTTCACGTGGGCGGATGCGCCAGAGACGGGTGGCGGTCCTCTCCGGAAGGTCATTCGGTTCCACCTCGTTCCCGTGCGGGCAACGATCACCACGCCGGAGGTGAAGGTCGGGCAGGGCTACGTTGCTGTTGACGAAGACGTTGCACCCGCGCCATCAACCCCGAGCACCCCGGATCCGGATCTCGTGGGCCGCAACTTGTCGGCGCACCGCAGATTGCAGAATCAACTGGCTCAGGAGGCGCTGAGCCGCGGGCTGGAAGCTCTGTCTCCGGACGTCGCCGATCCCGACTTCGATCTTGCCTGGCGTGATGGCCAAGATCGGCTTACCGTCTGTGAGGTCAAGTCTCTGACGCGCGCCAATGAGCCCCGTCAGCTTCGGGCCGGCCTCGGACAGGTCTTGGACTATAAGGACCAGCTCAGCGACCGCACCGCGGAAGTCTCGGCGGTCCTATGGGTCGAACGTGAGCCGTCCGAGCTCAGGTGGGTCGACCTCTGTCGACGGGTCGGTGTCACGCTCGCATGGCCTGGCCGGGAGAACGCAGCCTTCTCCCGCGAACACGGCGACACCCGAGACTGAACCGCGTGATCACCCCCACCTCCGGACCGTTCACAGTTTGGGGCTTCAACTTGTGATCGCTTCTCTTCCCGTCAGCACAGTGCGTCAGAGCTGGTCACAATGACAGTGCTGACCTCTGGACCATTCATGGACGGAAGCCCGGAACGTTGACCTGGTTAAGCTGCTGACCAGCACGTTGGCAGCCGGTTGAAGCGGCCTCCGGAGCCGTGTGCGCAGGTTCGAATCCTGTCCGCCCGGACGTCTCCGCACCGCGGGGCGCTACTCCGGCGAATGTGTGAGATCAGCCGGTCTTGCCCCTGCGTGATCCGTCGCGTCGGACTTCCAACTGCGCTTGTACTCGACACCGAGGAACTTGAGGCGGAAGGTACCGGTGTCGGTCCGGGCAGGGTCGGTCCCGCCTGTGCGCCCCTTTCGGAACCAGGCGCCGGCGCAGGCGACGACCAGCGCGCCTACGCCGGTCAGCTTGGCCGTGCTGGTTCCAAAAGCGATCAGGACCACGGCGAAGACCAGAATGGCGAAGAAGATCCATGCGTCCAGGCGTCGGTTTGCCAGGGCCGCCGTGGCAGCTCTGCTGCCACAGGGAAATCCGCCACGGCCAAGTTCTACGTCGACAAGCCCAACTGATGGCCAGGTAGGCTTTGGCGCCCCGCGCTCCCTGCACGGATTCTGCCTCTCAGTGCAGTTGCTCGGCCAGGCCGATGATGATGCCCTCTGGGCCGCGGACGTAGCAGAGGAGGTAGGTGTTCTCGAAGTTGGCGATTTCGCCGAGGAGTTCGGCGCCGTGGGGGCGTAGGCGGGTGACTGTGGCCTCCAGGTCGTCGACGGCGTACATGACTCGGTGGGTGCCCAGGATGTTGTGGGGGCGGTTGCGGGGTGTGTCGGCGGTTGCCGTCGGAGTGCGGTACCTCGACAGTTCGAGGCGGCTGTGGCCGTCCGGGGTGCGGAGCATCGCGATGTCGCAGTGGACGCCGTCGAGTCCGGTGCACTTGTCGGCGACGGGGCCCTCGACCTCCGTCCTGCCCTCCAGCTCCATACCGAGTTCTACGAAGAACGCGATCGCGGCGTCCATGTCCTCCACGACGATGCCGATGTTGTCCATTCGCTGAATCGCCATGATCTCTATTCTCCCTTTTCGTCCTTGTCGTGCGGCCGGTGGTGGCCGGTGACGTCCCTGGGACGGAGTCGGGGGCGCGTTCTCGACATCCGTGGACGCAGAGTCGGGGACAGCTTCACACCGGGACGTATCGGGTCAGGATGATGCCGCTGCGGAACGTCTTCGCGTCGGTCAGTCGGAGGCTGGGGATCTCGAAGCCGTCCGGGAAGAGTCTGCGGCCTCTGCCCTGGACCACCGGGTAGACGAACAGGCGGTACTCGTCCACGAGGCCGGCCTCGATCAGGGTGTGGGCCAGGCGGATGCTGCCGGTGAGGACGATGTCCTTGCCGCCCTCCTGTGCCTTGAGGGCGCGGACCTCCTCGACCGGGTCGCCCGCCAGTACGGTCGAGTTGTCCCACATCGGGTCGGTGAGCGTGGTGGATACGACGTACTTCTGGACCTGGTTGAGGTATGCGGTGATGCCGGTGGTGTCGTCGGTCTGGTTCGGCCAGTAGCCGCGGAAGTCCGCGAACGTCTGGCGGCCCAGCAACAGCGCGTCGGCGCGGCTGTCCTGCCGCTGGCTCTCCTCCATGACGTCGGCCATGTCGACCTCGCCCTGGGCCTGAGGATCGAACCAGTCGGTGAGCATCTCGATCGAGCCGTCGACGGTGATGTTCTCGGTGATCGCGAGTGTGCGCATGTCGGTTCTCCTGAGCGGGTGGCCACGGGCGGGTACGGGGGTTCCGTCGCGTGACACTCTCCCAGGGCGGACGTCGCTTTTGTCCGACCATGCTCGCCGCCGACCGTGTGACGACCGAGGCGATGAGCGGTGCTTGTGTCGTCAGCCGGCGCTGTCGTAGCGCCGGGCGAATTCGGCGGCTCCCTTCAGCGACTCCGCGCCGAACATGACCGCGCCTACCGGTACCGAACGGACGCGGCGATCATCCGCACCCGGGCGTTCTCGCGGACGAATCGGTCGACGGCCGGGTCCGCGCCTTCGCTGTGGAGGATGTGCGCCTGAGAGAGGGGCGGTTCGGTTATCGGTTCGGGTGTCGGTTCGACTTCTTCTGTCATGTTCGGATTCTCTTTCGGTGGGTCACCGGGCCGGGAAATGTTCCTTCCCCTGCGGATCCGAGCCGTCCCACACTCCCCGGACCGCCTCCGCGTACTCCCTGCCCTGGCGTCGTCCCTCCCGGGCCGCGCCCGGGATGCGCGCGGCGTTCAGGGGGTTGCGGCCGAAGGCTCGGCGGGAGGGTCGGTCGGGGGTCAGGAGGGTGGCTCGGGTGCCGTGGGTGGTGAGGGTCCGGATGTGGGACTGGGCGCTCGGGGTGGCGCCCGCGGCCTTCGGGATGGGGGCCAGGACTACCACCCTCGCGCAGTCCGTGAGCAGGTCGGCGTTGGTCGTGGAGCGTACGCCGCCGTCCATCCAGCGGGACTTGCCGATGGTGATCGGCGGGAAGAGGGGTGGCAGGGCGCAGGTGGCGGCCATGGCGTGGGGGAGGTCGACTCCGTCGGCTGCCGTGAAGGCGGTGGGGGTGCCGGTCAGGGCGTCCACCGCGAAGAGGCGTACCTGGCGCTCCGGCCAGTCCGGGACCGGGATGTGGGGGCCTATCGCCTCCAAGACCGCGGTCTCCGGTACGTCGCGTACGGAGAGAGCCAGCCGGCCGAGGCGCTTCAGTGTCTTGTCCGGGTCGCGTGAGCGCAGGGACGCCCACAGGTACCTGACCGTCATCGACAGGGTGAAGTCCACGTCGATCATGGGGCGTTCGCGGTTGATCTGTTCCGTGTACAGGGCGGACGGTGTCGAGCCTTTCGCCAGGTCCAGGGCCAGCAGGGAGCCGGCCGACGTGCCGGCGAGGACGTCGGCGTCGCCGAGGTGCACACCGGCGTCGGCCAGTCCCGCCAGTACGCCGACCTCCCAGCCGTAGGCGGTCAGGCCGCCGCCGCCCAGGACCAGGGCCGTAGTCGGTCCGTTCGCCTCGTTCGGCACGTGTCCGTCCCCCTTGTCGAGTGCCCACATACGGGGACCACTCCCCGTTTCGCTTGCCGTCGAGACGGTAGCAAACAAGTGGGGAGTGGTCCACGTTTAGCCTTCGATGCTCGTCACGTGCTCGTTCCCGTGCTTCTTACGGGCGGGCCAGCACCGTCCTGATCACCTGGCGCAGCATCGACTCGGGGTCCGGGGCCGGGCCCGGGGAGCGCCAGGCGACGAAGCCGTCGGGGCGGATCAGGACCGCGCCGCCACGGGTCACTCCGTGGGACTTCGCCCAGTCCTTCTCCTCGTCGTCCTGGACCAGGTCGGCCTCCGGGGTGCCGCCCACGCGGTACGGCTTCAGCGGGATGCGCATCTCGGCCGCCAGCCGGGTCGCCGCCTCGTGCCAGCCGGTGGGCTGGGCGGCGTCGCTGAGCAGGACCAGGGAGTCCTCGTAGAGGTCCAGGGTGGAGACGCGGGCATCGCCCTGGCGGAGCCAGAGGTGCGGGGCCCTGCTGCCGGGGGCGCCGGTGAGGTCGAGGCCCTCCGGGACCACCGGGGTCGCCGGGTCGGCGCCGACCACCGCGCCCTGGGGGTAGCGGTAGCCGAGGGCGACGTTCAGGATGCCGCCGGGGCCGCCGGCGGGTGCCCCACCAGGGCCGCCAGGCCCACCAGGACCGCCCGGGCCTCCGGGCGCGCCACCGGGCCCACCGGGCCTACCGACCGCCCCACCGGGACCGCCCGGACCACCAGGCGCCCCACCAGGACCACCAGGACCGCCAGGCCCACCGGGCCCACCAGGCCCCCCACCCGCACCCGGCCCCCCACCCGTCATCCCCGGCGGCGGCGCGAAGCCCGGGTGGCTGTGTTCCACCGAGCGGCCCGCGGCTCGCGCGCTGGTGGCCTCGGCGACCGGGCGGCGTTCCGCGTCGTAGGTGTCCAGGAGGCCTTCGCCCGCCCAGCCCTCCAGGACCGCGGCCAGTTTCCAGGCGAGGTTGTGCGCGTCCTGGATGCCGGTGTTGGAGCCGAAGGCGCCGGTGGGGGACATCTCGTGGGCCGAGTCGCCGGCGAGGAGGACGCGGCCGGAGCGGTAGCTGCGGGCCACGCGCTGGGCGGCGTGCCAGGGGGCCTTGCCGGTGATCTCGACGTCGAGGTCCGGGACGCCGATCGCGCGGCGGATGTGGGCGGCGCAGCGCTCCTCGGTGAAGTCCTCCACCGTCTCGCCCTGTTCGGGGTGCCAGGGGAGGTGGAAGACCCAGTTCTCGCGGTTGTCGACCGGCAGGAGGGCGCCGTCGGCGTCCTCGCCGGTCAGGTAGCAGACGATGAAGCGGCGGTCGCGCACCACGCCGGCCAGGCGACGGGAGCGGAAGGTGGCGCTGACGTTGTGGAAGAGGTCGCCGGGGCCGCTCTGGCCGATGCCGAGCTGCTCGCGGACGGGGCTGCGGGGGCCGTCGGCGGCGACCAGGTAGTCCGCGCGGATGGTGGTGTGCTCGCCGGTCTCCCGGCTCTTCACGACCGCCGTGACGCCGTCGGCGTCGTCCTCGAACGACAGCAGCTCGGTGCCGAAGCGCAGGTCACCGCCGAGGTTGGTGGCGTGGGTGAGGAGTTCGGGCTCCAGGTCGTTCTGGCTGCACAGGCACCAGCCGCTGGGGCTGAAGCGGGCCAGTCCGCCGCCCGGGTCCATCTCCTTGAGCAGCCACTCCCCCTCGTCGCCGACCAGCGTGGTCGTCTGCAGGATGCCGTGGTTCTCGGCCAGGGTGGCGGCGGCCTTCCTGATGTCCGGCTCGGTGCCGGCCACCCGGAAGATCTCCATGGTGCGGACGTTGTTGCCGCGCCCGCGGGGGTGGATGGAGGTGCCGGCGTGGCGCTCCACCAGGGTGTGCCGGACGCCGAGGCGCCCCAGGAACACCGAGGTCGACAGGCCCACCAGGGACCCGCCGACGATGAGGACCGGGACCCGGTGGACCGCAGGGGCGGCGGCGCCTCCGGACCGGTCGGCTCTTTCGTTCATTGATTCGTCCTCCGTTGTGACACACGTCCGTCGTTCGGTAGGGCGGACGTCGTCCTCGCTGTGACCGACGGGCGTCCTCGTATGCGGGACCGTCGTCGAGTGATTCGCCCCGCGCCAGATGTGCGCCGGGGCCCTCATGCCTTCCCCGTGCGGCCTGATGAGGCCCGCGGCGGAGGAGCTTTCACCCGCTTAACACTCCTGGCGCGCGGTCCTCGCGGGCACGGCCGACGATCGGCTTATTGCGACCGGCGTACCCGCCCGAGCCATGGCGTGCGCCGCGACGATCGCCCCCAGTCCCAGAGAAAGTTCCCCGGAGAAGAGGTGGGCCGGATGACGGTCTCTCCCGTCGAAACAACGGATGGCGTGTCGGCGGATGCCCTGACCACTGACGCCGGGACGACGCCCGTCGCCCCGGCCGCGGACGCCGACGGCGTATCGACATCGGCGTTCGACGGATCCCGCGTACGGGTCGTGCTGATGCTGGACATCCACGACGGAATGCAGCAGGAGTTCCTGGACGCCTACGACGGCATCCGCGACCGGGTCGCCGCCGTTCCGGGACATATCAGTGATCAGCTGTGCCAGTCTGTCGACAACCCCACCCAATGGCTCCTCACCAGCGAGTGGGAGACCGCCGAGCCCTTCCTGAGCTGGGTCAGCAGCGACGAGCACCTCGACATGGTCGAGCCCCTGCAGCACTGCGTCCGGGACACCCACTCCCTGCGCTACAGCGTTCTGCGCGAGACCGAGGGCGAGGACGATCAGACCTCGTCCGGCGCGGCCGGTGAGGCGCTGCGGTCCGCTCCCCGGATCGGGAACAACCTCGTCCGGCACGCCCTGACCTTCACCGTGCGGCCCGGCAGCGAGGTCGACGTCGCCCGGCTGCTGTCCGACTACGCGGCGCCCGCAGCCCAGGTCGACGACTCCGGCCGGCTGCTGCGCACCTCGGTCTTCATGCACGGCAACCGGGTCGTCCGGGCCGTGGAGCTGCGGGGCGACCTGCAGACCGCGTTGCGGCACGTGGCCCGGCAGCCGGGCGTGCGGGCGGTCGAGGAGGCTCTCAACCCGCATCTGGAGCAGGACCGGGACCTGCGCGACCCGCGGTCCGCCCGGGAGTTCTTCACCCGCGCCGCCATGCCGGCCGTCCACCACGTGGCGTCGGGGGGCCGGGCCGGTGTACGCGGGCAGCGGCTCGCGCTGCTCTACCCGGTGCGGCCGGGCGCCGGTGCGGAACTGGCCCGGCTGCTGGCCCACCGGGACGCGTCCGCCCTGCGGGCCCAGGACGGCCCGGTCCTCGCCGCCACCGTCTTCCACCGCGACGACCTGGTCGTACGGCTCGTCGACGTGGACGGCGACCCGGACGGGGCGCCCGTCTCCGCCGTCCTCGGTCTGCCCGCCGCCGGACCCGGCAGGTCGGCCGGAGCCGCCGCGGCCGCCGTGATCGAGGCCGCCGAGCGGCTCCTGGACACCGCCGCGTACGGCGTCGACGGGACCCTCAGCGAGCCCCGCACCCTGGCGTTGTTGCTGGCGCGGGCCCGTATGACACCCCTGACCGACCGGCACGCGTCGGACGCCTGAACCACGCCCCACCGGCGCGGGCTCTCCTTCGCGCCACCCTCCCGAACCGACCGACACCCGCACCACGCACCCGGTACGGCCCGACGGCGCGCCCGCCGGTCCGCGTGGTCTCCCCGCCCCTCACCCTCCTCCCCCACCGCTTCTCGTCACCCGGAGTGAACGACATGACAGACCAGCAGGTAAACATCATCTCGATCGGCGACGTCGCGCCGAACCGCCGCCGCGGAGGAGACATCCGCGCCATGCTGACGCCCACCAGCGCGGGTGCGACCAGCGGCTTCATGGGCGTGGCCATCGTGCGGCCCGGCGAGCGGATCGCCGAGCACTACCACCCGTACTCCGAGGAGTTCGTGTACGTCACCGAGGGCGCCCTCGAGGTGGACCTGGACGGGGCCCCGCACACCCTCTCGGTCGGGCAGGGGATGCTGATCCCGCAGGACATGCGGCACCGCTTCCGCAATGTCGGCGACGTCGAGGCGCGGCTCGTCTTCCACCTGGGCCCGCTGGCCCCGCGGCCGGAGCTGGGCCACGTGGACACGGAGGACGCGGCCGGCAACGCCATCCCGCACGAGCGTCCCGCCGCGGCGGCCGAGGCGGTGTCATGAACCGGCGTCGGGTGGCCGTCACGGGCATAGGCGTCGTCGCCCCGGGCGGGATCGGCGTGTCCCAGTTCTGGGGCCTGCTGTCCGAAGGCCGTACGGCGACGCGCCGCATCTCCCTCTTCGACCCGGCCGGGCTGCGTTCGCAGATCGCCGCCGAGTGCGACTTCGAACCGGCCGACCACGGGCTGGGCCTGGCCACGACCCAACGCTGCGACCGGTACGTGCAGTTCGCGCTGGTGGCCGCCGCGGAGGCGGTCCGGGACGCGAACCTCGACCTTACCCGGCAGGACCCCTGGCGGGCCGGCGCCACGCTGGGCACCGCGGTCGGCGGCACGACCCGGCTGGAGCAGGACTACGTCCTGGTCAGCGAGCGCGGTGAGCGCTGGGACGTGGACGACAAGCGGGCCCAGCCGCACCTGGAGCGGGCGTTCACCCCGGCCACGCTCTCGTCCGCGGTCGCCGAGGAGTTCGGCGTGCGCGGGCCGGTGCAGACCGTCTCCACGGGCTGCACCTCCGGGCTCGACGCCGTCGGATACGCCTACCACGCGGTCGCCGAGGGACGCGTCGACGTGTGCCTGGCGGGCGCCGCCGACTCCCCCATATCCCCGATCACGATGGCCTGCTTCGACGCCATCAAGGCGACCTCGCCGAACAACGACGACCCCGCGCACGCCTCCCGGCCCTTCGACGCCGACCGCAACGGCTTCGTGATGGGCGAGGGCGCGGCGGTGCTCGTCCTGGAGGACCTGGAGCACGCCCGGGCCCGTGGCGCGGACGTGTACTGCGAGATCTCCGGCTACGCGACGTTCGGCAACGCGTACCACATGACCGGGCTCACCAAGGAGGGCCTGGAGATGGCGCGGGCCATCGACACGGCGCTGGACATGGCCCGCATCGACGGCTCGGACATCGACTACGTCAACGCGCACGGTTCCGGCACCCAGCAGAACGACCGGCACGAGACCGCGGCCGTCAAACGCTCGCTGGGCGAGCACGCCTACGCGACGCCGATGAGCTCCATCAAGTCGATGGTGGGTCACTCGCTCGGCGCGATCGGCTCGATCGAACTGGCCGCGTGCGTCCTGGCCATGGCCCGCCAGATGGTGCCGCCGACGGCCAACTACACGACCCCGGACCCCGAGTGCGACCTGGACTACGTGCCGCGCGAGGCACGGGAGCGGAAGCTGCGGCACGTGCTGTCGGTGGGCAGCGGCTTCGGCGGCTTCCAGTCGGCGGTCGTGCTGAGCGCTTCCGGTTCCGGTTCCGAAGGAGGGCAGCGATGAGCGGACGGCAACGGACCAACGACGGGGCCAGGCGCGCGGTCGTCACCGGGCTCGGTGTGGTGTCCCCGCACGGTGTCGGCGTCGAGGCGCACTGGAAGGCCACCGCGGACGGCACCAGCAGCCTGGGGCCCGTCACGCGGGAGGGCTGCGACCATCTGCCGCTGCGGGTGGCGGGCGAGGTGCGGGGCTTCGAGGCGGCCGAGACGGTCGAGGAGCGCTACCTCGTGCAGACCGACCGGTTCACGCACTTCGCGCTGTCCGCGGCCCAGTTCGCGCTGGCCGACGCCCGGTTCGGCCGGGCGGACGTCGAGTCGCCGTACTCGGTCGGCGTGGTCACCGCCGCGGGTTCCGGCGGCGGCGAGTTCGGGCAGCGGGAGCTGCAGAACCTGTGGAGCCAGGGCTCGCGGTACGTCGGCCCGTACCAGTCGATCGCCTGGTTCTACGCGGCCAGCACCGGCCAGGTCTCCATCCGCAACGACTTCAAGGGCCCCTGCGGGGTCGTGGCCGCCGACGAGGCGGGCGGCCTGGACGCCCTGGCGCACGCGGCGCTGGCCGTGCGGGGCGGCACCGACACGGTGATCTGCGGCGCGACGGAGGCACCGCTCGCCCCGTACTCGATCGTCTGCCAGCTGGGCTATCCCGAGCTGAGCCGCGCCACCGAACCCGACCGCGCCTACCGTCCGTTCACCGAGGCGGCCTGCGGCTTCGCGCCGGCCGAGGGCGGTGCCGTGCTGGTCGTGGAGGAGGAGCGGGCGGCCCGGGCGCGCGGCGCGGACGTGCGGGCGACGGTGGCCGGGCACGCGGCGACCTTCACCGGGGCCGGCCGCTGGGCCGAGTCCCGGGAGGGGCTGGCCCGCGCGATCGAGGGCGCGCTGGCCGAGGCGGGCTGCCGGCCCGAGGAGGTCGACGTGGTCTTCGCGGACGCCCTCGGTGTCCCGGAGGCCGACCGGGCCGAGGCTCTCGCCCTGGCCGACGCGCTCGGCCCGCACGCCGCGCGCGTGCCGGTCACCGCGCCCAAGACCGGGACCGGGCGGGCGTACTGCGCCGCTCCGGTGCTGGACGTGGCGACGGCGGTGCTCGCCATGGAGCACGGGCTGATCCCGCCCACCCCGCACGTGGTGGAGGTCAGCCACGACCTGGACCTGGTGACCGGCCGGGCCCGCCCCGCCGAGTCGCGCACCGCTCTGGTGCTGAGCCGCGGGCTGATGGGCTCCAACTCGGCCCTCGTCCTGCGGCAGGGCGGCACCGCGCCGTCCGCGCACTGAGACCGACCGACGCCAATCCGAGTGAGCGCCGCGTGTGGGCGCGCGCCACCTTGAGTGAAGGAGGACACCCCCATGACCGACCAACTGGCCTACCAGGTGACCGTCGAGGAGCTGGCCGCGCTGATGAAGCGCACCGCCGGCGTGCACGTCGAACCGGAGACCCTGCGCCGGCAGGCCGACGACGGCTTCGACACCTTCGGCCTGGACTCCCTCGGCCTGCTGGGCATCGTGGCCGAGCTGGAGAAGCGGTACGGCCTGGGCCTGCCCGAGCAGGCCGAGCGCTGCAAGACGCCCGCCGATTTCCTCGCGCTGATCAACGGCGCCCTGAAGACGGGAGTGTGACATGGCAGGTCACACCGAGAACGAGATCACCATCGCCGCTCCGATGGAGCTGGTCTGGGACATGACCAACGACATCGACGGCTGGCCCAGGCTGTTCAGCGAGTACGCCTCCGTGGACGTGCTCGAGCGCGACGGCGACCGCGTCACGTTCCGGCTCACCATGCACCCGGACGCGGACGGCAAGGTGTGGAGCTGGGTCTCCGAGCGGGTCGCCGACCCCGTCACCCGCACCGTCCGCGCCCAGCGGGTCGAGACCGGTCCCTTCCAGTACATGAACATCGTCTGGGAGTACGCGGAGACCGCCGAGGGCGTGCTGATGCGCTGGATCCAGGACTTCGCGATGAAGCCGGACGCTCCGGTGGACGACGCCTGGATGACGGACAACATCAACCGCAACTCCCGTACGCAGATGGCGCTGATCCGGGACCGGATCGAGCAGGCGGCGGGCGAGCGGCGGACCGCGTCGGTGCTCGCCGACTGACACCGACCCCGAACGACACCGGCGAAGGGCGTCACCCCATGCACCACACACTGATCGTCGCCCGGATGGCACCCGGCGCGGCCCCGGACATCGCGAAGGTGTTCGCGGAGTCCGACCGCGGCGAGCTGCCGCACCTGGTGGGCGTCAACCGGCGCAGCCTCTTCGAGTTCGGTGACGGTGTGTACCTGCACCTGATCGAGAGCGACGAGGACCCGGCCCCCACGATCGGCCGGCTGACCGGGCATCCGGAGTTCCGCCAGGTCAGCGAGCGGCTGGAGCCGTACGTCTCGGCGTACGACCCGGCGACCTGGCGCGGTCCGAAGGACGCGATGGCGCGCTGCTTCTACCGCTGGGACCGGACCGCCGCGGGCTGACGGTCCGTCCACGCACCGCTACGGGGTCGCCCGGCACCGGCCGGGCGGCCCCGGCGCGCGTGTGACGACACGGCGTACCGATCGGTTGCGGCCGGAGGGCGAACTCCCCTGTGAGAAGACCCACTTGGGGATCTGTGGGTTTTTCGCACAACTTTCCGCTTGGATCTTGTGGGGACACGAGCACACGGGAGTCCACCGTGCGCGCCCCGCGGACCAGCAGAGAGGACGCACGTCGTGGGCCGATCCCCCGCCCGCCGGACCGGCCCCCGCAGAGGCAGGCGCCGCGGATCCGCCCGCGTGGTCCTGGTCCTCCTCGCCCTCGGGGCGGTGCTGGTCACCGCGGGCGCCGCGGTGGCGTACTGGCAGGACACCCGGCCCCCGGTGACGGACGACCAGGTGGCCGACGTGGCCGACGCCCTGGACGCCGCCGGGACGCCCTCCCCCTCGGCCAGCACCTCAGCGTCACCGTCCGCAAGCGCGTCACCGTCGCCCTCGCCCTCTTCCTCGCCCTCCACCATCGCCATTCCGGCGACCGGCCCCGGCACCTTCGTCACCGCGCGGGCCGACGGCACGACCGTGGGCACCGGCAGCCGGGTGCGCCGGTACAAGGTCCTGGTCGAGGAGGGCATCGACGTCCGCCCGAGCGCGGCCGCGGCCGAGATAGCCGACGTGCTCGCCGACCGCCGGGGCTGGACGAGGGACGGGGCCACCTCCTTCCGGCTGGTCAGCACGGGCTCGTACGACTTCGTGGTGAAGATCGCCACGCCGGGCACCGTCGACCGGATCTGCGGCGCGGCTGGCCTGCTCACCCGGGGCGAGGTGAACTGCAGCGTCGGTACGGACGTCGTGGTGAATCTCAAGCGCTGGGTGCTGGGTTCCCCGGAGTTCGACGGCCCGATCCACGAGTACCGGGCGCTGATCGTCAACCACGAGGTCGGCCACCGCATCGGCCACGGCCACGAGACCTGCCCCGGGGCCGGCCGGCCCGCCCCGGCGATGATGCAGCAGATCAAGGGCCTCAAGGGGTGCGTCGCCAACGCCTGGCCCTACGACCGCGACGGCGACTACCTGGGCGGCCCCTCGGTGCCCTGAGCCGCGCGGCCGGGGCGTTCGGCGGACGTTCGCGGGACAGCCCCCGGCGCGGCGGGTGATGATCGGACCATGACCACCACATCGCGCTTCGACCCCCGCGCCCTGCTCGCCCGGAGCCGGCTCGGCGTACTCGCGACGATCAAGTCGGACGGCCGCCCGCAGCTCTCGCCCGTCATGCCCGCCTACGACGCGGAGGCCGACGTCATCCGTGTCTCGACCCGCGACGGGCTGGCCAAGACCGCCAACCTGCGCCGGGACCCGCGGGCCACGCTGGAGGTGACCGCCCCGGACGGCAGGTCCTGGGCCACCGCCGAGGGCGTCGCCACGCTCACCGGTCCTGGCACCGACCCGCACGGACCGGAGGTCGAGGCGCTGGTGGAGTACTACCGCGCCGCCTCGGGGGAACACCCGGACTGGGACGAGTACCGGGCGACGATGGTGGCCGACCGCCGGGTGCTGCTCACCATCACCGTCGAGCGCGTCTACGGGGCCGACATCGGCTGAACCCAAAGTTTGTGCCCGGGGCGCTGATAGATCCGCCCGCCGTTTCCGTACCTCCTGGCGAATCCGTACGAGTGCGAGTCCCTCGCGTCGCCCCTGGAGGCACCATGCGCCTGTCCCGCAGCAGGATCGGAGTCGTCGTCCTGTTCGGTGCGATGACCCTGACCCTCACCGCGCTGGCCTTTCCGGCCATGCTCGGTCTGGACAAGGCCGACGGCAATCAGGACCGGGTCATCGCCAGCACCAAGTTCGGGCCGCTCACCGAGGCCGACCGGGACTTCGTGGTGAAGGTCAGGGCCGCCGGGCTGTGGGAGTACCCGCTGGGCGAGATGGTGCGGGAGCGCGGCACCACGAAGGAGATGAAGACGGCCGGCGAGCACCTGATCGTCGGGCACGCCGGTCTTGACGCGATGTGCCGCGAGATCTCCCCCGAGCTGGGCATCACACTGCCCAACCGGGCCTCGCCGCAGCAGGAGGGCTTCGTGGCGACGGTGGACGCCAAGACCGGCAAGGCATTCGACTCGTCGGCGGTCAACATCATGCGGGTGACGCACGGTCAGATCTTCCCGGCGATCGCCAAGATCCGGGCGTCCACCAAGAACACCCTGGTGCGGCAGCTGGCCGACCTGGCCAACGACACCGTCCTGGACCACATCACGGTGCTGGAGAAGACCGGCATGGTCGAGTACGACGAGGTCACCTTCCAGCAGACCGGCCCGGCGAAGCTGCCGCGGGAGAGGGTGACCCCGCCCCCGCCTCAGCCCGGTGAGCAGGTGCTGGTGCTCAAGCCGCGGCCCGACCTGAACGTGAACACCGCGTCTCCGACGCCCACTCCGTCCCCGGCGGCCCCCTGAGCCCGGCCGGCGTCAGACCTCGCGGGCCACGGCGACGTCCGTCGGCCAGCCCAGCGGATGCGGATGGTCGTCGTCCGTCACCGGTCCGGCGGGCTCGCCGCCCGCCTCGCTGAACGCGGTGAGCGCCTCGACGAGGGCTGCCCGCTGGTGCGGCGCGAGCCGTTCGACGATCGCCGCCACCTCGGCGCGGCGCCGGGCGCTGACGCGCTCGACGGTGCGCCGGCCCGCCTCGGTGAGGGTCAGGAGGGTCTCGCGCCGGTTGCCGGGGTTGGTCTGCCGGTCGGCGAGCCCGGCCGCGATCAGCCGGTCGACCATGCGCATCGCGGTCGACGGGGCGACCTGGAGGTGGTCGGCGAGCCCGACCAGCTTGGTGGCGCCCCGGGTGAACAGCACCATCAGCATCCGGAACTGGGGCAGCGTCACCCGCTCCTCCACCTCGGCGAGCGACCGCGCGGAGACCGCCACCAGCAGTCGCGACGCGGCCAGTACGGCCCTGGTGACCGCGTCGACGTCGTCCAGGCCCCCGACGGGCATCTCACGCTCCGGCATGGGTCCTTTCTATCGCGCCGAAGTCCCCGCACCCGCACCCGGGAACGGCTCGACGCCTTTGCGCGTTCATGGGTTGGCGGTCGACGGAGACCGCCGCCCATGACCACCCGGCCCCGGATCCGGCGGCGGGCGGGACCGTGCGGCCGGAGACCCTGGTGATCTTATTTTGCACTGTGCAATGATCCGACGGGGGCCGGTCCGCGGCCGCGTGCCGTACGGCGCCCGGGAGTGACACCGACACGGTGCTGCGGCACAGGACGGCACACCGGCCGCCGGCGGGCCCCCACCCCGCTCCCGCCCGGCCCGTCCGGGGCCGAACGAGAGAGGAAGAGCGGGACGATGACCGCTTCGGGGCCGGACCGCGGCGCCACACCGGGTGAGCCGGACGAGCCGGGCGGCACGCCGCCCGTGCCGGAGCACGTGTGGCGGCTCTTCCTGGAGGACGACGAGCGCGCCATCCGCGCCTCCGCGCCCAGGGAGCCCTCCGCGCGCGACCGGACCCCGGGCTGGCGGCCCGGCCCGCCGGCCACCGGCCCGTCCGGGCACCCGGACACCCGGCCCGTCCCCGCCGCCGGCACGGTCGGTGAGCCGTGGCGCCCGGAGGACCCGTGGACCGGCCCCGGCTGGCGTGACCTGGACCGCCGGGCCCGGCTGCGGCGGATCGGCCGGGTGATCGGCACGGCGACCGCGGTCGCCCTCGCCCTGACCGCGTGGTCGCAGCTGTCCACCGGCCCGGGCGCCCCGGGCGGCGAACCGGCCGACACGATCGGGCGGCGCCTGGACGAGAGCCCCGCCCTGCCCACCCTGGCCTCCCTCGCACCGACGGAGTCCGGCACCGCGAGCCCCGCGGCCTTCGAGCCCGCGCCGTCCGCGATACCCCGGGCCTCGGCCTCTCCCTGGACCATCGACTGAGCACTTGTTCAGCGCTGAACGCTTGTTTAGTATGTTGTACATGCGTTCAATCACGGCGGACCGGATCCCGGAGGACCGGACCACGCGGGCCCTCATCCGCGACGAGGCGCTCACCCTGTTCGCCGCGCACGGACCCGACTCGGTGACCGTGCGGCAGATCGCGGCGGCCGCCGGGGTGTCACCCGGCCTCGTGGTGCACCACTTCGGCTCGAAGGACGGACTGCGCCAGGAGATCGACCGCCATGTCGTGACCGCCTTCGAGGCGGTCCTCGGCGAACTCACCGGCGAGGACGGCACCGAGCCCCTCGGCGCATCCACCCCGGGAGCCTCCCTGAGCACGGCGTTCACCCGCCACTTCCCGGCCGACTCCCCCCTGCCCGGCTACCTGCGCCGTCTGCTGCTGACCGACACGGAGGCGGGCCGGCTGCTGTTCGGCCGCCTCTACGAGCTGAGCCGCACCGCCCTGGCCGGGCTGGCGGCGGCCGGGGTGGCCGTGCCGGGCCGGGACCCGGCGGTCCGCGCCGCCGTACTGCTCGCCAACGACCTGGCCGTGTTCCTGCTGCGCGACCGCATCGGCGAGGTCCTGGGCACCGACCCCCTGTCCGCCGACGGAATGGCCCGCTGGGCCCCCGAGGTGCTCGGCATCTACGCCGGCGGACTGAACGCGCCGCCTCCCCGGGAGGCACCCCCGCACACCTAGGAAGCCCCGCAGTCCAGGAGGGCCGAAAGGCCCGGGAAGGCCACGGTGACCGCCCATGCCGACCGCACCCGACCCCGCCCCCGTGCTCATCGCCCGCGACCTGCACAAGGCGTACGGCACCCACCGCGTCCTGCGCGGCGCCGACCTCGACGTCGCCCCCGGGCAACTGGTCGCCGTCGTCGGTGAGAACGGCGCCGGGAAGTCCACCCTCCTCAAGGCACTGGCCGGCACGCTGGCCCTGGACCGCGGCGAGGTCTCGCTGACCGGGACGCTCGGCTACTGCCCCCAGGAACCGGTGCTCAGCGGCAGCCTGACGGTCGGACAGCACCTGGACTACTTCGCCGCCGCGCACCGCCTGCCCTCCCTGGACCGCGGCCGGGAACTCGTCCGCGCCCTGGGCTACGAACGCTACGAGGGCACGCCCGCCGGTGAACTGTCCGGCGGGACCCGGCAGAAGCTCAACCTCACCCTGGCCCTGCTGCACGACCCGGAGGTGCTGCTCCTCGACGAGCCGTACCAGGGCTTCGACTGGGAGACGTACCTGCGCTTCTGGGACCTGGTGACGGACCTGCGCGCCCGCGGCAAGGCCGTCGTGGTCATCACCCATCTCGTCTTCGAGCAGGACCGCTTCGACCTGCTGGCCGACCTGGCCGACGGCCGTCTCACCGCGCGGACGGCCGGAAGGGAGCCCCGCCATGCCGACGCCTGAACCGGCCACCCACCCGGGACCGCGGTACGGACAGTTCCCCACCGCCCTGCGCTTCTCGGTGCGCGACCAGACCCGCAACCGGCTCGCCGGGCTGCTGCTCGGGGTCTTCGTGCCCCTCTGGTACCTGGTCATGACCGCGATGGCGGGCGGGGAGCCGCTGGAGTTCAAGCTGTACGCCACCGGCGAGGTCCTGCGCGTCGACGCCGGCCACCTCACCCTGATCACGGCCGGGCTCAACTGCGTCACGATGATCGCCGGGTTCGTCGTCTTCGACGCGGTGCGCAAGTCGCTCGCGTTCGACCGGCGGCTCGTCTTCGCCGGGTTCAGGCAGTCCACCCTCATCGGGGCCAAGTCACTCGCCGTGGCCGCCGTCGCCACCGGCATCGCCCTCTACACCGCGCTGGCGGCCCTGCTCTTCTGGCGACCGACGGTGGGCGCCTGGTTCGGCCTGCTCGCCGGGTTCACCGTCATCGCGCTCACCTACGGCGCCCTCGGACTGCTCCTCGGGGTGCTGGTGAAGCGGGACCTGGAGGGCTTCTTCCTGATCATCATGGGCGGGCTGATGGACACGTTCCTGCAGAACCCGCTGGGCAACCCGCTCGCCAACGAGCCGATCCTGCAGTGGTTCCCGTCCTTCGGCCCCATGCAGTTCGCGGCCGGCGACGCCTTCGCGGACACCGCCCTGTGGGGGCACCTCGGGCTCGGCCTCGCCTGGGCGGCCGGTTTCAGCGCGGTGGGGCTGGTCATCTTCCGGTTCCGGACCCGCGACCGCACCCGCTGACCGGCGGCGTCAGGCGCTGCGCTTGCGGGACGCCGTCTTCTTGGCCGTGGTCTTGGCGGTGCTCTTGGCGGCCGCGCTCCTGCCGGCGGTCTTCTTGGCGGTGCTCCCGGCCGTCGCCTTCCTGGCCGGCTGGGCGGACTTCGCCGTGGACTTCCCGGCGGCGGCCGTCGACTTCTTGGGGGCCGCCTTCTTCGCCGCCGTCTTCTTCGCCGCCGCGGACGTCGACTTCTTGCCGCCGGTCTCCTTGGGGGCCCGCCGGGACGACTTCTTGGCCTGGGGCAGGGGCCGGACCTCGGCCTCCTCCGCCCGGCCCTCGTCGCCGCCCCGGGACTCCCGCGCCGCCCGCACGCTGCTCTCCAGCGCGGCCATCAGGTCCAGCACCTTCCCGGGCTTCTCCTCCTCGCGGGCCTCGGGCGGGGCCTCGCCGGCCGACTTGGCGGCGATGACCTCCTCCAGGGCCTCCTGGTACTCGTCGTGCAGGTCGTCCAGGTCGATCTCGCCGAGCGTGTCCATGAGGGCGTCCGCGAGGTCCAGCTCCTGGTCGCGGACGGTGACACCGGAGTCCGGGGCGACGCCCTCGGGGGCGCGCACCTCGTCCGGCCAGAGCAGACCGTGCATGGCGATGGCGTCGCCGACGACCCGGAGCATGCCGAGGCGTTCCCGGCCGCGCAGCGCGAACTTGGCGATGGCGACCCGGTTGCTGCGCTTGAGCGCCTCGCGCAGCAGCGTATAGGGCTTGGCGGCGGGGGCGCCGCTCGCCGCGAGGTAGTACGCGGAGCCCATCTGGAGCGGGTCGATGCGCTCCTCGGGCACGAAGGCGACGATCTCGATCGTCCGCGCGGTCGGGATGGGCAGGTGGGACAGGTCGTCGTCGGTGATCGGGATCATCGAGCCGTCGGCGTCCTCGTACGCCTTGCCGATCTCGGCCTGGGTGACCTCGCGGTCCTCCAGCTCGCAGACCTTGCGGTAGCGGATCCGGCCGCCGTCCTCGGTGTGGATCTGGCGGAAGGAGACCGAGTGGCTCTCGGTGGCGTTCACCAGCTTGATCGGGATGCTGACCAGGCCGAAGGAGATGGCGCCGTTCCAGATCGATCGCACGTGCAGCACCTTTCCGGTCGGGCGGTTCGTCGGGCGTTTTGTCCGTGTTCCGTGCGATTCTCATGGTATGGCGCCTATCACGGAGGTGGAGGGGCGGCGGGTGGCCCTCAGCAATCTGGAGAAGGTGCTGTATCCCGCGTCCGGCTTCACCAAGGGCGAGCTGCTGCACTACTACGCGACGACCGCCGGGGTGCTGCTGCCGCATCTGCGGGACCGCGCGGTCTCCTTCCTGCGGTATCCGGACGGTCCGGACGGCCAGCTGTTCTTCACCAAGAACGTGCCGCCGGGTACGCCCGACTGGGTCACCACCGCCGAGGTCCCCCGCTCGGAGGGGCCCGCCCGGATGGTGCTGGTGCAGGACCTGCCGAGCCTGATGTGGGCGGCGAACCTGGTGACCGAGTTCCACACCCACCAGTGGACCGCCGACGACCCCGGCGAGGCCGACCGGCTGGTGTTCGACCTCGACCCCGGTCCGCCCGCGACGGTGGTGCACTGCTGCGAGGTCGCGGGGTGGCTGCGGGAGCGGCTGGCGGCGGACGGGATCGAGGCGTACGCCAAGACGTCGGGGGCCAAGGGGCTGCATCTGCTGGCGGGGGTGCGGGGGGCGTCCTCGGAGCGGGTGTCGGAGTACGCGAAGGCGCTCGCCGTGGAGGCCGAGCGGGCCCTGCCCCGGCTGGTGGTGCACCGGATGACGCGCAGCCTGCGGCCGGGGAAGGTGTTCGTGGACTGGAGCCAGAACGCCGCCCGCAAGACGACGGCCGCCCCGTACACGGTGCGGGCCCGCCCCGACCCCGCGGTCTCCACGCCGGTGACGTGGGACGAGGTGGCGGGCTGCCGGCGGGCGGAGGAGTTCGTGTTCCGGGCGGAGGACGTCGGGCCGCGGGTGCGGGACCACGGCGACCTGCTGGCGCCGCTGCTCGACCGGCGCCGGGCGGCGGCCCTGCCGTAGGCCCTGGGCCACCGGCACGATCCGAACGATCCGAACGGCGCCCCCTAGAGGCGCGTCCAGGTGGCGCGGTCGCGGGCCATGGAGTGCAGGGCCTCGACGTCCGCCGGTTTGAGCACCCCGCCCCGGCGGGCCAGGTCGGGCAGCTCGCGGTCGGTGAGGACACGGACCGCGCGCGGTGGCGCCGGGACGGTCACGTGGGCCGGGTCGACGAGGACGAGGACGGCGCGGACCTCGGCCGTCAGCGCGTAGGAGGCCCGGTCGGCGTCGGCGCGGACCCTGCGCAGCAGAGGACGCGGTTCCCGGCGGCCCAGCGCGACCAGGGGGTCGCCGACGTGCACCCGCTGCCTGCGGGCGGGCAGCACGTGCAGCGCGAAGAGCCCGCCGGGGCCGATCAGCAGGTGGTGGACGCGGTCGCCGCCGGGCAGCGGCACGGAGTGCAGGGTGTGCCAGCCGGCGCCGTCGAGGCGGTCGAGGGCCGTCCCCGTCGCGTGCTCGGCCGCCAGGGCGCGGCGGCGCGGGTCGGGGCGCAGCCGGTGCGCGGGCCCGGGGTCGCGCTCCAGGGCGATCAGCAGCGCCTCGCCGGGCCGGTTGGGGGCGAGGTCGTCGTCCGGGTGGAGGGAGAGCCGGGCCAGTTGGGCCGGGGTCGGGACCGGGGGCGGGCCGACGGCGACCGGGCCGGTGAGGAAGGGGCCCAGCGCCTGGAGGACCTCGTCCCGCCGGTCGTCGCTCAGCAGGTTGACGCGGGCCGCCTCACGGTCGTACCAGGCGACGTTCCCGCCGTCCGGGAGGCAGACGTAGAGGCGGTCCTGACCGTGCCGCCGGGCCGGTACGACGCGCAGTCCGTCCATCCACACCACCCCCTTCACCATGGGACCAGGCGGGGTGCTGCGGGGCAAGAACCCGGCTACCTTGGGGAGGAGTTGGCAGACCCCCGAGAGCCCCGGGCCGGAATGGGGAGGCGCTGTTGCGTACCCGCGGGATGGGATCCGACGTGCCGGCGCCGGGCCGGGCGTGGGACGAGGTCGTGCCGGGGCTCTGGATGGGCGGGCACGAGTTCCGGCGGCCGGGCGGGCGGGTGGAGTTCGCCGTGGTGCGGGACGAGTTCGATCTCGTACAGACGCTGCTGCGGCTGCCCGGGCACGGGCCGGCCGAGGGCGTCGAGCACCACGTGTGGCCGATCCCGGACGGGCCGCTGGACGGGACGCAGCTCGCCGGGGTGATGCGGCTGGCGGAGGCCGCGAGCGAGGCGCTGGACGGGGGCGGCAAGGTCCTCGTCCGCTGTCGTCACGGGTACAACCGCTCCGGGCTGGTCGTCGCGCACACGCTGATGCGCCGGGGCAGCGGCGCCGACGAGGCGGTCCGGCTGATCCGGGCCCGGCGTTCGCCGTGGGCGCTGCACAACGAGCTGTTCGTGGCGTATCTGCGGGCCGGACTGGCCACCGCGCGGCTGCTGGAGGACCTGGCCGAGTAGCCCGGCACACCCGGACGCACGCAAAATGGCCTTCCGTACCGAGAGGCGTACGGTGCCGCCCACAGCCGTGCGGGACCGTCGGCGCCGCTCACCGAACCCCAGGAGTGCAGTGCTCCCGATCCGCCGTGGGCGTCCCGCCCGCGTTCCCGCCGTCGTCGCGCTGCTCCTGGTGACCGCGGCGGCCGGTGCGCTGGCGGCATGCGGCGACTCGGGCGGGCTGCGGAGCGCGGGCGCGACCCCGGCGGCGCGGAGCCCGGCCCGGCTCTGGCCCGACCTGACCCCCGCGTCGAGTCCCGCGTACGACATCGGCGAGGTGGACAACGAGGTCGTCAAGGGCGTGCGGGTCCCCGCCGGCGGCATCCGCGAGGTGGACCCGGTGGCCGTCGTGCGGGAGGAGATCGCCGCGCACCCGGACGACTACGCGGGCGCCAAGGCGCGCTACCACGAGACGTCCGTCCGGATGGCGGACTGCGGTGCGGACGGCACCGCCGGTGACCGCGCGGGGTGCCCGGTGCTCCGGCCGTACTACCGCGACCTGACGGGTGACGGGCGCCCCGAGATGACGCTGGGCTTCCGGCTGCTGCCCGCGAAGCTGACCGCCGTGCGCGTCTACACCGTCGAGAAGGGGCGGCTCGTGCGGGTCATGTCCTACGACGACGCGGTGAGCGAGGTCGAGCTGGCCGGGCGGACGGTGATCGTCCGCTCGCCCTCGGAGGTCGCGGGCTACGAGTACCGCCTCCAGTGGACCTGGGACGCCGACCAGCGGGCCATGCTGCTCACCAGCGACGAGATGCTGCGCACCGACGACGGCGGCCTGCACACCGAGCGCCCGTCGCCGCGGCCCTCCGGGTCGCCGTCCCCGTCGCCGTCCGCGTCGCCCACGGCGAGCGCCCGGTGAGGCTCGCGCTCCCCCGGTGGGCCGGTCCGCTGGCGGTGAAGGCGGCCGTCTTCATCACCGTGATGTGCTGCGCGCTCGCCGCGCTGCTCGGCGTCCTGGTGCACGTCTCGGTCACCAACCAGACCGTCGGCCAGGCCCGTGACGTCGCCCTGACCAGGCTGGGCGAGGCGACGGAGGCGTACGAGGCCGGGGACCCGCTGCGCCGGGGCGCCGGGCTCGATCCGCCGGGGCTGCCGGCCCGGCTGCGCGAGCTGGCCGTGTCGGGCCGGCGGGGCACGATGGTCGCCGAGTCCGACGGGCGCCCCACGATGTGGGCGGCGGGCCCGGCGGGCGGTGGCCGGGCGCTGGCGGTGCGGGTCGACCACTCGCAGGGCGAGCGCACCATCGACGGCCTGGACGGCGCGATCGTGTGGTCCTCGGCGCTGGCGATCGGGGCGACGCTGCTGGTCGGCGCGTTCGCGGTGACCCGGGTGACGCGCCGGCTGCACGCGACGGCACGGGTGGCGCGGCGGATCAGCGCGGGCGACCTCGACGCGCGGGTCGGCGATCCCCGGGCGCAGGATCCGACGCGTCCGCAGGACGAGGTGGCCTCGGTCGCGGGCGCGCTGGACTCGATGGCCGCCTCGCTCCAGGGCAAGCTGCTGGCCGAGCAGCGGTTCACCGCGGACGTGGCGCACGAGCTGCGCACCCCGCTCACCGGTCTGCACGCGGCGGCCGAGCTGCTGCCGCCGGGGCGCCCCACCGAGCTGGTGCAGGACAGGGTGGCGGCGCTGCGCACGCTCACCGAGGACCTGCTGGAGATCTCCCGGCTGGACAGCGGGCGGGAGCGGCTGGAGGTGGAACCGGAGCCGCTGGGCGAACTGGCGGAGCGGGTGGTGCGCGGCTCGGGCACCGACACGCGGGTGGACGTCGCACGGGACGCGCGGGTGGAGACCGACCGGCGGCGGCTCGAGCGGGTGCTGGGCAACCTGGTCGCGAACGCGCACCGGCACGGCCGGGCGCCGGTGGTGCTGACCGTGGACGGGCCGGTGATCACCGTGCGGGACCACGGGGACGGCTATCCGGACTACCTCCTGGCGCACGGCCCGCAGCGGTTCCGCACCGAGAGCGGCAGCAAGGGGCACGGACTCGGGCTGACGATCGCGCTGGGGCAGGCCGAGGTGCTGGGCGCGCGGCTGGAGTTCACGAACCCGCCGGACGGCGGGGCGCTGGCCGCGCTGACGCTGCCTCAGCAGCCCTGAGCCGGCGGCGGGGCGCGCGGCACACGGTCCGGGCGGCGCGCTCCGATGGCGCAGCGTGACGGGCGGCCGGCACCGGGCGCTCCTAATGTGGCGAACAGTCAGCTGAAAAGCCGTTCGCTCCGGGAGGTACTCCCATGTCCCAGTTCTCCGCACCGTCCTCGCGCTCGCCACTGGCCCGCGGCCTCGCCACCGCCCTCGCGGCCGGCGCGCTCGCCACCGCCGTCGCCGTCACGCCCGCCGCCGCGAACGACGAGTGGGGCGGCGGGGACTCCTCCTCCAGCAGCGGCACCGGCGGGAACGGCGACGACTGGGGCGGCGACGACGGCCGCCGGGAGCAGGGCCGGTACCGGGGCGTGGTCACCACCGACCGGCTCCCCCTGCGCACCTCGCCGTCCCGCGGCAGCGAGGTCATCCGGTACGCCCGCCGCGGCGAGACCGTCCGCATCCACTGCAAGGCCCCCGGCAACCGGGAGCGCGGCAACCCCCTCTGGTACCTCCTGACGGACGGCACCTGGGCCTGGGGAGCCGCCCGCCACATCGACAACATCGGCCCGGCGCCGCGCTGGTGCTGACGCCGACGCCCCCCACACCACACCATTTGGGTAAGTTCCGGACATGACCAAGGCCGGACCCGGAACCGGGATCACCGTGGCACCAGCGGACACGCCCGCTCCCGTCGCCCGGCTCCCCCGGCGCCGGGGCATCGAACTCGCGCTCATCCTCATGGCCGTGCTGCTGTCGGTGTTCGGCTACTGCAACGTCGGACTCGCCCAGCACGGCACCCTCCCGCCCGGCGCCGCCGGTTACGGCGCCGGGCTCGGTGTGCTCGCGCTCCTCGCCCATCTGGCGGTACGGCTGCGCGCCCCCTGGGCGGACCCGCTGCTGCTGCCGATCGGCGTGCTGCTCAACGGGCTCGGCCTGGTGCTGATCTACCGGCTCGACCTGGAGACGCCGGGCGACCGGGCGGCCCCCACCCAGCTGGTGTGGTCGACGCTGGGCGTCGCGCTGTTCATCGTGGTCGTCCTGCTGCTGCGCGACCACCGGGTCCTGGCGCGCTACGCCTACGTCTGCGTCGCCGCCGCGCTCGCCCTGCTCACCGTGCCGATCTTCTTCCCGGCGGTGAACGGCGCCCGCATCTGGATCCGGATCGAGGGCTTCTCCATCCAGCCCGGCGAGTTCGCCAAGGTGCTGCTCGCGGTGTTCTTCGCCGCCTACCTGGCCGCGAACCGCAGCGCGCTGGCGTACGCGGGCCGCCGCGTGTGGCGGCTGCAACTGCCCACCGGCCGCGTCCTCGGCCCGATCCTCGCCGTGTGGCTGGTCAGCGTCGGGGTCCTGGTCCTGGAGCGCGACCTCGGCACCTCGCTGCTGTTCTTCGGCCTGTTCGTGGTCCTTCTCTACGTCGCCACCGGCCGCACCGGCTGGATCGCCGTCGGCCTGCTGCTGGCCTCGCTGGGCGCGGTCGCCGTGGGCTGGCTGGAGCCGCACGTGCACAACAGGGTGGAAGACTGGCTGCATCCCTTCGCGTCCATCGAGGCGGGCGACGGGCCCAACCAGCTGGCGCAGTCCCTCTTCGCCTTCGCGGCGGGCGGGGTGACCGGCACGGGCCTTGGCCTCGGGGACTCCATTCTGATCGGCTTCGCCGTCAAGTCCGACTTCATCCTCGCGACCGCCGGGGAGGAGCTGGGCTTCCTCGGACTGACCGCCGTCTTCCTGCTGTACGGGCTGCTGGTGGAGCGCGGCTACCGGGCGGGCCTCGCCGCGCGCGACCCCTTCGGCCGGCTGCTCGCGGTCGGCCTCTCCTCGATCGTGGCGCTCCAGGTGTTCGTCATCGCGGGCGGCGTGACCGGGCTGATCCCGCTGACCGGCATGGCGATGCCGTTCCTGGCCCAGGGCGGATCCTCGGTCGTCACCAACTGGGCGATCGTGGCGCTGCTGATCCGGCTCAGCCACGCGGCCCGGCGCGGGACGCCCTCGTGACCCGGCACATCCGGCACGCGGCCGTCTTCTGCGCCCTGCTGCTGGTCGCGCTGGTGGTGAACGCGGCCCGGGTGCAGATCGTCCAGGCCCCGGAGTACGACGGCAACCCGGCCAACCGACGCCCCGACATCGCCCGCTACAAGCAGCCGCGCGGCGACATCCTGGTCGGCGGCGAGGCGGTGACGGGGTCCCGGGACACCGGGCAGCACCTGCGCTACGAACGGACCTACGCGAACGGGCCGATGTACGCGCCGGTCACCGGCTTCGCCTCGCAGGCGTACGGGACGAGCCTGCTGGAGCACGCGGAGGACGGCCTGCTGTCCGGCGCCGACCCGATGCTCGCGCCGCTCCCGCTGTGGAACGACGTCACGGGCGCGCACAACCCGGGCGGCGACGTCGTGACGACGATCGACGGGGCCGCGCAGCGGGCGGCGTTCGAGGGCCTCGGCCGGCGCACGGGCGCGGTGGCCGCGATCGAACCGGCCACGGGCCGCATCCTGGCGCTGGTCTCCACCCCCTCCTACGACCCCCAGCTGCTGTCCGGCAACAGCGCGGCCGCCAACCGGACCTGGGACCGGCTGAACGGCGACCCGGACAAGCCGATGCTCAACCGGGCGGTGCGCCGGACCTATCCGCCCGGTTCGACCTTCAAGGTGGTCACCGCGGCGGCGGCGCTGGACGCGGGCGTGATCCGGGACCTGGACGAGCCGACCCGCTCCCCCGACCCGTACACCCTTCCCGGCACCCGCACCCGGCTGACCAACGAGGCCGACGGCTGCCGGAACGCCTCGCTGCGGGAGGCGTTCGAGTGGTCCTGCAACACGGTGTTCGCCAAGCTCGGCGTGGACGTGGGGGTGACGGACATGACCGCCATGGCGGAGGCGTTCGGCTTCAACGACGACGCGGTGCGGATCCCGTTCGCCGTCTCGCGCTCCACCTTCGACACCTCGGTGGACCGGGCGCAGCTCGGGCTGGCGTCGATCGGGCAGTACAACACCCGGGCCACCCCGCTCCAGATGGCGATGGTGGCGGCGGCCGTGGCGGGCGGCGGTCAGGTGCGCTCGCCGTACCTGGTGGAGCGGACCCTGCGGGCGGGCGGCAGCCTGGTGGCGACGGCCGGGTCCCGGCCCTCGCGCGAGGTGATGCGGCCGTCGACGGCGGCGCGGCTCAAGGAGCTGATGACCGGCGTGGTGGAGAGCGGCACCGGGGCGAACGCCGCGATCCGCGGGGCCACCGTCGGCGGCAAGACCGGCACGGCCCAGCACGGCGTCGGCAACTCGGGGACGCCGTACGCCTGGTTCGTCTCCTGGGCCCAGCGCGACGGCGACGTGGAGCCGAAGGTCGCGGTCGCCGTGGTGGTCGAGGGCACCGCGGCGGATCGTGAGCGCATCAGCGGGGGCGGACTGGCGGCACCGATCGCCCGGTCGGTGATGGAGGCGGTGCTCACCGGGTGAGACGCGGGGTACCGCACGACCGGGCACCGACTTATCGTCCGGTCCATGACCGACACCAGGTACGAACTCGCCCAGGTCAACATCTCGCGTCTCAAGGCTCCCCTGGACTCCCCGCAGTTGAAGGACTTCGTCGACGCCCTCGAGCCGGTGAACGCCACCGCCGACGCGGCGGACGGGTTCGTGTGGCGGCTGCAGAGCGACTCGGGCAACGCGACGGACGTGGCCGTGTTCGGCGACGACTGGCTCATCGTCAACATGTCGGTGTGGCGGGACGCGAACGCCCTGACCGCGTTCATGTACCAGGGGCGCCACCGCGAGCTGCTGGGGCGCCGCCGGGAGTGGTTCGAGAAGCTCGCTGAGGCGGTCACGGCACTGTGGTGGGTCCCGGCCGGGCACCGGCCCACGGTCGCGGAGGCGGAGTCCCGGCTGCTGCACCTGCGGACCCACGGCCCGACACCGTACGCCTTCACGCTGCGGACCTCCTTCCCGGCGGGGGCGACGGCGCCGGAGACGGGCCAGGTGCCGGAGGGTCTGGGCTGCTCGCTCTAGCGGCCTGAGCGCCACTCACTTCTTTACTCGCGGTCAACAAGTCGTGCGCGGGGGATTGACGAGCTTGCTGACACGCAGTCTCATAAGACGAGTCAGTCAGAGTGACCGCGGGTAACACGACTAGGTGGGACAGCCATGACGACCCTGACGGAAGCCGACGCGCTCGACGGTCTGCGCGACGCGCTCGGCCTGCTCAAGGACCGCGAGCAGGTGGCCGAACGGCTGCTCGACTCGTCCGCCAAGCACTCCTTCGACCCGGACAAGGAGCTGGACTGGGAGGCGCCGTTCGAGGACGGCAAGTGGTTCTGGCCGCCGGAGCTGGTGTCGCTGTACGACACCCCGATGTGGAAGCGGATGAGCGAGGAGCAGCGCATCGTGCTCTCCCAGCACGAGGCCGCCGCGCTCGCCTCTCTCGGCATCTGGTTCGAGCTGATCCTCATGCAGCTGCTGGTGCGGCACATCTACGACAAGGCGGCGACGAGCGCGCACGTGCGCTACGCGCTGACCGAGATCGAGGACGAGTGCCGGCACTCCAAGATGTTCGCCCGGCTGATCACCCGCGGCGAGACGCCCTGGTACCCGGTGAGCCCCGCCCACCAGCACCTCGGCCGCCTCTTCAAGACGATCTCCACCACGCCCGGCTCCTTCACCGCCACGCTGCTCGGCGAGGAGGTCCTGGACTGGATGCAGCGGCTGACCTTCCCCGACGAGCGGGTCCAGCCGCTGGTCCGGGGCGTCACCCGCATCCACGTCGTGGAGGAGGCCCGGCACGTGCGCTACGCCCGTGAGGAGCTGCGCCGCCAGATGGTGACGGCCCCGAAGTGGTCGCAGGAGTTCACCCGGATCACCTCCGGCGAGTTCGCCCGCGTCTTCTCCGTCGCCTTCGTCAACCCGGAGGTCTACACGAACGTGGGCCTCGACAAGCGCGAGGCGCTGGCGCAGGTCAAAGCCAGCGGCCACCGCCGAGAGATCATGCAGACCGGCGCGAAGCGCCTCACCGACTTCCTGGACGACATCGGGGTGCTGCGGGGGGTCGGCCGGCGGCTGTGGAGGTCGTCGGGGCTGCTGGCCTAGCGGGGCCGGTACCGGCCGCTCACGTGCGGGGTGGCGGGGAGGTGCGGGTTACGCTGCGGTTCATGACCCCGCAGGCTCCCACCCCCGCCTACCGCCGGCTCAGCGTCGAGGAACGCCGCGTCCAGCTGCTCGACGCGGCGCTCGCCCTCTTCGCGCACCGGCCCCCGGAGGAGGTCTCCCTCGACGACGTGGCCGAGCAGGCCGGGGTCTCGCGGCCGCTGGTGTACCGGTACTTCCCGGGCGGCAAGCAGCAGCTGTACGAGGCCGCGCTGCGGTCGGCCGCCGACGAGCTGCGGCTCTGCTTCGACGAGCCCCGCGAGGGACCGCTGCTGGCCCGGCTGACCCGGGCCCTGGACCGCTACCTCACCTTCGTCGACCAGCACGACACCGGATTCAGCGCGCTGCTGCGCGGCGGCAGCGTGGCGGAGACCTCCCGGACCTCCTCCATCGTGGACGGGGTGCGCCGGGCCGCCGCCGAGCACATCATGAGCCACCTGGACGTGGCCGAGCCCGGCCCCCGGCTGCGGATGACCGTCCGGATGTGGATCACGGCGGTGGAGGCGGCCTCGCTGATCTGGCTGGACGAGGAGAAGCAGCCGCCCCTCGACGAGCTGCGGGACTGGCTCGTGGAGCAGTTCCTCGCCGTGCTGACGGTCACCGCCCGCCGCGACCCGCAGACCTCGGCGCTGGTCGAGGCGCTGGCGGCGGACATCTGACACCGCCGCGCGGATCGCTGACACTGGTGCCGTGAAGAGCGAAGACACCCCCTTCGAGGGCGGCCCGATGGACGGGCGGGTGCTGCCCGTCCTGGTCGGCATGACCGGGCACCCGCCGAAGACGTACCGCATCCCCGTACCGGACCCGGACGGCGGGCCGCCCACGGTGCTCGTCTACCGGCGCGTGCCCCGCGACGGACGCGGCGGACTCGGGTTCGCCCGCTGGAAGTACGCGTACGACCCCGAGGGCAGGCTCGGCTCCGGCCGGAAGTGGCCCTGGTCCAAGCCGGACGCGAAGAGCGGGCCGGGCGCCGATCCAGACACCACGCCGGGCGGCAAGCCGGACGACGCCGACGGGTGACCCCGTTGCGCCGAACCGCCCACACTCGGCGCGCGGAACCCACGGGCCCGTCACAGGCTCGCGGTACGGAGCGGACCCGCCGCCCCGTACCGGAGGTGATGACGTGTCAGGAAGGCTTCTGCGCCTGGTGTGTACGGCGGCGATGGCGGCCGGGATCGCCCTGGCGCCCGGACCCGCCGCGGCCGAGCCCGAACCCGGCGGGACCGGCGGCGACCGCCCCCTGTCAGAGCTGCTGACGGACCTTCAGGAGCTGTACCGGGAGGCGGAGAAGGCCACCGAGACCTACAACGGCACCGAGGTCCGGCTGACCCGGCAGCGGGCCGAGGTGCGGCGGCTGGACGCCGAACTGGCCCGGACCCGGCACTCGCTGAGCGACAGCCGGGGCGCGGCCGGGCGGCTGGCCCGGCAGCAGTACCAGAACAGCAGCAACCTCTCCCCCTATCTGCGGCTGCTGCTGGCCCGCGATCCGCAGCACGCGCTCGACCAGGGGCATGTGATCGGGCAGCTGGCCCGGGAACGCGCCGAGACGGTCGGCCGCCTGACCGGCGACACGAAGAAGGCCGACGAGCTGGCCCGCCGGGCCCGCGAGGCCCTGGACGCGCAACGCTCCCTCGCCGTACGCCAGGTGAGCGAGCGGGACGACGTACGCGACCGGCTGCACGCCGTCGAGGAACTGCTCGCCTCGCTCACCCCCGAGGAGCTGGCCGCGCTGGCGGAGTTCGAGCGGAGCGGGATCGCCGACGCGCAGGAGCGGTTCATGGCGTCCGGCGCGCTCGGCGACGACGCCAAGCCGTCGGGGGCGGGCGACCGGGCGGTGCGCTTCGCGGTGGAGCAGCTCGGCAAGCCGTACGAGTGGGGCGCCGAGGGCCCGGCGTCGTACGACTGCTCGGGGCTGACCTCGGTGGCCTGGGACCGGGCCGGGACGGCGATCCCCCGGACCAGCCAGGAGCAGTGGGCCCGGCTGGACCGCGTGCCGCTCGGCGAACTGCGGCCGGGTGACCTCGTCGTGTACTTCCCCGAGGCCACCCACGTCGCGATGTACCTCGGCGACGGCATGGTCGTCCAGGCTCCCCGCCCCGGCGCCGACGTCAAGGTCTCCCCGATCGCCGCCAACCCGGTCCTGGGCGCCGTACGCCCCGACCCCGCCGCCGGGCCCCTGCGGCACTACGCGCCTCCGGCCCTCCCCGAGGGGGCGACGGACGGGTCGGACGAGGGGTACGCCGCCCCCTACGCGCCGGCCGGCGCTCCGGAGATCTCGGCCAGGTAGGCCTCGGTCTTCGTCGGCTCGTAGAAGAAGTTCTCGAAGTCGGACGGGTCGTTGAAGCCGTTGGCGAAGCGGTCGGCGGCGGGCTGGAGCTGACCGGCGGCGCCGATGAGGTTCAGGATGTGCTCCGGCGGCGGCGCGAGCATGGCGTTCGTCCACTTGGTGACGTGCTGGGCGGTCTGCCAGTAGCGGTCGAAGGTCTGCCGCATCCACGCCTCGTCGAACTCCCCGTCACCCTGGTCCAGGATCGAGGCGAGGTAGGCGGCCGCGCACTTGGAGGCGGAGTTGGAGCCCTGGCCGGTGATCGGGTCGTTGGCGACGACCACGTCGGCCACGCCGAGCACCAGGCCGCCGCCGGGGAGCCGGCCGATCGGGTTGCGGACGGTGGGGGCGTAGCGGCCGGCCAGCGTGCCGCCGGCGTCGGTCAGCTCGACCTTGGTGGCCCGCGCGTACTCCCACGGCACGAACTTCTCCATGAGCTCCAGGGTCAGGGAGAGGTGCTCGGCCGGGTCCTTGACGTCCTTGAAGGCGTCCAGCGGGCCGCCGGGTATGCCCTCCCAGAACAGGATGTCCGCGCGGCCGGAGGTGGTGAACGTCGGCATGATGAACAGCTCGCCGACCCCGGGGACCAGGTTGCAGCGGACGGCCTCGGTCTCCGGGTGCTCCGGGCGCGGGCCCAGCCCGTGCACGTAGGCCACCGCGAGGGCGCGCTGCGGCTCGCCGTACGGGGAGCGGGAGGCGTCGCGGGCGAACATCTGGACCAGCTCGCCCTTGCCCGCGGAGACCAGCACCAGGTCGTAGGCGCGGGAGAAGTAGTCCAGGTCGCCGACGGCCGCGCCGTGGATGACCAGCTGGCCGCCGCGCTGGGCGAAGGTCTCCATCCAGCCGGCCATCTTCACCCGCTGGTCGACCGACTGCGCGAAGCCGTCGAGCCGGCCCAGCCAGTCGATCGCCCGCTGGGTCGGGCCCGGGTCGTGCGAGCCGGGGGCGGCGACCGAGACGCCGAGTCCCTCGATCTTCGGGGCCTGGGACTCCCAGAAGTTCAGCTGGAGGTCGCGCTCGTGCTGGAGTGCCGTGTGGAACATGCACTGCGTCGACATGACCCGGCCGGTGCGGATCTCGTCCGCGGTCCGGTTGGACATCAGGGTGACCTCGTAGCCGTGCGACTGGAGGCCGAGGGCGAGCTGGAGACCGGACTGGCCGGCTCCGACGACGAGTATCTTCCGCATGCGGTTTCCGTCTCCTACTCGGGGGTTTCGTCGAGCGCGTGGCCCACGAGGGACAAGAGGGTCTCGATGGCCGAGATCCGACGGCGCGCATCCATGATCATTACAGGTATGTGCGCGGGGATCGTCAGCGCCTCCCGCACGTCCTCCGCCCCGAACAGCTCGCTGCCGTCGAAGTGGTTCACGGCGACGACGTACGGCAGTCCGCAGCTCTCGAAGTAGTCCAGGGCCGGGAAGCAGTCCTTCAGGCGCCGGGTGTCGGCCAGCACGACGGCGCCGATCGCGCCGCGCACCAGGTCGTCCCACATGAACCAGAACCGCTGCTGGCCCGGCGTGCCGAACAGGTAGAGCACCAGGTCGTCGTCGAGCGTGATGCGGCCGAAGTCCATGGCCACGGTGGTGGTGAGCTTGCCCGGGGTGGCGGTGAGGTCGTCGGTCTCCTCGCTCGCCTCGGTCATCAGCGCCTCGGTCTGCAGGGGCGTGATCTCCGAGACGGCGGTGACCAGCGTGGTCTTGCCGACGCCGAAACCGCCCGCCACCACGATCTTCGTGGCTATGGGCGCGCGGGTCGGGTCCGTCTGCCAGGGCTGTGCGGGCTCGTCGGGGTCGACGAGCGGGGAGACGCCGGAGGCGGCGGCGTCAGAGACGACGGAGTCCACTGAGCACCCTTTCGAGCAGAGCGCGGTCCGGGCGGCCCGTGCCGTGGCCGGTCCCGGTGCCGTACACACGGATCTTTCCCTGGTCCGCGAGGTCGCTGAGGAGCACGCGGACCACGCCGAGCGGCATCTTCAGCAGCGCGGCGATCTCGGCCACCGTACGCATACGGCGGCACAGTTCGACGATGGCCCGCATCTCCGGCATCACGCGGGAGGTCAGGCCGCCGTTCGTCAGTTCCTTGCGCTCCTCGGCGGCTTCGAGCGCGGCGGTGCCGGCCGTGGCGCCGACGAACGTCTCGACCAGCAGGACGTGGCCGAAACGGGTCCGTCCGCCGGTGAGCGAGTAGGGGCGTACGCGGGCGGGTTTGCGGTCGGCGCCGCGTACGGGGAGGTTCCCCCGGCTGTTCCCGGGACTGCTGCTCATCGGGGGCTCCCCGTCGACTCGGACTCCAGGGACTTCCGCAGCTCGCTGCGGAGTTCGGGCGTCAGGACGTGGCCGGCGCGGCCGACGAAGAGCGCCATGTGGTACGCGACGACGCTCATGTCGCAGTCCGCGGAGCCGTGCACGCCGAGCAGCGAGCCGTCGCTGATCGACATCACGAACAGGCTGCCCTCGTCCATCGCGACCATCGTGTGCTTCACCGGGCCGAAGTCCATCAGCCGGGCGGCGCCGATGGTCAGGCTGCCCACGCCGGAGACGACGGTGGCGAGGTCGGCCGCCGAGCCGCGCGGACCGGTGCGGGGCGCTTCGCGGACCTGCCGGGCCTCCTCGTTGCGACCGGGGTCGGAGGAGAGGAGCAGGAGGCCGTCGGAGGAGACCACCGCGACCGATTGGATGCCGGGCACCTCCTCGACGAGGTTGGTCAGCAGCCAGTGGAGATTGCGGGCTTCACTGCTCAGACCGAAGGTACTGGGCGCGGTCAACTGCTTGCCTCCTCGACGGTGCCCCCCGTGGCTTCTTCGGTTGTGTCCGCCGCGGCGATCTCCGCCTCGACGTCGCGTCGTCCGGCTTCCGCCCCCTGGCGGAATCCTCCCAGACGGCGGCGGAGCGCCTCGGCGTCGACGGAGCCCGAGGTGCGCGGCCGCGGTGCCGCCGCGGGTGTGCTGAGCTTCGGGGTCCGCTTGGGCAGGCCCTTGTCGGTGACGGGTTCGGCCTCGTCCGGCGCGCGGTCGTGGGCGTCGGGGCCGACGGCGTACGGGCCGGGAGCGGGCTCCGGGTCGGGAGCGGGCTCCGGGGCCGCGGCGGGCTCCAGGTCCGGTGGTCCGGCCTGGGCCGGGAGCAGGAGCGCCATCGTGGTGTCGTCGGGGAGGTCCCGGCCGGGGGCGGCGGTCTCGTCCCGGGTGCCGGGCGCGTCGGTGTCCGTTGCGGCGCTCTCCGCGACCGGTGCGCCCTCCGGTTCCGGCTCCGGCTCCGGTGCGTCCGGGGTGGCCGGTGCGGCGGGAGCGTCCGCCTCCGCGCGCCGTACCGCCTCCTCCGCCGAAGCCACCAGCGGGTCCGCGCTGTGCGCACCCTTCGTCGCGCGCCCGTGCAGGACGTTGGAGTTGGCCTCCGCGTCGGCGCCGGGCAGGGAGAAGGAACCCGTGCCGTCGGACACCGGCACGGTCGGGGCCAGTGCCGCCGGCGGGGCCGGTGCGAGCAGCGGAGCGGGCAGTACGAGGACGGCCGCGACCCCGCCCTGCTTCTGCTCCCGCAGCCGCACGCGCGCCCCGTGCCGGTGGGCGAGCCGGGCGACCACGTAGAGGCCGAGCCCGAGACCGTCCTCGCCCTCCTGGTCGTACGGCGCCTGCGGGTCGAAGTCGGTGAGGCGGGCGTTGAGCCGCTGGAGGCGGTCGGTGGCCATGCCGATGCCCTCGTCCTGGACGGAGAGCATCACCTCGCCGTTCTCCAGCAGCCAGCCGGAGACCTCGACGGGCAGGTCCGGCGGCGAGAACGAGGTGGCGTTCTCCATGAGTTCGGCGAGCAGGTGGGAGAGGTCGTCGGCGGCGAACCCGGCGACGTGCGCGTGCGGCGGCAGCGCGGCGATACGGACCCGCTCGTACCGCTCGATCTCGCTCACCGCGGCCCGGACCACGTCGACCAGCGGCACCGGTGAGGCGCTGTGCTGGACGTGTTCGGTGCCGGCCAGCACGAGGAGGTTCTCGCTGTGCCGGCGCATGACCGTGGCGAAGTGGTCGAGCTTGAACAGGGTGGACAGGCGGTCCGGGTCCTGCTCGCGCTCCTCCAGGCTCTCGATGACGGCGAGTTGCCGCTCGACCAGGCCGAGGGTGCGCAGCGCGAGGTTGACGAAGGTGCCGCCGATGCTCTTGCGCACCACGTCGAGGCGGGCGGCCGACTCGGCGAGTTCGGCGCGCAGTTCCTCGCGGGCGTCGGCCATCTTCTGGCGCTGGCCGACGAGGTGCTTGCGGTCGGACTCCAGCGTGTTGACCCGCTCGGCGAGCGTCGCGGCGTGCGCGTGCAGGGCGTTGACGGAGCGCACGACCTGGGCGAACTCGTCGTTGCGGCCGGTGAAGGCGACCGGCTCCTCGGCCGCCATGTCCTCCGCGCCGGCCAGCCGGGCCGATCCTCGGCGCAGCACCGACAGCGGGCGGGTGAGGGTGCGGGCCATGGCGGTGGCGATGCCGAGGGCGAGCAGGATCAGGGCGCCGAGGGCGGCGATCCGGATCTCCAGCGCGGTGACGTCGTCGTCGCGCAGCTGCTCCAGCGCCGTGGTGCGCTTCTCGTAGAGGGCGGACTCGGCGCCGCGCATCGCGTCGACGCGGGCGGAGAGCGCGGCGTCCAGCCGCTTGGCGCTGGTCCCGAGGTCGTCGTCGGAGAGCGTCGGTTCGTCGGTGAGTCCGGCGAGGTACTTCTCGGCGGAGTTGACCTCGGGTCCGGCGACGGTGGTGTCGAAGCTGCTCCGCGCCTCCTTGGGGGCGCCCTCGCGGAAGTCGGCGAGGGCGGCGTCGGAGCGCACCCGGGCCTGCTGGGCGGCGGCGGCGAGCGCGTCGCGCTGCTTGGCGTCCGCGTCCGAGGAGCTGGTCGTCTCGGTGGGCAGGCCGGTGATGGGGTCGATGACGGTCCGGGTGGTGCTGGGCACGGCGAGCGCCGCGAGCAGCAGGCCCCGGGTGGCGGCGGCCTGCTGGACGGCGGTGTCCAGTTCGGCCAGCGCGTAGGCGCCGGCGCCCGCGCGGGGCGGCATCCCCTCGGCCAGCTTCTCGGCCAGGGCGTGGAGTTCGGTGATGGCCTCGGAGTACGCCTGGTGGGATTCGAGGGCGGTGCTCTTGCCGGTGAGGGCGGCCCGGCGCAGGGCGGCGATGGCGTCCAGGTCCTCGCGCAGGGCGGAGGGCGTGTCGGTGTCGGCGCGCAACTCCTCGACCTGCCGGTCCACGCGGGCGCTGCGCTGCTCGGAGGGCGCCTTGTCCTCGGGCCGGCCGGCCGCGATGTAGGGGGTGACCTCGTCGCGCTCGTCGGCGAGGGAGTGGGCGAGGCTGAGCGCGCCCTGGGTGCGTTCGGCGAGCGTCACCAGTTCCTGGGAGTCGTGCAGTTGCCCGGAGGCGTTGACGACCGAGGGGGCACCGGCCGCGGCGACGGCGGCGGCCACGACCGCCACGGCGACGATGAGGCGGTTGCGTACGTGGGTGGGACGACCCTTGCCGACGGGGGTCTCCGGCGGTGCCGGGGTGGAGGTGCCGGGGGTGCGCTCCGCGCTCCCCGCGGGGGCCGTCTGCTTGTCTGTGCGACGAGGCCGCGTCTTCTGCACCGGTGCTCGCATTCCTCACTCGTGTACCCGTGGGCCCGGGTGGCGCTCCGTCAACTGGCCGGTCGGCGCAGGCATCCTCCGCCGAGCTCCGGGCCGTGCCCCGGCCGCCGGCAGCGCG
Organism: Streptomyces sp. NPDC056128; assembly: GCF_042263835.1. Classification (NCBI taxonomy): domain Bacteria; kingdom Bacillati; phylum Actinomycetota; class Actinomycetes; order Kitasatosporales; family Streptomycetaceae; genus Streptomyces; species Streptomyces sp. NPDC056128. The sequence goes on along the minus strand of NZ_JBHJVQ010000016.1, from coordinate 92,758 downwards.
TCGGGCGGGGAGACCGCGTGAGCGGGGCAGGCCCCCCACAGTTTCCCGACCCTCCCAGTGCCGGTGGGTGGTGAGCACGCATCATCCGACCCGCCACCCGAAGGAGTGAACCCCGGACGGGAGTTGGTGGGCAAGTTCCCCCGGCGCGTGCGACACGGGTGTGCGGCGCGCCGGTTGGACGTCTGCGACGGGCGGTGGCACTATGTGCCGCCACGTGTCGTCCGGGCATGTGATTCCACCCCAAATCAGGCGCCTGACCTGCATCGGCGCGTGGGTTCCGGGGGAATCCGTGGAGGGTGCCAGCCTTTTGCGGACGCTGTGAAGGGGTCGTGCAGACTGGCCGGATGCGCACCGAACTCGTCTCGGAACCCGGACTGGCCGACCACCCCAACGAGGACTTCGCGAGCGTCGGACTACCGGCCTCGGGACAGGGCGGCTCACTCGTCGTGCTGGACGGGGTGACGCCCCCGCGGACCGGGACGGGGTGTCTGCATTCCGTGCCCTGGTTCACGGCCCACCTCGGCGGCGCGCTGACCGAACTGACCGTTTCACTGCCGGATGTCCCCCTCGTCGACGCGCTGTCCCGCGCCATCGCGCGTACCTCCGCGGCACACGCGGAAACCTGTGACCTTTCTCACCCGCGCACCCCGCAGGCAACCGTGGTCCTCGCCCGCTGGTCCCCCGCCGAGGTCGAGTACCTGGTCCTCTCCGACTCCGCCCTGCTGGTGGAGGCGCCCGACGGCGCGGTCTCGGCCGTCCTGGACGACCGGCTGGCCCGGCTCCCCCGCTCGGCGCTCGCCACGGACGCGATGGTGGACGCCAACCTGCGCAACAAGGAGGGCGGTTTCTACACGGCCGCGGCCGATCCGGCGGTGGCGGCGCGCGCGGTGACGGCGGTGCTGCCGCGCGGCGAGGTGCGGACCCTGGCGGCGCTGACGGACGGGGCCGGGCGGTGGGTGGAGAAGTTCCGGGAGGGCGACTGGACGGACTGCCTCACGCTGCTGCGCAAACGGGGCGCGCAGGCCCTGGTGGATCGCGTACGGGAGCTGGAGCGGACGGACGCGGCGGGCGCCCGCGCGCACCTCGGCCGCAGCAAGACCCACGACGACGCGACGGTGGTGTACGCGGAGCTGTGACGCGCGGGGGCCGGGGCTACTTCTCCATCCCGCGGTTCAGTTCGTGCAGCAGGCGGGCCAGTTCCGAGACCTCGCGCGGGTCCCAGTCGGCGAGCCGGCCGGCGTAGCGGGCGCGGCGGGCCTCGCGTACCCGGCCGACGCGGTCCTGGCCCTCCGGGGTCAGGGTGACGAGCCAGGCGCGGCCGTCGGCGGGGTCGGGTTCGCGGGCGACGAGGCCGAGTTCCTCCAGGGCGCGCAGTTGCCGGGACATGGTGGCCTTGCCGACGCCGATGTAGGCGGCGAGGTCGGTGGCCCGCTGCCCGCCGCACTCGCCGAGCCGCACGAGGAGGCCGTACGCGGACGACTCCAGGTCGGGGTGGACCTCCCGGGCCATCTCGCCCTGGTTGGCCCGGGCGCGCCGCAGCAGCACCGTCAACTCCCGCTCCAGCGCAAGGAACTCCGGCTGGTTCACACCACTGCCGGCAAGCTCGGATTCGACTCCGCGACCGTCGCCGTTCCCGCTTTCGTGCACGTCAGCCCCTGCCTCGGTTCTTTTCCGGTTTTCCCGGTCCTGAAAGTTTCCGCCACGGCCCGCCATCGCCGCAGCTTGGCAAGTATTTCGCAGGCTTAGACCAACGGCAGCTTCCGGTCCCCCTTCCCACCTCCTGTTCTACGTGCGTAGCGTCTTCACCGGACCCCCGAATGGCATGCCCACGCCATGCACGGGTTCTCCTCCCCACTCGCGCATCCCCCACCGAGCACCACCACCGAGCCATCGGAGGCACGTCATGCTCGTGCACAGATCCGGATCGGCCCGCGGCCGGCGTCTCGCCGTCACCGGGATCATGCTCGCCGCCCTCTCCCTGGTCTCCGTCCTCCCCGCGCAGGCGGCGTCGGCCGCCGACACCCCGCCGCGCGGCTCGGCCCACATGGGCATGGGCGTCCTCGAACACGACGGGAGCCACGGCACCCCGGTCCCGGGCGACGCCGCCCAGACGGAGGGCGTCGACGTCTCCAGCCACCAGGGCAACGTCGCCTGGTCGACCCTGTGGAACAGCGGGTCAAGTGGGCCTACGTCAAGGCCACCGAGGGGACGTACTACACCAACCCGTACTTCGCCCAGCAGTACAACGGCTCGTACAACGTCGGGATGATCCGCGGCGCCTACCACTTCGCCACCCCGGACAGCGCGAGCGGCGCCGCCCAGGCGAACTACTTCGTCGACCACGGCGGCGGCTGGTCCAGGGACGGCAGGACGCTGCCGGGGGCGCTCGACATCGAGTGGAACCCGTACGGCGCCGCCTGCTACGGCAAGACGCAGAGCCAGATGGTCTCCTGGATCCGCGACTTCCTGAACACGTACAAGGCCCGCACCGGCCGTGACGCCGTGATCTACACGGCCACCAGCTGGTGGACCCAGTGCACCGGCAACTACGGCGGCTTCGCCGCGAACAACCCGCTGTGGATCGCCCGGTACGCCGCGTCGGTGGGCACGCTGCCGGCCGGCTGGGGCTACTACACGATGTGGCAGTACACGTCGTCCGGTCCGACGGTCGGCGACCACAACAGGTTCAACGGCGCGCTCGACCGCGTGCGGGCGCTCGCCAACGGCTGACCCGGCGTCGGCGCCGGCCGCCCGGGGTGGGGCGACCGGCGCCGGCCCGCGTCACCGGCCCCGGTCGCCGTCCCCCGCTCCGCGCCTCCCCGTCCGCACCGCGCCGACGCTCGCCGCCACCACCAGCGCGACGGCCAGGCACTGCGGCAGGGAGAGGCCCTGGTCCAGGACGAGGAAGCCGGCCAGCGCCGCGATCGCCGGGGCCAGGCTCATCAGGACCGCGAAGGTGGGTGCCGGGAGCCGCCGCAGGGCCAGGAGTTCCAGGGTGTAGGGCAGTCCGGAGGAGAGCAGGGCCACGGCCGCGCCGAGGCCGAGCACCGACGGCTGGAGCAGCGCCGTACCCGCCGACCCGATCCCCAGCGGGAGGCTCAGCAGCGCGGCCACGGTCATCGCCAGGGCCAGCCCGTCGAGGCGGGCGAAACGGGCGCCGGCCCGCGCGTTGAAGACGATGTACGCCGCCCACATCGCACCCGCGCCCAGGGCCAGGGCGACGCCCGCCGGGCTCAGTTCGGCGAAGCCCTCGTGCCCGAGGAGGGCGACCCCGGCGAGGGCCAGCGCGGCCCAGACCAGGCTCAGTGCGCGACGGGCGCCGAACACGCTCAGGGCGAGCGGGCCGAGTACTTCGAGGGTGACGGCCGGGCCGAGCGGGATCCGTTCGATCGCCTGGTAGAAGAGGAGGTTCATGCCGCCCAGGGCCACCCCGAACGCGGTGACGACGGCCCAGTCGGAGCGGCTGTGGCCACGCAGGCGGGGACGGCAGACCGCCATCAGCAGCAGCGCGGCGAGCGTCACCCGCAGCGCCACCACGCCGAAGGCACCGGCCTGCGGAAACAGCAGGGCGGCCACGGCCGAACCGAACTGCACGGAGACCGTGCCGGCCAGCACCATCGCGATGCCGGTCAGGCTGCCCGCGCCGGGCGGGGCGACGGCGGTGCGGGAGGTGGGTGTGACCGCGGGCTGCGCGGCGAGGGCCGCGGGGGTCGTCTCTGCCATGGCCCCCACGCTAGGAATCCGGGCGCGGCCCGTGAAATGCCTGTTGGTCCGCGGTTATGCTCATGAGGCATGACCATGGAGCTGCGCCACCTGCGGGCCTTCCTCGCGATCGCCGAGGAGGGCACGATCACGCGCGCCGCCGCGCGCCTGCACACCGGTCAGCCCGCGCTGTCCCGCACCCTGCGCCAGTTGGAGACCCACCTCGGCACGCGCCTCGTGGACCGTTCCACGCACCACCTGGAGCTGACGGCCGCCGGCCGCGGCTTCCGGGACCGGGCGGCGGCCGCGCTGGCCGCCGTGGACGCGGTGTTCGACCCGCGCTCGCTGGGCGCGCTGCCGCTGCGCCTCGGCCACCCCTGGGCGGCGCTCGGCGACCACACCGTCCCGCTGCTGCGCCGCTGGGACGAGGAGCACCCGGACGTACCGCTGGAGCTGCGCCGGATCGACGACCGCACGGCAGGGCTGACCCGCGGCGAGGTCGACGTGGCGCTGCTGCGCGGGGCGCTGGACGCGCCGGGACTGGTCACGGAGCTGCTGAAGCGGGAGGAGCGGGTGGCGGTGGTCCCCGCGGACAGCGAGCTGGCCGGACGGGAGACGCTGACGCTGGCGGACCTCCGGGCGTGGCCGATCGCCCTCAACACGGTGGCCGGGACCACCACCCTCGACCTGTGGCCGCCGGAGGTGCGGCCCACGGCGACGATCGAGGTCACCAACACGGACGAGTGGCTGACCGCGATCGCCGCGGGCCGGGCGGTCGGCGTCTCGACCTCGGCCACCCCGCGGCTGCACCTCCACCCCGCGATCGCGTACCGGCCCCTGACGGACGCGCCGCCGGTGCCCCTGGTGCTGGCCTGGAAGCGCGGCGTCCCGGCCCACCCGGCCATCCCCGAACTGGTCCGCCTGGCCCGCGAGGTGGTCCCGCGGGGGTAGGACCCCAGGTACGGCGAAGGCCCGGGCCCCCTCACAGGGTCCGGGCCTCCGTCTCATCCGGCAGCGTCCGTCACGCCGCGACCGGAGTCGTGCGCACCGCCCCGTTGGTCGCGGGGGCGAGCGCCAGTTCCAGCACCTGCCGGACGTCGCTGACGGCGTGGACGTCGAGCTTGTCCAGCACCTCCGCCGGGACGTCGTCCAGGTCGGGCTCGTTGCGCTTGGGGATGATCACCGTGGTGACCCCCGCCCGGTGCGCCGCGAGCAGCTTCTGCTTGACCCCGCCGATCGGCAGGACGCGTCCGGTCAGCGACACCTCGCCGGTCATCGCCACGTCGGTGCGGACCAGCCGGCCGGACAGCAGCGAGGCGAGGGCCGTGGTCATGGTGACGCCGGCGCTCGGGCCGTCCTTGGGGACCGCGCCCGCCGGGAAGTGGATGTGCGCTCCCCGGTCCTTCAGGTCGCCCACCGGCAGTTCCAGCTCGGCGCCGTGGCTGCGCAGGAAGCTCAGCGCGATCTGCGCCGACTCCTTCATCACGTCGCCCAGCTGACCGGTCAGGGTCAGCCCCGCCGCGCCCGTCTCCGGGTCGGCCAGCGACGCCTCGACGTAGAGGACGTCGCCGCCCGCGCCGGTGACCGCGAGGCCGGTGGCCACGCCGGGCACCGAGGTCCGCCGCTCGGCCGGGTCCTGGGCGGACTCGGGCACGTGGTGCGGCCGGCCGATCAGGGCGCGCAGGTCGGCGTCGGTGACGGTGAACGGCAGCTCCCGCTCGCCCAGTTCGTGCTGGGCCGCCACCTTGCGCAGCAGCCGGGCGATCGACCGCTCCAGGGTGCGCACGCCCGCCTCACGGGTGTACTCGCCCGCGAGCTTGCGCAGCGCGCCCTCGTCGACGGTGACCTCCCCGTCGTCGAGTCCGGCCCGCTCCAGCTGGCGCGGGAGCAGGTGGTCACGGGCGATGACGACCTTCTCGTCCTCGGTGTAGCCGTCCAGGCGGACCAGCTCCATGCGGTCGAGCAGCGCCTCCGGGATGGCCTCCAGGACGTTGGCGGTGGCGAGGAAGACGACGTCGGACAGGTCCAGCTCGACCTCCAGGTAGTGGTCCCGGAAGGTGTGGTTCTGGGCCGGGTCGAGGACTTCGAGCAGGGCCGCGGCGGGGTCACCGCGGAAGTCGGAGCCGACCTTGTCGATCTCGTCCAGCAGGACGACCGGGTTCATCGACCCCGCCTCCTTGATCGCCCGCACGATCCGGCCGGGCAGCGCGCCGACGTACGTACGCCGGTGGCCGCGGATCTCGGCCTCGTCGCGGACCCCGCCGAGGGCGACGCGAACGAACTCGCGGCCCATCGCGTGGGCGACGGACTCGCCGAGCGAGGTCTTGCCGACGCCGGGCGGGCCCACCAGGGCCAGTACGGCACCGCCGCGCCGGCCGCCGACCACGCCGAGGCCCCGGTCGCCGCGCCGCTTGCGCACGGCGAGGTACTCGGTGATGCGCTCCTTCACGTCCTCCAGGCCCGCGTGCTCGGCGTCGAGCACGGCCTGGGCGCCCTGGATGTCGTAGGCGTCCTCGGTGCGCTCGCTCCACGGCATCTCCAGGACCGTGTCGAGCCAGGTGCGGATCCAGGAGCCCTCGGGCGACTGGTCGGAGGACCGCTCCAGCTTGTCGACCTCCTTGAGCGCGGCCTCGCGGACCTTCTCGGGCAGGTCGGCGGCCTCGACACGGGCGCGGTAGTCGTCGGACTCCGCACCGTCCTGCTCGCCGTTGATCTCGCGCAGCTCCTTGCGCACCGCGTCGAGCTGGCGGCGCAGCAGGAACTCCCGCTGCTGCTTGTCGACGCCCTCCTGGACGTCCTTGGCGATGGTCTCGGCGACGTCCTGCTCGGCGAGGTGGTCGCGCAGCTGCTGGGTGGCGAGCTTGAGGCGGGCGACCGGGTCGGCGGTCTCCAGCAGCTCGACCTTCTGCTCGGTGGTGAGGAACGGCGAGTAACCGGAGTTGTCGGCCAGCGCGGAGACGTCGTCGATGGCCTGGACGCGGTCGACGACCTGCCAGGCGGCGCGCTTGCGCAGCCAGGCGGTGGCGAGCGCCTTGTACTCCTTCACCAGCTCGGCGACCTGGCCGGGCAGCGGGTCGGGCACGGTCTCGTCGACATGGGTGCCCTCGACCCAGAGCGCGGCGCCGGGGCCGGTGGTGCCGGCGCCGATCGCCACCCGGCCCCGGCCGCGGATCAGCGCGCCCGGGTCGCCGTCGGCCAGCCGGCCGACCTGCTCGACGGTGCCGAGGACGCCGGTGGCGGCGTGGGTGCCGTCGATGCGCGGGACGAGCAGGACCTTGGGTTTGCCGGGCTCGGACCGGGCGGCGGCCTGGGCGGCCTCCACCGCGGCCCGTACCTCGGCGTCGCTCAGGTCCAGGGGGACGACCATGCCGGGCAGGACCACGTCGTCGTCGAGCGGCAGCACGGGCAGGGTGAGCGGTGTGAAGGCGGCGGACTCAGCAGCCATGATCTCCCCTTCGGCAGTCAAGTTGAGTTACATCGACTCAATGAAAGGGAGTCCCCGATTGTTCCCCCGAGGCCGTTCGCTGTGAGCGATCAACGGTCGGGGCGCCCGGAGCCGGTGCAGGAAAAGCGCTCCCGGCCCGCGCGGCATTCCTGCCAGGATGGGCCGATGGCCATCACTTCCCCCGACTTCCGCGAGGCCCCCGAGGTGCTGGACCGGCGTGAGGGCCCGTACGGCGAGGTCGTCCTGCGCCGGCACGGGGCGCTGCTCCAGATCATCGCGAACGGCTGCTTCCTGATGGACACCTCCGACGGGCGCTCCGAGCGGCGGCTGGTCGACGCGGCGGCCGACGCGCTCGCCGGGTCCGGCGGACCGGCCGCGCCGCACCTGCTCATCGGGGGACTCGGCGTCGGCTTCTCGCTCGCGCACGCGGCGGCCGACCCCCGCTGGGGCCGGATCGCGGTCGTCGAACGCGAGCCCGCCGTCATCGACTGGCACCGCGACGGGCCGCTCTCCGCGCTGTCCGGGCGGGCGCTGGCCGATCCGCGCGCGGAGATCGTCGAGACGGACCTGGTGACCTACGTCAATGAGACTTCCGACACGTACGACGCGCTCTGCCTGGACATCGACAACGGCCCCGGCTGGACCGTCACCGAGGGCAACGACGGACTGTACGGACCGTCCGGACTGGCGGGCTGCGCACGGCTGTTGAGGCCCGGCGGGGTACTTGCCGTATGGTCTGCGCAGCCCTCTCCGGAATTCGAAGAAACCTTGCGTAATGCCGGTTTCCAGCAGGTGCGTACCGAAGAGATCCCCGTTGCCCGGGGCGTTCCGGACGTCGTCCACCTCGGCGTCGGTCCTGGATAGCAATGCCGTGGGGACTCCCCGTACGCTGCTGCTCTGACACGGATCATTCAAGCGTCAATCGCAGTCATGGGATCACCCCACGGATTCCGGAAAGCACACCTCAGGGGCGGGCGATGGAGCAGACACAGACCTCCCACAACGGCTCGGCCGCGGCCACCCAGGGCGCACAGCGCCGGGTGCTGGTGGTCGAGGACGACCAGACGATCGTGGACGCCATCGCGACCCGCCTGCGCGCGGAGGGGTTCCTGGTGCAGACGGCGGGCGACGGTCCGTCCGCCGTCGACACGGCCGAGGCATGGCAGCCGGACCTGCTGATCCTCGACATCATGCTGCCGGGCTTCGACGGCCTGGAGGTCTGCCGCCGTGTGCAGGCCCAGCGGCCGGTGCCGGTGATGATGCTCACCGCGCGCGACGACGAGACGGACATGCTGGTCGGGCTCGGCGTGGGTGCCGACGACTACATGACCAAGCCGTTCTCGATGCGCGAGCTGGCCGCGCGCGTGCACGTGCTGCTGCGCCGGGTGGAGCGGGCCGTCGTGGCCGCCTCGACGCCGCGCAGCGGCATCCTGCGCCTCGGCGAGCTGGAGATCGACCACGCGCAGCGCCGGGTGCGCGTGCGCAGCGAGGACGTCCACCTCACCCCCACCGAGTTCGACCTGCTGGTCTGCCTGGCGAACACCCCGCGCGCGGTGCTCTCCCGTGAGCAGCTGCTGGCCGAGGTGTGGGACTGGGCGGACGCCTCCGGCACCCGGACCGTGGACAGCCACATCAAGGCGCTGCGCCGGAAGATCGGCGCCGAGCGCATCCGTACGGTGCACGGCGTGGGCTACGCGCTGGAGACGCCGACGCCATGAGCCGAGGGCGGGAGGCCGCACGGAGGAGCCCCGGCCCCCGAAACTCCGGGGAGCCCTGGGGCGGCGTACGCCCGTTCTCGGTCAAGACCAAGCTGGGCGCGCTGGTCGTCACGTCGGTGCTGATCACCACCGGTCTCTCGGTGATCGCGGTGCACACCAAGACGGAGCTGCGCTTCATCACGGTCTTCTCGATGATCGCCACGCTGCTGATCACCCAGTTCGTGGCGCACTCGCTGACCGCGCCGCTGGACGAGATGAACGCGGTGGCCCGGTCCATCTCGCACGGCGACTACACGCGCCGAGTGCGCGAGAACCGCCGCGACGAGCTGGGCGACCTGGCCGTCACCATCAACCGCATGGCGGACGACCTGGAGGCGCAGGACCTCCAGCGCAAGGAGCTGGTCGCGAACGTCTCGCACGAGCTGCGCACCCCCATCGCGGGCCTGCGCGCGGTGCTGGAGAACATCGTCGACGGCGTCACCGAGGCCGATCCGGAGACCATGCGGACCGCGCTCGGCCAGACCGAGCGGCTCGGCCGGCTGGTGGAGACGCTGCTGGACCTCTCCCGCCTGGACAACGGCGTGATACCGCTGCGCAGGCGGCGCTTCGAGGTGTGGCCGTACCTCTCCGGCGTGCTCAAGGAGGCCAACATGGTCGCGTCGGCCCGCGCGGGCATCGCCTCCGGCTCGGGCAACCACACACGTACCGACGTGCACCTGGCGCTCGACGTCTTCCCGCCGGAGCTGACCGCGCACGCCGACCCCGAGCGCATCCACCAGGTCGTCGCCAACCTCATCGACAACGCGGTCAAGCACAGCCCGCCGCACGGCCGCGTGACGGTCCGGGCGCGCCGCGGGGAGCTGCCCGAATCGCTCGAGCTGGAGGTTCTCGACGAGGGTCCCGGCATTCCGCGCTCGGAGTGGCGCCGGGTGTTCGAGCGGTTCAACCGGGGTTCGGTGTCCCGGCCGCACGGTCCCGGCAGCGACGGCGGCACCGGTCTGGGCCTCGCGATCGCGCGCTGGGCGGTGGATCTGCACGGCGGCCGGATCGGCGTGGCCGAATCCGAGCGCGGCTGCCGGATTCTCATCACTCTTCCGGGCCTGCCGTCGACGCCGGGTTGACGTAGGGTTCGAAGCGGAGCTTCAAGATCCACGAGTATCCGCCCTGGCGGACACGTGTGATCAGGGACAGGCCCGCGTTTTCCCGGCGCCGGGTCCCGCTCCGCCCTTCCCACGCGCAGCAGAACCTCGCTTGTTTCCCGCCATTTCCAGCGCCGAAACACCGTCTGCAATGTGACTTACGCGACGATGAACGGGCCCGACCTGACCTTCGGGGTCGGCAAGGCGTAGCCTTGATTCCCGCTGTCCACCATCTTGTGAAGCGGAAGAGGGCGGTTCTCGCCGTGTCGCCACAGTCCCCCAGTAACTCGAGCATCTCGACCGACACCGACCAAGCGGGCAAGAACCCCGCTGCCGCGTTCGGTGCCAACGAGTGGCTCGTTGACGAGATCTATCAGCAGTACCTCCAGGACCCCAATTCCGTGGACCGAGCCTGGTGGGACTTCTTCGCCGACTACAAGCCCGGGGCGCCCGCGGCCCAGGCCGCCGCCCCCGCGGCCACGGCCACGGACTCCGGCAGCGCGCCACAGGCCGCCCCCGCACCACAGGCGCAGGCTCCCGCCCCGGCCCAGCCGAAGGCGGCCGCCCAGCCGGCCGCCCCCGCGAAGCCCGCCGCCGCGGCTCCCGCGGCTCCGGCCGCCAAGCCCGCCGCCGCGCCGGCCAAGCCCGCGGCCCAGCCGCAGGCGAAGGCCGCCGCGCCCGCGAAGGACGCCGCCACCGCCACCGAGGGCCCCGAGCTGGTGACCCTGCGCGGCCCGGCCGCCGCGGTCGCGAAGAACATGAACGCCTCGCTGGAGCTGCCCACGGCCACGTCCGTGCGCGCCGTCCCGGTGAAGCTGCTGTTCGACAACCGCATCGTCATCAACAACCACCTCAAGCGGGCCCGGGGCGGGAAGATCTCCTTCACGCACCTGATCGGCTACGCGATGGTGCAGGCCATCAAGGCCATGCCGACGATGAACCACTCGTTCGGCGAGAAGGACGGCAAGCCGACCCTCGTCAAGCCCGCGCACGTCAACCTCGGTCTCGCCATCGACCTGGTCAAGCCCAACGGCGACCGCCAGCTGGTCGTCGCGGCGATCAAGAAGGCCGAGACGCTGAACTTCTTCGAGTTCTGGCAGGCCTACGAGGACATCGTCCGCCGCGCCCGCGACGGCAAGCTGACGATGGACGACTTCTCCGGCGTCACGGTCTCCCTGACCAACCCCGGCGGCCTCGGCACCGTCCACTCGGTGCCGCGCCTGATGCCCGGCCAGTCGGTCATCATGGGCGTCGGCTCCATGGACTACCCCGCGGAGTTCCAGGGCACCAGCCAGGACACCCTGAACAAGCTCGGCATCTCGAAGGTCATGACGCTCACGTCGACCTACGACCACCGGGTCATCCAGGGCGCCGCCTCCGGCGAGTTCCTGCGCCAGGTCGCCAACCTGCTCCTCGGCGAGAACGGCTTCTACGACGAGATCTTCAAGGCGCTGCGCATCCCCTACGAGCCGGTCCGCTGGCTCAAGGACATCGACGCCAGCCACGACGACGACGTCACCAAGGCCGCCCGCGTCTTCGAGCTGATCCACTCCTACCGGGTCCGCGGCCACGTCATGGCCGACACCGACCCGCTGGAGTACCAGCAGCGCAAGCACCCCGACCTGGACATCACCGAGCACGGGCTCACCCTGTGGGACCTGGAGCGCGAGTTCGCGGTCGGCGGCTTCGCCGGCAAGTCCCTGATGAAGCTGCGCGACATCCTCGGCGTGCTGCGCGACTCGTACTGCCGCACCACCGGCATCGAGTTCATGCACATCCAGGACCCGAAGCAGCGCAAGTGGATCCAGGACCGCATCGAGCGCTCGCACACCAAGCCGGAGCGCGAGGAGCAGCTGCGCATCCTGCGCCGGCTGAACGCGGCGGAGGCCTTCGAGACCTTCCTGCAGACGAAGTACGTCGGCCAGAAGCGCTTCTCCCTGGAGGGCGGCGAGTCCGTCATCCCGCTGCTCGACGCGGTCATCGACTCGGCGGCCGAGTCCCGCCTGGACGAGGTCGTCGTCGGCATGGCCCACCGCGGCCGGCTGAACGTGCTGGCCAACGTCGTCGGCAAGTCGTACGCGCAGATCTTCCGCGAGTTCGAGGGCAACCTCGACCCGAAGTCGATGCACGGCTCCGGTGACGTGAAGTACCACCTGGGCGCCGAGGGCACCTTCACCGGCCTGGACGGCGAGCAGATCAAGGTCTCGCTGGTCGCCAACCCCTCGCACCTGGAGGCGGTCGACCCGATCCTGGAGGGCGTCTCGCGCGCCAAGCAGGACATCATCAACAAGGGCGGCACGGACTTCACCGTCCTTCCGGTGGCGATCCACGGCGACGCGGCCTTCGCGGGCCAGGGCGTGGTGGCCGAGACCCTGAACATGTCGCAGCTGCGCGGCTACCGCACCGGCGGCACGGTCCACGTCGTCATCAACAACCAGGTCGGCTTCACCGCCGCCCCGGAGTCCTCGCGCTCCTCGATGTACGCCACCGACGTGGCCCGCATGATCGAGGCCCCGATCTTCCACGTGAACGGCGACGACCCGGAGGCCTGCGTCCGCGTGGCGCGGCTGGCCTTCGAGTTCCGCCAGGCGTTCAACAAGGACGTGGTGATCGACCTCATCTGCTACCGCCGCCGCGGGCACAACGAGACCGACAACCCGGCCTTCACCCAGCCGCTGATGTACGACCTGATCGACAAGAAGCGCTCGGTGCGCAAGCTCTACACCGAGTCCCTCATCGGTCGCGGCGACATCACCCTGGAAGAGGCCGAGCAGGCGCTCCAGGACTACCAGGGCCAGCTGGAGAAGGTCTTCACCGAGGTCCGCGAGGCGGCGTCCCAGCCGGCCGCCGCCGAGCCCTCGGAGCCGCAGGCCGAGTTCCCGGTCACGGTGAACACCGCGGTCACCGCCGAGACGGTCAAGCGGATCGCCGAGTCCCAGGTCAACATCCCCGACCACGTCACCGTGCACCCGCGGCTGCTGCCGCAGCTGCAGCGCCGGGCGGCGATGGTCGAGGACGGCACGATCGACTGGGGCATGGGCGAGACCCTCGCGGTCGGCTCGCTGCTCCTGGAGGGCGTCCCGGTCCGGCTCTCCGGCCAGGACTCGCAGCGCGGCACCTTCGGCCAGCGCCACGCGGTCGTCATCGACCGTGAGACGGGCGACGAGTTCACGCCGCTGCTGTACCTGTCCGAGGACCAGTCCCGGTACAACGTCTACAACTCCCTGCTCTCCGAGTACGCGGTGATGGGCTTCGAGTACGGCTACTCGCTGGCCCGCCCCGACGCGCTGGTGATGTGGGAGGCGCAGTTCGGCGACTTCGTCAACGGCGCGCAGACGGTCGTGGACGAGTTCATCTCGTCGGCCGAGCAGAAGTGGAACCAGACGAGCGGTGTGACGCTCCTGCTCCCGCACGGCTACGAGGGCCAGGGCCCGGACCACTCCTCGGCCCGCCCGGAGCGGTTCCTCCAGCTCTGCGCGCAGAACAACATGACGGTCGCGATGCCGACCCTGCCGTCGAACTACTTCCACCTCCTGCGGTGGCAGGTGCACAACCCGCACCACAAGCCGCTGGTCGTCTTCACCCCGAAGTCGATGCTGCGCCTGAAGGCCGCGGCCTCGAAGGCGGAGGAGTTCACGACGGGCCAGTTCCGCCCGGTCATCGGCGACGACTCGGTCGACCCGGCCGCCGTCAAGAAGGTCGTCTTCACCGCCGGCAAGGTCTACTACGACCTCGACGCCGAGCGGAAGAAGCGCGGGGTGACGGACACGGCGATCATCCGCATCGAGCGCCTGTACCCGCTGCCGGGTGCCGAGCTCCAGGCGGAGATCGCCAAGTACCCGAACGCCGAGAAGTACCTGTGGGCCCAGGAGGAGCCGGCGAACCAGGGTGCCTGGCCGTTCATCGCGCTCAACCTGATCGACCACCTGGACCTGGCGGTCGGCGCGGACATCCCGCACGGCGAGCGCCTGCGCCGGATCTCGCGCCCGCACGGCTCGTCCCCGGCCGTGGGTTCCGCCAAGCGGCACCAGGCCGAGCAGGAGCAGCTGGTGCGTGAGGTCTTCGAGGCCTGATCGCACACGGAGGCGACAGGAGGGGCCGGTCCCGGGAACGGGGCCGGCCCCTCCGGCGTCCCGCGGTCGTCCCGCGCTCCGGCCGTCAGATGGGCTGGGGTTCGAAGTCCCAGTAGGGGTGGTGCCGTTCCTGGATCTGCCGGACGTGCGGATGGTCCGCGCCGAACAGGGCGGTGAGCCTGGCGTCCACGTCCCGGCGCAGGGCCTCGGCCTCCTCGCGCTCCCCCAGGGCCGCCAGGTCCAGCGCCAGTCCGGCCCGGAGGCTGACGGTGAGGACGTGGTTCTCGCCCAGGGCGCGGACGGACCGGGCGCAGGCGTCCCGGCCCAGGGCGGCCGCGGCGTCCCGCTCCCCGGCGCCGGCGAGCGCGGCCACCTCGTTCTTCGCACAGCCGACGGACCAGGGATGGTCCCGGCCCACCGCCTTCTCCATCCGCGCGGTGCACTGCCGGGAGAGTTCCAGGGAGGCGCGGGTCTCGCCCGAGTCGCGCGTGATCACGGCCACGTTGTCCCGCGCCCCCACGGTGTACGGGTGGTCCTCCCCGAGCTGCGCCGCGTAGTGCGTCGCGGTGGCCTCGGCCAGGCCGCGGGCCTCCTCCGTCTCCCCGAGCTGACGCAGCAGCATCGCGTAGTCGCAGGAGACCAGCAGCGACTCGGGGTGCAGGGCGCCGCGCCGGCGCAGCAGCTTCTGCCGCACGCCGCGCATCATGGCGTGGGCGAACTGGAGGTCGCCGACCCGGCGGGAGCACAGGGCGAGGTTGTGCTCGGCGTGCAGGGTCTGGCCGTGGTTGCGGTCGAGGACCTGGCTGTGCAGGCGGGAGTTGTGCCCCTGGATCTCCAGCGCCTCGCGGTAGTTGCCGAGCAGTCGCAGCATCCAGGCGGTGCGCAGCGCCGAGTTGAGCGTGAGGGCGTCCTTGCCGCCGAGCAGTTCCACCCGGGCCTCGAAGATCCGGCGGTGCAGGGCGAGGGACTCGGTGTAGTGGCCCTGGAGGCCGAGGGCCATGGCGAGGTTGCTGCGGACGGTGAGGGTGCGCGGGACCTGTTCGCCGCCCAGCTCGACGGCCGCGGTCCGGGCGGCCTCCTCGAACAGGGCACGCGCCTCCGCGTACCGGCCGAGGGCCATGAGCGTGCCGCCCAGCCCGTCCTTGGCGCGGATCAGCTCGATGGGGCGGACCCCGGTCGCGGCCCGCAGCCGGCGGATCGTCTCGCGTCCGGTCGCCTCGGCCTCCGCGTACCGGCCGAGTCTGCGCTGCATGTTGGCGAGCTGGTGGACGGCGACCAGGACGGCCCGGTCGGTGTCGCCCGAGGTCTCGCGCCAGCGTTCCACGGCCCGCCGGCTCAGCCGCCGGCCGTCGTCGTACTCGCCGCGCATCCGCAGGTACTCGATGCAGTTCAGGACGAGGTCGCGGACGTCCTCGTCGGACGAGTCCAGCGCCCCGGCGGGCTCCAGGTGCGGGATGAGCGCGCCGTAGCGGGTCCAGTTGCCCGGCGCGGAGGAGTCGCGGGGGTCGGCGGAGACCAGGAGCCGGCGGGCGGCCGCGAAGTGGCGTTCGGCGTCCTCGGGCGACTGGACGTACCGGACGTAGCGGTGGAAGAGCCGGTGCATGCGCAGGGTGCCGACGGTCTGGGTGTCGAGGCGCGGGCCCTGCTCGTACTCGATGCGCATGGAGGTGATCTCGGAGAGCTTGCGCAGGGCGGAGTTCCAGCTGCTGGGCTCGGCGACCAGTTCGGCCAGTTCGGGCGGCAGGTCGGTGTGCCGGGCGGTCTGCAGCAGCCGGACCGGGACCACTTCGGGGGAGAAGCAGACCAGCAGGTTGAGCAGGTGCCAGGCGGGTTCGGCGCCCTCGCGCAGGGTGTTGAGGAGCTTGGCCCAGGCGACCTGGAAGCTCTCCGGATAGTCGCGGGAGGGCATGTGGCCGAAGCGGTCCGGGCTGCCGTCGCGGATGTCGCTCACGTACTCGTCCACGGACATGGCGGGGTTCGTGTCGAGCCAGGCGGCCGTCTGGTCGAGCAGCAGCGGCGTGTCCTCGACGGCGTCGGCGAGCCGGTCGGCCTGGTCGGTGCTGAGCCGGGCGGTGCGCCGGGCCACGAAGGCGATGCTCTCCCGGCGTTCGAAGACCGGGACCTGGAGGGTCTCGCCCTGTGCCGCCCACTCGGTGCGGTGCGTGGTGACCAGGACGTGTCCGCGTCCCTCGGGCAGCAGGTCGAGCACCTTCTCGGGGTCGCCCGCGCCGTCCAGCACGAGCAGCCAGGGGCGGGCGGTGCGGTCGAGTTCCCGGCGTACGGCCTTGATGGTGGCGGCCAGGTCCCCGGCGTCCCGGAGGTCCAGTTCGGGTGCCAGGTCGGCGAACTGCGAGCGAGCCATGACGCGCTGGGCGGCGGTGATCCACCAGACGATGTCGTACTCGCCCGCGAACCGGTGGGCGTACTCCAGGGCCAGCTGCGTCTTGCCGACGCCGCCGGGGCCGCGCAGCGCGAGGACGGCGCCGTCGTGTCCGGCGCCGGTGAGGGCCTCGTACATCCGCTCCAGGAGTTCGGTGCGGCCGATGAAGCGGCGGTTGCGGCGCGGGACGTGCCACACCTCGGGCGGGTCGTCCGGGAA
Source organism: Streptomyces sp. NPDC056128 (assembly GCF_042263835.1). Lineage (NCBI taxonomy): Bacteria > Bacillati > Actinomycetota > Actinomycetes > Kitasatosporales > Streptomycetaceae > Streptomyces > Streptomyces sp. NPDC056128. Next base: position 76,082 of record NZ_JBHJVQ010000016.1, on the reverse strand, counting down.
GCGCGGTCCGCGGCGCAGGTCGACGAGGAGGCCGGGGGCCGGGATGCCGGCGCATTCCAGGACGCGGGCGCGGGCCACCTCGGGCCGCAGGCCGCGCAGTTCGACGGGGGCGAGGGGTACGACCTCGGCGGGCAGCGGCTGCGCCGTGACGCTCACGGCGGCGACGCGGTCGCGGATGTCGGGCAGCACCTCGCGGAGCACCGCGGCCCAGGCCTCGAACCGCTCGGTGCCCAGCCGCTCGTACCAGTCGTCGATGACGAGCAGGATGCGGCCGGGGGCGCCCAGCAGGTCGGTCAGGGCGTCGGCGGTCGGCGGGCGGCGCAGCGGGTTCCAGCGCACCAGGGTGGTGGTCCGGCCGGCGGCGCGGACCTGGTGGTCGATCCACTTGGCCCAGGATTCGCTCTGCCCGGCGAAGACCACCGTGACGTGTCCCAGCTCCGTCACCATCTCGCAGTCCCCTCAGCTGAAACCTGGTCACGACTGAGCACAGGTTAGTCAATTGTGCGTCAAAGCGGCTTGTTGTGTGCGGAGTTGGGCGTGACGTCCCGTTCATGTGCCGGTGCGGACGGTTTGTTCCAGCCGGTGTGCGGCGTGCCGGATCAGCCGCTCCAGGTCGGCGCAGTACACGCTGGGGTGGCGGAAGCCGGTACCGGGCGCGTACCGGTGCACGTAGTTGCCGCCGCCGCACACCCGGACCACCGGGCAGCCGCGGCAGTCGGCGGCGAGGGCGCGCTCGCCGAGCTGGCGTGCGGTGACGCCCGGGTGGCGCAGGACCGTGTCGAAGGAGTGCCGGAACACGTCGAGTCCGGTCTCGGCGGCGCCCCGGTAGGCCGACCTGAGCGAGTCCACCTGCTCGATGGTGCCGTCGGTCTCGACGACGACGGCGGCGACCGGCGACAGGCCCACGGCCTCGGCGGCGCCGGGCGAGCCGAGCAGCAGGGCGGCGATCTCCTGGAAGAGCCGTACGCGGGTGCGCGGCCGGCCCCCGTCCCACCAGGCGTCGAAGACGGTGGCGAGCCAGTCGCCGTAGGGCGTGGGCGCGGGACGGTGCCTACCGGGGCGGCCGCCGCGCAGGCCGGGCGGCGGCCGGTCCCAGTTGGCGTGCGGGAGGAGGAGGTCGAGGCGGGGCGGGGCGAGTTCGAGCAGCGAGTGGTAGACGTCGAGCGGGTCGGCGGCCAGGTCGACGGTGCACAGGATCCCGGCGTACGCGTCCGGGTGCGCGGCGAGGCGGCGGGCGGTGGCGAGCGCGGCGGGCCAGGCCGGCCGGCCCGCGTGGTCGACCCGGCGCCCGTTGTGGGCGGCGCGGCCGCCGTCGAGGCTGAGGCCGACCCGGATGCCGTCCTCGGTGAGCTGTTCCAGGGCGCGCTCGGTGAGGCGGGTGCCGTTGGTCTGCACGGTGGCGGTGACCCGGCAGCCCTCGGGGACGGCGAGGCGGACGGCGCGGGCGTAGGCCAGGACGGGGGCGGGGCCGGTGAGCAGGGGTTCGCCGCCGTGCAGTTCGACGCGGACGTGGTCGAGGCCGTGGGCGCGGACGTGCTCGGCGATGCGGGCGGCGGCCCGGTCCATGGTGCGGGCGTCGGTACGGGCCGGGCGGTCCCGCCAGCCGCTGTCCTGGCCGCGGTAGAGGTAGCAGTAGGTGCAGTCGAGGTTGCAGCGGCCGTGCACCTTGAGCACGAACTGCCGCAGGGGTGTGGGGACGTGGTCCGCGGCGTCGAGCCCGGTGTGCGGCCAGACGGGGTGGGCGGGCGGCCGGGGCCGGGCCGTCACGGCGCGTCCTCGTAGTGGGCGACGACGGTGGTCTCCCCGTCCCGGACGCGGAGTTCGGCGAGGACCGCGGCGAGCACCGGATGGTCGGTGCGGGCGGGGCGGTGGAGGACGGGCAGGGGTATCTCCGTCTCGTCGGTGGGGTCACTCACGCGTCGGCCGTTCCGGAGGTGAGGCGGAGGATGTCGGTGCGCAGCCGCCCCGCGAGGGTGACGTCCGTGGTCAGACGGAGGGCCTCGCGGTAGTCGGCGAGGGCGGGGCGGGTGCGGCCGAGGCGTTCCCGGGCGCCGGCCCGGCCGCGCAGGGCCAGAGCGGTCAGGCCGTCCGCGTCCGCCTCCCGGGCGTGCCCGACGCCGCGGGTGAAGTGCTCCACGGCCTTGTCCAGGTGGTCGGCGGTGCCCAGCCGGTCGTGCAGGTACTCGGCGACGGTGCCGCGCAGGATCAGGCACAGCGCCAGGAAACGCGGCTCCTCGGAACCGCGGACCGCCTCGCCCAGCAGCCAGTCGGCCTCGTACAGGTCGGACAGCACGTGCGCGTGCCGGTAGCGCCCGACGTGGGCGGCGGCCAGCAGGTGGCGGCGCGAGGGCAGTTCGGGGTCGTCGGGGAAGGTCTCGTCGACGGCCCGGCGCAGGGCGTCGACGGCCCGGTGGGCGTCCTGGGGTGCGTCGTGGTGCTCGCCGCGCCGGTGCAGCGCGGTGCCGTGGTCGGTCAGCACCGCGGGCAGCCGGGGGTCGTCCTCGGGCAGCAGACGTACGGCCGTGTCCCAGGCGTCCACGGCCCGGTCCAGCAGGGCGGGGTCGCCGGTGCGTTCGTAGCCGTCCCAGTGGGCGCGGGCGGTGCGGGTGTGGCATTCGAACCGCAAGTCCGTGTCGTGCCCGGCGGCCTCGGTGGCCCTCTCCAGCGCGTGGATCAGCAGACGGTGGCCGCCGCGGTCTTCACTCGTGATCCAGGAGAGGCCCATCGCGGACGCCAGGTCCAGCCAGGCCCGGCAGCGCTCGGCGCCCTGGAGGAAGTCCTCTCCGCCGTGCGCGGCCTTGGGGTTCTGGTGGGCCACCCCGTCATAGAGGTCATCGATGGCCGAGGCGGCCGCGGCCCGCGCGAGGTCCAGCTGGACGACCGAGGCGGGAAGCTGCCCCTGGCCGGCGAACTGGCGCGCCAGATCGAGCCAGAGGCGGCCCCGCTCCACGCGGGTGGCGTGGGAGGCGGACAGGTTGACCGCCGTGGTGGCCGCGTCGAGGGCTCGGTACAGGTGTGCGCGGTACCACTCCTCCGGTCCGCCGCCGTCCGGATAGGGGCCGTCCGGCCCATGCCGAGCCGCACCCGCCAGCGCGATGAGGCGGCGCAGGTCCATCAACGCCCGGGCGCTCGCGTGGAGCCGGTCCTCGTCCTCGCCGGGCGTGTCCAGCACGGCCTGGAAGTCCCGGTCGGCGAGAAGTAACAACACCGCCCGGGCGAACTCCACCGGGTCCTGGCCGCCCCGCGCCACGTCGACGGCCCAGTCCCGCAGGTCGTCGCCGATCCCCGGGAACCCGATGCCCTCCTCCCGCAACGCGACGGCCTGGTCCCGGACGACCGTGCCCCGCAGGAACCTCCCGCGCCCCGTGAGCCCCGGCAGCTCCGCCAGCGCCTCCCAGGCCTCCCGCAGGTCCTCACCGTCCGCGCCCGCCTGCCACCGGCGCAGCAGCGACAGCGCCAGTTCCTCCGCGGCCTCCACGCGCCGCTCCCCCGGGCCCGCGGCGGCGAGTGCCCGGCGCAGATGGCCGACCGCGTCGTCCAGGGCGCGGGTCAGCCCCTCCGCCTCGAAGCGGGCCTGCGCCTCTCGCCCCCGCTCCAGCAGTTCCGGCACGCTCAGTTCGGGGCCCGCGGCCGGTCGCGGCATCCGCGCCCCGAGGTCCCGCAGCACCTCCGCCGAGACCTCGGCGAAGGCGCGCAGCCCGGCGGGCTCGTCCGGGCCGGGGCCGGTGACGGGCGCCAGCCCCTCCCCGGGGGTGACGGTGCCGCGCAGGTACGCCCCGGCCAGGGCCGGGAAGTTGCGCACGCTGCGGCCGAAGCGGCGCTCCACGTACTCGGAGCAGTGCTTGAACAGCAGCTCCACGTCCTCGACCGTCAGCCGCGTCCGCAGCTCGGTGGCGACGTCCGGCAGGAAGGCGTACCGCACGGCCTTGGGATCGTCGGCGTCCGGGCGGCGGCGCAGCAGCCCGCCGAGCAGCACCTCGGAGAGCACGTCGGGGCCGCTCCCGGCGAGCATCGCGTGCTGGACCAGCTGCATCACCGGCAGGTAGAGCGGCACCGCGGACAGGTACACGGCGAGGCGGCGGGCCTCCGGGGAGGCGGGGCGCCAGAACGCCCGGACCCGGTCCGCGCCGCCCAGCTCCTCGGCGGCGCGCACCGGAGCGGCGGAGGCGGAGTGGTCGGCGCGCACCCAGCCCGCGGCGGCGGCCAGGGACTGCCCGGTGGCGCCGGACACCAGCCGCGCCCAGCCCTCCACCGACGGCCGGCGCAGCGCCAGTACGGGCACCGGCAGGGCACCCCGCTCGGGTCCGCCCCGGTCGGGGAGGAACTCCAGCGCCCCGGCCGGGCCCTCGCGCCGGTGCAGCAGTCCGCGGCGGGCCGGGAGGTGGGTGCGGACCCACATCCGCTGCGGCAGCGGCTGGACGACGGCGACGGGCGCGGTCGCCGCCCAGCGGTGCAGCAGGCGCTGCATGCGGCCGCTGCGCCACATGGGTCCGGCGCAGTCGCTGAGCACCAGGGTCACGCGGCGTCCCGTCGGGTCGCTGAGCTGCTCGGGCGCGTGCAGCGGGCCGCCGGTCCCCGGCCGGGAGGAGCAGCCGGGCAGGCCGCCCGGTCCTTCGTGCAGGTACTGCACGGCCAGCTCGCGGAACGCGCCGGCGCGGGCGCACACCTGGCGCAGTTCGTCGAGGGCCTGCTGCCAGACGACGGTGGAGGTCGAGACGTCCATCAGGAGCAGCAGCCGGGCTTCCCGGCGCCGGTCGGTGCGCAGGACGGGCAGGACGAGTCCGGACTCGGCGGCCCGTTCGGCGGTGGCCCGTTCGTCCAGGGTGCGCGGGACCGGGCGGACGGGGGCGCGGTAGCGCTGGAGGGGCCGCAGGCCGCGCTGGAGGGCGAGGGGTTCGGGCAGGGCGGGCGCGGCCGGGACCCGTATGGGGGCCAGGGCGCCGCCGGTGCCGCCCTCGCCGGTGCCGGCGCCGTCCCCGGCGCCGGGGGCGAACAGCCAGGCACTGTCGGGCGGCGTGGTCTCGCCGTGCGCGGCGGGCGGCACGGGGGCCCGTGGCGGGGCCGCGGTGCCCGGTCCGCCGGGCGGGTCACCGGCGGGGCGGTCCGCGCCGGGGGCGCCGGGCGCCTGCGGACGGGCGGGGCCGGGCAGCCAGCGGGCCAGCCACAGCGCGTCCGCCAGCTCCTCGACGCCCGGCCCGATCCCCGCGTCCCGCATACGCGAGACCAGCGCGGCGAGCACGGGTGCCGCGCCGTCGGCCGGGGGCGGGGGTTCCTGGGCGGCCATCGGCTACCGCAGCCCGCGGTCCAGGGGCTGCATCAGCAGATCCGAGATCTCCTCCCGCCGGTGCGCGGCGTCGCGGGCGGCGTACTGGGCGAGGAAGATCGCGTTGAGCAGCTGGTCGGTGGGGCGCAGCGCGCCGTCCGTCTCGGCGCGGGTGAACTGGTCCACGATGTCGCGGTTGTCGTCGTACGCCCCCTGGCCGAAATGGGCCTGCACCAGGGCGGCGAGGCGCTCGTCGCGCGGAGCCCTGAGGTCGAGCGGGATGCAGCGGCGCAGCAGCGGGGCGGGGAACTCGCGCTCGCGGTTGCTGGTCATGACGACGAACGGGAAGGCCCGGCACCCCACCTGACCGCCGGTCACCGCGACCCGCCCGCCGTCGGCGGTGAGGACCTCGACGACCGGGGTCCGGTCGGCGATCCGCTCCAGCTCGGGGATGGCGAAGGCGCCTTCCTCCAGCACGTTCAGCAGGTCGTTGGGCAGGTCGATGTCGCTCTTGTCCAGCTCGTCGATGAGCAGCACCCGGGGCCGGTCGGCGGCGAGCAGGGCGGTGCCGAGCGGGCCGAGCTTGATGTACCGGCCGATGTCCGGGGAGCGGGGGCCGTCCGGGAGCTGGGCGTCCTGGAGGCGGCCGATGGCGTCGTACGTGTAGAGGCCGTCGCGCAGTTCGCTGCGGCTGACGACCGGCCACTCCAGGACCCGGCCGAGGCCGAGTTCGTAGGCGATGGAGTGGGCCAGGGTGGACTTGCCGACACCCGGTTCGCCGGTGACGAGGAGGGGGCGGCGCAGGTACAGGGCGGCGTTGACCAGTTCGAGGGTGCCGGGGTCCTGGATGGGCAGCGGGACGGCGCGCGCGCCGAGGCGGCGCCGGGTGGAGGAGCCGAGGTCCGGTACGTCGTAGTCCACGGCCGGGGTGTCGAAGGCCCGCCACGGAGGCGGTTCGGGCAACTGCCCGATCCGCTCCGGGTCCGGTTGCCCGGTGCCCCGGTAGATGAACCACTCGCCCATTCGGTGCTCCTCGTCGACGGTCGGTGGTTGTCCACGGCCTGGCCGACGAGGGCGTCGCGCACCCACAACGGGCCCCTGCGAATGTACCCGCGGCGTCCCTCGGGAACGACCGTTTCCGGCCAGTTCACCCCCTCCCTCACAGCGGGGCGTCCAGGGTGCCGCCCTCCTCCGAGGGCAGGGGCCGGCGCGGATCGTCGTACAGGAGCGCGACCGGTTCGGCCCAGGCCCGGTCGGCCCGCAGCTCGCTGACGTCCTGACGCACGTGGCGTATCAGGTCCGGCAGTTCGGCGAGGGAGCCGAGTGTCCCCAGGAGTTCCTCCGCCCGGGCGTACAGGGTGTCGCACGAGGCGGGGCAGGCGCCCGAGGAGTGGCCGTCGACGTGCCAGAGGGCGACGCCGTGGCCGCTCTCCAGGGCGAGCCTCATCGCGGTGCGCCCGGGGCCGCGTCCGGCCGGCCGGCACATGACCGGGATGCGGTCGAAGGCGGCGTCGCGGTAGCCGTGTACGCCGGGGAAGTCGCCCTGCGCCGCGGTGCGCCAGCCGCTGAAGGCCTGCTGGGCGGCCATGGCCTGCCAGCGCTCGGACCAGAGTTTGTCCGGATCTCCCCGGCGCTCGAGGGCGCGCAGGACCACCCTGCGGCGCGCCCCCAGGTGTCCGGCGTCGTTCAGTTCGGCGATGTCGTCGAAGCGCCAGCGGTGCACCGCGGTGTCGAAGTACTCGCCCGGCAGCGCGACTTCGAGCGGCACCGGCCGGCCCTCCTGGTCCTTGGCCCGCAGCAGCGCGCCCAGCGGTCCGCGCATGGCCTGGACGAGGGCGGCGGGGTCGTGACCGTGCACGGAGCCGTCGGCCTCGTGGAGTTCGGGCTCGCCGTGTCCGTCGTCGTACCAGATCTGCCAGAAGAAGCGGGCGGGCCGCGCGCCGATGACCGGGTCGAGCAGGACCGCGACGGTGCCGCCCTCGCCCGGCCCGGGGTACGGGATCACGATGCGTTCCGGCCCGCCGTCGGGCGCGGGGTGCAGGGCCTCGGGGAGGCGCGCGTCGCGGACGAAGTCGTGCATGTCCCGGCGTGGTTCCCGGCGCAGGCGCGTGCCGATCCAGCGGCCGAGGGCGGTGGCGTCGCCGCCCCGAGAGGCGGTGTACAGCTCGACGTGGCGCAGGTAGCGCAGGAACGTCAGCGCCTCCAGCGGGCGGGCGCCCTCGTAGAGCAGTCCCGCGCCGTCCCGCCAGGTCAGCAGCGCGGGGGTGCCGCCCGGCCACTGGTTGTGGCTGCGCGCCTTCTTCGCGAGGAGTTCGACGGTGGGCGCGTCCGGCGGCGGGGGCAGTTCGGCCAGCAGGCGCAGGGCCTCGCGGCGGTCGGCGGGGGTCCAGTGCTCGCCGCCGCCGGCCGGCGGGCCGCCCTGGAGGTCTATCCAGTTGTCGCCGGCCGGGGACTGCGGCTCGCCGCCGTGCCAGCGGTCGTGGGCGGCCATGACGGTGCGGTACGTCCGCCCGAAGCGGCGCAGCGCGGAGATCGCGACGGCCTTGCCGCCGTCCTGCTGCTTGCGCCGCGACTTGATCAGCCCGACCACGGCGCCGGTCTCCGGGTCGAGGAGCGGGCCGCCCGAGACTCCGGACGGGAAGTCGATGTCCGGTTTGATGATCAGTCCGTGCCGGTCCTCGTGGCCGTTGATCTCGGCGTCGACGATCCGGAAGTGGGTCTCGGGCGGGCCGGGGTAGTAGCCGCACACCTTGAGGACGCCGGAGTGGCGCACCGCGCGGTCGCCGAGCCACACGCACTCGTGGTGCTGCTCGTCGGGCTCCCCCGCCAGCCGCACCAGGGCCAGGTCCTCCTCCAGCGGTACGGGGGTGCGGCGGGGGTCGGTGAGCAGCCACTGCTCCAGCCGGGCCTCGGCGTCGACACCGTCGCCGCGCACCCGGAAGACGGTGCCGGTGTCCTTCGCCAGGTGCGGGCGCAGCACGTGGGCGGCGGTGAGCACCCATCCGGGCGCGACGAAGAAGCCGCTCCCCCACAGGGGCGTGTCGGCGCCCCGTGCGGGCAGCAGGTGGACGGTGGCGGCGCGGGCGAGTTCGTAGAGGCGGTCGTTCCCCTCGCTCATGCCCGGTCGAACTGCCAGGTCAGCGTGACCTCCAGCGACACCTTGGCCTCGCCCCGGGCGAGCACCGCGACGGCCACCCCCTCCTTGGCGGTCAGCTCCACGCCGAAGGTGATGGCGGCCTCGCTGGGTCCGGCCTCGCGGGCCGCGTTCAGCACCGAGGAGCCGACCCCGGTGATCAGCTCCTGGAGGTGCTCGACCTTGGCGACGGCCTTCTCCGCGAAGCCGACGTCCTCCTGGTCGTCGTACCCGTCCGCCTCGCTGATGCGGGCGGTGATCACCGTGCCGTCCGGCAGTTCCACGTCCTGGATGCGGCTCATCTCGCTCCCCCGTCGAGTCCGCCGCTCCCCTAACCGCGCGCGGAAACCGGCCACTTGACCTCGAGGCTAATACCCAGTCCGGCCCCACGCGACCCCCGCCGCCACACCGGGAGGGCGGGCCCGGCCGCACGGTCTACGCTGGAAAGACACGCCGTGGGCACGCCCGTGGGCACGCTCGTGGGCACGCCGCACCCGCATCAGGAGCATGAGTTGTACTTCACCGACCGAGGCATCGAGGAACTGGAGAAGCGGCGCGGCGAGGAGGAGGTCACCTTCGAGTGGCTGGCCGAACAGCTGCGGACCTTCGTCGACCTGAACCCGGACTTCGAGGTACCGGTCGAGCGCCTGGCGACGTGGCTGGCACGGCTGGACGACGAGGACGAGGACGAGTAGTCCCGGTAGTGAGGACGTGTAGTCCCGGTAGTACCGGCAGGACTCGTCAGTACCGGTGACTGGTCACCGGTCGTACGGACAGGACGCCGGTCGTCGGCGTCAGGCCCGCCGCGACAACGCGTACGCCGCCCCCAGCGCCCCGTGGGCGGTCAGCAGCAGCCCCGCCGTGGTCCAGCCGCCGCTGCGGTGCCGCACTCCCCAGGCGGTGAGGGGCAGACCGGCCGCCATCTGGGCGAGCGCGAGGACCCGGGCGCCGGGGCCGCCGATCCATGGCATCCAGGGGGCGAGGCGGCTCTCGTCGGCGGTCGGGCGGCGCGCGGCGGTCGCGGTCCGGCGGGCGTCGGGCAGGGCGCCGGCGGCCGCGCCGAGACGGCCGGCCGGTGCGCCGGGGGCGAGGCTCTCGGGGAGGGCGACTCCCGCGCGCGTGAGGACGGCGAGCAGTCCGCCCAGCCTGGCGCGCGCGTCGGCATCGGGGTCGGGCTTGGTCAGCCGCTCCAGGGACTCGAGGTCCAGGACCGGGTCCAGGCCGAGGCGGGCGGCGAAGGTGCGCATCGCCTCGTCCTCGGCGACGGGCGTGCCGTCGGTCAGCCACACGTAGCCGACCGGGCGGTGGAATCCGGACGCCAGGGTGTAACCGGCCCGGTCGGCGTCCCACCACAGGGCGAGTACGGGCCAGGGGGCGCCGACGGCGAGCGCCGCGGCCCAGCCGGTCACCACGCGGTCGACCGGTTCGCCGCCGTGCCGCCAGGGCCCACCCTCGGGGACCAGCACGCTCCACTCCCCGCCCGCTCCGGCCAGGGGCATGCGCTCGCCGAGCAGCGGGGCGACGGCGGCGACGGAGTCCGGCTCGGCGCGGCACAGCAGCAGGGCGCCGGCCGCGGGCTCTCCCCCGGACTCTTCCGTTGACATGATCACAAGGTAGGGCAATTCATCCCACTCGGCCGATCGTTGATCGTCAGAACGGGTGTCTTGACTTTCCGTGCCCGCGATATATCGTGAATGGCGGAGGACGCGATATGGCGCGTTCGGTCGAGGAGGTCTGCACCATGTCCGAGTGGTCCGTCGCGGAGCCCAGGAAACTCACCTTCGACGAGTCCGTGAGCCGGCTGCACGTACGCATCGTCAATGGAACGGTGAACGTCGTGGGCACGGACGAGGGTTCCGCCCGCCTGGAGGTCTCCGAGATCGAGGGACCACCACTGATCGTCACCCACGAGGACGGCGCGCTCACCGTGGCCTACGAGGACCTGCCCTGGAAGGGCTTCCTCAAGTGGCTCGACCGCAAGGGCTGGCACCGCAGCGCGGTGGTCTCCCTGGCGGTGCCGACCGGCACCCGCGTGGAGGTGGGCGCGGTCAGCGCCGCGGCCGTCGTCTCCGGGCTCGACGGGCACGCCGAGGTCAAGGGCGTCTCCGGCGACACCACCCTGGTGAGCCTGGCGGGCCCGGTCCGCGCGGACACCGTCTCGGGGAACGTGGAGGCCCAGGCCCTCACCGGAGACCTGCGCTTCAACTCCGTCTCCGGTGACCTGACGGTGGTGGAGGCGGGTTCCTCCGTGCGGGCGGACTCGGTGAGCGGGTCGATGATCGTCGACCTGGACCCGGCCGGCGGGCCCACCGACGTCAGCCTGACCAGCGTCTCGGGCGAGATCGCCATCCGGCTGCCCCAGCCCGCCGACGCCCAGGTGGAGGCCAACACCGCCAGCGGCGCGGTCTCCAGCGCCTTCGAGGACCTCCGGGTGGGCGGCCAGTGGGGCGCCAAGCGGATCACCGGGCGGCTCGGCGCGGGCAACGGGCGGCTGAAGGCCACCACGGTCTCCGGCTCGATCGCCCTGCTGCGGCGCCCGGCCGCGGCGGACACTCCGTGGGAGCGGGAGCCGCGGGACACCGGCCCGGCGCACGACGCGCCGGCCGACTCGGGGGACAATTCCGCTTCCGTCCGGGACCACGGCGACACCGCCGCCCCGTCGGACGGCACGACCGACAAGAAGGTGCTCTGACATGCCCCCCGTCTTCGCCCACGGCCGACTGCGCCTCTATCTCCTCAAGCTCCTGGACGAGGCCCCGCGCCACGGCTACGAGGTGATCCGGCTCCTCGAAGAGCGCTTCCAGGGCCTCTACGCCCCTTCGGCGGGCACGGTGTACCCGCGCCTGGCCAAGCTGGAGGCCGAGGGGCTGGTCACCCACACCACCGAGGGCGGACGCAAGGTGTACGCCATCACGGACGCCGGCCGCGCCGAGCTGGCCGAGCGCAGCGGCGAGCTGGCCGACCTGGAGCTGGAGATCCGGGAGTCGGTCGCCGAGCTGGCCGCCGAGATCCGGGCCGACGTGCGCGGCGCGGCGGGAGACCTGCGCCGTGAGATGCGGGCCGCGGCCAGCGCGGCGCGCCGGGGCGCCGGATCGGGGACGCAGGACGAGGCGGGCGTGGCCGGGGGCGTCGACGACAAGGAGGCCTGGCGGGCCGCCAAGGAGGAGATGCGCCGGGTCAAGCAGGAGTGGAAGGAGCAGGCCCGCCGCGCCAAGGACGAGAGCAGGCGCGCCCGTGACGAGGCCCAGCGGGCCCGGCGTCAGGCCAAGGAGGCCCAGGAGCGGGCCCGGACCCAGGCGCAGGAAGAGGTGCAGCGCATCGCCCAGCGGGTCCAGGAGCAGGTGCAGGACCACTTCTCGCGGGGCGACTGGCCCACGGGGCTGCGCGAGGGGCTGAGCGAACTGGCGAAGGAGGTCGGCGACTTCGGCAAGGACTTCGGGAAGGAGTTCGGCAAGGACTGGGGCTTCGGCCGCACCGACGCGGGCTCCACCACCCCCCGGCCCGAGTACTCCGCCACCCCCGAGGACTTCCCCGCGGGATACGCCCCGGCCTGGGCCCACGAGGACGCCGCGGACTCCACCGGGGACCCGGCCCGTGACCTGGACCGGCTGCTCGACCGTTTCCGGGACGACATCCGTGACGCCGCCCGGGACCAAGGCGTCACGCCCGACCAGCTCCGTGACGCCCGTCGTCAGTTGTCGGCGGCCGCGGCGCACATCGGGGCGATCCTGCGGACGCCGAAGGCCTGAGCCCCGGGGCGCGCACGGCCCCCGGCACCCGGCCGGGGGCGTCGCGCGGGGCGTCGGGCTCGGCCGCGCCCGCGCCCTCTCCGGAGTCGCCGCCCAGCACCCTGGTCAGCGACTCGTGGGTCACCCCGTGGTCGGCGAGCACCTCCGCGGGCACGCCGGGGCGGATCGTCAGGGCGAGCAGGAGGTGCTCGTCCCCGATGCGCCGGTCGTGCCGGGCTACGGCGACCCGCAGCGCCTTCTCCAGGACCTCCTTGGCGCCAGGGTCGAAGCCGCGGTGCCCGGACCACCGGCGCCCACCCTTCCGCTCGCCGGACATGACCCCGACACCGTGGACCTCCTCCACCCGGGCGACGATCTCCGAGACGTCGATCCCCAGTCCGGCGAGGGCGTCGGTCTCGGCCTGCGTCAGACCGGCCCGGCGCCGCGCCTCCGCCAGCGCCCGGCGCACCGAGTCCCGGCGCTCGCCGCCGGCCCCGAGTGCCGTCAGCGCGAAGGAGGCGCGGCTGCCCTCCCGGTCCAGCAGGGCGAGCAGCAGGTGCCCGGTGTCGACGGTGCGCGCATCCGCGGCCTCGGCGTGCTCGACGGCCCCCTGCACGACAGCTCGGGCATCCTTCGTGAATCGCTCGAACATCAATGCCTCCCGTACTTCTTGTGCACGGCCTGCCTGCTGACTCCGAGCTCCGTGGCGATCTCCTGCCACGACCACCCCTGGTGGCGCGCGCTGCGCACCTGCACCGACTCCAGCTGCTCCAGCAGCCTCCGCAGTGCGGCGACGGCCCGCAGCCCGACCCTGGGGTCGCGGTCACCCGCACGCGTGGCGAGATCCGTTGCTTCGCTCATACTCGTCAACTTAGATTGACATCCGCTGGACGTCAACCCCAGTTGACATCGCTGGGTCAGGAGCCGCTGAGCACGATCTTGCCGAACAGCTCCCCGGAGGCCATCCGCTCGAAGCCCTCACGGGCCCGGTCCAGCGGGAGCACGTCGTCGATGACGGGACGTACCCCGGTGGCGGCGCAGAAGGAGAGCAGGTCCTCCAGTTCGTCCTTGGTGCCCATCGTGGAGCCGACGACCCGCAGCTCCAGGAAGAAGATCCGGGTCAGCTCCGCGTGGGAGGGCCGGTCGCCGCTGGTGGCGCCGGAGATGACGAGCGTCCCGCCCGGCCGCAGCGACTTCACCGAGTGCGACCAGGTGGCGGCACCCACGGTCTCGATGACGGCGTCCACCCGCTGCGGCAGCCGCGCACCCGGCTCCACGGCCTCCACCGCGCCCAGCTCCAGGGCCCGCTTCCGCTTGGCCTCGTCCCGGCTGGTGGCGAAGACCCGCAGCCCCGCGGCCCTGCCGAGCACGATCGCGGCCGTGGCCACCCCGCCGCCGGCGCCCTGCACCAGCACGGAGTCGCCGGGACGCACCCCGGCGTTGGTGAACAGCATCCGGTACGCCGTCAGCCAGGCGGTGGGCAGACAGGCGGCCTCCGCGAAGGACAGCTCCTTCGGCTTGGGCAGGATGTTCCAGGTGGGCACGGCGACCTGCTCGGCGAACGTCCCCGGGTAGCGCTCGGTGAGGATGGAGCGCGGTTCCCGGGGGCCGACCCCGTGGCCGGTCTGGCCGATCACCGAGTGCAGGACGACCTCGTTGCCGTCCGCGTCGACACCGGCGGCGTCGCAGCCCAGGATCATCGGCAGCCGGTCCTCCGGGAGGCCGACACCGCGCAGCGACCAGAGGTCGTGATGGTTGAGGGAGGCGGCCCTGACATCGACGACACTCCAGCCGGGCCGGGCCTCGGGAGCCGGACGCTCCCCCAATTCCAGGCCGGTCAGCGGCTCGTCGCGGTCGATTCGGGCGGCGTAGACAGCGAACATGGCCCTGACGATAGGTTCCTCGCCCGCCGACCGGAACCACGACGCCCTGTGACACACACCCTCTTGCCATCCCCGGAAAACGAGCGGCCCCGCCCGCCGGAACTCGATCCGGGGACGGGGCCGCTCAGCGCACACGTCTCACACCGTCACCGGCGCGCGACACCCTCCGCACGGGCCGCGGCCGCCACCGCCGCCGTGACCGCCGGGGCGACCCGCTCGTCGAACGGGGACGGGATGACGTAGTCCGCGGCGAGGTCGTCGCCCACCACGGAGGCCAGCGCCTCGGCCGCCGCGAGCTTCATGCCCTCGGTGATCCGCGACGCCCGCACCTGGAGCGCGCCCGCGAAGATGCCCGGGAACGCCAGCACGTTGTTGATCTGGTTCGGGAAGTCCGAGCGCCCCGTGGCGACGACCGCCGCGTACTTGTGGGCGACCTCCGGGTGCACCTCGGGGTTCGGGTTGGCCATCGCGAAGACGAAGGCGCCCTTCGCCATCGAGGCCACCGCCTCCTCGGCCACCGTGCCGCCGGAGACGCCGATGAAGACGTCGGCGCCCGCGAGCGCGTCCTCCAGCGAGCCGGCCAGCCCCGCCTTGTTGGTGAAGGAGGCCACCTCCTGCTTGACCGGCGTGAGGTCCGCCCGGCCCGCCGAGATGATGCCCTTGCGGTCGGCCAGCGCGACGTCCCCGATACCGGCCTCCACCAGCATCTTGGCGATGGCGACACCAGCCGCGCCCGCGCCCGAGATCACCGCGCGCAGCTCGCCCAGCGTCCGCCCGCTCAGCCGCGCCGCGTTGCGCAGCGCCGCCAGCGTCACGACCGCCGTGCCGTGCTGGTCGTCGTGGAAGACCGGGATGTCCAGGCGCTCCTGGAGCTTGCGCTCGATCTCGAAGCAGCGCGGCGCCGAGATGTCCTCCAGGTTGACGCCGCCGAACGAGGGCGCGAGGCGGACCACGGTCTCGACGATGTCGTCGGCGTCCGTGCAGTTCAGGGCGATGGGGACCGCGTCCACCCCGCCGAACTGCTTGAAGAGGATCGCCTTCCCCTCCATCACCGGGAGGGAGGCCTCGGGCCCGATGTCCCCGAGTCCCAGCACCGCCGTGCCGTCCGTCACGACCGCGACGACCGAGGACTTCCAGGTGTAGTCGTGGACGAGGTCGGGCTGCTCGGCGATCGCGCTGCACACTTTCGCGACGCCGGGCGTGTACGCCAGGGACAGGTCTTCCTTGTCACGGACCGGCACGGTGGCCTGCACGGCCATCTTGCCGCCGCGGTGCAGCGCGAACGCGGGGTCGAAGGAGTCGAGCGGCTCCGCGCCCGCCTCCTGCTCCGCACCGGCTCCGTTGTCGCTGCGAGGATTGACGATCTCCGCTGCCACTTTGTCTTACCCCTTAAGAGTTCATGGTTTGAGGGTTGTCCACTCCTGGTGAGGAATGGGCGGGCACCGCGCGGGAGGATGGCTGTCTGGGCCACGAGGCCCCGCGCGACGGGCGCGCCGCACACGCGCCCTGAGCCCCTGATGAGGGGTGTAAAGAACCTTCTTACCCGACGGACGCCTCCGGCGACGAGTCGGATAAGAGCAAGCTCACATGTCGGACCCCGAACGCCGCATGTCGGTGACATGGCTCATAGCCAGGGATCAGGACAACCTCGCGGCACCCCTTGACAGACCGGGAGAAGCCGCCTTCAACGGCCGTACGCACTGACGATCCATGCCCGGATAACGAGAAATTCCGCAGATCTTCCGGCCGGAGGGGCAGATTCCCGTAAAGGTTCGGTCGTGATGTACCGACCTGATGCGGTTCGGGGGGTGACCCGTTATCCGATTTTGACATGACGGCCCCCCTGAATGGCCGAGTCCGAATGGCAAGATGCCGTAATCACACGAGGTCGCGGCACTCGAAAGTGTGTGCTCTCGTCGACCCACGGCGCCCGCCGGTCCCCCGGCAGGCGTCCCGCTCCATCGGAACACCACCGTCCCCATCGGCAACTCCATTCATCCGCCGGAGGAACCACCATGACCGCAAGCTCCACCCGTCGTACGACCGCCGCGCACTCCCGGCTAGCAGCGGTCGGTGCGATCGCGGTCGCAGGCGCGCTGCTGCTCACCGGATGCGGCGACCAGACCGAGAACAGCGACTCCGGCAGCGACAACCAGTCCTCGAGCGGTGCTCCGCTGGCCGACAAGCTGCCGCAGTCGATCCGCGACAAGGGCACCGTCAAGGTCGGCTCCGACATCGCCTACGCGCCCGTCGAGTTCAAGGACGACTCCGGCAAGACGGTCGGGATCGACCCCGACCTCGCGGACGCCCTGGGCAAGCAGCTCGGCGTGAAGTTCGAGTTCGAGAACGGCACCTTCGACACCCTGATCACGGGTCTGCGCTCCAAGCGGTACGACATCGCCATGTCCGCGATGACCGACACCAAGGACCGCCAGGAGGGCATCGACTCGGACACCGGCAAGAAGGTCGGCCAGGGCGTCGACTTCGTCGACTACTTCACCGCCGGTGTCTCCATCTACACCAAGAAGGGCGACGACCAGGGCATCAAGACCTGGTCCGACCTGTGCGGCAAGAAGCTCGTGCTCCAGCGCGGCACGGTCTCCGAGGACCTGGCCAAGGCCGAGAACGAGAAGTGTCCGGCCGGCAAGAAGATCTCCATGGAGGCCTTCGACAACGACCAGCAGGCCCAGACCCGCCTGCGCGCGGGCGGCGCCGACGCCGGCTCCTCCGACTTCCCGGTGGCGGCGTACGCGGTGAAGACCTCCGGCGGCGGCAAGGACTTCCAGATCGTCGGCGAGCAGGTCGAGGCCGCGCCGTACGGCATCGCGGTCGCCAAGGAGAACACGCAGCTGCGGGACGCCCTGAAGGCGGCTCTGGACGCCGTGATCGCCAACGGCGAGTACAAGAAGATCATGGACAAGTGGGGCGTGGCGGAAGGCGCCGTCACGGAGGCCACCATCAACGGCGGCAAGTGACCGCGCGGCGGGCACTGAAAGGCAACATCCGTGACTGTTGACATCGACAAGACGGGCTCCGGCCCGGCGGACACCCCGCCGGCCGGCCCGGAGGCCATCAAGGCCATCCCGGTCCGGCACTACGGCCGCTACATCACCGCGGTCGTCGCGATCGCGCTGCTGGCCGCGGTCGTGTTCGCGTTCTCCCAGGGCAAGATCAACTGGGGTGCGATCCCGGACTACTTCTTCGACGACCGGATCCTGTCCGGCATGGGCAAGACGCTGCTGATCACCGTCCTGGCCATGCTCATAGGCATCGTCGGCGGCATCATGCTCGCGGTGATGCGGCTGTCGAAGAACCCGGTGACCTCGTCCATCGCGTGGTTCTACATCTGGTTCTTCCGCGGCACACCGGTCCTGGTGCAGCTGGTCGTCTGGTTCAACCTGGGCCTGGTCTTCGAGTACATCAACCTCGGCCCGTTCTACCGGGACGAGTGGTCCGACTTCATGACGCCGTTCCTGACGGTGCTGCTCGGGCTCGGCCTCAACGAGGCCGCGTACATGGCGGAGATCTGCCGCGCCGGTCTGCTCGCGGTCGACGAGGGCCAGACCGAGGCCGCCCAGGCGCTCGGCATGAGCCACTCGAAGACACTGCGCCGGATCGTCATCCCGCAGGCGATGCGCGTGATCGTGCCGCCGACGGGCAACGAGGTCATCAACATGCTGAAGACGACCTCGCTGGTGTCGGTCGTCCAGTACTCCGAGTTGTTCAGAGTGGCCCAGGACATCGGCCAGACCTCGGGCGCACCGGCCGAGATGCTGTTCCTGGCGGCGGCCTGGTACCTGCTGCTGACCTCGGTCTTCAGCGTCGGCCAGTACTACCTGGAGCGGTACTACGCCCGCGGCTCCAGCCGCAGCCTGCCGCCGACGCCGATGCAGAAGATCAGGGCGAACCTGTTCTCCCTGTCGAACCGCTCCAGCACGACGGGAGGTGCCGCATGACCGCCATGGTCAAGGCCGAGGGCGTCCACAAGTCCTTCGGCCTCATCGAGGTCCTCAAGGGCATCGACCTGGAGGTGAAGTCGGGCGAGGTGTTCTGCCTGATCGGCCCCTCCGGCTCCGGCAAGTCCACCTTCCTGCGGTGCATCAACCACCTGGAGAAGATCAACGCCGGACGGCTCTACGTCGACGGCGAGCTGGTCGGCTACCGCCAGAAGGGCGACAAGCTCTACGAGCTGAAGGACAGCGAGGTCGCGGTCAAGCGCCGGGACATCGGCATGGTCTTCCAGCGCTTCAACCTGTTCCCGCACATGACGGCGCTGGAGAACGTCATGGAGGCGCCGATCCAGGTCAAGGGCGTGAGCAGGGCGCAGGCCAGGGAGCGCGCGGGCGCCCTGCTGGAGCGGGTGGGCCTGGCCGACCGGGCCCGCAACTACCCCTCGCAGCTCTCCGGCGGCCAGCAGCAGCGGGTCGCGATCGCGCGGGCGCTCGCGATGGACCCGAAGCTGATGCTGTTCGACGAGCCGACCTCGGCCCTGGACCCGGAGCTGGTCGGTGACGTCCTCGACGTCATGCGCGACCTCGCCGAGTCCGGCATGACGATGGTCGTCGTCACCCACGAGATGGGCTTCGCCCGCGAGGTGGGCGACAGCCTGGTCTTCATGGACGACGGCGTGGTCGTCGAGTCGGGCAACCCGCGCGACGTCCTGACCGATCCGCAGCACGAGCGGACGAAGGCGTTCCTGTCCAAGGTCCTCTGAGGCACTGAGGACGCTTGCGGGCCTTGAGGGTCTCGCGGCAGCGCGAGGAGGGGCGGTACGGAAGACCCGTACCGCCCCTCCTCCTGTCACGGTCTCACTTCTCACTTCACCGCGAGCAGCAGCGTGTCCGACGGCGAGCACCACACCGGCCGCGCCTCGCCGAAGCCCTTCTCGCGCAGTACGCGCGCGTGCCAGGCCGCCGAGGGCATCTCGCCGTCGGCGTGCTCACCGTAGATCTCGAAGCGGCGGGCGGTCGGTCCGGCGAGGACCGGGTCCTTGGCGGCGAGCTGCCACCACTCGGCCCAGTCGAGCGCGCCCCCGCTCTTGGCCGCGTCCATCTGCGCGTGCCGCTGTGCCCGCTCGGCCGCGTTGATCCGGGGCGTCGTGTCGTCGATCATGTGGTCCGCGTTCATGAAGACACCGCCGTCGCGGACCAGGCCCGCGACCCGGCCGTAGAGATCCGCGAGGGGTTCGGCGTGGAACCAGTGCAGGGCCGTGGCGGTCAGGACGGCGTCGTACGAGTCGTGCGGCAGCTTCGCCGGCCAGTCGGGGTCCTTGAGGTCGGCGGTGACGAAGGAGACCCGGTCGTCACCGGCGAAGGTGCCCTCGGCGATCGCGAGCAGCGCGGGGTCGAGGTCCACGCCGGTGCTGGTGGCCCCGGGGAAGCGGGCGAGGAGCCGGGCGGTGATGGTGCCGGTGCCGCAGGCGAGGTCCAGCACGCGCGGTGCGGTGCCGACGAGCGCCTCGACCATGTCGAGCATGATCCGGAAGCGGTCCTCCCGGTCCGGCATGTACCACTCCTGCTGCCGGTCCCAGCTCTCCTGCCAGGCCCGCCAGTCGGCGCCGGCCGTGGTGGCGTCGGTGGTGTTCGTGGTGTCGGCGTCCGTCATCGGGCCCCTCCGTGCATGCGTGACGTAATACCCTGGAAGCACGATCAGCTGTTACCTGACCGCAGGCACGACCATAGAGCCCCTTCGTAAGGACTACAAGTGGAACTGGCCTATTACTCGGATTACGCCGTACGTCTCGTCAACACCGAGGAACCGGCCCGAGGGCAGGACTCCCTGACCTCGGTCGAGGCCGTCCGCGAACTGTTCGGCGCCAACCAGTCGGCGGCCCGGCGGGCGGCCGACTCGGACGTGACCCGCTTCCGCTCGGTCCGGGGCAGGCTGCGCGCGGTCTTCGAGGCGGCGGACGGCGGCGACGAGACCCTCGCGGTGGACCTGCTGAATTCGCTCCTCCTGGAGTTCCCGGTGAGCCCGCAGATCTCCGGCCACGACCACCGCGACGACGACGGCCGCCCGCTGTGGCACATGCACCTGGCGGACCACCCGTCCAACGCCACCGCCGGTTTCGCCGCCATCGCGGCGATGGGCCTCGCCTTCCACCTGACCGAGTACGGCGTGGACCGTCTGGGCCTGTGCGAGGCGTCCCCCTGCCGCAACGCCTACCTGGACACCTCCACCAACCGCTCCCGGCGCTACTGCTCCGACCGCTGCGCGACCCGCGCCAACGTGGCGGCCTACCGGGCCCGCAAGCGCCTGGAGGCCGACCGGGCGGCCGGCACCGGCCTGACCGCGGACAGCGCCCAGCGGGCCACGGCGAACGGGGAGCGCTGACCCGCCCGCGGCGGCCGGTACCGCAGGCGCACCCTGCCGAGCACCAGGTCCTCGGGGACGACCCCGTAGTCGGTGCTGTCCCCGCCGGCGAAGGCGTTGTCCCCGAGCACCCACCAGCCGGTCCCGCGTCGCTCGACGGCCCGCTTGACCACCAGCAGGTCCTGCTGGAAGGGGTGCCGCAGCACGACCACGTCACCCGGCCGGACCCGCGCCCCCCAGTGCACGAGCAGCACGTCACCGTGGTGCAACGTGGGCACCATCGACGGCCCGGTCACCTCGGCCGGCCCGAAGGGCAACGCCCCTCTCGCGCGTTCGGTCTCCTGCGACAGCCGCTCCGGCATCACCCGGCACCTCCCCGGTCTTTCCTCCACCAGTCTCAGTCTCACCCCCGGACTTTTGTCCTAAGCCCACGGGGGCACTCGCGAAATCGGGTCTCCCAGGGAGTAATGTCCCCCCTGAGAAGACGATCACGAGGAAGGAACGCTTCATGCTTTCCCGCCTGTTTGCCCCCAAGGTCACGGTCAGCGCCCACTGCGACCTGCCCTGCGGCGTGTACGACCCGGCCCAGGCCCGCATCGAGGCGGAGTCGGTGAAGGCCGTCCAGGAGAAGATGGCCGGTAACGACGACCCGCACTTCCAGGCCCGCGCCACGGTCATCAAGGAGCAGCGCGCCGAGCTCGCGAAGCACCACGTGTCCGTGCTGTGGAGCGACTACTTCAAGCCCCCGCACTTCGAGAAGTACCCGGAGCTGCACCAGCTGGTCAACGACACCCTGAAGGCCCTCTCGGCCGCCAAGGGCTCGACCGACCCGGCGACCGGCCAGAAGGCCCTGGACTACATCGCCCAGATCGACAAGATCTTCTGGGAGACGAAGAAGGCCTGACCTGATCCGTGTCCGCACCCGTTCCGCAGGCCGCCGAGCACGGCGTCCCTCACGGACCGGGTGCGGTCTTCTTATTAGGCCGGGCAGCCCCACCAGGATGCGGGCGGGCACTCACACGGGCCGGTAATGCTCGGCGAACAGTCGTGCAACGAGTTCGCCCCGGCTGGAGACCTCTGCCTTGCCGAAGACGGCCTTGATGTGGTCGCGCACGGTGTGGGGGGAGATGAACAGCGTCGTCGCGATCTCGGCGGTGGGCAGCCCGCGAGCGATGAGCTGGGTGACCTGCAGCTCGCGCGGTGTCAGGCCGTACGCCTCGGCCATCAGGACGGCCCGGTCGGCGGCGGCCGCCGGTTCGATGACGAGTGCCACGGGGCCGGGTTGGCCGGCCGGGCCACTGAGGCAGGAAGCGCGGCACGTCAGCCATCGGCCGTCGACGGTGCGGATGCGCGTCCTCGCGCCGCCCGCCCGCTCCTGGCCCCGGGCGATCGCGCGGGCCTGCAGAGCGGTGGCGACCAACCAGATCGGCAGCCTCAGGCCCAACCGCGAGGGAATGGAGGGGCCTTCAGGGAGCCGCGAGAGGTGCTGCCGTGCCTCCTCATTGATCGAGGTCGGTTCCCCGGAGGGATCGAAGAGCATCAGTCCGGGCGCGGGTACGTCGGCTTGAGCGTCGGACGCCGACTGGCGGGCGAATCGGCGCAGCCGCGAGGCCAGCGGGGCGGACAGGCCGGCGAGCAGTGTGGTCTCGTCCTGGCCGAACGGGGCGCCACCGCCCATACGGAACAGGCTTATCACCGCCCATGGCCGGTCACCGACCCGCAGGACGGCCCGTAGTTCGTCGTCCACGCCCTGGCTCCCGAGCAGCCGGCGAAAGCGCGCGCTACGGGCGGGCAGGCCGCTGGTGGCCGCGCGCAGGCCGGCCACCGGCACGGCGGCGCGGGCGAGGTCGCGAAACGGGAGGACGTTCTCCTCCAGGAGTTCGCTCTCCCAGTATTCGGCGCAGCGTTCACCGGAGCCGAGGTTCTCCACCAGCATCGGCGCGGTGATGAGACCCGTCTCGGGGTCGGTGGCCGCCCACACCGCCGAGTCGAACGGCATGAGCTGTCGCAGCTCGGCGGATGTCCGGCCGAAGAGGTCGTGTGTGTCGGTGGCCCGATCCGCACCCGCCAGCACCTTGGTCTGAGCTGACAGCACCTCGGCGTGGCGGCGCGCAGCGGACATGGAGACCCCCCTGGTCTGGCTGCGGACCAGCCTGCCCGCCCTCCCGGTACTGCGCCAACCCCCCGTTTGAGGGGGTCATTCCCGGGCCCGTCACCGCTCACGGGGGATGGGCCTCGGCACCGGCGGCCGCGAGGCTCGAAGGGGCCGCGGCTTCCTCTCGACCGCGGCCGCCGACGTGAAGGGGAAGAACATGGACATCGCCATCGTCGGAGCGGGTGCCGCCGCGGTCGGCCTGCTGGACACGCTGGCGGCCACCGCCCACAGCCCCGGGACCATCACGGTGTTCGAGCCGTCCCCGCATCTCTGGCGAGGCCGCCCGTACGGGCCGGACCTGGATGCGGTGCTGGTCAACGCACCACCGGCCCTCATGTCGATCCGCCACTGGGACTTCGGGCACTACGCCGCGTGGCTGGGCCCGCGTGGCGCCGTCCATCTCGATGAACGGCTGGGACAGCCGCTGGTACCGCGCGCGCTCTACGGCGATTACCTCGCACACACCGCGGAGACGGCGTTGGCGACCCTGCGCGCGTACGGCTGGCGAGTGCGCGTCGTCATCTGCCGCGTCACCGGCGCCACCCGGTCCGGGGCCCGCTGGTCGCTCCGCACCGAGGACGGACGCGCGCACGAGGCCGACCACGTGGCCCTGTGCGTGGGCGGGGGAACACCGCGGGACCACTACGGTCTCGACGGCGCCCCGGGGTACGTGAACGATCCGTATCCGCTGGCCCGCACCCTCGAACGGGTCCCGCCCGGCAGCGACATCTTGGTCATCGGGAGCGGCCTCACCGCGGTCGACATCGTCGTGTCCCTCGCCGCACGCGGGCACACCGGGCCGATCACGCTGCTGTCCCGCAGCGGTGTGCTGCCCCACGTCTGGCAGCGCCCGGTCGGCCACCGGCCGCGGCAGGTGACCGCCGAACGGGTGGCGGCGCTGCACCAGGAACGGGGTGCCGTCACCCTTGACGACCTCATCGGGCTGCTGCGCGCCGAACTGGCGGAGGCGGGAGAGGACTTCGAAGAGCTCAAGTCCGATCTGCTGGCGACCGGGACCGACGATCCGGTGCGGCGTCTGCGGACGCAGCTGGCCGCTGTCGACGACCCCAGGATCGGCCGGCGGGTCCTCCAGGAGACGGCGCACAGCGTGGGCCCGTACGCATGGCGGCTGCTGCCGGAACCCGACCGTATGCGACTGCGCCGTCACTTCCGCCTGGCGACGAGCGTGGCCTCGCCGATGGTGCCGGTGAACGCCGCCACCCTGATGCGGCTGTCGGACGCCGGGCAACTCGGCATCCTCGCGGGCGTCCGCAAGATCGAGGCGGCGGACGGCGTGTTCCGGGTGCACGGCGACCACGGGGAACGCGGCTTTGACACCGTCGTCAACGCCGTGAACCCGCCGCCGCGGGCGATCCCGCAGGCAGCCGAGCCGCTGGTCACTGCCCTGGTGGCCGACGGCTCCGCCGAGCTGCACCCGGACGGTGGACTGGTTCCGGCCGACCCGCGCCTGCACGTGGCCGGAGACCTCGCCGGGGGCGGTTCGTTCATCACGTCCAGCATCGCGGGCATAGCGGCCCAAGCCGCACGGGTGGCGCACACGATCGTCGCGGCCGGTTGAGCAGGACGACCGTTCGGCCGGCGGTTGTGCGGATCGAACGGTCGGTCTTGTCACGGTCCCGTGGTCGGTGTCCCTTCCTCGCGGTGAGCCAGGGCGCACGCGCCCGCCGCGATCAAGGCGCACGCTCCGGCGACCAGCCACAGCATCACGTAGGCGCGTTCACCGGGCGCCTCTCCGTCGGCGGTGAGCAGTGAGCCGAGGACCGACGCGAACACACCGCCCGCCACCGCGCCGCCGAGGGTCTTGACGTTGTTGTAGACGGCGGTCGCGACCCCCGAGCGGGACGGGTCGCTGGCCTCGACGACGACGGTCGGCATCGCCCCCAGCGCCAGGCCGACCGCGAAGCCGAGCACGGCGTACGTCAGCGACATCTGCCACCACGCGTCGTGCAGGAGCGCGAACGAGCCGAAGGACAGCGCGACGAGCGTGAACGCCCCGACGAGCGCCCGGCGGTAGCCGGTGCGGCCCGCGATACGGGCGGTCAGCATCGAGCCGACGACACTGCACGCCGCCCCCGGCAGCGCCATCAGGGAGATGGACAGCGCGCTGAGCGCGAACCCGTAGCCGGTCTCGGCGGGGTCGGCCGCCCAGAACGTGGAGTTGGGCGCCTGGCTGCCGAAGAAGAAGACCCCGAACAGGAACGAGGCCAGGTAGAACGGCGCGCTGGCCCGTCCTTTCATCGCCCGCAGGTCCAGCAGCGGGTCGGCGGAACGCAGCTCGACGGCGGCGAAGGCGGCCAGCAGCACCGCCCCCGCGGCGACCGGGACGAGGACCGGCGCGGTGAGCCATCCCTCCTCCTCGGCCGCGGAGACGCCGAGCAGCAGGCCGATCATCGCGGCACCGAGCAGGGTGAGGCCCGGCAGGTCGACGCGTCCCGTGGCGAGGCGCTGGCTCTCCGGGATGCGCAGGAAGGAGACCGGCACGCAGGCCACGGTGAGCACGGCGGGGAGCAGCAGCGTGAGCCGGATGTCGTCCAGCGCCTCGTCCGCCGCGCCCATGGCCAGCCCGCCGAGGAGCGATCCGACGGTGAGGGCACCCACCAGCCGGGCGATGGCACGGCGGGCGAGCTCGACCGGAAGCCGGTCGCGGACCAGCGCGATCTCCAGCGGCAGCAGGGCGGCCAGCGGACCTTGCAGGACCCGGCCGAGCAACAGCGTCTCGAACGACGGCGCGAGGGCCACGAGGCAGGTTCCCACAGCCACCGCGGCGAGGGAGATCCGGAGCATGAGCCGGTGTCCGTGGAGGTCGCCGAGCCGCCCGAAGGCCGGTACGCAGACGGCGGCGGCAAGGAGCTGTACGGCGACGACCCAGGAGAGGTCGGAGTCGGTCACGCCGAGCCGGTCGCCGATCTTCGGGAGCAGCGGCACCATGCCCATCTGGAGGAAGCCGCTCACGAACTCGAAGAGGACGAGCAGTCCGACGACCGCCTTCACCGAGCCACCGGGGGCGGGTCCGGACGCCTCCCGCGTCCTGGTCGTAGCGCTCACCTGGACCCCTCCGGGCCCAGTCGGTCGGCGGCGAGCCGGGCGAGCAGCGTCGCCGCGTCCATGAGCACCGCGTCGTCGTAGACGGCCTGGGGCGAGTGATTCATCGGCGCGGTGGCCGGGTCGCGGTCCGGTGGGCAGGCGCCGAGGCCGAGGAAGGCGCCGGGCACCTCCTGGAGCACGAAGGAGAAGTCCTCCGAGCCCGCCATGGGCTTCGGCGCCTCGACCACCCGCCCGGCGCCGAACAGGCCGGCGGCGGTGCGCAGGGCGAAGGCCGCCTCGTCCGCGTCGTTGACCGTGGGCGGGTACAGGTCCTGGTAGTCGACCTCGGCGTGCACGCCGTGGGCCGCGGCGACGCCCTGGACCGTGCGGTGCACGCCCTCGCGCACGGCCTCGTGCGTGGCGGCGGAGAAGCTGCGCACGGTCGCTTCGAAGCGGGCGGTCTCCGGGATGACGTTGTGGGTCGTGCCGGCGTGCAGGGAGCCGACGGTGAGGACGGCGGGGTCGAAGACGTCCACGGTGCGGGTGACCATCGTCTGGAGTGCGGTGACCATCTCGCAGACCGCGGGCACCGGGTCCGTGGCCGCGTGCGGCGACGAGCCGTGGCCGCCGCGTCCGGTCACGGTGACGGTGACCGTGTCGGAGGCGGCCAGCACCGGGCCGGGCCGGGTGGCGACCGTGCCGAGGGTCAGGACCGTGGAGAAGACGTGCAGCCCGTAGGCGGCCACCACACGGGTGCCGGCGGCGTCCAGCACGCCTTCCTCGATCATCAGCCGGGCCCCGCCGTAGCCCTCCTCACCCGGCTGGAACATGAACACCACGTCACCGGGCAGCTCCTCCCGCCGGGCGGCGAGCAGACGCGCGGCGCCCACCAGCGCGGCGGAGTGCACGTCGTGTCCGCAGGCGTGCATCACACCCGGGACCTCGGACGCGTAGGGCACGCCGCTCTCCTCCGGCACCGGCAGCGCGTCCATGTCCCCGCGCAGCAGGACGGCCGGTCCGGGACGGCCACCGCGGAGCACGGCGGTGACGGAGCCGAGGCGCTCACCGGTGCTGATCTCCAACGGCAGCCCGTCGAGCGCGTCGAGCACCTTCCGCTGGGTCCGGGGCAGGCCGAGGCCGATCTCGGGGTCACGGTGCAGGGCGTGGCGCAGCCGGACCAACTCGTCGTGCAGGTCGCGGACGTCGTGGTGTGCGTTCATGTGGGGTACGGTCGGCGCCACTCACCGAACACCGGGGCGAAGTGCCCAGGATGCGCCACAGGAGCGCTTCTGATGCAGACATCCGCCGAGCTGGACGAGCTGGACCGCATGCTCGTCACCGCGCTCCAGGCCGCGCCGCGTGCCGACTGGCGCCGGGTGGGGCGGGCGCTGGACGTGGACGCCTCCACCGCGGCCCGGCGGTGGGCGCGGCTCACGGAGGCGGGGCTGGCCCGGCTGAGCTGCCACCCGTCGGTCGGGCCCGGTCTCGCGCCGCTCGTGGCGTTCATCGAGATCGACTGCGCGCCGGGGCTGCTGCGCCAGGTCGCCGCGCGGATCGCCGCCGACTCCCACGTCTTCACCGTCGAGCACGTCACCGGCGCCCGTGACCTGCTGGTCACCGCCGCCTTCCAGGACCAGGCCGCGCTCGCCCGCTACCTCGGGTTCCGGCTCGGCGCGCTGGAAGGGGTAGCCGCCACACGCAGCCAGATCGCCACCATGGTGCACGTGGAGGGCAGCCACTGGCGGCTGGACCGGCTGCCCGAGCGGCGCCGGGCACTCCTCCTCGACCGTGCCCCGGCGGAACGTTCCGCCGGGGCCGCGGCCGCCGGTACGCCCGACACCGCGGACCTCGCCCTGTTCACCGCGCTCAGCGAGGACTGCCGGATGCCCGCCGCCGGGCTCGCGGAGCGCACCGGGCTCAGCCCCACGACGGTCCGTCGCCGCCTCGCGCGGATGCAGGCCGACCGGGCCCTGGTCTTCCGCTGCGAGGTGGCCCGCTTCCTCTCCGGCTGGCCCGTGTCGGTGACCTTGTGGTGCGCGGCCCCGCCGGGCGACGTACCGAAGATCGCCGCGCAGCTCATCGGCACGCGCGAGACGCGCCTGTGCGCCTCGCTGTCCGGGCCGCACAACGTCATGGCCACCGTCTGGCTGCGTTCGGTCGAGGACATCCAGGCGTACGAGGCACGGCTGGTGGCACGTTTTCCCGAACTCGTCATCGCCGACCGGGCGATCGCCCTGTGGCCGCTCAAGCTGGGCGGCCACATCCTGGACCCGTACGGCCGCCATGTCCGGGCCGTGCCGGTCGCGCTCTGGGAGGACTCCGCGGCGGCGACGGCCGAGGAGTCGCTCCTGGCCCCGTTCCGGCCGGCGGGCGGAGGGGGACCGGCCGCGCAGCGTGGGGTGTGACGACCCGTCCGGAGCGCGGGACGGCTCAGCGCTTCCGGTCGTAGGTCCGCACCACGACGCCGTTGCCGAAGGTGCGCACCGGCCCCGTCACGAACTCGGAGACCTCGAAGCCCGAGGCGAACATCGGCATGCCGGTGCCCAGCACCACCGGGTACGTCTTGATGACCAGCTCGTCGACCTCGTCGGCCAGCTCCCCGGCGACGGCCGCCCCGCCGCACAGGTAGATGTCGAAGTCGCTCTCCTCCGCCTTCAGTTCGCGGACCCTGCCGACCAGGTCCGTCGCGACGATCTCGACGTTGGGGTCGGGCGACTCCGTGAGCGTGCGC
Organism: Streptomyces sp. NPDC056128; assembly: GCF_042263835.1. Taxonomy (NCBI): domain Bacteria; kingdom Bacillati; phylum Actinomycetota; class Actinomycetes; order Kitasatosporales; family Streptomycetaceae; genus Streptomyces; species Streptomyces sp. NPDC056128. The sequence goes on along the minus strand of NZ_JBHJVQ010000016.1, from coordinate 47,832 downwards.
GAGGCGACGATCTCGCGCATGTGTGCGTAGGGGCTGGTGATGCCCTCCTTCAGCGCCAGGTCGTAGCTGCCCCGGCCCTGGACGACCGTGTCGAACCGCTTGTTCGGCAGGTCGTCGATGCCGCGCTGCCGCCGGCCGAAGGTCGGCACCGTCTCCGGGTACTCCGCCTTCAGGAACGCGAAGAACTCCTCGTCCACGAACGGGTACATGAACGACGCGTCGCCGTCCGGGCCGCCGATGAAGCCGTCGATCGAACAGGCGATGAAGTACGTGAGCTTGCGCAAACCGGTCTCCTTCTTCTGGGTCACCCCTTGGCCACCCCTTGACCACTACGCTCACAGTACTCCGAATGTAGTTGTATGGTCTCCTGACTATTCGCCCCGCGGCTCGCGCCACATCGGCCACATCATGGGGCCGTCCGGCAGTTGGAGGGCCTGTCCGGTGAACTCGAAGCCCAGGCGCTCGTACAGCACCCGGCCGCGGGCGCTGCTCGCCTCCAGGTAGGCGGGCGTTCCCTCGCTGTCGCAGCGGTCGAGGACCGACGCCATCAGCGCGGTGCCCAGCCCTTCGCCCTGCCGTCCGGGGGCCACGCCGATCATCCACAGGTACTCGTGGGCCCGGCCGGTGGGGTGGATGCCCTCGGTCAGCCGGGCTATCAACTCGACGCGCTCGTTGTCCGGGTCGACGGCCTCGCGCACCAGGACGGGGATGTCCTCGGCGAGTTCCTCGGCGGCCTGTCCGTCCCCGGCCGGTTCGTCCGCGGGTACGGGCAGCCACAGCGCGCAGGCCGCACCGTCCTCGGTGAGATCGATGCGCCCGTCGGCGAGCACGGCGTCGGTGAAGGCCGCCATGAGCCGGTGATGGGTCAGCCGGCGGTACTCCGCGCCGGGAAAGACCCAACCGCTGACCGGATCGTCCTGGAAGGCCTCGTCCAGCAGCCGGACGACCCGCTCCCGGTCGCCCTCCCCCGCCGTCCGGATCACCACACCCATAACCCGCCCCGCCCCTTCGGCTCAACGTCGCTCGTGTGTACGGAGGTTGAGCCTATCCGGGAAGCCGCACGCGCCGGCCGGACAGGGAAAGGGGCGGGCCCCGCACACCGTGGGGAAGTGCGGGACCCGCCGGACCGGAGCCGTCGGCGGTGCGGCCGTACGTCGGGTCAGGTGCCGTACGGCCCTGCACGAGCTCCGGGGTCTTGCGGCCGGCCTGGGCGGCCGGGGTGGTGCGGCGAGCGGCCGTCAGGTGGTGCGCCGGGTCACGAACTCGGCGAGCGCGAGCAGTCCGCCCGCCGACTCCGGGTCCGGCACGGCACGGGCCAGTTCCTGCATCGCCCGTGCCATCCGGTCGGCCGCCTGGGCCTGCGCCCAGTCCCGGCCGCCGGCCCGCTCCACGGCCAGGGCGGTGCGCTCCAGGTCCTCCTTGTCCTCGTCGTACGGTGCCGCGTACAGCGCGGCGAGTTCGGCGGCGACCGGGGTGCCGGAGGTGAGGGCGGCGACCACCGGCAGCGACTTCTTGCGGACGGCCAGGTCCGCACCGGCCGGCTTGCCGGTGCGGCGCGGGTCGCCCCATATGCCGATGACGTCGTCGATGAGCTGGAAGGCCAGCCCGGCCTGCCGGCCGAAGGCGTCCAGCGCCTCGACGTCCTCGTCGGCGGCACCGGCGTACAGCCCGCCGAGCGCGCAGGCGCATCCCAGCAGGGCGCCCGTCTTGGCCTCGGCCATGGCGAGCGTCTCGTCGAGGGTGACCTCGTGGGGCGCGCGCCGCTCCATCGCCGTGTCCGTGTGCTGGCCCTCGCACAGTTCCATGACGCAGTCGGCCAGCCGGATGGCCGCCGCCGCGGACGCCGGATGCGGGTCCGCGGCGAGCAGCCGCAGGCCGAGCGCCTGAACGGCGTCCCCCGTGAGGATCGCGTCGGCGTCGCCGAACACGGTCCAGGCGGTGGGCCGGTGGCGCCGGGTGGTGTCCCGGTCCATCACGTCGTCGTGCAGCAGTGTGAAGTTGTGGATCAGCTCCACCGCGGCAGCGGCCCGGACCGCCGCCGCACGGGCCGCGGGCCCGCCGAGCGCGGCGGCCGCGGTGAGGACGAGTGCGGGGCGGATCGCCTTGCCCGCGTTGCCCTCCGCGGGCGTGCCGTCCGCGTGCTGCCAGCCGAAGTGGTAGAGCGCGACGCGGCGCATCATCGGGGGCAGTGCGGCGATGGCGGAGCGGAGTTCGGGGTCGACCGACGCCCGGGACTCGCGCAGGAGCGCCGCCGCCTCCTGCCCCTCGGACACCGGCGGCCCGGGTCCGTCGACCGGGGTTCCCGGCTCGTCCGCGCGCTGTGTGCCGATGGGCCCGTGCCTCTCCGGCGCTCCGGTGGGACCGCGGGTCGCGGTGGCGCCGCACCCGGTCTCCGTCATGGACTCACCTCCCCCATGGGCCCGCTCCCGTACCCCCGGGGTGTACCCGCCCGGGAGGGCGGGGACACGGCGTCGGGCGGACTGGCGTCACTGCCAGCGGCCGATCTCGACGTTCTCCAGGACGCCCAGCGCGTCCGGCACCAGGACCGCGGCCGAGTGATAGGCCGTGACCAGGTACTTGATGACGGCCTGCTCATTGATGCCCATGAAGCGCACCGACACACTCGGCTCGATCTCGTCGGGGATGCCGGTGGCCCGCAGCCCGATGACGCCCTGCTCCTGCTCACCGGTACGCATCGCGATGATCGAGGTCGTACGGGCCTCGGTGACCGGGATCTTGTTGCACGGGTAGATCGGCACCCCGCGCCAGGTCGGGATGCGGTTGCCGGCGACGTCGATCGTCTCGGGGACCAGTCCGCGCCGGTTGAGCTCCCGGCCGATCGCGGCGATCGCACGCGGGTGGGCGAGCAGCAGCTTGGTGCCCCTGCGGCGGCTGAGCAGCTCGTCCAGGTCGTCCGGTCCCGGCACGCCGTCGTGCGGCTGGATCCGCTGGTCGTACTCGCAGTTGTGCAGCAGGCCGAACTCGCGGTTGTTGACCAGCTCGTGCTCCTGCCGCTCCTTCAGCGCCTCGACCGTCAGCCGGATCTGCTGCTCGGTCTGGTTCATCGGCTGGTTGTACAGGTCGGCCACGCGCGAGTGGATGCGCAGCACGGTCTGGGCGACGCTCAGTTCGTACTCACGGGGCCGGGCCTCGTAGTCGACGAAGGTGTGCGGGATGTCCGGCTCACCGCTGTGACCGGCGGAGAGGTCGATCGCCTTCTCGCCGTGCTTGTTGGTGTTCTGCTCCGGGAGCGAGCGCTGCTCCTCCAGGTGCGCGCTCAGGGACTCCGCGCGCTCCGCGACCTGGTCCACCTCCTGGCGGGGCAGCACGAGCACGGTGCAGACGGTGACCGCGCGGGCCGTGTACTCCCAGATGGCGTCCCCGTCGAGCAGCGCCTGGTCGCCGAAGTAGGCGCCGTCGGCGAGGACACCGAGCACCGCGTCGTCGCCGTAGGGACCGGTGCCGATCTTCTCGACCTTGCCGTGCGCCAGCAGGTACACCTCGTCGGCCCGGCCGCCGAACGAGGCGATGACCTCGCCGGGGCCGAACTCCCGCTGCTCGCAGCGCTGCGCGAGCTCCGACAGGACCTCGTCGTCCTCGTACGACCGCAGCGCCGGCAGCTCGCCCAGCTCCGCGGGGACGACCTCGACGCGGTCGCCGGTCTTCACGAACGTCACGCGGCCGTCGCCGACGGCGAAGGTCAGACGCCGGTTCACCCGGTACGTGCCGCCCTGGATGTCCACCCAGGGAAGCGAGCGCAGCAGCCAGCGTGAGCTGATCTCCTGCATCTGAGGAACGGACTTGGTCGTGGTGGCCAGGTTCCGCGCGGCCGCCGTGCCGAGGCTCTGCTGCGGCCTGGTCTGCTCGGTGCGGACCTCTTCGCCTACCGACATAAGGAATTGCCCTCCCGGTCGTGCCGGACGGCTGCGCCCGGCATCGATGTGCGTGGACCAGCCTTCCTCACGGAGCGTGCCGGTGCTATTACACGAAAGAGCGGGAATGGATCACCGGAAGCCGGGGCAGATATGGGAGCTTGTTCGCCGTCTCGGCGTCTTGTCCGGCCCTGTTCAACGCGATGGGCCGGGACGAGATTGGCCGAAAACGCTCGTACGCGCGCCGGACAAGTAATAGCGGGAGCTCCGTTTCGGTACAAGCACGGTACGAGACGGTCGCGCCCAGGCGGTCGTCACACAGCGTGAAGGAGTCGGCCGTGGCCTCACCCATGTCCGCGAGCAGCTTCCTCAAGGCACTGAAGGCGGAGGGGCTCACCGTCGTCGAGGTCGGCGACTGGCGCGACCACAACCGCAACCACAAGGGTCCTTGGGGGCCCGTGAACGGTGTGATGATCCACCACACGGTCACGAAGGGCAGCGCGCGGACGGTGGACATCTGCCGCAGGGGCTACGAGGGCCTGCCCGGCCCCCTGTGCCACGGGGTCATCACGAAGGACGGCCGGGTCCATCTGGTCGGGTACGGCAGGGCCAACCACGCCGGGCTCGGCGACGACGACGTCCTGCGCGCGGTGATCGCCGAGCGGGCGCTGCCGAAGGACAACGAGGCGAACACCGACGGCAACCGGCACTTCTACGGGTTCGAGTGCGAGAACCTGGGCGACGGCGACGACCCCTGGCCGGCGGCGCAGCTGGAGGCGATCGAGCGGGCCACCGCCGCGGTCTGCCGCCATCACGGGTGGAACGAACGGTCCGTGATCGGGCACCTGGAGTGGCAGCCCGGGAAGGTGGACCCGCGCGGGTTCACCATGGCGTCCATGCGGGGGCGGATCCGGGACCGGCTGACGTGACGCGCCCGCGCCGCGGCGTGAGAATGGCCCGGTGACCGGCACCGACACCTCCGACCTCGCCGCCCTCGGCCCCCGCCTGCCGTCACCCTGCCAGGAGATCGTCGACGGGCGGTTCGAGCGGCACGGCGTCCGGCTGCTGCTGAAGCGGGACGACCTGATCCACCCCGACCTGGTCGGCAACAAGTGGCGCAAACTGGCACCGAATCTCGCCACCGCGCGGGGCCGCACCGTCGTCACGTTCGGCGGCGCCTACTCCAACCACCTGCGCGCCACGGCCGCCGCCGGCCGACTGCTCGGCCTGCGGACGGTGGGCGTGGTGCGTGGTCAGGAACTGGCCGGGCGGCCGCTCAACCCCTCCCTGGCCCGGTGCGCGGCCGACGGCATGCGGCTGCACTTCGTCGACCGCTCGACGTACCGCCGCAAGAGCGAGCCGGAGACCCTGGCCGCGCTGCTGCGCGCGCTGGCCGCCGAGGACGCGGTCGTCGTCCCCGAGGGCGGCAGCAACGCGTCGGCCGTCCGCGGCTGCCGGGCTCTCGGCGAGGAACTGGGCGGACACGCCGACGTGGCCGCCGTCGCCTGCGGCACCGGTGGCACGCTCGCCGGTCTGGCCGCGGGACTGCCCCGGGGCCGCCGGACGCTGGGGATACCCGTGCTCAAGGGCGGCTTCCTGGCCGACGACATACGGCGGCTCCAGGACCGTGCGTTCGGCGGACCGCGCGGCGACTGGAGCCTCGACGACCGCTTCCACTGCGGCGGCTACGCGCGCACGACGCCGGAGCTCGACGCCTTCGCCGACGACTTCGAGCACCGCCACGGCCTCCCCGTGGAGCGCGTGTACGTCGCCAAGCTGCTGCACGCCCTGCTCGCACTCGCCCGGGAGGGCGCCTTCCCGCGCGGGACCACCCTGGCCGCGGTCGTCACCGGCCGCCCGTTCCCCTGACCGCGGCCGCCCCTCCCAGGCGCGCCCCGCTCACGTGGCCTCCCGGTAGGCCGCCGCCTCCTCCAGGTCGAGGCGCCGCAGCAGCGTCCGCAGCATCTCGTCGTCGATGTAACGGCCGTCGCGCAGCCGGACGAAGACGTCGCGCTCGGCGCTGATCATCTCCCGGGACAGCCGCCGGTAGGTGTCGTCGACGCTCTCGCCGGTGACCGGGTTGACCTGCCCGAGCCGCTCCCAGACGGCGTTGCGGCGGCGTTCCAGGACCGTGCGCAGGCGCTCGGCGAGCGGGCCCGGCAGGGCGTTGCGCTCGTCGGCGAGCAGCTCGTCCAGGCGCCGCTCGGCCGCCCGGGAGGCCTGCGCCTGGGCGTTGGCCTCGGCGAGCGTCTCGGTCTGCACGTCGCGGGCGGGGAACTTCAGCAGGCGGATCAGCGGCGGCAGGGTGACGCCCTGGACGACGAGCGTGCCGATGACGGTGGTGAAGGTGAGGAAAAGGATGAGGTTGCGCTCGGGGAAGGGATCGCCGTCGTGCACGGTGAGCGGGATGGAGAAGGCGATGGCCAGCGAGACCACGCCCCGCATCCCCGCCCAGCCGATGATGAAAGGCCCCTTCCAGGAGAGGTCGCCCTCCCGCGCGCGTACGCGTGCCGACAGGCGCGGCAGGAAGGTCGCCGGATACACCCACACGAACCTCGCCACCGCGACCACCAGGAAGAGGGCGACGGCGTACCAGGCGGCTTCGGCGCCCTCGTACTCACCGAGCCCCTTGAGGACGACGGGCAGCTGGAGTCCGATCAGGGCGAACACGGCAGACTCCAGCACGAACGCGACCATCTTCCACACCGCCTCCTCCTGGAGCCGGGTGGCGAAGTCGACCTCCCACGCGCGGTGGCCGAGATAGAGCGCGACGACGACCACCGCGAGCACCCCGGAGGCGTGCACCTGCTCGGCGACCGCGTAGGCGACGAACGGGATCAGCAGGGAGAGCGTGTTCTGCAGCAGCGCCTCCCGCAGATGGGTGCGCAGCCAGTGCAGCGGCACCATCAGCACCAGCCCCACGCCGACGCCGCCGATCGCCGCGATCACGAACTCCAGGATCCCGCCGGCCCACGTGGCGCCCTCGCCGACCGCCGCCGCGAGCGCCACCCTGAAGGCGGTGATCGCGGTGGCGTCGTTCACCAGGGACTCGCCCTGGAGGATCGTGGTGATCCGGGAGGGCAGCCCCACGCGGCGCGCGACGGCCGTGGCGGCGACGGCGTCCGGCGGCGCGACCACCGCACCGAGCACCAGGGCCGCCGTCAGCGGCAGACCCGGCACGATCAGGTACGCGGCGCAGCCGACGACGAAGGTCGCGAAGAGGACGTAGCCCACGGACAGCAGCGCCACCGGCCGCACCTGAGCCCGCAGGTCCAGGTAGGAGCTGTCGGTGGCCGCCGTATAGAGCAGCGGGGGCAGCAGCAGGGGCAGGACGATGTGCGGGTCGAGGGTGTAGTCGGGCACGCCCGGGACGTAGCTCACCGCCAGGCCCACCGCCACCAGCAGCAGCGGCACCGGTACCGGTACCCGCCGCCCCGCGGCGGCGACCGCGGCACTGCCCGCCACCAGCAACAGCAGCGGCATCACGTCCATGTCCTCGCCCGCCCTCTTCTTCCGCGCGGTGATCCGCACACCCGTCGTAACCTGGCAATCATGAAACAGTGCACGCACGCCGACGCGCTGCCGCACCCGGAACCGGAGCCGCGCGGTGAGACCTGTCCGGAGTGTCTGGCCGAGGGCACGGACCCGGTGCAGCTGCGGCTGTGCCTCGACTGCGGTCATGTCGGCTGCTGCGACTCCTCACCGGGGCAGCACGCGACGACGCACCACAAGGAGACCGGCCACCCGGTCATGCGCACCTTCGAGCCCGGGGAGAACTGGCGCTGGTGCTTCGTCGACCACGTCCTCGTGTGACCTCGGCCCGGTACGGTTCGACCGTCTGACGCCTGGGTACGTCAACCCGGCGCGCGCTCTTCCGATTTGGGCCGCCGAACCCCTAGCCACTGTGCGTGTTCGTGTGTTTACTATGAGTGACAGCATGGGGTTGGGGTCTCGGGGACAGGAAAGTTCGGAGCGCGATAACGTCACCGCTGAACCACGTATCGCGTTACCCCGAGGGCGACCCCCTGGCCCTGTAACGCTTGTACCACCTTGGAGGTGAGGGTGTCCCAGATCGCAGGCGAGCCCGCGACCCAGGACTTCGTCGAAGTCCGGCTGCCGGCCGCGGGTGCCTACCTGTCGGTGCTGCGTACGGCGACGGCCGGCCTCGCAGCCCGTTTGGACTTCACCCTCGACGAGATCGAGGACCTGCGCATCGCAGTCGACGAGGCCTGCGCGATCCTGCTCCAGCAGGCCGTGCCCGGCTCGGTGCTCAGCTGTGTCTTCCGCCTCGTCGACGACTCGCTCGAAGTCACCGTCTCGGCGCCGACCACGGACGGCCACGCCCCTTCGCGGGACACCTTCGCCTGGACGGTGCTGTCCGCCCTCGCGGGGAAGGTCTCCTCCGCCGTGGACGAGGACAAAACCGTTTCGATCAGCCTCTACAAACAGCGCGGCGCGGGACCCGGGCCGACGTGAGGGACGGAAACGGGGACGGGGACGGGCCGGTGCGGGACGACGAGCGCGGCACACGGGAGCGGCCGGCCGAGGGCGAGCGTTCTCCGAACGAGGCCCGGCGCACGGCGGACGGCATCGACGGCATCCCCGAGCAGGCCCGGCCGCATCCGGAGGACGAGACCTCACCCGAGGCCGTCGTTCCGGGCGACGGGCAGCGGACCGGGGACACCCCCGTCCGGCCCGTCCGAGCGGAGGAGAAGGCTCGGGAAAGGGCAACGGGCGGGACGATGAGCGAGCACGAGCGACACTCCGAGGACGACGCGCCGGGTGCCCGGGGCACGCAGGGCACACGGCACGACCCGCAGGACCGCAGCGGGGCGCGCCTCCTGTTCGCGGAGCTGCGCACCCTGGAGAAGGACAGCCCCGCCTACGCGGAGCTGCGCAACCGGCTGGTCCGCATGCACCTGCCGCTCGTCGAGCACCTCGCGCGCCGCTTCCGCAACCGCGGCGAGCCCCTGGACGACCTGACCCAGGTCGCCACCATCGGACTGATCAAGTCGGTCGACCGTTTCGACCCGGACCGCGGGGTGGAGTTCTCCACGTACGCGACTCCGACGGTGGTCGGCGAGATCAAGCGGCACTTCCGGGACAAGGGCTGGGCGGTCCGCGTCCCGCGCCGGCTCCAGGAGCTGCGGCTGGCCCTGACCACGGCCACCGCGGAACTCTCCCAGCTGCACGGGCGCTCCCCCACGGTGCACGAGCTGGCGCAGAAGCTCGCGATCTCCGAGGAGGAGGTCCTGGAGGGCCTGGAGTCGGCCAACGCCTACTCCACGCTCTCCCTCGACGTGCCGGACACCGACGACGAGTCCCCGGCGGTCGCGGACACCCTCGGCGCCGAGGACGAGGCCCTGGAGGGCGTCGAGTACCGGGAGTCGCTCAAGCCGCTGCTGGAGGACCTCCCGCCGCGCGAGAAGCGGATCCTGCTGCTGCGCTTCTTCGGCAACATGACCCAGTCGCAGATCGCGCAGGAGGTCGGCATCTCGCAGATGCACGTCTCGCGGCTGCTGGCCCGCACCCTGGCGCAGCTGCGGGAGAAGCTGCTGGTCGAGGAGTAGCCGCCCCGCCCGCGCCGGCGGGCGGCGGCCGCCCGCCTACTTCTCGGCGTTGCCGGGGCCCCGGATGCCGAGGGCCTGGGTGGTCTCCGGGTTGACGAGCAGCACCAGCGCCGTGACGGAGACCACGGCGAGCACGATGCCCGCCGGAATGGCCGGACCGTTCGTCGTCAGCAGGTTGTAGGCCACGGGCAGCGCCATGATCTGCGTGATCACGGCGGGCCCCCGGCTCCAGCCCCGCCGGCCGAGCAGCCCGCGCGCGGCGAGCAGCGGCAGCAGGGCGAGGACGATCAGGGTGATGCCACCGGTGATCGCGGAGGTCCTGTCGTCGGGGTGGCCGGTCAGCCCCCCGACGAGCATCCAGGCGCCGCCCACGACGAGCGCCAGTCCCTCCAGTGCGGCGAGCGCGGCCGCGGCGGTCAGCCGGCCGGGACGGGGGCCCGCCTCTTCGGCGGCTTCGGAAACGGGGTTCGGCTCACTGCTCACCCCTGAAGGGTAGCCCTCCGCGCACCGGCGTCCACGAGGGTGTCCGCCCTATCACGTGCGCGGTTCCACCGCGGCGATCTTCACCTCGGTCTGGGCCGAGTACCACCCAGTAGGTACCCTGCAAACCATGCGTGCACTTCTCGTGGTCAACCCGGCGGCAACCACCACGAGTGCGCGTACGCGCGACGTGCTGATCCACGCGCTCGCGAGCGAGATGAAGCTGGAGGCCGTCACCACCGAGTACCGCGGGCACGCGCGCGACCTCGGCCGGCACGCCGCGCAGAGTGACGACATCGAGCTGGTGGTGGCCCTCGGCGGCGACGGCACGGTGAACGAGGTCGTCAACGGTCTGCTGCACGCGGGCCCCGATCCGGAGCACCTGCCCGGCCTCGCGGTGGTCCCCGGCGGCTCCACCAACGTCTTCGCCCGCGCCCTCGGCCTGCCCAACCAACCGGTGGAGGCCACCGGCGCACTGCTGGACGCCCTGCGCGAGGGCAGCGAGCGGACCGTCGGGCTCGGCCTGGCCTCGGGGACGCCGGGGTCGGAGGACGAGGCGGTCCCGTCCCGGTGGTTCACCTTCAACGCCGGACTGGGCTTCGACGCCGGCGTGGTCGGCCGCGTCGAGCAGCACCGTGAGCGCGGCAAGAAGTCGACACACGCCCTCTACGTCCGCCAGGTGATGCGCGCGCTCGTCGGCGAGCCGCACCGCCGCAGCGGGACGATCACCCTGGAGCGGGCGGGCGAGGACCCGGTCACCGATCTGGTGCTGTCCATAGTCTCGAACACCTGCCCCTGGACGTTTCTCGGCAATCGCCCGATCTACGCGTCACCTAAAGCCTCGTTCGACACCGCGCTCGACGTGTTCGGTCTCAGCCGCCTGTCGACGGCCGCTGTCGCCCGGTATGGCACCCAGTTGCTCACTTCGTCCCCGGAGCGCGGACCCCGGGGCCGGCACGCGGTCTCCCTGCATGACTTGACCGACTTCACCTTGCATTCGAAGGTGCCACTCCCCCTCCAGATGGACGGTGACCACCTGGGGCTGCGAACCAGCGTGACGTTCACAGGCGTACGTCGTGCACTGCGTGTGATTGTGTGAGCAGAAGGGGCGAAAGTCCTTTCACTCGAACGTTTAGACCAGGGTCCACCCCATGGAAGTACGGCTGTGACCTAGTCGACACCGAAGAATCAAAAAAAACTTTCCGGAAGGGGTTGTATCCGCCGCCGAGGTTTGCGAGTCTCTTCTTGGCGATCGGGACGGCCCGCAAGACCGGCCTCCACAGATCACCGGAACCCCTCTTCAAACCACAGGACCACGCCAGGGAACCTGGCTGTCGGCCCTTCCCTTGTTGAGGGATTCGTGAAAGCGTTCACATTCACAAGCAACCCGCATGTAATACCAAGGAGAGGTAGCAGCCATGGACTGGCGTCACCGCGCCGTTTGCCGCGAGGAAGACCCCGAGCTCTTCTTCCCCATCGGCAACACCGGTCCCGCGCTGCTGCAGATCGAGGAAGCCAAGGCCGTCTGCCGTCGCTGCCCTGTCATGGAGCAGTGCCTGCAGTGGGCGCTCGAGTCCGGTCAGGACTCCGGCGTCTGGGGTGGTCTCAGCGAGGACGAGCGCCGCGCGATGAAGCGCCGTGCCGCCCGCAACCGGGCCCGTCAGGCATCTGCCTGACACAGCCACCCTGCCTGAGCTTGGCGGCGCGTACAGCGAGTACGCATCCCCCGCTCCCGAGCCGCAGCGCGCAGTACCCCCGATGCGATCGCACGAGCACTGGCCTCGGACCTTCACCGGTCCGGGGCTTTTTGCTGTCCGAGGACCCGGCGCCCCCGTGTGCTACTTCGCCGCTACTTCGCCGCGGGCACGGGAATGTCCAGGATGACCTGAGTGCCGCGCTCCGGGGCCGGGACCATGTCGAAGGTGCCGCCCAGTTCGCCCTCCACCAGGGTGCGGACGATCTGCAGGCCGAGGTTGCCCGAGCGGTGCGGGTCGAAGTCGGCGGGCAGACCCACGCCGTCGTCCTGGACGGTGACCCGGAGCCGGGCCTCCTTCGTCGTACCGCCGCGGACCGCGGAGACCTCGACCGTCCCGGTGTCGCCCTCCCGGAAGCCGTGTTCGAGGGCGTTCTGCAGCACCTCGGTCAGCACCATCGAGAGCGGGGTCGCGACCTCGGCGTCCAGGATGCCGAAGCGTCCGGTGCGCCGGCCGGTCACCTTGCCCGGCGAGATCTCCGCCACCATCGCCAGCACCCGGTCGGCGATCTCGTCGAACTCCACCCGCTCGTCCAGGTTCTGGGACAGCGTCTCGTGCACGATCGCGATCGAACCGACGCGACGCACGGCCTCCTCCAGCGCCTCGCGGCCCCGGTCGGACTCGATGCGCCGGGCCTGCAGGCGCAGCAGGGCGGCCACCGTCTGGAGGTTGTTCTTCACCCGGTGGTGGATCTCCCGGATGGTGGCGTCCTTGGTGATCAACTCGCGTTCGCGGCGGCGCAGTTCCGTGACGTCGCGCAGCAGTACGAGTGAACCGATGCGTGTTCCCTTGGGCTTGAGCGGGATGGCCCGGAACTGGATGACCCCGTCGTGCGCCTCGATCTCGAACTCGCGCGGCGCCCAGCCGCTGGCCACCTTGGCCAGTGCCTCGTCCACCGGCCCGCGGGACGGGGCGAGTTCGGCGGTGGTCCGGCCCAGGTGATGGCCGACCAGGTCGGCTGCGAGACCCATGCGGTGGTAGGCCGACAGCGCGTTCGGGGAGGCGTACTGGACGATGCCGTCCGCGTCGAGCCGGATCAGGCCGTCGCCGACGCGGGGCGAGGCGTCCATGTCGACCTGCTGGTTCTCGAACGGGAAGGCGCCGGCCGCGATCATCTGTGCGAGGTCCGAGGCGCTCTGCAGGTACGTCAGTTCCAGGCGGCTCGGGGTGCGCACGGTGAGCAGGTTGGTGTTGCGGGCGATGACGCCCAGGACGCGCCCCTGACGGCGTACCGGGATGGACTCGACCCGGACCGGGACCTCCTCGCGCCACTCCGGGTCGCCCTCGCGCACGATCCGGCCCTCGTCCAGGGCGGCGTCCAGCATGGGGCGCCGGCCGCGCGGGACGAGGTGGCCGACCATGTCGTCCTGGTAGGAGGTGGGGCCGGTGTTGGGCCGCATCTGGGCGACGGAGACGTACCGGGTGCCGTCCAGGGTGGGGACCCACAGGACCAGGTCGGCGAAGGAGAGGTCGGAGAGGAGCTGCCACTCCGAGACCAGCAGGTGGAGCCACTCGAGGTCGGAGTCGTCGAGCGCGGTGTGCTGGCGTACGAGTTCGTTCATGGAGGGCACGGGGCTGAGCGTACCTGGCGGTACACCCGCGGGCCGCGGCGCCTGGGAGGGACCCTCAACCCTCCCGGCACCGCAGCCCGGAGCAACATCGGCCGTGGGGTGTGCGGTCCCGGTCGGCCGAAGGATGAGGAGCCGGGGCAGTCAGGGCAGAGAGCTCCGGTTCCTCGGTCCGCCCTCCTGTGCGGGGAAGGCGGAAGCCTGACGATCACTTCGCGTGTATGACACGCTCAGCGTCTCGTCACCATTCTGGACTAGACCACTAAGCGTGTCCATGCGGTGGACCGTGTTTGTTCTTGCGCGATCCGCCTGTTTCCAGGCGTCCGCGCACCCGCCAGCAGCCTAACCCTGTTGGCTCACCCGCGGGGCCAGACCGCCAGGGCAATTTCCACCAGCGCCTCCAGCTCCGTCCGGCTCGCGCCGTCGCGCGCCTGTTGGGACATGCCCTGGATCATCGCGCCGGCGTGCCGGGCCAGGGCGGCGGCGTCGGTGCCCGGCGGCAGTACGCCCGCGGCCACGTCGGCCGAGATCCGGTTCTCGATCGCGGCGATGTTGGCGTTGCGCCGTTCCCGCAGGGACTCCTCCACCTCAGGGGTCGAGCAGTTGGCGGCGGCGTGGACGACGAGGCAGCCGTGCGGCCGGCCGGGGACCGTGTACTCGTCGGCGGCCTCGCGCAGCATCCTTTCTATCCCCGCACGGGCGGTCGGCTCCTCGGCGAGCGCGCGGTCACCGAAGGAGCCGTACCGCACGCCGTATTCCTGGACGACCTCCTCGAAGAGCGAGCGCTTGTCGCCGAAAGCCCTGTAGAGGCTCGGGGCGCCGATGTCCATGACCCGCGTGAGGTCGGAGACGGAGGTGGCCTCGTAGCCGCGCTCCCAGAAGGTCATGAGGGCCGCCTCCAAGGCCGTCGCGCGATCGAAGGAGCGAGGGCGTCCGCGGCCCCTGCCGGTGGCGGCCCGAGCCGGGGCCCCGGACCGCACGCCCTTCCCGCCCCGCTCGCCGCCCGGCCCCTCGCCCTGCCCGTCACCGCTCTCGCCGCCGCGCTCCCTGCTCACCATGGAGTGGATTTTATAGCGAGCACTAGAGAAATGTCGCCGGACTGCTGTACGGTCATTTTTGTAGCGACCGCTATTCAAATGCGAAGGGGGGCGCCGCCATGGGCGCGCTTGCGGGCAGGACGGCTCTCGTCACGGGAGCGAGCAGGGGCATCGGACGCGGGATCGCCGAGCGGCTGGGGCGTGACGGCGCCCGGGTCGCGGTGCACTACGGGAGGAACGAGGGGGCGGCGAAGGACACGGCGGCCGCGATCGAGGCGGCGGGCGGCTCGGCGTTCACGGTCGGGGCCGACCTGCGCTCCCCCGGGGCCGCCGAGGCGCTGTGGGAGGAGTTCGACCGGCACGCCGACGGACTGGACATCCTGGTGAACAACGCGGGGATCGGCAGCACGCATCCGATCGCGGAGATAGCTGAGGAGGAGTACGACGCGGTCTTCGCGGTCAATGTGAAGGCGCCGTTCTTCCTGCTCAAGCACGGCCTGGGGCGACTGCGCGACGGAGGCAGGGTCATCAACGTCTCCTCGGGGCTGGCCCGCACCGCCGTGATGCCGGACAACGTGGCCTACGCGATGACGAAGGGCGCGCTGGACGTGCTCTCGCGCGACCTCTCCAAGGTGCTGGGCGCCCGAGGTATCACGGTGAACTCGGTGGCCCCCGGCATCATCGACACGGACAACACGGCCGAGTTTCTGCACGGCAGCGCGGAGGGCTGGGACCGGGCGGCGGCTCTCTCCGCGCTGGGCGGGGTGGGGACGCCGTCGGAGGTGGCCGACGTGGTGGCGTTCCTCGCCTCACACGGGGGCCGGTGGGTCACCGGAAGCTGGGTCGACGCGACGGGAGGTTCCCTGACGTGACGCCTCCGTCCGGCTGACCGTTTCGACGCGCTCGCGGGGCCCTGCTCTGTTAGATTGGTCTAAACCACATAGCCAGTCCCGGACCCCGGGTGAGTCCTCTCTTCGAAACGGCAGGCCAGCGTGGAAGTTGTCATCGTTCCCGATGCCAAGGCGGGCGGCGAACTCATAGCCGAGGCCATGGCGCAGCTGCTCCGGTGCAAGCCCGACGCCCTGCTCGGGGTGGCCACCGGTTCCACGCCGCTGCCCGTGTACGAGGCACTGGCGGCCAAGGTGCGCTCGGGTGCCGTGGACACCGCGCGGGCGCGGATCGCCCAGCTCGACGAGTACGTGGGGCTGCCGGCGGAGCACCCGGAGTCGTACCGCTCGGTGCTGCGGCGCGAGGTGCTCGAACCGCTCGGGATCGGCATGGACGCGTTCACGGGCCCCGACGGCACGGCCGCGGACGTCCAGGCGGCGGGCGAGGAGTACGACCGGGCGCTGAGCGGGGCCGGCGGGGTCGACCTCCAGCTGCTGGGCATCGGCACCGACGGACACATCGGCTTCAACGAACCGTGCTCCTCGCTGGCCTCCCGGACCAGGATCAAGACGCTCACCGAGCAGACCCGCGTCGACAACGCGCGCTTCTTCGACGGTGACATCGAGCAGGTGCCGCACCACGTGATCACGCAGGGCATCGGCACCATCCTGGAGGCGCGGCACGTGGTGCTGCTCGCCACCGGTGAGGGCAAGGCGGACGCGGTCGCCGCGAGCGTCGAGGGCCCGGTCGCGGCCGTGTGCCCGGCCTCCGCGCTGCAGCTGCACCCGCACGCCACGGTCGTCGTCGACGAGGCCGCCGCTGCCAAGCTGAAGCTCGCCGACTACTTCCGGCACACCTACGCCCACAAGCCGGACTGGCAGGGCATCTGACGCGAAGACGCGAAGACGAGGGCGCCGGAACCCGTGCGGGGTTCCGGCGCCCTCGTCGTGCTCGTGACGGGCCTTCGTCAGGCGCCCGCCAGGGCCTCCGCCGCCGCCCGGCCGCAGACGCGGGCCGCGCCGTGGGTGGCCAGGTGGAGGGAGCCGCGGGGTTCGGCCCGGGGGACGCCCATCTCGACGACGACCGTGTCGGGCCGGGCCGCCAGCAGGGTGTCGAGGGCCGCCGCCATCCAGGGGTGGCGGTGCTCGTCGCGGACCACGGCGACGACGCGGCGGGTGCCCGCCGCGGCCAGCGCCTCGTGCCCGGCGTCGGGTCCGGTGAAGCTGCCGGTCTCCGTGCCCGGGAGCAGGCGGCGGAGTTCGGCGGCGACGCCCCAGGGGGTCTCGTCGCCGACCGCGATGTTCGCGACCGGGGTGAAGGCGGCCACGAACGGCGGCGCGGTGAGCGGGCCGAAGCCCTCGGTGGCGGTGACGCGCAGGGCACGGCGGGCCGCGCGCAGGCCCACCTCCTCGTCGGGGGCACCGGCCGTGCGGGCGTCCGGGCGGTTCGCCGCGGTCCAGCGGGACAGGGCGCGGACCCGGTCGGCCGCGTCGGCCAGCCGCTCCTCGGGCAGCTCGCCCGAGCGGACGGCCTCGACCAGGGCGTCGGACAGCCGCCGCACGGTGTCCTCGTCGCACAGGCCGCCGCCCACGCAGATCGCGTCGGCGCCCGCCGCGATGGCCAGGGCGCTGCCGCGTTCGATGCCGTAGGTGCCGGAGATGGCCCGCATCTCGATGCCGTCGGTGACGATGAGGCCGTCGTAGCCCAGCTCACCGCGGAGCAGGTCCGTCAGGATGCGGCGGGACAGCGTGGCCGGGCGGTCCGGGTCCAGGGCCGGGGCAAGGATGTGGGCGCTCATCACCGCGCGGCTGCCGGCGGCGATGGCCGCGCGGAACGGGACCAGGTCGCGTTCGGCCAGCACCGCGGCGTCCACGTCGATGCGCGGCACGGCGTGGTGGGAGTCGATGCCGGTGTCCCCGTGCCCGGGGAAGTGCTTGGTGCAGGTGGCGACGCCCGCCGACTGCATGCCGGTGACGTAGGCGGCGGTGTGCCGGGCGACCAGGTCGGTGCCGGCGCCGAAGGAGCGTACGCCGATGACCGGGTTGTCGGGGTTGGAGTTCACGTCGGCCGACGGGGCCCAGTTGAAGTTGACGCCGCAGTCCGCGAGCCGGCGGCCCAGTTCGGCGGCGACCTCGCGGGTGAGGCCCACGTCGTCCACCGCGCCGAGGGCGTGGTTGCCGGGGAAGGAGGAGCCGGTGCGGACCTCGAGGCGGGTGACGTCGCCGCCCTCCTCGTCGATGGCGACCAGCACGTCCTCGCGTTCGGCGCGGAGCTGTGCGGTCAGGGCCGCCACCTGGTCGGGCGTCCTGACGTTCCGCCCGAACAGGGCGACGGAGGCCAGCCCCTCCCCGAGGCGGCGCAGCAGCCAGTCGGGGGCGGTGGTGCCGGAGAAGCCGGGCTGCAGAACGGTGAGCGCGTTCTGGGTGAGTGTGTCGGTGCCGCTGGCGATGGTCGTCATCGGGTGGCGTTATCCCTTCACGGCGCCGGCGGTCAGGCCGCTGACGGCCTTGCGCTGGAGGAAGACGAAGAGGATCAGGATCGGGATGGCGAAGAGGGACGACGCGGCCATGGTCGCACCCCAGTCGTCGCCGAACTGGGTCTGGAAGCTGGACAGCCACAGCGGCAGCGTCTTGGCCTCGGTGTCCTTGTTGAGCACCAGGACCAGCGCGAACTCGTTCCACGCGGTGATGAACCCGAACAGCGAGGTGGACATGAGTCCCGGCGCGAGCAGCGGCAGGATGACCCGGCGGAACGCCTGGACGCGGGTGCAGCCGTCGACCATCGCGGACTCCTCCAGCTCCCTGGGCACCGCGGCGACGAAGCCGCGCAGCGTCAGGATGGTGAAGGGCAGGATCATCATCATGTAGAAGAGCGTGAGCGGCACGAGGCTGTTGAGCATCGACGCGTCCCGCACGATCATGTACATCGCGATGATCATGACTTCCCAGGGCGCCATCTGGGCCAGCATGAAGCCGATGATGAAGCCGCGCCGCCCCTTGAACCGCATCCGCGCCAGGGCGAAGGACCCGGCCAGCGCGATGATCAGGGAGAAGACGACCGCGAGGATGGTCACGGTCAGCGAGTTGGTGACGTACGTCCAGAAGTGGTCGGCGCTCGTCGCGGTCTCGAAGTGGTCGAAGGTGATGTCGGTCGGGACCCAGACCGGGTTGTCCGCGAGGATGTCGCCCCTCGGCTTGAGTGCCGTGGCGAACATCCAGTACACGGGGAAGACGAAGCCGATGAACAGGACGACGGCCGTGGCGTTGGGCCACAGGCGGCCGAAGAGCGAGCGCTTCACAGCTCGTCCTCCTCTTGCTTGAGCACGATCCTGAGGTAGTAGGCGGTCAGACCGAGCAGGATCAGGATGGTCAGGACGGCGATCGCCGCGCCCATGCCGTAGTGCTGGTTGCCGACGCCCTCGACGTACGCGTAGACGGGCAGGATCTCGGTGAGCCGGTCCGGGCCGCCCTCGTTGAAGGTGTAGACCTGCACGAACGCCTTGAAGACCCAGATGATCTCCAGGAAGGTCGTCGCGTAGAGGAAGGGCCGCAGGAACGGCATGGTGACCGTGGTGAAGCTCCGCCAGCCGCCGGCGCCGTCGAGGGACGCGGCCTCGTAGAGCTCGCCCGGGATGGTGGTGGTCGCCGCGTACAGGTTGATGGCGACGAACGGGATGGACATCCACACGATCAGCGTGGTGACGACGAAGAACGTCGACATCTGGCTGCTGGTCCAGCTGTAGTCGGCCATGGAGTGCCAGCCGAGCTTGTCAAGGACCCAGTTGACGACGCCGAAGCGCGTGGCGAACAGCCACTGGTAGACGGTGGTGGCGGCCACCACCGGCATCGCCCAGGCCAGCACCAGGCCGCTCAGCAGGAGGAACCGCATCCGCCTGCCGAGGCGGGCGAGCAGCAGACCGATCAGGGTGCCGAGCACCATGATCAGGGCGACGTTGGCCGCCGTGAAGAGGATCGAGCGGAGCGTGACCCGCCAGAACTGCTCGCTGGTGAGCGTCTCCTTGTAGTTCTCGACGCCGTTCCACTCGGTGACGTGCTGGATCAGCTGCGCCATGTTGAGGTTCTGGAACGACAGCAGGACGTCCTTCAGCAGCGGCCAGCCGAGCAGCAGCACGGAGGCCGCGCAGGCGGGCAGCAGCAACAGGTACGGGGCGAGGGCGCCGGCGCGCGACGCGGCTCTCGTTCTCGGTCCGCCGGATGCCCCGCCGTCCGCCTTGCGGACGTCCGCCGGGCCCGAGGGCGGCCGTTCGGTCTGCACGGTCATGCTCGCGTTCTCTCTTCTCGACCTGTGTACGTCGACCCGCGTACGGTCGCCGGGGCGGGAGCCGTCGTCCGGCCACTCCGCCCCGGCACACCCGGTGTTACTGCTGCTGCGACAGGCGCTTGTTGAACTCTTCCTCGACCTGCTTGGCCGCCTCGGCGGGGGCCTTGCCGTTCAGCACGGCGGTCATGTAGGTCTTGATCGGGTTGGGCGCGTTCTCGACCGCGGCCCACTCCGGGATCAGCGGCGTGGTGCCACCGCCCGCGGCGGCCGGCGCGGCGGCCTCGGCGGCGACGTTGCCCTTCAGGTTGGTCTGGAGCGAGTCCTTGTTCGGGATGACGCCGTTGGCCTTGGCCAGCGCGCCCTCGAACTCGTCGGACAGCGTGACCTTCAGGAACTCCTTGGCCAGCTCCTGCTTCTTGCTGCCCGCGGCGACGGCCAGGTTGGAGCCGCCGAGGAAGACACCCTCGGGCTTGGCGGCCGTCTCACCCGGGATGGTGAAGTAGCCGATGTCCTTCTCGATCTTCGGGTTGGTCTCGATCGCGATGCCGGCTTCCCAGCCCATGCCGATGAAGGCGCCGACGTCACCCTTGGCGAAGACCTCGCCCTGCTGCGGGGTGGCCTCGTCCTTGTCCTTGGGCGCCTCGGAGAGGGACTGGAACTTCTTGTAGGTCTCCATGGCCGCGGTGATCTTCGGGTCGGCCAGGTTGGAGACGTACTTGTCGCCGTCCTTCTTGACCAGTTCGGCGCCCTCGCCGATCGCGAGGCCGACGAAGTGGTACCAGTTCTGGCCCGGCAGGTAGATCGGCTCGGCGTCGGTCTTCTCACCGATCGTCTTGAGGTCGGCGTAGAACTCGTCGCGGGTCTTGGGCAGTTCCTTGATGCCCGCGTCCGCCCAGACCTTCTTGTTGTAGACCACCACGCGGTTGACCACGAACCACGGGGCGGCGTACTGCTTGCCGTCGAAGACGGCGGACTCGTTCAGGGACTCGGACCAGTCCGTGCCGATCGAGCTCTTCAGGTCGGCCAGGTCGGCGAGACCGCCGGTCTTCGCGTAGGCCGGCGTCTGGGTGTTGCCGATCTCGAAGACGTCCGGCGGGTTCTCCTCGGACAGGGCGGTCGTCAGCTTCTGCTGAATCCCGTTCCACGTCTGGACCTCGAACTTGACCTTCGCCTTCGTCTTCTTCTCGAAGGCGGCCGCCACGTCCTTCTGCCACTGGTCCGGCGAAGACCCGTCCATCACCCACACGGTGAGCGTCTCGCCGGCGTAGCCGTCCGCCCCGGCCTTCTTGCCGTCGTCGCCGCTGTCGCCCCCGCACGCCGCGATCGAGACCATCATGCCCGCGATACCGATCGCGGCTATCAGCTTGCGCTTCACGCCACCCTCCTCAGGGATGCCACAAAACCCCCCTGCCTCCCCGCGGTTGCTCGTCGACGCGGACCGCCCATGGGGCCGGGACCTGGACCAATGGTGTAGACCAGTACGGGGAGCTTGGCCCAGACCAATAGGGCTGTCAAGGGTGTTCAACCACGCTCCCCGGGTCCGTGATGCGACCGAGATATGCAGGGACCTTTCATTGCGCAAGCCCCAGATCGGGCGGACCGGGACCGGGTGTACCACCACCCGCCGAACGACGTGCCGGTACGGCCCCGAACGCGCGTACCAGCGACGTCCGACCCCGCTGTGGACTAGACCAAGGGGGGTCCCGGGGGTATACAGAAGGGATCACGGAGCGTGCGGGGCCATCCCGGCACGAAGCCGTGCCACGATGTGAGCCGTGACCGACAGGAATGCCGGTCACTTCGGCACCCGGAGCCGGGAAGGCAGAGCATGAGCACCGACGTCAGCAGTGCGGAGAACGAGGGTGGGGCGACCGTCCGTACCGCGCGCGTGCCCAAGTACTACCGTCTGAAGAAGCATCTGCTCGACATGACCCGGACACAGACACCGGGCACGCCGGTCCCGCCGGAGCGCACGCTGGCCGCCGAGTTCGACACCTCGCGCACCACCGTGCGCCAGGCCCTCCAGGAGCTGGTGGTGGAGGGCCGCCTGGAACGCATCCAGGGCAAGGGCACCTTCGTCGCCAAGCCCAAGGTGTCGCAGGCGCTGCAACTCACCTCCTACACCGAGGACATGCGCGCCCAGGGCCTCGAACCCACCTCGCAGCTGCTGGACATCGGCTACATCACCGCCGACGACCGGCTCGCCGGACTGCTGGACATCACGGCCGGCGGACGGGTGCTGCGCATCGAGCGGCTGCGGATGGCCAACGGCGAGCCGATGGCCATCGAGACCACCCACCTGTCGGCGAAGCGCTTCCCCGCGCTGCGCCGGTCCCTGGTGAAGTACACGTCCCTGTACACCGCGCTCGCCGAGGTGTACGACGTCCATCTCGCCGAGGCCGAGGAGACCATCGAGACCTCGCTGGCCACCCCGCGCGAGGCCGGCCTGCTCGGCACCGACGTGGGCCTGCCGATGCTGATGCTCTCCCGGCACTCCCAGGACCGCACCGGCCAGCCGGTGGAATGGGTGCGCTCGGTGTACCGGGGCGACCGCTACAAGTTCGTGGCCCGCCTGAAGCGCCCCCAGGACTAGCGCAAACCGGGCAAAACATACCGCTCCCGACCGCGAAGTTGCAGTTGAGGACCGATATGCGGACGAGGGCTTCCGCTGTCTTGACGCCGTCACCTACATTTCGTGCGCACTGCACGAGGTGATCAGCGAGGGGACGGAGCCACCGCATGTCACAAGCCCCGGAAGTGAGCAGAGGCCCGGTGGTGACGCCTGTGCGCGTCATCATCGGCCTCTGCCTAGTCGCACCGTTCGTCGCCATGCTCTGGGTCGGTTCGTACGCGAAGACGGACCCGGTCTTCATCGGCATACCGTTCTTCTACTGGTACCAAATGGCGTGGGTGCTCATCTCCACCGTCCTCACGGTGATCGCGTACCAGCTGTGGCAGCGTGACCAGCGCGCCCGCCGGAAAGGCGGGGCCAAGTGAACGACGGCGTGAACGGCGTCGCGCTCGGCGTCTTCATCTTCTTCTTCATCCTCGTCACCGCCATGGGCTTCCTGGCCGCCCGCTGGCGCCGGGCCGCGAACGAGCAGAGCCTCGACGAGTGGGGCCTCGGCGGCCGCTCGTTCGGCACCTGGGTCACCTGGTTCCTGCTCGGCGGCGACCTGTACACCGCGTACACCTTCGTGGCGGTCCCGGCGGCGATCTACGCGGCGGGCGCGGCGGGCTTCTTCGCGGTGCCGTACACGATCCTGGTCTACCCGCTGATCTTCACCTTCCTGCCGCGCCTGTGGTCGGTCTCCCACAAGCACGGGTACGTGACGACCTCGGACTTCGTGCGCGGCCGGTTCGGCTCGAAGGGGCTGTCGCTGGCGGTCGCCGTCACCGGCATCCTGGCCACGATGCCGTACATCGCGCTCCAGCTGGTCGGCATCCAGGCCGTGCTCGACGTGATGGGCGTCGGCGGCGGCGAGGACACCAACTGGTTCATCAAGGACCTGCCGCTGCTGATCGCCTTCGGTGTGCTGGCCGCGTACACCTACTCGTCGGGTCTGCGCGCGCCCGCGCTGATCGCGTTCGTGAAGGACACGCTGATCTACATCGTGATCGCGGTGGCGATCATCTACATCCCGATCAAGCTCGGCGGGTTCGACGACATCTTCGCCGCGGCGGGCGACAAGTTCACCGAGTCGGGCAAGGGCGGGCTGGTGCCGGACCACGGCGGCCAGTGGACGTACGCCACCCTGGCCCTCGGTTCGGCGCTGGCGCTGTTCATGTACCCGCACTCGATCACCGCCACGCTGTCCTCGCGCAGCCGTGAGGTGATCCGGCGCAACACCACGATCCTGCCGCTGTACTCGCTGATGCTGGGCCTGCTCGCGCTGCTGGGCTTCATGGCGATCGCGGCGGGCGTCAAGGTGGAGAACGGGCAGCTGGCGATCCCGCAGCTGTTCGAGAACATGTTCCCGGACTGGTTCGCGGGCGTGGCCTTCGCGGCGATCGGCATCGGCGCGCTGGTGCCGGCGGCGATCATGTCGATCGCGGCGGCGAACCTCTTCACCCGCAACATCTACAAGGACTTCATCAAGCCGGACGCCACCCCGGCCCAGGAGACCAAGGTCTCCAAGCTGGTGTCGCTGCTGGTGAAGGTGGGTGCGCTGGTCTTCGTCCTGGGCATGGACAAGACGGTCGCGATCAACTTCCAGCTGCTCGGCGGCATCTGGATCCTGCAGACCTTCCCGGCGCTGGTCGGCGGCCTGTTCACCCGCTGGTTCCACCGCTGGGCGCTGCTCGGCGGCTGGGCGGTCGGCATGATCTACGGCACGGTCGCCGCGTACGGTGTGGCCTCGCCGACGCAGAAGCACTTCGGCGGCTCCTCCGACGAGATCCCCGGCATCGGCGAGATCGGCTACATCGGTCTCACCGCCTTCGTGCTGAACATCGTGGTCACCGTGGTCCTGACCTTCGTCCTGCGGGCGGTCAAGGCACCCGACGGCGTCGACGAGACCAAGCCGAGCGACTACACGGCGGACGCGGGCGACCCGGGCGTCGAGGTCGAACTGCCGCCGGCCACGGCGGGCACCTCGCACTAGGGCCTTCCTCGTCAGCGGGCCGTCGGAGAAATCCGGCGGCCCGTTGTCGTACCCGTCGGGCACACTCGGCGGCATGGACTTCGTGATCCGGCGGGCGGCGGCCGAGGAGTACGACACCCTCGGTGAGATCACCGCACAGGCCTACCTGCGCGACGGCCTCCTCGACTTCGGGGAGGACGACGCGTACCTCCACGAGCTGCGCGCCGTGGCCAAGCGGGCGGCGGCCGCCGAGGTGCTGGTCGCCGCGGCGGACGGCGGAGTGCTCGGCGGCGTGACCTTCGTCCCCTCCGGCGGGCCCATGGCGGACATCGCCCGGCCCGGTGAGGCCGAGATACGCATGCTCGCCGTCGCCCGCGAGGCACGCGGACGCGGGGCCGGCGAGGCGCTCGTACGGGCCTGCGTCGACCGCGCCCGGTCCGTGGAGGGCTGCACACGCGTCGTGCTGTCCACCCAGGGCACCATGCGCACCGCCCACCGCCTCTACGCGCGCCTGGGCTTCACCCGCACACCGGACCGCGACTGGAACCCCCTGCCGGAGCTGGACGACATCACTCTCCTCACCTATGAACTGACGCTCTGACACCACCCCGACACACTGGCGGACACAACATCTGGGGGTGCTGGCGGAGCCCGGCACAAGATGTATGCTCGTGCTCGCTGTCGCCGCAGGGGAATCCGGTGTGAATCCGGAACTGTCCCGCAACGGTGTACATGCGTGTATCCGTACGTTCTCGGACGTACGTGCACGCGTGCCTCAGTCCGAGGACCTGCCGACAGTGCGCCCCGGCCTCCCGGCCCGGGTGCCATGACGTCCGGGCCTCGTGGAGTGGGCCGGTGGACGCGACGCCGCGTGCGCTCGTGTGCTGCCCCCTGCCCTCCGCCAGGCCCCGTGCCGAGCGAGGGAGTGCCCCCACGTGACCATCGCGCCAGCCGATCCGGCCACAGCGACCCCGGTGACGACTTCAGCGATGCCGGTGACCGAGGAGTCCGACGGACCCGGTGCCGCCCTGCTGCGGACCCTGACCGCTCTGACCGCCGACCTCCCCGACGCCGACCCCGGCCGGGTCGCCGCCGCCGCGCTGCGCGGCCGGTCCGCCCACGCGGACGAGGCCGAGCTGCGCGAGCTGGCCACGGAGGCGGCCGCCGGTCTCATCTCCGAGGACCCGGTCTACTCCCGCCTTGCCGCCCGGCTGCTGACCATCGGCATCCGCGCGGAGGCCGCCTCCCAGGGCGTCACGTCCTTCACCGAGTCGGTCGCCACCGGCCACCGCGAGGGCCTGATCGCCGACCGCACCGCCGAGTTCGTACGGCTGCACGCGGACCGGCTGGACGCGACGATCGACCGGGCCGCCGACGACCGCTTCGGCTACTTCGGGCTGCGCACCCTGCACAGCCGCTACCTGCTGCGGCACCCGATCACCCGCAAGGTCGTCGAGACGCCCCAGCACTTCATGCTGCGGGTGGCCGCCGGCCTCGCCGAGGACACTGTGTCCAATTCAGAGACGGGCGCCCACTCCGTGGAAGAGGTCTCCGCCCTCTACGGCCTGATGAGCCGCCTCGACTACCTGCCCTCCTCCCCCACCCTGTTCAACTCGGGCACCCGGCACGCCCAGATGTCGTCCTGCTACCTCCTCGACTCCCCCAAGGACGAGCTGGACTCCCTCTACGACCGCCTCCACCAGGTCGCCCGGCTCTCCAAGCACGCCGGCGGCATCGGCATCGCCTACTCCCGCGTCCGCTCCCGGGGTTCGCTGATCCGAGGCACCAACGGGCACTCCAACGGCATCGTCCCGTTCCTGAAGACGCTGGACGCCTCGGTGGCGGCCGTGAACCAGGGCGGCCGGCGCAAGGGCGCGGCGGCGGTCTACCTGGAGACCTGGCACGCGGACATCGAGGAGTTCCTGGAGCTGCGGGACAACACCGGCGAGGACGCCCGCCGCACGCACAACCTCAACCTGGCGCACTGGATCCCGGACGAGTTCATGCGCCGCGTGGACGCCGACGGCCAGTGGTCGCTGTTCTCGCCCGCCGACGTGCCCGAGCTGACCGACCTGTACGGCGCGGAGTTCGACGCGGCCTACCGCAAGGCCGAGGCGGCCGGGCTCGCCCGCAGGACCCTGCCCGCCCGTGAGCTGTACGGCCGCATGATGCGCACCCTCGCGCAGACCGGCAACGGCTGGATGACCTTCAAGGACACCGCCAACCGCACCGCCAACCAGACGGCCGAGCCGGGCAACGTCATCCACTCCTCCAACCTCTGCACGGAGATCCTGGAGGTCACGGACGACGGCGAGACGGCGGTCTGCAACCTGGGCTCGGTCAACCTCGGCGCCTTCGTCGACGTGGCCAAGGGCGACATCGACTGGGAGCGGCTGGACGCCACCGTCCGCACGGCCGTCACCTTCCTGGACCGGGTCGTCGACATCAACTTCTACCCGACCGAGCAGGCGGGCCGCTCCAACGCCCGCTGGCGCCCGGTGGGCCTGGGTGCGATGGGCCTCCAGGACGTCTTCTTCCAGCTGCGCCTGCCCTTCGACTCGCCCGAGGCGAGGGCCCTGTCCACCCGCATCGCCGAGCGGATCATGCTCGCCGCGTACGAGACGTCCACCGACCTCGCCGAGCGCAACGGCCCGCTGCCTGCCTGGGAGAAGACCCGTACCGCCCGGGGCGTGCTGCACCCCGACCACTACGGCGTCGAGACCACCTGGCCGGAGCGCTGGGCGGCGCTGCGCGAGCGCATGGCCTCCACCGGGCTGCGCAACTCCCTGCTGCTCGCCATCGCGCCGACCGCCACCATCGCCTCCATCGCGGGCGTCTACGAGTGCATCGAGCCGCAGGTGTCCAACCTGTTCAAGCGCGAGACGCTGTCCGGCGAGTTCCTCCAGGTCAACTCGTACCTGGTGGACGAGCTCAAGCGGCTCGGCGTGTGGGACGCCCGCACCCGCGAGGCGCTGCGCGAGGCCAACGGCTCGGTCCAGGAGTTCACCTGGATCCCCGCGGACGTCCGCGCGCTGTACCGCACCGCCTGGGAGATCCCGCAGCGCGGCCTGATCGACATGGCCGCCGCCCGCACCCCGTACCTCGACCAGGCCCAGTCGCTGAACCTGTTCCTGGAGACGCCGACCATCGGGAAGCTCTCCTCGATGTACGCGTACGCCTGGAAGCAGGGCCTGAAGACCACGTACTACCTGCGTTCGCGCCCGGCGACCCGGATCGCCCGCGCCGCCGGCCGGGCCACCGTCCCCGCCCAGGCCACCCCCGACCCCGAAGCGGTCGCCTGCTCCCTTGAGAACCCCGAGTCCTGCGAGGCCTGCCAGTAATGAGCGACACCACCAAGAACCTGCTCGACCCGGGCTTCGAGCTGACCCTGCGCCCCATGCGCTACCCGGACTTCTACGAGCGCTACCGGGACGCCATCAAGAACACCTGGCACGTGGAGGAGGTCGACCTCCACTCGGACGTCGCCGACCTCGCGAAGCTCAGCCCCGAGGAGCAGCACCTGATCGGGCGGCTGGTGGCCTTCTTCGCCACCGGTGACTCGATCGTGGCGAACAACCTGGTGCTGACCCTCTACAAGCACATCAACTCCCCCGAGGCGCGCCTGTACCTGTCGCGGCAACTGTTCGAGGAGGCCGTCCACGTCCAGTTCTATCTGACGCTGCTGGACACCTACCTGCCCGACCCGGAGGACCGCAACGCGGCCTTCGCGGCCGTGGAGAACATCCCGTCCATCCGCGAGAAGGCGGAGTTCTGCTTCCGGTGGATGGACTCGGTCGAGTCGATCGACCGCCTGGAGAGCCAGGCCGACCGCCGCCGTTTCCTGCTGAACCTCATCTGCTTCGCCGCCTGCATCGAGGGCCTGTTCTTCTACGGCGCCTTCGCGTACGTCTACTGGTTCCGCAGCCGGGGTCTGCTGCACGGTCTGGCCACCGGCACCAACTGGGTGTTCCGGGACGAGACGATGCACATGTCCTTCGCCTTCGACGTGGTCGACACCGTGCGCAAGGAGGAGCCGGAGCTGTTCGACGAGCGGCTCGAGCAGCAGGTCACCGACATGCTGCGGGAGGCCGTCGAGGCCGAGCTGCAGTTCGCGCGCGACCTGTGCGGTGACGGCCTCCCGGGCATGAACACCGACTCGATGCGGGAGTACCTGGAGTGCGTCGCCGACCAGCGCCTGACGCGCCTGGGCTTCGCCCCCGTGTACGGCTCGGAGAACCCCTTCTCCTTCATGGAGCTGCAGGGTGTTCAGGAGCTGACCAACTTCTTCGAGCGGCGTCCCTCGGCGTACCAGGTGGCGGTGGAGGGCACCGTCGACCTGGACGAGGACTTCTGAGTCACCTCCTCTCCCCTCCTCCCCTCCTGGGCCTCCCTGAGCTGACGGTCGACGCGCCGGTCGCGCACGATGCCGATCACCGAGGGGAGGACCATGAGGACCAGGAGTCCGAAGGTCACGAGCATTCCGATCAGGGCTTCGATCTGGTTTCCGTTCATGACACCACTGTCGCGCCGGATGCTCCTTACCGGGAGTGGCAGGACTGCCGTAGGGCCTCGATTTCCTGCCACTTCCGGGGCACACTGGGGGCATGCTCGAAAACGTGGCCGCCGTGCTGCTCGACGGTGTGCATCCCTTCGAACTCGGCGTGGTCTGCGAGGTCTTCGGCATCGACCGGAGCGACGAGGGCCTGCCGGGGTACGACTTCGCGGTGGTCTCCGCGGAGGGCCCCGCGCTCGGCACCCATGTCGGCGGACTGACCGTCTCCACGCCGTACGGTCTCGACCGGCTGGACGAGGCGGACCTGATCGCCGTGCCGGCCGGGAGCGACTTCGTGCGCCGGGAGTACCCGCCCGAGCTGCTTGACGCCCTGCGGCAGGCGGTGGACCGGGGCACACGCGTCCTGAGCGTGTGTTCCGGGGTCTTCGTGCTGGGCGCCGCCGGGCTGCTGGACGGACGGCGGTGCGCGGTGCACTGGCACCACGCGGCCGAGCTGAGCCGCCAGTACCCGCGGGCCGTCGTCGCGCCCGACGTGCTCTACGTCGACGAGGACCCGGTGATCACCTCCGCCGGCACCGCGGCCGGGATCGACGCCTGCCTGCACATCGTGCGCAAGGAACAGGGACCTGAGGTCGCCAACCGGATCGCCCGGCGCATGGTGGTGCCGCCGCACCGGGACGGCGGACAGGCGCAGTACATCGAACGCCCGCTGCCGCGCTCCTCCTGCGACACCGTCGGCGAGGTGCTGGCCTGGATGGAGCAGCACCTCGACGAGGAGGTCACCGTCGAGCAGCTCGCGGCCCGGGCGCACATGTCCCCGCGCACCTTCGCCCGCCGCTTCCAGCAGGAGACGGGCACGACTCCCTACCGCTGGATCCTGCGCCAGCGCGTGCTGCTGGCCCAGCGGCTGCTTGAGGCGACGGACGAGACGATGGACACGATCGCCTGGCGCACCGGTTTCGGTACGGCGGCGGCCCTCAGGCACCAGTTCGTCAGGGCCCTGGACACCACCCCGCACGCCTACCGGCGCACCTTCCGGGGCCCGGAGGCCGCCGCCTGAGCGTCACCGTGCCACGGGCCTGACCAGCAGGTCGTGCGGGCGCAGGGTGATGCCGACCCGGACGGCGTCGTTCGAGCCCGCCACCTGCTCGAAGCGGTACTTCGTGGCGAGCGCGGCCGTGATCAGCGTCAGCTGTGCCATGGAGAAGTGGTCGCTGGGGCACTTGCGATTGCCCACGCTGAACGGCTTCATGGCGTATTTCGGCACATTCCGCGCCCGCTCCGGAAGCCAGCGGTCCGGGTCGAACTCCAGGTTGTCGGCGTACGACTTCGCATCGCGCTGGATTGCGTACGGACTGTAGATGATGTCCGAACCGGCCGGAATGCGATAGCCACCGAGTTCGGTCTCGGCCACCGAGCGCCGGGTCAATACCCATACGGCCGGGCGCAAACGCATGGCTTCCACGATGACATTGCCGGTGTGCGTGAGCTTGCGGACGTCCCCGAATGCCACGGGGCGTCCGCCGGTCACCGCTTCGACTTCGTCGCGTATGCGGTCGGCATGTTCCGGGTGGTCGGCAAGTGCCTGCAGCAACCACATGATCGTGGAGGCGATGGTTTCACTGCCCGGGGTGAGTATCGCGACGACCTGGTCGTGGATCTCCTGTTCCCCGATCGGGTCGCCATTGTCGTCCTTCGCCTCCAGCAATGCCGTGAGCAAATCGTCCGGCTTTTGACCGGATGCGCGGCGCTCGGCGATGATCTCGTCCACCAGCAGATGCAGATCGGCCAACGCGTTGTTGAATTTGCGGTTGGCCGGAAGGGGCAGCCGGTAGAGCGGTCCGAGCGGGACGACCATGCGCCGGTACATGCCCCGGAAGACGGTCGCGAGGGCGACGCACAGCCGCTCGGCGCGCTCGTCCATGTACTGCCCGCGCAGCAGGCAGCGGGCCGCGACGCGCACCGCCACCCGGAAGGACTCGGAGGTCGCGTCGACGGTCCGGCCCGGCCGCCAGCGCTCGGCGAGCGCGTGCGCCTCCTCCTCCATGATCGGCCCGTACGCGGGGATGGCGTCGAGTTTGAAGGCCGGCTGGATGGTGCGCCGCTGACGCCGGTGGAGTGGGCCGTTGGCGGTCGCCACGCCCTCCTTGCCGAGCAGGCCCTCCAGCGACTCCCACAGCGGACCGGCTATGTGGTAGTCGGGGCTCAGCGCGAGGGCCCCGGTGAGTTCGGGGGCGGTGACCGCGTAGACGGTCTTCGGACCCAGCTTGATGCGCACGATGTCGCCGTGGTCGCGCAGCTGGGACATGTAGGCCAGCGGGTCGCGGGCCAGCCGCCATCCGTGGCCGAGCAGCGGTACGCCGCCACCCGCGAAGGGCGGCTCGCGCAGGTCCGGCGCCACTTCCTCGCGGGTCTCGGGGTTGACGGACTCGACGGTCATTTCTCACCTGCCGCTTCGTTGTTGACGTACGGGGGTGTGGACCGGTCGTCCCAGCTGTCGACCATGTACCGGCCGGACTCGTGATGGAACCAGTACACGGAACTGAACCAGTTCCGCATATTGCCGACGTTGGCCCGCACGGCCCCGCTCAGTTCCTTTCCGCGTACGGTTCCGTCGGCGAGTCCGTCGGCGAAACGTAACGCGTCCTGCTCCACCGCGAGGAATTCGGTGATGGATTCCTCGACGCGTCGCCTGACTTCTACGATGGCTTCTTCCAGGGTGAGTCCCTCATGTGTGATGAGACTGATGCCGAGATTGTGGACCTCGTCGCCCGCGATTTCCTTGGGCAGGGAGCAGAGGTCGTTGTACCAGGCGGCGAATTCCTGACTCAGCAGCGCCGCCCTGCGATATGCCGGGTGTTTCCGTACCGCGTCCGGCAGTTCGCAGCCCGCGCTCGGCTCCAGCAGGTCGGTCCAGATCCAGTGGGCGAAGGTGAGCCGGCGCAGTTCGAGATACTCCTCGACTCCGGGCACGATTCCGCGGGTGCGGTTGTGGAATTCCCGGTCGTACGCCTCGATCACCGCGTGGAAGTGCCGGGCGAACCGGGCGTTCCAGGTCGTCGGCAGGAAGGCGTACAGGCGCCGCACGCTGTCGGCGAACCCGGCCACCAGGGTGTCCTCGTGGTGCAGGTGTTCCCCGGGTGAGTCGAGTGCCGTGTGCAGCAGGTCGCGCAGTCGCCGCCAGGCGCCGGCCCGGCCGTGGACGATGTCCCGGTCGTGCCGGTCGTCCCAGACGAAGAACCACGCGCTGTAGTCCGCTATCGCCTGCAGGACCGGCTCGGGGGCGCCCAGGTAGTACCCCGCCATGAGGTCCGTGTAGCACAGGCCGTCGGCATATTCCTCGACCTTGTCCGCCGGCATGAGCCGTTTTTCGAGCAGCCAGGTACGCGTCTTCTCCTGGAGCTTCGGCCAATACGGGTGCAGTTGCCGGGGAAATGCCGCCTCGATCACCGGGAGACGGAGCGATGGCGGTACTGCGATCGCGGTCGGTGTCGCTGTGGTGCCGTGTGGGAAAGCATGCACGAACAAACCCCTCTCAGCCGCCGGTGGCGCACCCCTCTCGCTGAGCGGGGCGTGCGCCGTTGCGTATCCCCGCACTTCCCATTCAGCACCACAACTGACCGTTCTGGGAACGGATTTGCTCCATTCACTACCCCTGATGCCGGAATTCTCCTGTTGTGTGGCAGGTTTCGACAGACGAACGGCGCCCACCCGGGTGAGACCCGAACAGGCGCCGTGCGCAAGGGAGATGTGTGACTGGTGGGGCGGTGTCAGTCGTTCGCGACCACGGGGTAACGCGGCTCGTTCTCGGCCATCTGCCGCAGCGCGTCCTTGCGTTCACGCTTGGAGAGCCGGTCGATGTACAGGTACCCGTACAGATGGTCCGTCTCGTGCTGCAAACACCGTGCGAAGTAGCCGGTGCCGCGCACCTTGACCGGGTTGCCCTTCTCGTCCTGCCCGGTCACCTCGGCGTAGTCGGGGCGGGCCAGCGGCGCGTAGGCGGTCGGCACGGACAGGCAGCCCTCGTTGCTGTCGTCGAGGCGGCGCCGGTCGGCGGGCAGTTCGACGAGGACCGGGTTGCAGACCACGCCGACGTGGCGGAGGCCCTCGTCGTCGGGGCAGTCGTAGACGAAGACCTTCTGGGAGACGCCGATCTGGTTGGCGGCCAGGCCCACGCCCTCGGCGGTGCGCTGGCTGGCGAACATGTCCGCCACCAGCTGCTGGAACTCCTCGCCGAAGTCGGTGACGTCCGCGCACTCCGTGTGCAGCACCGGATTGCCGACCACCGTGATCGGACGCGAGGCGCCCCGCTCACGCCAGGCCGCCTCGCGCTCCTCGCAGTCCTCGGTGTCGACGACGAACCCCTCGTCGTCCACGGGGAGCACGCCCACGTGCTGCTGATCGGTGTCCTGCTGGGCCATGACCGACGTATGCCTTCCTGGATGAACCTGGCTGAATGCTTGATACAGGGTACGGTGACGCGCCCCGACAGGGGCGCGGGGAACTGCGCGACCAGCCACAACGGACGGACGACGAAGGAACGACCTCAGCAGACCTCTTCCAGATCCCGCCAATCCCGAGAA
Organism: Streptomyces sp. NPDC056128; assembly: GCF_042263835.1. Taxonomy (NCBI): domain Bacteria; kingdom Bacillati; phylum Actinomycetota; class Actinomycetes; order Kitasatosporales; family Streptomycetaceae; genus Streptomyces; species Streptomyces sp. NPDC056128. The sequence continues at coordinate 14,703 of NZ_JBHJVQ010000016.1, read as the reverse complement.
TCAGGACTATCGGCAACCCACCCGTCCAACAACCCCCTCACCAACGCAGCCGGCGCAGCCACCCCGCACTCCCGCTCCGGCACCCACAGCTGCCCGTCCGTACGGTGCCCGAGGGGCCCGGGATGTCCCGGTTCGCTGTGGTCGTGCGGGTCGAGGTGCTCGCCCTCGCCCTCGTCGGACGGCATCCGTGACTCCGAGCACATCCGGCACAGCAGCCGGACCGAGGACGACCAGTCCTCGGCGGCGAACCCGGCGTCGGCCGCCAGCTGCTCCAGCGCGTCCCGGTCGGACTCGGTGGCCGCCTCCAGGAGGACGACCCAGGTGGGCACGGGCGACGGCGCCCACAGCTCGATCTCGTCGAAGACGGGGTAGGAGTGCCCGGCCGCGGTGGACCGCTCTCCGTGCGGCACCCCGTCGTGCAGGACGACCTCGCCCCAGCGCCGCCCGGAGGACGGCAGCGGAATGGACAGCACCTCCACGCGGGCGGGGTCCAGGCGCCGCCCCCACACGACCTCGGCCTCCCCCTCCGGGGACAGCCGTACGGCCGCGCTGCCGAGTTCCATGCCGAGCGGCTCACCGGCGTCCGTCGCGTCCCCGGGGGTGCGCAGCCCGTACGCCTGCCAGGCCCGGCGGGCCAGCGGCCAGTCCTGCAGAGCGGTCGCCGCGATGCCGACGTTCCACCAGTCGGGGGCGCCGGTGTCCCGGTCGAGGAGCGCGACGGCCCGCAGCCCGGCCGCTCTGGCCTGCTCCCAGTCGTGCCGGAACTTGTGCAGCAGGGCGAGGTTGAACCACGACTCCGACAGCCAGGGTTCCAGGTCGGCGGCCCGCGTCAGCAGCGCCCCCGCGTCCTCGTAGCGACCGTCGCCGATCAGCGTGAACGCGCGGTCGGTGGCCTGCCGCCAGGAGGCGGAGGGCCGGTGCCGTGCCTTGCCGAAGATCCTCACGATTCCCGCCTGCCAGTTCCGTTCTGTGGGCTGGCTGTGCCTTTCGCGCCCCCGGACACCCTTTCCTGCGCATCAAACCACGTACGGCTGTAGAGGCGCTCATTACCCATGGGTTACCCAGCCGAGGGCGAGGTAAGACTGCCTCGCGAAAGCACTCGGGCCAGTGCTTCCACCACGTCCGGAGCGTAGTCGTCAGCGGTGGCCAGGCGCAGCTCCTCCAGGGCCGTGAGACCGCCGCCGGGACCGGCGTCCTGCGCCTTCTCCTCGTAGGCGTTCACGACCCGTACGATCCGCGCGGCCGGCGGCTGCTCCCGGCAGGGGTCGGCCTGGCGCTCCACGACCACCGCGACGGCCGGGTCGACGCCGGTCTGGCGGACCACGGCGCCGCCGAGCAGCGCGATCCGCCGCTGTTCCGGGGCGGGCAGGCCGGCGGTGGCACCCGCCGGGACCGGGTCGACCAGGCTGAGCTGGCCGATGTCGTGCATCAGGGCCGCGTACTCCAGCACGGTCAGCTCGGCCCCCGACAGCCCCAGGTCGCGCCCCACGGCCCCGCTCAGCTCGGCGACGCGGCGCGCGTGCCCGGCCGGGGTGTATCCGGCGATCTCGGTGGCTCTGGCCAGGGACGCGATGGTCTGCCGGTAGGTGGCCCGGACGGCCGCGTACCGGCGGTAGGACAGCTGGGCGAGCAGCAGCGGCACGCAGAAGACGGGGAGCGCCCAGAGGCCGGCGACGCCCACCGCGAGCGCCATCACCACCCCGGTCGCGCACACCGCGGAGGTGATCCCGACCATGCCGCGCAGCTCCTCGCGCAGCAGCGGGCCGAAGGGCCAGCCGGTGCGCGCGTGCGCGGGCGCCGCGGCGAGCACGGCGTCGCACAGCGTGGTCAGGGCGAGCAGCGCGATCAGCAGCAGCGCGTACGCGGGGCCGCCCCAGTCGCGGAAGGTGCCCTGGCCGGAGAGCGGCTGGAAGCACACGGCGGCGAAGGCGACGGTGAGCACGCGCCGCGCCAGGTGGTCGAGGACGGGCCCGCTGCCGCGGGCTACGTAGGGCACGCTGCCGGCCAGCGAGGCGGCGAGGACGACGGTGACGGTCTGGGCGACGCCGTGCGGGGCGGGCCGCCCGGCGACCTCCCCGAGCAGCGCGTACGCCAGTGCCCCGGCGGCGCCGAGCGGTGCTGCCTCCCGGGCCTCGGCGTCGGCGCGGCGGGTCAGCTCACCGAGGGCGACCAGCACACCGAAGGCGAGCGCGACGGGCCGGTGGACGAGCCCCGACCACAGCACGGAGGTGAGGCAGAGCACGGCGACGAGTCCGGCGGCGGCGCGGATGAGGCGGGGGGTCAGCGGAGGCCGACCCCGTAGCCGGGGGACCAGAGGAGACCGCCCCCGTAGCCGGGGGACCAGAGGAGACCGACCCCGTAGCCGGGGGACCAGAGGAGGCCGGTCCCGCGGCCGGGGCTCGCTCATACGGCACGCCTCCCGACGCTGTCGCGCGCGCCCGCGCCGCGGGACCGGCCGGGGATCGCCGCGGCCGTCGGGAGTGCGGGGGTGCCGTCGGCCGTGACCGACGGGTGCCAGCCGTGCCGCCCCAGGGCGCGGACCAGTGCGCCCACCATCCGGGGGTCGAACTGTCTGCCCGCACACCGTTGGAGCTCCTCCACCGCCGCGGCGACGGGGCGGGCCCTGCGGTAGGAGCGGGTGGAGGTCATCGCGTCGAAGGCGTCGGCGACGGCCACCACGCGGGCCGACTCGGGGATGCGGTCGCCGACGAGGCCGTAGGGGTAGCCGCTGCCGTCCAGCCGTTCGTGGTGGTGGAGGACGGCGGCCCGGGCCTCCCCCAGGAAGCGGATGCCGCGCACCATCTCGTGCCCGTACTCCGGGTGCAGTTCGATCACCCGCCGCTCCTCGGGCGTCAGCGCCCCCTCCTTGCGCAGCAGCCGGGTGGGCACGCCGAGCTTGCCCACGTCGTGCAGGATGCCGGCGAAGCGGAGCGTCTCGACCCGCTCGTCGTCCATGCCCAGCTCGCGGGCGATCATCATGGTGGCCCGGCCGACGCGCTCACTGTGTCCGCGGGTGTAGCCGTCCTTGATGTCGACGGCCTGCACCAGCGCGCGGATGGTCGCCTGGTGCGCGGCCCGCTCCCGGTGGTACTGGGCGAACGCCCACCACGCGACACACATCGGCAGCAGCACGAGCAGCGCGGCCACCGGACCGTACGGGCTGCGCCACAGGACGGCCATCATCAGCCCGGCGAGCCCGTGCACGGCGACCGGCCCGAGCGTCCTGGGGAACAGCCCCCGCCACGCCCGGCTCGCCGGCACGTGGTCGGCGAGGGTCAGGATGCCGCCGTCCAGCAGGGCGAGCACCAGGCAGAACGCCAGTACCGCGGCCCCGGCCAGCACGAGCGCGTACGGGAAGTCGGGCTCGACGAGCGCGTCCCGCCCGCCGAGCCGCCCGTGGACGTACGCGGCGGCCCAGACGGCGAGCGTCAGCTGCGCGGCCCGCCAGACACGCCGCAGCGCGAAGGGCCGCCTGGGCACCGGGGACAGCAGGGCTCCCGGCAGTGCGACGAGCGCCGCGGCGGACGGCGGGAGCAGGAAGGCACCGGCGAGCAGGACGGGGTAGCAGGTACCGACGGAGCGGGACCGCGCGACCAGCTCGGAGCCCGCGTACAGCCCGGCGAGGAGCAGCACCGCCCACCAGGGGGCGGGTATCGCGGGCAGCGGCCGCAGGCAGAGCAGTGCGGCCACGACGACACCGGCGACGTACACGCGCGCCCGCGCCGGTACCGCGTCCATGAGCCCCTCCCCCGACCACGCCTGTCAGGCTCCGGAGCCTAGGGCGGCGGTGGGGAGGCCGCGGACAGATAACCCGCGGATTAGCACGTACGAGTGACCCGGGGAGGGCTCAGGACTCCTGGGGAGTCGGCGGTGCGGCCGTGACATCGTGCTCGGGCACGGACTGTCCCGACCGGATCAGGTCGAGCCTGCCCATGACCTTGGCGCGCAGGTCACCCGGCACGTCGTCCTGTCCGCAGCAGCGCTTGACCAGCTTCTTCACGGCCTGCTCCAGCCCGTACTTCTCCAGGCAGGGCGAGCACTCCTCGAAGTGGTGCTCGAACTTCACGCAGTCCGAGTCCGGCATCTCCTTGTCGAGGAACTCGTAGAGATGATCGAGGATTTCGCTGCAATCCGTCTCGTGCGGCTCTCCGCAGCTCATGACCCCGAGCCTTTCGCTTCGTTCGACTCTCCGGCGCCGGCCGGGACCAGGCCGCGGTCGCGGGCGTAGTCCTCCAGCATGCCGCGCAGCTGACGGCGTCCACGGTGCAGCCGGGACATCACCGTACCGATGGGTGTCCCCATGATGTCGGCGATCTCCTTGTAGGCAAACCCCTCGACATCCGCCAGATAGACGGCGATGCGGAACTCCTCGGGGATGGCCTGGAGCGCCTGCTTCACGTCCGAGTCGGGCAGGTGGTCCAGCGCCTGCGACTCGGCGGAGCGCAGACCGGTCGACATGTGCGACTCGGCACGCGCGAGCTGCCAGTCCTCGATCTCCTCGGCCGCGCTGCGCTGGGGCTCGCGCTGCTTCTTGCGGTACGAGTTGATGAAGGTGTTGGTGAGGATGCGGTACAGCCACGCCTTGAGGTTGGTGCCCTCGCGGAACTGGTGGAAGGACGCGTACGCCTTGGCGTAGGTCTCCTGCACCAGGTCCTCGGCGTCGGCCGGATTACGCGTCATGCGCAGCGCGGCCGAGTACATCTGGTCGAGGAACTCCAGCGCGTCCCGCTCGAAGCGCGCGCTGCGCTCGGCGGTCGACTCCGCGCTCGTGCCCCGGCCCTCGGGCTGCTCCGCCTGGCCGTGTTCGGTCCCTGCGTCGGTCCCAGTGACCGGACCCACCTCCTCCAGTGACGTCGTGAAACCGAGACCGGCCCCACTCGAATCGGAGGATAGACGACGATCCGGTCCGCCCGCCGCCCGAATAGGGGCGGTCTTCGCCGCGTGCAGCACCGTCCAGTCCAGGTCGGCGCGGCTGCTGCGACTCGGGCAGAAGGCTGAACCCATGCGGCGGACTTCCTCTCGTACGGCGTCGGTGCTGATTCTCAGCAACGTACGTCCGCCACAACAGTGGGCGCACGCCGGTCATTCCCAGGCGTTCACCCGAGTGAGCCGACCCACTTCGCGACCCCCTCGGTGATCAGCTCCAGGGCCGCCTCCTGCGTGATCTCCGCCCGCTTGGGCACGGCGAAGCCGTGGTCGCCGTAGGGCACCTCGACGAGGTCGTACGTCCCCTCGGGAGCCTCGGGGAACTCCGCCGGCCTGCCGAAGGGGTCGTTGCCGCCCTGTACGACGAGGGTGGGGACACCGGCCCCGAGCAGTTCGTCGGCGCGGGACTTCTCGGGCTTGCCCGGCGGGTGCAGGGGGAAGCTCAGGGCGAGGACGGCGTGGGCGCCCAGTTCGCGGGCGGTGCGGCAGGCGACGCGGGCGCCGGCGCTGCGGCCGCCCGAGATCACGGGCAGTCCCGGTGCGGCCAGCGCGGGCCAGATGCCGCGCCAGCCGGTGTCGAGGGTCTTCGGCGCGGGCGCCAGCTTCTTTCCGGCCACCCGCCAGGGCTGCTCGACCAGGGCCACGGTCACTCCGTGGGCGGGCAGCGCGGCCGCCAGCGCCCGCAGGTCGCGTGCCTCGATGCCGCCGCCGGCGCCGTGGCTCGCGGCGAGGACGAGGCGGGGCTTCCTCGCCCGGTGCCAGGTGATGCGGGCGGGTCCGGCGTCGGTCTCTACCGCCTCGACCGCCTCGGGCTTCTCCTGCGTCTCCTTCGTCACATGCGTCACGTCAGAAGAGTGTGCCCTCTTCCGGCGCCTCCAGCTCCTTGAGCAGCTCCGGCCCGTTGTTGCGGACGTTGCTGACCGCGGTGGAGACCGGGAACGCCCGCATCATTCCGGCGGGCGGGGGCGCCAGCAGGGAGGTCAGCTCGTCGGGGTCGGTGCGCGCCGGGTCGAGCCAGTCGTCCCAGCGGTCCGGCGTCAGCATCAGGGGCATCCGGGGGTGGATGTCGGAGAGCGCGTGCGGCCCGTCGGCCGGGGCGACCGCCAGTGGTGTGGTCTCGGCCTCGGTCGTGATCACCGAGCACGTCACCCACCAGGCCTGCGGGTGGTCGTCCGGCAGCGTCCCGTCCCGCCAGAACTCGTACAGCCCGGCCATGGCGAACACGGACCCGTCGGCCGGTGTCACGAAGTACGGCTGCTTGCGGGGCCGCTTCTTGCGTCCCTCGACCTCGAGGTCCCGCTCCTGCTTGCCGGTGACCCACTCGTAGTAGCCGTCGGCGGGCAGGATGCAGCGCCTGGTGCTGAAGGCGCGCCGGTAGGAGGGCTTCTCGTGGACGGTCTCCGCGCGGGCGTTGATCATCCGGGCCCCGCCCTCGGGCGTCTTGGACCAGGACGGGACGAGCCCCCACTTCAGCTTCCGCAGCTGGCGAACCGGATCCGGGTCCTCGGCGTCCTTCAGGGGACGGTCCAGAACGGCGTAGACCTCCTTGGTGGGCGCCACGTTGTAGTCGGGCTCCAAGCTCTCCTTGGGCTCCCACTTCTCGATCTCGAAGATTCCCGCGAGATCCTCGGGTCGACGACTCGCCGCATACCGTCCGCACATACGTGCCACACTGCCAGACCCCGCGCCCACACGAGGAGCCCTCACCGAACATGGACCACCTCGCAACGGCCTCGCTCACCTCTCTGTGGGACGAGGTCTCCGGCACCCAGCCCGATCCCGACCTGTGGGTGGTGGTCGCGGCCCTGGTGGCCGCGCTGGTCGTCGTCGTGCCGCACCGGCCGTGGCGGATAGCGCGCAACGCGATCACCATCGCGCACGAGGGCGGCCACGGGCTCGTGGCGCTGCTGACCGGCCGCACGCTGACCGGGATCACCCTGCACTCGGACACCAGCGGCCTGACGGTGAGCCGCGGCAAGCCGACCGGCGTCGGGATGATCCTGACGGCGGTGGCCGGCTACACCGCTCCCCCGCTGCTCGGCCTCGGCGGCGCCGCGCTGCTGGCCGCGGGGCGCATCACGCTGCTGCTGTGGCTGGCGACGGCGCTGCTCGTCGCCCTGCTGGTGATGGTCCGCAACGCCTACGGGATGCTGACGGTGGTACTCACCGGCGGCACGTTCGTCCTGGTCTCCTGGCTGGCCGGACCGCAGGTGCAGGCGGCGTTCGCGTACGCGGTGGTCTGGTTCCTGCTGCTCGGCGGGGTGCGTCCGGCCTTCGAGCTGCAGGCCAAGCGGGCCCGGGGCGGCGCCGGCGACTCGGACGCGGACCAGCTGGCCCGGCTGACCCACGCGCCGGCGGGGGTCTGGTTCTTCCTGTTCCACGCGGTGTCGCTGTGCTCGCTGGTCGGCGGGGGACGCTGGCTGCTGGAGCTGTGACGCACGGGCGCCCGCACGCGCCCGGATACACGCGCCCGCATATATGCACGGCATGTGCACTGTCGCGATTTCGGTCAGGTTTCGCCGCTTTTGATCAAGATCTCCGATCGGCTTCAGCCATTAAAGTGGGGCCCATGACCGCGAACCCCACGCACACCGCCCTCTGGCCCGCACCGCACGCGAGCGGAGCCGTCGACGCGACCGTCCATGTGCCCGGGTCCAAGTCGGTCACCAACCGCGCCCTGGTGCTGGCCGCCCTCGCCTCCGAGCCCGGCTGGCTGCGCCGTCCGCTGCGCTCCCGCGACACCCTGCTGATGGCCGAGGCGCTGCGCGCGATGGGCGTCGAGATCGAGGAGGGCGTCGGCCCGGACGGCAGCGGTGAGTTCTGGCGGGTCATCCCGGCGGGACTGCGCGGCCCGGCCACGGTCGACGTCGGCAACGCGGGCACGGTCATGCGCTTCCTGCCGCCGGTCGCCACCCTCGTGGACGGTCCCGTCCGCTTCGACGGCGATCCGCGGTCCTACGAGCGTCCGCTGCACGGCGTGATCGACGCGCTGCGCGTCCTGGGTGCCCGCGTCGACGACGACGGGCGCGGCGCGCTGCCGCTGACCGTGCACGGCGGGGGCGCGCTGGAGGGCGGCCCGGTCGAGATCGACGCGTCGTCGTCCTCGCAGTTCGTCAGCGCCCTGCTGCTGTCCGGCCCGCGCTTCAACCAGGGCGTCGAGGTCCGCCACACCGGCTCCGCGCTGCCGTCCATGCCGCACATCCGGATGACCGTCGACATGCTGCGCTCGGTGGGCGCCCAGGTCGACACCCCGGAGTCGGGCGGCGAGCCGAACGTCTGGCGGGTCACGCCGGGCGCGCTCCTCGGCCGGGACCTGACGGTCGAGCCGGACCTGTCCAACGCCCAGCCGTTCCTGGCCGCGGCCCTGGTCACCGGCGGCAAGGTCGTGATCCCCGACTGGCCGTCCCAGACCACCCAGCCCGGCGACCGGCTGCGGGAGATCTTCACCGAGATGGGCGGTTCCTGCGAACTGGCCGACTACGGACTGGTCTTCACCGGATCGGGCGCCATTCACGGCATCGACGTCGACCTCGGCGAGGTCGGCGAGCTGACCCCGGGCATCGCGGCCGTCGCCGCCCTCGCGGACTCCCCCTCGACCCTGCGCGGGGTGGCGCACCTGCGGCTGCACGAGACGGACCGCCTGGCCGCGCTCACCAAGGAGATCAACGAACTCGGCGGCGACGTCACCGAGACCGCCGACGGTCTGCACATCCGCCCGCGCCCCCTGCACGGCGGCGTCTTCCACACGTACGAGGACCACCGCATGGCCACCGCCGGCGCGATCCTCGGTCTCGCGGTCGAGGGAGTGCGGATCGAGAACGTGGCGACGACGGCCAAGACCCTGCCCGACTTCCCCGACCTGTGGACCGGGATGCTCGGGGCGTAGGGACTGTTCGCCATGCGCCGCTACGGCAAGCACACCGACGAGGACGACATCCGCTCCCGCCCCAACCGCAAGGGCAACCGGCCGCGCACCCACATCCGGCCCAAGCACGAGGACGCCGCCGAGGGCCTGGTCCTCACCGTGGACCGCGGCCGGCTGACCTGCCTGGTCGAGGACCGGATCGTGATGGCGATGAAGGCCAGGGAACTGGGCCGCAAGGCGGCGATCGTCGGCGACCGGGTGGCACTGGTCGGCGACCTCACCGGCAAGAAGGACACGCTCGCGCGCATCGTCCGCATCGAGGAGCGCACCTCGGTCCTGCGCCGCACGGCGGACGACGACGACCCCTACGAGCGCGTGGTCGTCGCCAACGCCGACCAGCTCGCCATCGTCACCGCCCTGGCCGACCCGGAGCCGCGCCCCCGCCTGATCGACCGCTGCCTGGTCGCGGCGTTCGACGGCGGCCTCACCCCGCTGCTGGTCATGACCAAGTCGGACCTGGCGCCGCCGGACGAACTCCTGGAGCTGTACGGCGCGTTGGACATCCCGTACGTCGTCACCAGTCGCGAGGAGCTGGAGAACGGCGCCGCGGCCGGCCTCGTGCGCGAGCACCTGGACGGGAAGATCACGGCTTTCGTCGGCCACTCCGGTGTCGGCAAGACGACGCTCGTCAACACCCTGGTGCCGGAGGACCGCCGCCGGGTGACGGGCCATGTGAACGCGGTGACGGGCCGCGGCCGGCACACCACGACCTCGGCCCTCGCCCTGCCGCTGTCGTCCAAGGCGGGCGGCTGGGTCGTCGACACCCCGGGCGTACGGTCGTTCGGGCTGGCGCACATCGATCCGTCGCGGGTCATCAACGCCTTCCCCGACCTGGTGCCCGGCACGGAGGGGTGCCCCCGCGCGTGCAGCCACGACGAGCAGGACTGCGCGCTGGACGCGTGGGTCGCCGAGGGCCACGCCGACCCGGCACGGCTGTACTCGCTGCGCCGGCTGCTGTCGACGCGCGAGCGGAAGGAAGGCGACTGACCTCCGCGTTGTTTGCCGTGCCGTGGCACCGGCAAGTGCATAATCGCACCAAACCGGAACCAACCCCGAGCACGGTCACGGTACGGGACTACGGGAGGACAAGACATGGCGTGGCTGCTGGTCATAGTGGCCGGGTTGCTCGAGACCGGCTTCGCCGTCTGCCTGAAGCTGTCGCACGGCTTCACCCGGCTCTGGCCCACCGTCGCCTTCTGCGCCTTCGCCCTGGGCAGTTTCGGCCTGCTGACGCTGGCACTGAAGAGGCTCGACGTCGGCCCCGCGTACGCGGTGTGGACCGGCATCGGCGCCGCGGGCACCGCCATCTACGGCATGGTCTTCCTCGGCGACGTGGTCTCGACCCTGAAGATCGTCTCGATCAGCTTCGTCATCATCGGCGTGGTCGGGCTCCAGTTGTCGGGCTCGGCGCACTGAGCCGCGTCCGCTACGCCATCGACCGGCGCGGCAGGGCGGTGCGCACGAGGTCGGCCACACCGCCCTCACCGGGCGGTGCCGCGACGCAGGACAGGGCGAGCCGCACGGCCAGTTCGCAGGAGCGGGCCAGCTCGACGGCGTCCGGAGGGGCGAGCGGGTCGGCGCCGTACAGGACGGCCACGGCACGGTCGCGGACGAGGGCCACGAAATCGCCGGGCGAGGGCAGCGGGCCGTCGGCCCGGCGCTGGGCCGGTGCGGCGGAGGAGGACGGCACGGCCGTCAGCTCCGGTGCGGGCAGCCGCTCGCTCCAGCAGCCGGTGAGCAGCGCCCGGACCAGCGCGTTCTCGTGGGCGGCGGACATCATCCACTCGGCGGTCGCGGTGAGCCGCTCACGCGGGTCGCTGGGCCCGGCGAGCGCGCGGTCCACGCCGGCGAGATAGCCGTCGGCCTCCCGCCGGACGAGCGCCCGCGCGAGGCCCTCCTTGCTGCCGAACTCGTTGTACAGCGTCTGCCGGGACACCCCGGCCGCCGCCGCGACGTCCACCATCCGCACGGCGGACCACGGCCGACGCGCCAACGCCTGGTAAGCGGCGTCGAGCAGGGACTCCCGGGCTGCGGGCACCGTCGCCTCCCTCGGGCCGAGCGGCTTCGTGCCCAGATTTGACGGGTATGGGGTCACTGTCAAGGGTCCTCGCGCCGGGGCGGGCACAGCTGTGGGGCGCACCCGCCCCCTCGGCGCCCCCTCCGTGATCCGCCACGCCCGCCAAACCCCTGGTGGCTCCCGCGCGTCCCGGGCCTATACGGTTGCCGCATGCCCGACTACCTCGACGACCTCCGCCTCGCCCACGTGCTCGCCGACGCCGCCGACGCGGCGACGATGGACCGCTTCAAGGCCCTCGACCTCAAGGTCGAGACGAAGCCGGACATGACCCCGGTGAGCGAGGCGGACAAGGCCGCCGAGGAACTCATCCGCGGCCACCTCGCCCGCGCCCGGCCCCGCGACTCGGTGCAGGGCGAGGAGTTCGGCACCACGGGCGCCGGCACCCGTCGCTGGGTGATCGACCCGATCGACGGCACCAAGAACTACGTCCGGGGCGTCCCCGTCTGGGCCACCCTCATCGCGCTCATGGAGGCCGGCGAGGGGGGCTACCAGCCCGTGGTGGGACTGGTCTCCGCCCCTGCCCTCGGGCGCCGCTGGTGGGCGGTGCAGGACCACGGCGCGTTCACCGGCCGCAGCCTGACCTCCGCCTCCAGGCTCCGGGTCTCCCAGGTGTCCACGCTCCCGGACGCCTCGTTCGCGTACTCGTCGCTCAGCGGCTGGGAGGAGCAGGGGCGACTGGACGGCTTCCTCGACCTCACCCGCGAGGTGTGGCGCACGCGCGCGTACGGCGACTTCTGGCCGTACATGATGGTCGCCGAGGGCTCGGTGGACATCTGCGCCGAACCCGAGCTGTCCCTCTGGGACATGGCCGCGAACGCCATCATCGTCACGGAGGCCGGCGGCACCTTCACCGGCCTCGACGGCCGCCACGGCCCGCACAGCGGCAACGCGGCGGCATCGAACGGCCGCCTGCACGACGAACTCCTCGGCTATCTGAACCAGCGCTACTGAGCGCCCGCCGACTCCCCCTCCACGCCCCCTTGTTGACCCCCGCTTTACCTGCCACCCTGAGAGTTCCCCCACTTGTGAACTTGTGAATCCATGAACTAACTCATGGATCACCGGCAGGAGGTGGCTCCACCCCATGCTCGTCCGCGAAGTCATGAGCAAGGTAGTCCTCACCATCGGCCCCGCCCACACACTCCGCCAGTCCGCCGCCCTGATGTCCGCACGCGGCGTCGGCGCGGCCGTGGTGTACGACCCGGACGCCGACGGCATCGGCATCCTCACCGAACGCGACGTCCTGGTCTCCGTGGGCCAGGGCCAGGACCCGGACACCGAGCGCGCCCACGCCCACACCACCACCGACGTCGTCTTCGCCGCACCGTCCTGGACCGTGGAGGAGGCGGCCGCGGCGATGGCGCACGGCGGTTTCCGCCACCTCATCGTGCTCGAGGGCGGCGAGCCGGCCGGCATCGTCTCGGTGCGCGACATCATCCGCTGCTGGGCGCCGGAGCGTTCGCGGCCGGGCGCCCCGGCGGTGACGGCCTGACGGCCTGACGGGCAGAACGACGAAACGGGCCGGACCCCCGTCCCCGGGGATCCGGCCCGCCGCCGCGACAAGCGGTCCAGTACTGGACGTCAGCCGCGCAGGGCCTGGACCGCGGCCTCCAGCCGCTTGCCGAAGTCACCGTCGGCCTGACGGAAGTTGTTCACCGCGCGCTCGACGATGTCGTCGCGCGAGACGTCGGAGAGGGCACCGGCCAGGTTGTCGATCAGCCGCCCCTTCTCCTCCTCCGTCATCAGCCGGTAGAGGTTGCCCGCCTGGACGAAGTCGTTGTCCTCGGCGTGCGACGGAGCCTCGGTCTCGCCGGTGACACCGGAGACCGCGACCGGCTGCCACAGCGCGCGGTCCGTCTGGAACGGGCCCCCGAAGCTGTTCGGCTCGTAGTTCTTCGCGCCCTTGTGGCGGCCGTCGTACAGGAAGCCGTCACGGGAGTTGGTGCGCGCCTCGGTGGCGTGCGGGCGGTTCACCGGGAGGTGGTCGGCGTTGATGCCGACGCGGTAGCGGTGGGCGTCACCGTAGGCGAAGAGGCGGCCCTGGAGCATCTTGTCCGGGGACGGGCCGATGCCGGGCACGAAGTGCGACGGGGAGAAGATCGACTGCTCGACCTCGGCGAAGACGTTCTCCGGGTTGCGGTTGAGCTCCAGCTTGCCGAACTCGATGACCGGGTAGTCCGCGTGCGGCCACACCTTGGTCAGGTCGAACGGGTTGAAGCGGTACTTCGCCGCCTCGGCGACGGGCATGATCTGCACGCCGACGGTCCAGGACGGGAACTCGCCCCGCTCGATCGCCTGACGCAGGTCGCGCTGGTGCGAGTCGGGGTCGGCACCGGCGAGCGTGTCGGCCTCGGCCTGGGTGAGGGTCTTGATGCCCTGGTCCGTCTTGAAGTGGTACTTCACCCAGAAGGCTTCGCCGGCCTCGTTGCTCCACTGGTAGGTGTGCGAGCCGAAGCCGTCCATGTGGCGGTACGACGCCGGGATGCCGCGGTCACCGAAGAGCCAGGTCACCTGGTGCGTCGACTCCGGCGACAGGCTCCAGAAGTCCCAGACGTTGTCCATCTCGGTCGAGCCCGTGTACGGGTCGCGCTTCTGGGTGTGGATGAAGTCGGGGAACTTGATGGCGTCCTTGATGAAGAACACCGGGGTGTTGTTGCCGACGAGGTCGTAGTTGCCCTCCTCGGTGTAGAACTTCAGCGCGAAGCCGCGCGGGTCCCGGACGGCGTCCGGCGCGCCCAGGTTGCCGGCCACGGTGGAGAAGCGGAGGAAGGTCTCCGTCTCCTTGCCCACCTCGGAGAGGAAGTTCGCGCGGGTGTACGGGGTGACGTCGGCGGTGACGGTGAAGGTGCCGTACGCGCCGGCGCCGCGGGCGTGCACGACGCGCTCCGGGATGCGCTCCCGGTTGAAGTGGGCCAGCTTCTCCAGCAGGAGCTGGTCCTGGACGAGCACGGGGCCGCCGACGCCCGCGGTCTCGCTGTTCTGGTTGTCGGCTACCGGTGCACCGGCTTCCGTAGTGAGCGGTCCCTGAGTCACGTACGCCTCCTGCGCCAATCCTGCAAAACCTGTCCCTTGGCTAATGCCGTTCTCGATCCTACAATGGACAATGTCTAAGTCAAGCACGGCTCCAAAGTCACACCTGTTCGGGACCTGGTCCCCCTAGCTGCTAGGCTGGTCTGTATGAGTGACCTACTGGAACGGCTGCGTGGTCGCGGCTGGCGCATGACCGCGCAACGGCGCGTCGTGGCCGAGGTCCTCGACGGCGAACACGTCCATCTGACGGCCGACGAGGTGCACGCCAGGGCCGTGGGCAGGCTCCCGGAGATCTCCCGGGCGACGGTCTACAACACCCTGGGCGAGCTGGTCTCGCTCGGTGAGGTGCTGGAGGTCGCGACGGACAAGCGCGCCAAGCGCTACGACCCGAACGCGCACACGCCCCACCACCACCTGGTCTGCGCCCAGTGCGGCGCGATCCGCGACGTCCACCCGACGGGCAACCCGATGGCGGACCTCCCCGACTCGGAGCGCTTCGGCTTCACCGTCTCGGACGTCGAGGTGACCTACCGCGGCACCTGCCCGAACTGCGCGGCGGCGTAGGTCCCACCAGCACGCACGAAGCCCCGGCACCGATGGTGCCGGGGCTTCGTCATGACCGTGACCGGGGTTTCGCCCTCGGGCTCACCGTGAACGCACCGAGGGCCGGAACCCTTTCGGGTTCCGGCCCTCGGCCTTCAGTAGCGGGGACAGGATTTGAACCTGCGACCTCTGGGTTATGAGC
>NZ_JBHJVQ010000015.1:152024-153601 GCF_042263835.1 Streptomyces sp. NPDC056128 | reverse complement strand
GCCAACCCCCACAGCCCCACCCCCGGCACCCGCATGTACCGCACCGGCGACCTCGCCCACTGGAACCACCACGGCCACCTCACCTACGACGGACGCGCCGACCACCAAGTCAAACTCCGCGGCCACCGCATCGAACTCGGCGAAATCGAAGCCACCCTCACCACCCAGCCCGGCATCACCCAAGCCACCGTCCAACTCCGCGAAGACACCCCCGGCGACCAACGCCTCGTCGCCTACCTCGTCACCACCCCCGACCACGACGAGAACACCACCCGGGACGCAGCCACCCGCGCCCTCCCCGACTACATGCGCCCCACCGCCTACGTCACCCTCGACGCCCTCCCCCTCACCCCCAACGGAAAACTCGACCGCAAAGCCCTCCCCGCACCCACCTACGCCACCACGACCACCGGACGAGCCCCCCGCACCCCCCGCGAGGAAATCCTCTGCGGCCTGTACGCGGAGATCCTCGCGGTGGGCGACGTGACGATCGACGACGACTTCTTCGGGCTCGGCGGGCACTCGCTCCTCGCCACCCGCCTGGTCAGCCGGGTCCGCACCACCCTCGGTGTCGAGCTGCCGATCCGGCAGTTGTTCGAGACGCCGACCGTGGCAGGTCTCGCCGGTGCCCTCGACGCGTCGGGCACCGTCCGTACCGCGCTCACCGCGAAGCCGCGGCCCGAGCGCGTCCCGCTGTCGTACGCCCAGCAGCGCCTCTGGTTCCTGCACCAGCTCGAAGGGCCCACCCCGACCTACAACATCCCCACCACCCTCCGCCTCACCGGCGCCCTCGACCACGACGCCCTGCGCGCGGCGGTCGGGGACCTGATCGCCCGGCACGAGAGCCTGCGGACGGTCTTCACCGAGGACGAGCAGGGCGCCCATCAGGTCGTGCTGCCCGCGGAGGTCGCCGCGACGCCGTTCGCGGTGGTCGACGTGGCCGCGGAGGAGGTCGCCGTCCGGGTGGCGGAGGCCGCGTCGTACCCCTTCGACCTGACGACCGACCTGCCCGTGCGGGTGCGGCTGTTCCGGGTGTCGGAGGAGGAGCACGTCCTGTTGCTGCTGGTGCACCACATCGCCAGCGACGCCTGGTCCCGCACCCCCCTCGCCCAGGACCTCACCGCCGCCTACACCGCCCGCTGTGCCGGCAACGCTCCCACCTGGCAGGCGCTCCCCGTCCAGTACGCCGACTACGCGCTCTGGCAGCAGGAGATCCTCGGCGACGAGACCGACGCCGACAGCCTCGCGGGACGGCAGCTCGCCTACTGGAAGCGGCAACTGGCCGGGCTGCCCGAGCAGCTGGACCTGCCCACCGACCGGCCGCGTCCCGCCACCGCCGACCACACCGGCGAGCGGATCACGTTCAGCGTCCCCGCCGAGCTGCACACCCGCCTGACCGAACTGGCCCGGTCGACCAACACGACCGCGTTCATGGTGATCCAGGCCGCGCTCGCGACCCTGCTCACCCGGCACGGCGCCGGTGAGGACATCCCCATCGGCACCCCCATCGCCGGACGCACCGACGACGCCACCGACCACCTCATCGGCTTCTTCGTCAACACCCTCGTCCTGCGCAC
>NZ_JBHJVQ010000015.1:0-151924 GCF_042263835.1 Streptomyces sp. NPDC056128 | reverse complement strand
ACCTCACCGCCTACGCCCACCAGGACCTCCCCTTCGAACGCCTCGTCGAAGCCCTCAACCCCACCCGCTCCCTCGCCCACCACCCCCTCTTCCAGACGATGCTCACCCTGCACAACACGCAGGGGGCGAAGACGGAGCGGTTCGCCGATCTCGCGGCCGAGGTGGTGGCGTCCGAGTCGGTCTCGGCGCGCTTCGACCTGTCGTTCGCGCTGGCCGAGCACTTCGGCGCCGACAACGCCTGCGAGGGCATGAGCGGCGGGGTCACGTACAGCACGGCGCTCTTCGACCGGGAGACCGTGCGGGACCTGGCCGACCGTCTGGTGCGGCTGCTCGCGGTGGCGGTGGCCCATCCCGGGCGGCCCGTCGGGCAGTTGGAGATCATGGACGCGGCCGAGCGGCGGCTGGTCCTGGAGGAGTGGAACGACACCGCCGCCGAGGCGCCCGCCGACTCGGTGACCGGGCTGTTCGAGCGGCAGGCGCGCCGGTCGCCGGACGCGACGGCCCTGGAGTTCGGCGGTACGCGGCTGTCGTACGGGCAGCTCAACGCGCGGGCGAACCGGCTGGCCCGGCACCTCGTCGCGCGGGGCGCGGCTCCGGGCGGGTCCGTCGCCGTGGCGCTGCCCCGGTCGGCGGAGCTGGTCGTGACGCTGCTGGCGGTGCTGAAGTCCGGGGCGGCGTTCCTGCCGATCGACCCGCACTACCCGGCCGACCGGGTCGAGTACATGCTGGCCGACGCCGGACCGGCCCTCACACTGACCGAGCCGGTCGCGGAGGCGGAGCTGGCGGCGTACGCGGGCGACGACCTCGGCACCGACGAGCTGCGGGGGCCGGTCCTCGGCGCGCATCCGGCGTACACGATCTACACCTCGGGTTCCACGGGGCGCCCCAAGGGTGTCGTGGTGCCGCGCGCGGCGCTGGGGAACTTCCTCGCGGACATGGGCCGGCGGTTCGCTCCCGGTACCGGCGACCGGCTGCTGGCCGTCACCACGGTGGGCTTCGACATCGCGGGGCTGGAGATCTTCCTGCCGCTGCTGCACGGGGCGGTGCTGGTGCTCGCCGACGAGGAGACCGCGAAGGACCCGCACGCGCTGCTGCGTACCGTCACCGCGTCGGGGATCACCATGGTCCAGGCGACGCCGAGCCTGTGGCAGGGTGTCGCGGCCGTGGCGGGGGACGAACTGGCCGGGGTGCGCGTCCTGGTGGGCGGGGAGGCGCTGCCGTCCGAGCTGGCGCGCACGCTGACGGAGCGGGCCCGTTCCGTGACGAACCTCTACGGTCCGACGGAGGTGACGATCTGGGCCACGGCCGCCGATGTCGCCGAGTCCGGGCCGGTCATCGGCGGCCCGCTCGCGAACACGTCGGCGTATGTGCTGGACGCGGCGCTGCGGCCGGTCCCGGTGGGTGTGCCGGGCGAGTTGTACCTGGCCGGGGAGCAGTTGGCGCAGGGCTACCACCGGCGTCCCGCGCTGACGTCGGAGCGGTTCACCGCCGACCCGTACGGTCCGGCCGGGGCGCGGATGTACCGCACGGGTGACCTGGTGTGCCGTCGCAGGGACGGCGCGCTGCGGTATCTGAGCCGGGTGGACCAGCAGGTCAAGCTGCGCGGGTTCCGCATCGAACTCGGGGAGATCGAGGCGGAGCTGGCCCGGCACCCGTCGGTCGCCGAGACCGCGGTGACGGTGCGGGAGGACCGCCCCGGCGACCGGCGGCTGGTCGGGTACGTCGTCCCGGCGGCGGGTCCGGCGCCGGACGCGCGGGAGCTGCGGGAGCGGCTGCGGGGAAGGCTGCCGGAGTTCATGGTGCCGACGGCGTTCGTGGTGCTCGACGCGCTGCCGTTGACGCCGAACCGGAAGCTGGACCGCAAGGCGCTGCCCGCGCCGGAGTACGACGGTGAACCGGCCGGCCGGGAGCCGCGGGGTCCGCGCGAGGAGATCCTGTGCGCGCTCTTCGCCGATGTGCTGGGCGTCGCCCGCATCGGTATCGACGACGGCTTCTTCGACCTGGGCGGGCACTCGCTGCTCGCCAGTCGGCTGGTGAGCCGGATCAGGACGGCGCTGGGCGTCGAGCTGTCCGTGCGGCAGTTCTTCGAGACGCCGACCATCGCCGGGCTCTCCGAGGTGCTGGACGGGGCGGCGGGCGCGCGGACGCCGCTGGTGGCCCGGGAGCGTCCGGCGCGGGTGCCGCTGTCGCCGGCGCAGCAACGGCTCTGGTTCCTGCACCAGTTCGAGGGTCCTTCGGCGACGTACAACGTGCCCACGGCGCTGCGGCTGTCCGGTCCGGTGGACCGGGCGGCGCTGGAGCGGGCGATCGGTGACGTGGTGGAGCGGCACGAGAGCCTGCGGACCGTGTTCGCGGCGGACGACGACGGGTCGCGGCAGATCGTGCTGCCCGCCGGTCCGGCCGCCCAGCGTCTCGACGTCGTCGATGTCACCGCGGAGGAGGTGGAGGAGCGGGTGGCGGAGGCGGCCCGGCACGTCTTCGACCTGACCGCCGACATCCCGTTCCTGGCGCGGCTGTTCCGGGTCTCGGAGACGGATCACGTTCTGCTGCTGCTCATCCACCACATCGCCAGCGACGGCTGGTCGATGGCGCCGCTGGCCCGTGACCTGACGGCCGCGTACGCGGCACGCTGCGCGGGTGACGCGCCGGGCTGGGAGCCGCTGCCGGTGCAGTACGCGGACTACGCGCTGTGGCAGCGTGACGTCCTCGGCGACGAGGCCGACCCGGAGAGCGTGGCCGGGCGGCAGCTGGCGTACTGGAAGGACGCGCTGGCCGGGCTGCCCGAGGCGCTGGAGCTGCCCACCGACCGGCCGCGGCCCGCGACCGCCGGGTACACCGGTGACCGCATCGCGTTCACGGTGCCCGCGGCGCTGCACGCGCGGCTGACGGAGCTGGCGCGGGCCACGCACTCCAGCCTGTTCATGGTGACCCAGGCGGCGTTCGCCGCGCTGCTGACGCGGCTCGGGGCGGGTGAGGACATCCCGATCGGCACGGCGGTGGCCGGGCGGAACGACGCCGCCACCGAGGATCTCGTCGGGTTCTTCGTGAACACGCTGGTGCTGCGCACCGACACCGGCGGCAACCCCACCTTCCGCGAACTGCTGGGCCGCGTCCGGGAGGGCGACCTGGCGGCGTACGCGCACCAGGAGGTGCCGTTCGAGCGGCTGGTGGAGGCGGTCAACCCGGCGCGCAGTCTGGCCCATCACCCGCTGTACCAGGTGATGATCACGTTCAACAACACGGCGGACCGGAGCACCCGGCGGGCCGCGTCCGGCGACGGTGGCGCGCTCCTGAACGCGACCCGGATGACGGCCGGCACCGGGGTGGCGAAGTTCGACCTGTCGCTGACCTTCGGCGAGCGGCACGACGCGTCGGGCGGCCCCGCGGGCATGCGGGGGTCGCTGGAGTACCGCACGGAGCTGTTCGACCGGGAGACCGCGGAGTCGGTGATCTCGCGGCTGCTCGGTGTGCTGGGCTCGGTCACCGCCGACCCGGACCTGCCGATCGGCGGGATCGGTCTGCTGGACCCTGCCGAGCGGCGGCAGTTGCTCCAGGAGTGGAACGACACGGCGCGTCCGCAGCGCGAGGGGACCCTGCCGGAGCTGTTCGAGGAGCAGGTGGCGAGGACCCCGAGGCGGCCGGCGTTCTCGGCGGACGGGACGACGCTGACGTACGCCGAGCTGAACTCCCGCGCCAACCGGCTCGCCCACCTCCTCGCGGAGTCCGGGGCGGGCCCGGAGCAGGTGGTGGCGATCTCGCTGCCGCCGTCGGTGGAGATGGGCGTGGCGGTGCTCGCGGTGCTGAAGACGGGTGCGGCGTATCTGCCGGTCGACCCGGGCAGCCCGCGGGATCGGATCGCGACGATGACGGAGGACGCGGCGCCGGTGTGCGCGCTGACCACGTCGGCGGTCCCGGCGGGGGTGTTCCCGGAGGAGCTGCCGCGGCTGCTCCTGGACGACCCGGACGTGACGGCGCGGCTCGCCGCGCAGCCCGCGCACGACCTGGCGGACGAGGACCGGACGCAGCCGCTGTCGCCGTGGAACGCGGCGTACATCATCTACACGTCGGGCTCGACGGGCCGGCCGAAGGGGGTGCTCGTCGAGCACCAGCCGGTGGTCAACTACCTGGCGGTGTCGGCGGAGCTGTATCCGGGCGTGGCGGGCAACGCGCTGCTGCACTCGCCGCTCTCCTTCGACCTGACCGTGACGGGCCTGTTCGCGCCGCTGCTGAACGGCGGCTGCGTGCACCTGGCGGACCTGGAGGAGCTGCACGAGCGGGCGCTGGACGGTGACGTGCCCGCGGACCTGCCGCAGATGACGTTCCTGAAGGCGACGCCCAGCCATCTGCCGCTGATCACCGGGCTGCCCGGGGTGTGCGTGCCGGACGGTGAGCTGGTCCTGGGCGGCGAGTCGCTGACCGGCCGCGCGGTGCGGACGCTGCTCGCTGCGCATCCGGGGGCGCGGGTCCTCAACGAGTACGGTCCGACCGAGACGATCGTGGGCTGCACCACGTGGCGGGTCGAGACGCCGGACGACCTCGCGGACGGCGTGCTGACCATCGGCCGCCCGTTCCCCAACACCCGGATGCTGGTCCTCGACCCGTACCTGCAGCCCGTGCCGGCCGGGGTGCCGGGCGAGCTGTACGTGTCCGGGGTGCAGCTGGCGCGCGGCTATCTCAACCGGCCCGGGCAGAGCGCGTCCCGGTTCGTCGCCAACCCCTTCGAGGGTCCGGGCGAGCGGATGTACCGCACCGGCGACATCGTGCGCTGGAACCGGCACGGCGACCTGGAGTTCATCAGCCGCGTCGACGACCAGGTGAAGATCCGCGGCTTCCGGGTGGAGCTGGGCGAGGTCGAGTCGGCCCTGTCCCGGCACCCGGGGGTGCCGGAGGCGGTGGCGGTCGTACGGGAGGACCGGCCGGGCGACCGGCGGCTGGTCGCCTACCTGGTGGCCGGGGACGGATCCGTGCCGTCGGACGAGGAGCTGCGGGAGGGGCTGCGCGCGTCGCTGCCCGACTACATGGTGCCGTCGGCGTTCGTCCGGCTGGCCGAGCTGCCGCTGACGGCCAACGGCAAGCTGGACCGGGGGCGGCTGCCCGCGCCGGACTACGCGGCCGCCGGCACCGGCCGGGCGCCGACGACGGCCCGCGAGGAGCTGCTGTGCACGCTGTTCGCCGAGGCGCTGGGGCTCGACGCCGTCGGTGTCGACGACGGCTTCTTCGACCTCGGCGGCGACAGCATCCTCTCCATCCAGCTGGTCAGCCGGGCCCGCGCGAAGGGGCTCACGCTCTCGGTGCGGGACGTGTTCGAGCACCAGAGCGTCGCCCACATCGCCGAGGCGCTGGACGGCGCGGAGGAGCCGGAGACGGACGCCGGGGCGGTCGAGGAGGTGCCGGCGAGCGGGCCGGTGCCGGCCACGCCGATCATGGGCTGGTTCGCCGGACTGGGCGGCCCGGTCGCCCCGTTCAACCAGTCGGTGGTGGTGTCCGTGCCCGCGGACCTCGACGAGGCGCGGCTGGTGGCCGCCCTCGGGGCCGTCGTGGACCGGCACGACTCGCTGCGGCTGCGGGTCGCCGCGGACTGGTCCATGTCCGTCCCCGAGCCCGGCACCGTGGACGCCGCGGACCTGCTCACGCACCTGCGGGCGCCGGACGCCGACGACGACGCGCTGCGCGCCGTGGTCGCCGGGGCGGCCGCCGCCGAACGCGACCGGCTGGACCCGGCCGACGGCCGGATGCTGCGCGCCTGCCGCGTCGACCGCGGTCCCGGGCGGCCGGGGCTGCTGGTCCTGGTCGCCCACCACCTGGCCGTGGACGCCGTCAGCTGGCGGCTGCTCGTGCCGGACCTGGCCGCCGCCTACGAGGGCCGCCCGCTCAGCCCGGCCGGCACCCACTGGCGCCAGTGGGCCGGTGCGCTGCGGGACCTCGCGGGCACGGCCGCCACGGAGGCGGAGACGGACCACTGGCTGGACGCGGTCCGCCCGGCCGCCGAGCCGACGGACCCGGCGCTGGACCCGGCCCGCGACACCCACGCCCGCTCCGGTCAGGTCGTCCTCGACCTGGACGCGGACACCACCGACGCCCTCCTCACCTGGGTCCCCGGGGTGTTCCGCGCCGAGATCAACGACCTGCTGCTCACCGCGTTCGGGCTGGCCGTCGCCGACTGGCGGCGCGCCCGGGGCGGCGGCGCGGGCACGCCGGTCACGGTGGACCTGGAGAGCCACGGCCGCCACGAGCACCTGGTGCCGGGCGCCGACCTCACCCGCACCACCGGCTGGTTCACGTCGATGCACCCGGTGCCGCTGCGCCCGGAGGTCGACGCGTGGGACTGGCCGGAGGTGTGGGACGGCGGTGCCGCCGCGGGCCGCGCCCTGAAGCGGGTCAAGGAGCAACTGCGCGCCGTCCCCCGCGACGGCGTGGGCTACGGTCTGCTGCGCCACCTCAACCCGCGCACCCGGGACCGGTTCGCCGCGCTCCCGGTGCCGGCGTACGGCTTCAACTACCTGGGCCGGTACACCGGCGGCCGGGCCGCCGACGGCGCCACCGGACCCGAGGCGTGGAGCGTGCTCGGGCGCGGGGTCGCCGGCCAGCATCCGGACACGCCGCTCGCGCACCCCGTCGAACTGGTCGCGGGCGCCCACGACACCGAGGCGGGACCCCGGCTGCACAGCGTGTGGACGTACGCGGACGCCGTGCTCTCCGAGGCCGAGGTGCGGCGCCTGGGCGAGGGCTGGTTCCGGGCCCTGAAGGCGCTGGTCGAGCACGCCGGCCGGCCCGAGGCGAGCGGCCTCACCCCCTCGGACGTCTCCCTCACCTCGCTCAGCGAGGACGACATCACCCGACTCGAGAGCGAATGGGGCTCCCTCTGATGGCCAAGTCCGGCTTGGAAGACATCCTGCCGCTGTCCCCGCTCCAGGAGGGGATGCTGTTCCACAACCTCTTCGACGACGAGGAACTGGACGCCTACAACGTCCAGGTCTTCATCGAGCTGGAGGGGAACACGGACCCGGAGCGGCTGCGCCGGGCCGGCCAGGCGCTGCTGGAGCGGCACGCCAACCTGCGCGCCGCCTTCCGGCACGAGGGCCTCAAGCGTCCCGTGCAGCTCATCCCCCGCCGGGTCGCCCTGCCCTGGGGCGAGGAGGACCTGGCGGCCGTACCGGAGGAGGAGCGGGAGGCCGCGGCGGAGCGGATCGCCGAGCGGGACCGCTGGACGCGCTTCGACCTGTCCCGGCCGCCGCTGATCCGCTTCACCCTGGTCCGGCTCGGCCCGTCCCGGCACCGCCTGCTGATGACGCTCCACCACATCCTGCTGGACGGCTGGTCGATGCCGATCCTGCTGCGCGAGCTGATGACGCTGTACACGGTGCACGGCGACGCCACCGCCCTGCCCCGGGTACGCCCCTACCGCGACTACCTGGGCTGGCTCGGCGGCCGGGACCGAAACGCGGCCCAGGAGGCGTGGACGGGCGCGTTCTCCGGGTTCGACACCCCGAGCATCGTGGCGCCGGACCGGGGTGCGCTCACCGCTGCGCCCGAGCGGATCGACTTCTCCGAGGACGAGGCGGCGAGCGCGGCCCTGACCCGGTTCGCCCGGTCGCACGGGCTGACGGTGAACACGGTGATCCAGGGCGCCTGGGGGCTGGTGCTGGCCCACCTGACCGGCCGGGACGACGTGGTGTTCGGCGTGACGGTCAGCGGCCGCCCGCCGGAGCTGCCCGGCGTCGACACGATGGTCGGTCTCTTCATGAACACCCTGCCGCTGCGGGTGCGGCTGCGGCCCGCCGAGACGCTGGCGGACTTCCTGCGCCGTACCCAGAGCGAGCAGGCCCGGCTCATCGACCACCAGTGGGTGGGGCTCGCGGAGATCCAGCGCTGGGCGGGCTCGGGCGAACTCTTCGACACCGCCATGGTGTTCGAGAACTACCCGCTGAACTCCAGCCGCGGCCGGCCGCCGGGCGCCGCGCCGGACGCCGACCTCCCCACGGTGCTCAAGGTCCACTCGAAGGACCAGATGCACTATCCGCTGGGCCTGCTGGCCCTGCCGCGGGAAACCCTGCGGTTCTCGCTGGGCTATCTCCCCCAGGTCTTCGACGCGGAGCGGATCCAGGCCGTGGTCGCCGCCTTCCGCCGGGCGCTGCACACGATCCTGGACAGTCCGCGGACCCGGGTCGGCGCGGTCGCGCTGCTCGACCCGGAGGTGCGCGGCACCGTCCTGGAGAAGTGGAGCGGCTCGGACGACGTACGGCCCGCGGAGCGGTTCACCGACCTGTTCGAGGAGCAGGTGGCGCGCACCCCCGGCAAGACGGCGCTGATCGCCCCCGACGGGCGGCTGACCTACGCCGAACTGGACGCGGCGGCCAACCGGCTGGCCCGGCGCCTGGTCGAGCTGGGCGTCGGCCCGGAACGGCCCGTGGCGGTCGCGGTGCCGCGCCGCACCGAACTCGTCGTCGGCATGCTGGCGGTGCTCAAGGCGGGCGGCGTCTACGTGCCGATCGACCCGGAGTACCCGCCGGACCGTGTCCGCTACATGATCGAGGACTCCGACCCGGCGCTCGTCCTCACCACCTCCGACGTGGACGCCCGGATCGGCGAGGAGTGCTGCGGGCCGCTGACGTTCGTGATGGACGACCCCGGCACCGGCCGGTCGCTGGCCCGGCACTCCGGCAGCGGCCTCTCCGACGCGGACCGCTCGGGCCCCCTGCTGCCGGGGCATCCGGCGTACGTCATCTATACGTCCGGCACGACGGGCCGCCCCAAGGGCGTCGTCGTCGAGCACCGGGCGCTGTCGGCGTTCGTCCGGCACTGCCGGTCCTCGCAGGCGCCGGACATCTCGGGGCTGTCCGTGATGCAGGCGTCCGCGTCCTTCGACCAGAGCGTCGGCTCCCTGCACGCCCCGCTGATCAGCGGCGGCTGCGTCCGGCTGACGGACCTGCGCGCGCTCGCCGAGACCGCGGTGAGCGAACCCGGCTTCCGCCGGGCCACGTTCATGAAGGGCACCCCGTCCCACCTGGCGCTGCTCACCACCATGCCCGAGGACGTCTCGCCCTCGGGCACCATCACGCTGGGCGGCGAGGAGCTGCGCGGCGAGGTCCTGGCGCCCTGGCGCGCGACCATGCCGGACGTGACGGTGGTGAACGTCTACGGACCCACCGAGGCCACCGGGCACTGCCTGGAGCACTGGATCGACCCGGACCGCGCGGTGCCGTCGGGCCCGGTGCCGATCGGCACCCCGCACGAGGGGGTGCGGGTGTACGTCCTCGACGCGGCGCTGCGGCCGGTGGCGCCCGGCCTGGACGGGGAGGTGTACCTGGCGGGCGTGCAGCTGGCGCGCGGCTACCTGGGCCGGGGCGGGCTGACCGCCGAGCGGTTCCCGGCCGACCCGTTCGGCGCGCCCGGCAGCCGCATGTACCGCACGGGTGACCTCGCCCACTGGACCGAGGCGGGCGAGCTGGTCTTCGCGGGCCGGGCGGACCGGCAGGTCAAACTGCGCGGGTACCGCATCGAGCTGGGCGAGATCGAGGCCGCCGTCACGGCCGGTCCCGGCGTGCGCCAGGCCGCGGTCGTGCTGCGCGAGGACCAGCCGGGCGACCAGCGGCTCGTCGCGTACGTCGTGCCGGACGGCGACCGCTGGGACGAGGCCGCCGTCCACACCGGACTGGCCCGCTCACTGCCGGACTTCATGATGCCGTCGGCGTTCGTCACGCTGGACGCCCTGCCGCTGAGCCCCAACGGCAAGCTGGACCGGGCGGCGCTGCCCGCGCCCACCTACACCGGCCGGACGGCGGGCCGGGCGCCGCGCACCCCGCGCGAGGAGATCCTCTGCGACCTGTACGCGGAGGTCCTGGCGCTGCCGAGCGTCGGCGTCGACGACGACTTCTTCGACCTCGGCGGGCACTCCCTGCTCGCCACCCGCCTGGTCAGCCGCATCCGCACCACGCTCGGTGCCGAGCTGTCCATCCGGCAGTTCTTCGAGGCGCCGACGCCGGCCGCGCTCGCCGGGACTCTCGACCACGCCGGCCGGGCGCGCGCCGCGCTCACGGCGAAGCCGCGTCCCGAGCGCGTCCCGCTGTCGTACGCCCAGCAGCGCCTGTGGTTCCTGCACCTGCTGGAAGGGCCGAGCCCCACCTACAACATCCCGACCGCGCTCAGGCTCTCCGGACCGCTGCGCCCGGACGCGCTGCGTGAGGCGCTGCTGGACGTGATCGGGCGGCACGAGAGCCTGCGGACGACGTTCGCCGAGGACGAGCGCGGCGCCCGGCAGGTGGTGTACCGCCCCGAGGAGGTCCGGCTGGTCTTCGAGACGGCCGAGTCCACCGAGGCCGCGTACGAGGCGGACCTCGCGCGGGCGGCCCGGCACTCCTTCGACCTGGGCGCGGAGATCCCCGTACGGGCACGGCTGCTGCGGCTGTCGGAGGAGGAGCACGTCCTGCTGCTGCTGGTCCACCACATCGCCAGCGACGCCTGGTCCCGCACCCCGCTCGCCCAGGACCTCACCGCCGCCTACACGGCCCGCTGTGCGGGCGCAGCGCCCGCCTGGCAGCCGCTGCCCGTCCAGTACGCCGACTACGCGCTCTGGCAGCGTGACGTACTCGGCGACGACAGCGACGAGGACAGCATCGCGGGACGGCAACTCGCGCACTGGAAGGAGCGGTTGGCCGGGCTGCCGGAACAGCTCGACCTGCCCACCGACCGGCCGCGTCCCGCCACCGCCGACCACACCGGCGACCGCGTCACGTTCGCCGTCCCCGCCGAGCTGCACACCCGCCTGACAGAACTCGCGCGGGCCACGGACACGACCCTCTACATGGTGCTCCAGGCCGCGCTCGCGACCCTCCTCAACCGGCACGGCGCCGGCGAGGACATCCCCATCGGCACCCCCATCGCCGGACGCACCGACGACGCCACCGACCACCTCATCGGCTTCTTCGTCAACACCCTCGTCCTGCGCACCGACACCAGCGGCAACCCCACCTTCCGCGACCTCCTCACCCGCGTACGCGACACCGACCTCACCGCCTACGCCCACCAGGACCTCCCCTTCGAACGCCTCGTCGAAGCCCTCAACCCCACCCGCTCCCTCGCCCACCACCCCCTCTTCCAGGTGGTCCTGGCGCTGCGCAGCGCCGCCCCGCAGCGGGGGGACGGCGAGGGCGCCCCGGCGCTGCCGGGCGGGCTGACGGTGAGCGGGGCGGGCGGTTCGGCGGCTACGGCGGCCAAGGTCGACCTCGGGTTCTCGGTGACGGAGCGCCGGGCCGCGGACAACACCCCCGACGGGGTCGCGGGCGTCCTCGACTTCCGGACCGACCTGTTCGACCACGGCACCGCGCAGGCGCTGGTGGACCGCTTCGTGCGGGTGCTCGCCGACGCGGCCGCCCACCCCGACCGGCCGCTGAGCCGCATCGACGTCCTCGGCCCGCGCGAGCGGCACCGGGTCGTCGAGGACTGGAACGCCACCGCGAAGGGCCTCGCCCCGGCCACCCTGCCCGACCTGTTCGAGCGGCACGTGCGGGAGCGCCCCGACGCCGAGGCTGTGGTCCTCGGCGACGAGTCCCTGACCTACGCGCGGCTCAACGCCCGCGCCAACCGGCTGGCGCGGCTCCTGGTGGCGCGGGGCGCCGGCCCCGAGCGGCTGGTCGCGCTGGCCCTGCCCCGCTCCGTCGAACTGCCCGTCGCCGTCCTCGCGGTGGCCAAGACCGGCGCCGCCTACCTGCCGCTGGACCCGGCCCACCCGGCGGAGCGCATCGCCGGCACCCTGGAGGACGCGGCGCCGGTCGCGCTGCTGACCACCGCCGAGGTCGCCCCGGGCCTCCCGGACACGGACGTGCCCCTGCTCCTGCTCGACCAGGAGCCAGAGGAGACGCCGGACGACGAGGACCCGGGCGACCTGCGTGACGCCGACCGGCTGGCGCCGCTGCTGCCGCGCCACCCCGCGTACGTCATCTACACCTCCGGCACCACCGGCCGCCCCAAGGGCGTCACCGTCACGCACACCGGCCTGCCCGCCCTGCTGGACATCTTCACCTCGCAGCTGGGCGTCGTACCCGGCAGCCGCGTCCTGCACCACCTGTCCCCCGCCTTCGACGGCGGGTTCTGGGAACTGGCGATGGGCCTGCTGACCGGTTCGGCGCTGGTCGTCGCCGAACCCGGCACCGTCCCCGGGCCCGCCCTCGCGGAGCTGGCGGTGCGCCACCGGGTCACCCACGCGGCGATCACGCCCGCGGTGCTCCAGCTGATCCCCGAGGGGGCGCTGCCCGCCGGGACGACGCTGGTCGTGGCCGCCGAGACCTGCCCGCCGGAGCTGGTCGAACGCTGGTCCGCCGGGCGCCTGATGCGCAACTCGTACGGGCCGACGGAGACGACGGTCTGCGCGACCATGAGCGCCCCGCTGTCGGGCGCGGTCGTCCCGCCGATCGGCACCCCGATCGCCGACACCGCCGGATACGTCCTGGACGACGCCCTCCAGCCGGTGCCGCCCGGCGTGCCCGGTGAGCTGTACGTGCGCGGACCCGGCCTCGCCCGCGGCTACCTCGGCCGCCCGTCGCTGACCGCGGGCCGCTTCGTGGCGAGCCCCTTCGGTCCGGCGGGCGGCGTGATGTACCGCACCGGCGACCTGGTCCGGCACACCGCGGACGGCGACCTGGAGTACCTGGGCCGCACCGACACCCAGGTCAAGCTGCGCGGCATGCGCGTCGAACCGGCCGAGATCGAGGCGGTGTCGGCACATCAGCCGGGTGTCGCGCAGGCGGCCGTGCTGGTCCGCGAGGACACGCCCGGCGACCGCCGTCTCGTCGGCTACGTCGTCCCGGACGCCGGTGCCGCCGTGGACACCGCCGCGCTGCGGCAGCAGCTGCGCGCCACCCTTCCCGAGTACATGGTGCCCGCCGCCCTCGTCGTCCTGGACGCGCTGCCGCTCACCTCGAACGGCAAGCTCGACCACCGCGCCCTGCCCGCGCCCGAGTACCGCACCGCCGAGGGCCGCTCGCCGCGCACCCCGCGCGAGGAGACCCTGTGCCGGCTCTTCGCCGAGGTCCTCGGCCTGGACCTGGTCGGTCTGGACGACGGCTTCTTCGACCTGGGCGGCCACTCGCTGCTCGCCATCCGGCTCGTGGAGCGGGTCCGCGCCGAGCTGGGCGAGGAGCTGGGCGTGCGCGACCTGTTCGCCGCGCCGACCGTCGCCGACCTGGCGGTGCGGCTCGCGGCGCGCGGCGGCCGGGAGCCGATGGAGCGCCTGCTCCCGCTGCGCGCCACCGGCACCGCACGTCCGGTGTTCTGCGTCCACCCCGGCTCCGGCATGAGCTGGTGCTACTCGGGCCTGGTGCGCCATGTGCCGGCCGACATCCCGGTCTACGGCATCCAGGCCGCGGGACTCGACGGCGACGGCCCGCTGCCCGCCACGCTGGAGGAGATGGCCGCCGAGTACGCCGACCTGGTCCAGGAGGCGCAGCCCGAGGGGCCGTACCGGCTGCTCGGCTGGTCGCTCGGCGGCAACGTGGCCTTCGCCATGGCGGCCGAACTGCGCGCCCGTGGCCAGGATGTGGAGCTGCTGGCCTTCCTGGACGCCTATCCGCGCCAGGCGGGCTCGGGCGCGGAGACCCCGCTGGCCGAGGTGTTCGCGCACAACCTGCGTGACGCCGGGTTCGCCGTCACCGAGGAGGAACTCAGCGGCGGCCGCTTCCCCTCGGCCCGCTACCGGGCGTTCCTGAACGCGTCCGGCGACCCGATGGGCCGCCTGGATGAGGACGAACTGGCCGCCGTCCTCCAGGTGTTCATGAACAACGCCGGCCTGATGCGCGGCCACACCCCCGGCATCTACGACGGCGACGTGCTGGTGCTGGCCGCCGAACGGGTGGACGCCGGCAAGCTGGCCCGCCGCGGCGCCGAGTCCTGGCGCCCGCACGTGACGGGCCGGATCGATCGGGTCGGCGTCGACGCCGACCACCTCGGGCTCGTGCAGTCCGACACCGCCCTCGCCGTCATCGGCCGGACCCTGGCCGAACGCCTGGACCGGTCCGCCGGTCCCGCGGTTCCCGCAACCCCTCCGACCGAAGGAGTCACCGCCATGAACCCCTCGTCCGAGGTCGCCTGACGCCATGCCTGTCATCACCGTCAACGACATCCGGATCAACTACTACGACAGCGCGCCGCCGGGAGGTGGCGGCTCGGCACCGGCCGTGCTGCTGGTGATGGGCTCGGGCGGCAGCGGCCGGGCCTGGCACCTGCACCAGGTGCCCGCCCTGGTCGCCGCCGGCTTCCGCGTGATCAGCTTCGACAACCGGGGCATCGCCCCCAGCGAGGAGTGCCCCGGCGGCTTCGGCATCGACGACCTGGTCGCCGACACCGCGGCCCTCATCGAGGAACTCCGTCTGGGCCCCTGCCAGGTGGCCGGCATCTCCATGGGCGCCCACATCGCCCAGGAGCTGGCGCTGTCCCGGCCCGACCTCATGGACCGGCTGGTGCTGATGGCGACCCGGGCCCGCCCGGACGCCCTGCGCGACGCGCTGACCCGCGCGGAGATGGAGCTGTACGACCAGGGGGTCCGGCTGCCCGCCGCCTACGAGGCGGTGGTGCAGGCCATGCAGAACCTCTCGCCCCGCACCCTCGACAACGACCGGCAGGCCCGCGACTGGCTCGACGTGCTGGAACTGACCCGGGTCTCCGGAGCGGGGCACCGGGCGCAGCTCGGGGTGGGCATGATGCCCGACCGGCGCGAGGCGTACCGCGGCATCCGGGCCGCCACCCGCGTCATCGCCTTCCAGGACGACCTGATCGCCCCGCCCCACCTGGGCCGGGAGGTCGCCGACGCGATCCCCGGCGCCGAGTACGAGCTGGTGCCCGACTGCGGGCACTACGGATATCTGGAGTCACCGGACGCGGTGAACAAGAGCCTCGTCGAATTCCTGCGCCGGTGAAGGAGAACCCCTTGCGGACCGAGTCCGAGACCGCGCCGGAGACCGTGTCCGACGCCCTGACGCCCGACGACCGCCACCTGCTCGGGCTGGCCCTGGAGGTGTGCCCCGGCTTCGCCCCCGGCGAGGTCGTCTACCGCAGCCGCACCTCCCTGGTGGTGGGCGGCTCCCTGGACGGCGTCGAGGCGCTGGCCAAGGTGCGCACCCCCGACTGGCGGCGCCAGTGCCTGCGCGAGATCGACACGTACGACCTGTTCGACGCGGTGGCCCCACCGGTACCGGTGCCCCGGCGGTTCGCCTCCGACAAGGAGCGCGCCGTGCTGGTCATGGAGCGGCTCGCCGGGGAGGTGCTGGCCCCCGACCGCTTTCCGGTCACGCCCGTCGCCCGCGAGGACCTGGACGGGGTGCTGGCGGCGGTGGAGCGACTGCGCCACTGGCACCCCGCGTTGGCCGAGGGCTGGTCGGTGGACTACCGGGGGATGCTGGACGGCGTCCACGCCCAGGGCGTCTTCGACGACGCGCACTGGGCGTCGCTGCTCAGACTCCTCGAACTGTCCGGCCGGCCGCGCGAGTTCGGCCACGGCGACCTGGTCCTCGCCAACGTGGTCCGCAGCCGGGGCCGGCAGGTCCTGATCGACTGGGCGAGCAGCGCCCTGTACCTGCCCTGCCTCGACCTCGCCCAGCTCTGGATGCTGCTCGGGGACGTCCCCGGCGCCCGGGCCCGGATCGAGGTGGCGGTGGCCGAACGCGCCGACGAGCGGGACGGGATGATGCCGTTCCTGGTGAACCTGACGCTGCTGCTCTACCGCGAGCGCCGCGCCCACCAGCGGTTCACCGACGACGCCTCACGGGCCCGGGCGGTGCGCCTCGACGCCGCCTGGGAGCTGACCCGGCACCGCGTCCGCCAGTGCCTGGCGACGGCGGGCTGACCGGCCCGCGGCACACGCGAAGGGGCCTCCCGGTGACTTCACCGGGAGGCCCCTTCGTGTGGGGGGGGGTTACTGGATGAGCAGCTGGTGGCTGGCCAGCTCCCGGTAGAGGGGGCTGGTGCCGGTCAGTTCCTCGTGGCGGCCCGCGGCGACGACCTCGCCGTGTTCCAGGACGACGATCTGGTCGCTGTCCACGACGGTGGAGAGCCGGTGGGCGACCACGAGCAGCGTCCGCTCGGCGGTGACGGTGCCGATGGCCTCCCGCATCAGGGCCTCGTTGCGGGCGTCGAGGTTGCTGGTCGCCTCGTCGAGCAGCATGATCGGCGGCGCGGCCAGGAAGGTGCGGGCCAGGGCGAGCCGCTGCCGTTCGCCGCCGGACAGCAGGACGCCGCCCTCGCCGACCTCGGTGTCCAGGCCGAGCGGCGCCCGCTCGATGACGCCCAGCAGGTTGACCGAGCGCAGCACCTCCCGCATGTCGTCGTCGGTGGCGTCGGGCGCGGCGAGGGACAGGTTGTCGCGGACGGTGCCGGCCAGGACGGGCGCCGACTGCTCGACGTAGCCGAGGCGTTGGCGCAGCTCCCGGCGCGGCAGGTCGCGTACGTCGGTGCCGCCGACCCGCACGACGCCCGAGGTGACGTCGTAGAACCGTTCCACCAGCGACAGCAGGGTGGACTTGCCCGCCCCGGAGGGGCCGACCAGGGCGGTGCGGGTGCCTCGGGGGACGGTGAGGGACACGTTCCGCAGGACCGTCTCGCCGTCGTCGTAGCCGAAGCTGACCCGGTCGAACTCGATCGCGGGCGGCCGTCCGGCGCCGGTCTCCGGTTCGGGCCGGGTGCGCTCCCGCACGGTCGTCGTCCCGGCGGCGGCGCTGTCGGTCTCCTGCGGCAGGTCCACCATCTCCTCGATGCGCTGGAGGGCGCCGAGCCCGGACTGGAGCCGGGAGTAGGCGGTCAGCGCGCGGCCGAGCGGGAACCAGAGCATGAACAGGAACAGCACGAAGGCGACCATGTCGCCGACCTGGATGGCGCCGCTGGCCACCCGTGCGCCGCCGAGGCCGAGGACCACGAGGAACGCGACCTGGATGGTGGTGGACGTGATCGGGTTGATCATCGCCTGGAGCCGGGCGATGCGCATGCCGGCGTGGTACGCCTCCTTGGCGTAGCCGTCGACGGCGTGCCCCTCGCGTTCCTCGGCGCCGCTGGCGCGGATGGTGCGGACGGCGGAGATGGCGCGCTCGACGGCGGAGGTCATCTCGCCGATCCGGTCCTGGGCGTCCCGGGAGGCGCCCCGCACCCGGCGGGAGAGCCCGACGACGGCGAGGACGCCGAGGCCGAGGCCGAGGGCGGTGGCGGCGAACAGGGTGGGGTCGATCAGGCACATCATGAGCGCGGAGCCGCCGACCATGACGACGTTGGTCACGGTGTCGAACAGGCCCGAGGTGACCACCGCGCGCAGCATCGTGGTGTCGGCGCCGACCCGGGAGAGCATGTCGCCGGTGCGGCGCCGGTCGTACTCGGTGATGGGCAGCCGCAGCAGCCGGGCCACCAGCCGCCGCCGGGCGGTCAGGACCAGCCCCTCGGCGGCCCGCTGGAGCAGGTAGTCGCGGACGCCGCCGAGCACGGCCACGACGATGAGGACGCCGATGAGCAGGGCGACCAGCCGGCCCACCGGCCGGTCCGCCTCGATGTCGGTGAGCACGTCGCGGGTGAGCACCGGCTGGCTGAGGGTGAGGAGGGTCACCACCAGCGAGAGCACCGCGACGATCCCCAGCGTCGGCCAGTAGCCCTGGAGATACGGGAACAGGGAGCGCAGTCCGACCTTCCGGGCGGGCGGGGCCGGCGGCCCGGGTTCCGGCGCGCTCTTCGCCCCGGCGTCCGGAGCGGGCGGTCGCTCCCTGGTCTGCGTGCTCGTCATCGGACTCCTACTCCTGTTTCACTGCGGGGGCTTCGCCGGTCAGGCGGGCTGTGGCGCGTCTCCGAGCACATAGCCGTCGGCCGGGCGCATCGCGCGGCAGCGGCGCAGGTCGGTCAGCACGAAGGTGCGCTGGAGCCAGCGGTCGGTGCCGTCGTAGCGGGGCGTGAACTCGGTGCGGCCGTGGACGGTGACCCGGTTGTCGACGATCGCCAGCTCGCCCGGGGCGAGGCGGTGGGTGGCCGCGGTGGCGTCGAAGCGGGCCTGGAGTTCCCGCAGGGCCTCGGCGGCGCGTTCGGTGACCGGTTCGGTGGCGGCCAGGTCCACCCGGAGGTCGGGGTCCGAGGGGTCGCCGAGGAGGACGGGTCCCGCCGCCTCGCCGGGGCCGCTCAGGTTGAAGGACGGCGGCGGGGCGGTGATGAACTCCGGCGCCCACAGGGCGTCCACGGTGCGGTCGGAGAGCAGGGGGAGCACCTGCCGGATGCAGGCGGTGCGCAGGCCCGCCCGGCCCGTGGGGTCGGCGCGCAGGCACAGCAGCATCACGAAGTCGGGGCGGTGCTCGTGGAAGGCGTTCTCGTTGTGGAACGTCAGCAGGGTCGAGCCGGCGTTGCCCTGGAACTCCTCCATCCCCGGCACGGGGACGACGTCCTGGACGAGGGCCCCGTTCTTCTCCGGCCGGAACGCGCCGGGGTCGCCCAGTCCGCAGGCCACCATCAGCAGCACGGCGGCGCCCAGCGAGGGCTCGCGCTGCACGGAGCCGTTGACCGCCGGGGTCGGCGGCAGCCCCATCGAGTCGACCGGGAGCCCGCGCAGCAGCATGCCGCCGTCCGGTCCCGAGTCCCGGCGGAATCCGGCGAGTTTCTTGCGCAGGTCCGCGGGCCATTCGTGCCAGGCGTTCCTGGCCGCCTCGACCCATTCGGCGTCGTCGGGCCGCCCGGTCGCCTGAGTGGCGAGCTTCCAGGCTATTTCCTCGACGAGTTCCGCGTCCGACTGGTTCAGCGTCACGTCGTAACGCGGCGCCGACCGCGCGGCATTCGCAGCCATTGTCAGAGCCTCCGTCCACAGTCTTTTTTGTGTGTACTCGTGACGCTATGGGCCGTCGTTATCGGCCGCGTATCGAGTGAGCATGAGCGGAAATTCAGGTTCCGGTGAGCCCGGCCAGGCCCAGGAGCAGCTCCTTGACCTCCGTCGCGGCGACGGCCTCCCTCAGGGGCGTGTGCGGGTCGGAGACGAGCAGCACGGGCGCGTCCCGGGGGTCGTCGGGCAGCCGTCCGTGGCTGCCGCGTACCCGGGAGCCGTCCAGCGGGACGACGTTCATGGTGTAGCGCAGGCCGAGCTTCTTGCGGGCCAGCGCGGTGACCGCACGGCGCCGGGCCGCCACGGGGGCGTTGTGGTCGAAGTTCAGCTCGGCCGGGTCGTAGCCGGGCTTGCGGTGGATCTCGACGGTGCGGGCGAAGTCCGGGGCCCGCGCGTCGTCCAGCCAGTAGTAGTACGTGAACCAGGCCTCGGGCCGGGCGACCGCGACGAGTTCGCCGGCCCGCTCGTGGTCGAGGCCGTGCTCCTTCTTCCCCCGCTCGTCGAGCACCTCGGCGACCCCGTCCAGGCCGTGCAGCAGCTCCTCGACCCGGGGCAGGTCGGCGGGGTCGCGGACGTAGACGTGCGCCACCTGGTGGTCGGCGACGGCGAAGGCGCGGGACGTCCAGGGGTCCAGGTACTCCATGCCGTCCTGGGTGTGCACGGCCAGCAGCCCGGCCCGCCGCAGCGCCCGGTTGATGTCGACGGGCCTGCTGACCGGGGTGATGCCGTACTCGCTGAGCACCACGACGGTGACGCCGTCGCGGCGGGCCTCGTCCAGCAGCGGCGCCAGGGTCCGGTCCAGTTCGGCGGCGGCACGGCGGGCGCGGCGGCTGTCCGGTCCGTACCGCTGGAGGTCGTAGTCGAGGTGCGGCACGTACACCAGGTTCAGGTCGGGCCGGTGCGTGCGGTTCAGGTGGCGGGCGGCGTCGACGATCCAGCGGGAGGAGACGATGTCCGCGGTGGGGCCCCAGTAGTGGAAGAGCGGGAACGGCCCGAGCCGGCCGGTCAGTTCGTCGTGCAGGGACGCCGGGTGGGTGTAGCAGTCGGGTTCCTTGCGGCCGTCGGCGTAGTAGACGGGCCGGGGGGTCACCGTCCAGTCGACGTCGGCGCCCATGGCGTACCACCAGCAGACGTTGGCGACGGTGTAGCCGGGCCGCAGCGCGCGGGCCGCCTGCCACACCTTCTCGCCGCCGACGAGCCGGTTGTGCTGCCGCCACAGCAGTACGTCGCCCAGCTCGCGGAAGTACCAGCCGTTGCCGACGATGCCGTGCTCCGCGGGCGGCACCCCGGTCAGCAGCGTCGACTGCACCGAGCAGGTGACCGCGGGCAGCACGGTGTCCAGGCGGGCGCCCGCGCCGGTGTCGCGGAGCGCCGAGAGGCGGGGCATGTGGGCCAGCAGGCGCGGGGTGAGCCCCACGACGTCCAGCACGAGCAGGCGCTTCACGGGGTGGTCTCCTCCGTCAGGCCGAGGGCGGTCAGGGTGGAGCGGGTCCAGGCGAGTTCACCGGCGATGCCGTCGACGATTCCGCCGCCGTCGGGGGCGCCCGGCAGCACCGGCCAGGTGTACGTCTCGACCTCCACGTGGTCGGTGAGCGCGGCCGGTCCGCCGAGCAGCGTGGTCAGCGCGGCGACCAGTTCGGGGCGGGTGCTGCGCAGCGGCGGCGGCAGGTCGCGCTGGACGGGCACGTGGTAGTGGACCCGCCACGCGTCGTCGCCGGGCAGCGCGCCCGCCAGCGCCTCGGGCAGGTCGTCGGCGGCGAGGGGGCCGCCCGGCGCGGTCTGCCGGGTCTGGTGCAGGAACCGCCGTTCGGCGAAGGCGGCCAGCGCGGCGCGGGCCGCCGGATCGGCCGGCCGGTCGGCGTGCACCGCGCAGGACGCCTGGGTCTTGACGACGGGCAGGGCCGCCGCGAGCCGGGTGAGGGCGGGCCCCGGCTCCTCGAAGGCGACGGCGAGGTGGCAGGTGTCCACGCAGACGCCGAGCCAGGCGTGGTCCGCGTCCGCGAGCCGGCGTACCGCCTGGCCGGTCGTCTCGATCAGGCAGCCCGGCTCCGGTTCGAACCCCACGCGCACGGTGCGCCCGGTGTCCGCGGCGACGGCGGCCAGGCCCTCGGCGAGCAGGTCGAGGTGGCGCCGGGCGAGGTCGTCGCGCTCCGGCGACCAGGGTGCCCGCCAGGCCAGCGGCAGCGTGGAGACCGAGCCGCGGGCGGCGTCGGGCGGCAGCAGCTCCGCGAGGACGCGGGCGCAGGCCAGGGTGTGGTCGAGGCGGGGCCGCTCGGTCCAGTCGGGCCGGTAGACGGCCTTCTTGACGGTCGGGGCGTGGAAGCCCGCGTAGGGGAAGGCGTTGAGGGTGACGACCTCGATGCCGCGCAGGTCGAGCTCCTTGCGGAGCAGGTCGAGCGCGGAGCGGTCGGCGGCCAGGGCGGTGACGACCGGCGCGGCCAGCCACAGGCCCAGGCCGATCCGGTCGGCGCCGAGCCGCTCGCGCACCGGCTCCCCGTAGCGGACCAGCTGGGCGAGGACGCCGTCCAGGTCCTCGGCCGCGTGCACGTTGGTGCAGTAGGCGAGGTGGACGGTGGTGCCGTCGGGGTGCGTCAGGCGCACGGCCGGCTACCTCTCCCCGCGGCGGATCGAGCTGCCCTCGAACTCGGCGGGCGCCGCGTCGGGGCCGTCGAGTTCGAGGCGTCCGCTCTGGCCGTAGAAGGCGACCGGGTTGCGCCACAGCACCTGGTCGACGTCGTCCTCGGTGAACCCCGCGGCGCGCATGGCGTCGGCGGTGCGGCGGGTCTTCAGCGGGTCGCTGCGGCCCCAGTCGGCGGCGGAGTTCACCAGGATGCGCTCGGTGCCGTACTCGCGCAGCAGCGCGACCATGCGGTCCTCGCTCATCTTGGTGTCGGGGTAGATCGAGAAGCCCATCCAGCAGCCGCTGTCCGCGACGGCGCGCACCGTCACCTCGTTGAGGTGGTCGACGACGACCCGGCCCGGTGCGATGCCGGACTCGCGGACCACGTCCAGGGTGCGGCGGGTGCCGCCGGCCTTGTCGCGGTGCGGGGTGTGCACGAGGGCGGGCAGGTCGTGCCGGACGGCCAGCTCCAGCTGGACGGCGAACACCTTGTCCTCCGCGGGTGTCATGGAGTCGTAGCCGATCTCGCCGACCGCCACCACCCGGTCCCGGACCAGGTAGTCGGGCAGCACGTCGAGCACCCCGTCCAGGCGCGGATCGTTGGCCTCCTTGGGGTTCAGGGCCAGCGCGCAGTGGTGGCGGACGGAGAACTGCTCGGCCCGGTAGGGCTCCCAGCCGAGCAGCGAGTCGAAGTAGTCGGTGAACGAGCTGACGCCGGTGCGCGGCTGGCCCAGCCAGAAGGCGGGTTCGACCAGGGCCCGGACCCCGGCGGCGGCCATCGCCTCGTAGTCGTCGGTGGTGCGGGACGTCATGTGGATGTGCGGGTCGAAGATGCGCGTCACGCCGTGGCCTCCGTGGATACGCGGTGGGTGTGCAGGTACTCGGCGAC
Source organism: Streptomyces sp. NPDC056128 (assembly GCF_042263835.1). Lineage (NCBI taxonomy): Bacteria > Bacillati > Actinomycetota > Actinomycetes > Kitasatosporales > Streptomycetaceae > Streptomyces > Streptomyces sp. NPDC056128. Next base: position 129,595 of record NZ_JBHJVQ010000015.1, on the reverse strand, counting down.
ATCGGGCGGTACGGTCCGTCCCGCGGCGCTCCGCTCGGCGGCGAAGTCGGCCATCATCCGGTCCAGTTCGGCGTCGGCGCGCCCGGCCAGACCGGCCACCCGGTCCAGCGGGATGCCGGTGAACACGCACTTGAGGACGGCCTGCCGGAACGCGTGCGCGCCGAGGCGGCGGGCGCCGTACGGGCCGACGGCGGCGGCGATCAGCCTGGGGTCGTTGGACCGCAGCGCGTCCTCGACCAGCGGCAGCCCCAGGTCGCCGAGGTCACCGGCGGCCTCCAGCAGCACCAGCGACCGCAGCACGGCCCGCCGTTCGGGCCCTCCCCCGACCCGGTACAGCCGCGACACGACTCCGGCCAGCTCGGCACCGGTCAGGGGCAGCGCGGCGAGCAGCAGCGCCCGCACGGCGTCGTCGACACTCCACCCCGGTACGGCGTCCAGCGCACCCCGCCCACACCGCCGCGCCGCGACCGCGAACAGCCCGTCGACCTCGCCCGGTCGCTCGCGCACGGCGGCACGCGCCCGCTCCAGCCAGGCGGCGGCCTCCGGGGGGAGGGCGGCGACGAGGTCGGCGGACCCGGCGCTCACGCGGCCGCTCCCCGGGTCGTGGCGCGGGCCCGGGACTCGGCCGTGCGCAGGAAGTCCAGGGAGTGCCGGGCCACCTCGGGGGCGGCGTGGCTGTGGCGGGGCAGCTCCACCGAGACCAGGCCGCGGTAGCCGGTGTCGGTCAGGGCGGCGAGCACGGGCGGGAAGTCGATCTCCCCGCTGCCGAACTCCAGGTGCTCGTGGGTGCCGCGGCGCATGTCCTCGATCTGCACGTTGACCAGCCGGTCGGCGCAGCGCCGTACGCAGTCGGCGACGGGCCGCGGCTCCAGGCAGCGGCAGTGCCCGATGTCCAGGGTCAGCCCGAGCGGGTCCGGCCCGCCGAGCCTGCGAAGCAGTTCGTCGTAGGCGTCGAGGGTGTCCACGAACATGCCGGGCTCGGGCTCGAAGCCCAGGGTGACTCCGGCCTCCGCGGCGGCCTCGACGACCGTGGCGCAGCCGGACAGCAGCCGGTCCCACACCACCTGCCGGGGTGTGTCCGCCGGGGCGGCGCCGCTCCAGAAGGACACCGACTCCGCGCCGAGGCCGGCGGCGATCCGCACGGCGCGCAGCAGCAGGTCGACCCGGCGCTCCGCGCCCTCGGCGGACATCAGCACCGGCTGGTGCTTGCGCCAGGGGTCGAGCACGTAGCGCCCGCCGGTCTCGACGACGACGGCGAGACCGAGCCGGTCCAGCCGCGCGGCGAGCCGCTCCAGCCGCCGGGGCAGGTCGTCGGCGAACGGGTCGAGGTGCCGCGGGTCCAGGGTGAGGCCGACGCCCTCGTACCCCAGGTCCGCGAGGACGGCCAGCGCGTCCTCCAGCGGATGGTCGCCGAAGCCGTTGGTGCCGTACCCGAATCTGATGGAGGCGGTCATGTGGGAGACACCTTTCTGCCGAGTCGGCGGGCCCACGGGAGGGCGCAGGCCAGCGCGGCGCCCGCGGTACCGCGTCCGGCGGTCGCGGTCAGCGCCGCCTGCAACGGGATCAGCGCGTGGATGCCGGCCGCCACCGCCCGCCGGACGTGCGGCGCGGACGGCGCCCGCGCGGCCGTGAGCTGCGCCGCCGAGCCGCCGTACGCGTACACGGCCGTGAGCGCCGCCGCCAGCCCCCGTTCCCGGGGCGGCCGACGGTGGCCGCGCAGCAGCACGGCGGCGCTGACCGCCGCGCCGACGGCGAGGGCCTGCCGGGGAACGGCGGGCGGCGCCCCGCTCACCTCGTACCGGCTCAGATGCGTGACCATGCCGGTGTGCACGCCCACGGTGGCCGCGGCGGGCAGGGCCGCGCGCAGTCCGCCGGGTCCCGCGCCGCCCAGGACGTTCAGCGCGCGGGCCGCCGCCATCGCGGCCGCGCCCGCCGGGGTGGGCTTCAGCGCGAGGTCGTACGCCCAGACGACCCCGGCCAGGGGCACCGCCGTCGCCAGCCCTCGCCGGCCGCGCGCGAGCGCCGCCAGGCCGAGGCCGGCCGCGGTGAGCCCACCGGCGACCGCGCGGGCCTCGTCGGGGGTGACCGCCCCGGAGGGGATGGGGCGTTCGGGCCGCTCGACGGCGTCGAGGTCGCGGTCGGCGTAGTCGTTGAGCGCCATGCCCGCCCAGTACAGGCAGACCGAGGACGCCACCATGCCGAGCAGTTCGGGACGGAGCGGCAGCCGCGCCGCCGCCGCGCCGGCGAGGACGTCGCCGGGCACCGTCAGCGCGGCCGGGGCCCGGACCAGGCGGGCCAGGTCGTGCGCCCGCGGCAGGGACCTCACGCCGGCGCCCCCACCGCACGCGCCCACGCGACGAGCGTCGCGTACTGCGCGGCCAGGTCGTGCTCGGTGCTGCCGACCGGGTCCTTGAAGAAGAAGCCCAGCTCCGGCACCGGCCCGGCGACGCCCTCGCGGTGCGCGAGGGCCGTGAACCGGGCCAGGTCAAGGACCAGCGGCGCGGCCAGCGAGGAGTCGCAGCCCTGCCACGTGAACTGGAGGGTCATGCGCGCGCCGAGGAACCCCTCGAACGTCACGTGGTCCCAGGCGGTCTTCCACTCCCCGAGGTCGGGGACGTGGTGGATGTGCACGCCGCCGTCCACCGCGTGGCCCAGCTCCGCTTCGAGCACCAGCCCCTTGGAGGCGTTCTTGCTGACGACGCGCTCCGGGTCGGCGAGGGTGGCGCCGTCGCCGCCGCCGAGCAGGTTGGTGCCGGACCAGGAGCGCACCCGCAGCGCCCGGCGGGCGAACATCGGCGCGAGCACCGACTTGACCAGGGTCTCCCCGGTCTTGCCGTCGCTGCCCGCGTACGGCAGGCCCCGCTCCCGGGCGAGTTCGTCCAGCGCGGGCAGGCGCGCCCCCGTCGACGGGGTGAAGTCGACGAAGGCGCAGCCGGCCCGCAGCGCCGCGTAGGCGTACAGGGAGCTGACGGGCAGCGGCCGTTCACCGCGCGCCAGCGCCTCGCGCAGGGCCGCCGCCGAGGCGTGCGCCGGGTGCGGCGCGGCGGGCGGCTGGGTGGAGGAGACGTTCACGACGACGACCCGGTCCAGACCGAGGCGTTCCCGGAATCCGGTGAGGTCGGCGACGAGCGCCTCGGCGGCCGCCGCCTGGTCGCCGCTCTCCGTGCCCGGTGGCGCGGTTCTGATCTCGGCGTCGGCCGCGTCGAGTTCCGCGGTCAGCACGCCCGGCAGACCGCGGGGCACGACGCCCGCGTCGGCGAGCTGCTCGGCCCGTTTGACCAGGCTGGTGTCGACGACGTCGTGTCCGCCGAAGACCAGGTCGTCGAAGCCGGGCAGCGGCACGCCGTCGAAGGCTTCGAGCGTGCTCACACAGCCGGTGGCCGGCACCAGTCCGGCGCGCAGCGCGGCGGCGCCGACGACGGTCGTCGTGGCCACCGAGCCGCGGGCGCCCACCAGCCAGATTCCGGTACGCATGAATGTCTCCTCCTGTCTGTCCCGCGGGGGCGGGGCGTCCGTCAGCTCATGCCTTCGGGGAGCGGGTAGGACAGGAAGTCGCGGTCGAGCTGACGCACGCTGCGCGGCAGCCACTTGACGGCCTCACGGGCCACGACCTGGCGCGGCAGCGGCTCCTTGACCTCCATCTGGGTGGGCTTGGCGATGGCCTGGATCGCCCACGCCATGGCGTTGACCGGGGCGATGCGCTCCCAGCGGTGGCGGTCGATGCCCAGCAGCATCATGGAGCGCATGAAGATGTACCAGATGTGGTAGCCGGGGGGCGGGTTGCCGTTCATGGTGTGCACCGGGCGCTCGCGGCGGGGGTCGAAGAGCACGCCCTGCGCGAAGTCGGCGAAGGCGCCCACGAGGCCGTGGCCGCCCGGCCGGTAGTAGTCGTCGAAGACGCCGAGCTGGGCCTTGGAGAGCACGGCCAGGGGGCCCTTGATGGGGGTGACGTACTCGATGAAGTTGTTCGGGTAGTCGCTGGTGGCCGCCATCGCCATCCAGGCGTCGAAGATGGCCCGCTCCCAGCCGTCGCCGAGCGCGGTCTCGATGTCGGTGAACGCCTGCGCCAGCTCCGGTCCCACGTTGTAGAGCGTGGTCTCGTCGAACATGTACCAGAGCTCGTTGGCGCGGCGGTCGCCGAGCATGCCGGGTACGTCGGGGAAGTCGTCGCCGCGGCCGCGGTGCGGGGTGGCGGCCGGCCGCTCGGCGGCACCGGCCGGGGCGGCGCCCAGGAGGCCGGTGCCCGCGCCGAGGCCGACGGCCGCGACGGTGCCGAGGGTGGTGGTCATCAGCCTTCGTCGGCCGAGGTTGCTGCTGTTCGACATGGATTCTCCTTGGTTCTCTCGCGCGGGGTGGGTTGCGGGGGTTGGGTTGCGGGGGTGGGTTCACGGGGGTGGGTTCACGGGGGTTGGGTCACGGAGGCGGGTTCACGGGGGGGGGGTGGGTTCAGTGGGTCCGCGGCAGGTCCGGCAGGTCGGCCTCGGCGTCGTGGCGCTGGATCCAGGACACGTCCTGGACGAGGGACGACATGGTCCCCGTGGACTCGCCGCCGTCCTCGTCGGGCCGCAGCCGCTGCGAGCCGCCGCCCCGGGAGCCGAGCTGGACCCGGGTGGTGTGCGGCCTGCGGACGCCCTCGTAGGCGTCCAGCGCGTCCGCGATCCGTCGTCGCCCGGCGGGGGCCGAGGGCGCGGCGCCGGCCGGCGCGTCGAGGCAGTGCGCGAGGACCGCCGCGTCCTCGACGGCCTGGCTGACGCCCTGGCCGTGGTGGGGCAGCATCGGATGGGCCGCGTCACCGAGGAGGGTGACGGCCCCGGCGCTCCAGCGGGCCAGCGGCTCACGGTCGTACAGCGCCCAGCGCCGGGTCTCCCGCACCGCGGCGACCAGCGACTTGACGTCGAGGTTCCAGCCGTCGAAGCGGGCGGCCAGCTCGTCCAGTTCGCCGGGGGCGCTCCACGACTCCAGCCGCCAGCGCGGGTCGGGCACGACGGCGACGAAGGTGAGGAACTCCCCGCCGCGCACCGGGTAGACCAGCATGCGGGCGTCCGGTCCCGCCCACACCAGCAGGGTGTCGCCGGGCAGGCCGGGGACCTGGTCGCGGGCGACGATGCCGCGGAAGGCGCTCTGGCCGGAGAAGACGGCCGTGTCGGGCCCGGCGAGCGTGCGGCGCACCACCGAGTGTGCCCCGTCCGCGCCGATCAGCACGTCGGCCTCGGCGGTGGCGCCACCGGCGAACTCCAGCCGGACCTCCCGCCCGGTCTCGGTGAACCGCTCGAGCCGGTGCCCCGCCCGCACCACGCCGGACGGCAGCGACTCGGCGAGCATGGTGTGCAGGTCGGCCCGGTGGATCGTGTAGTACGGCGCCCCGAACTCGGCCAGCCACTCCTCGCCCATCGGCTGCCGCACCAGGGTGGCGCCGTGCGACCAGTCCCGCACCTCCATCCCGGTGGGCCGTACGCCGAGAGCGCGCAGCCGCTCGCCGAGGCCCCAGCGCTCCAGGATGCGGCTGCCGTTGGGGCCCAGGTGCATGCCCACGCCCGATTCCCTGAGTTCCGGCGCCTGCTCGAAGACGCGTACCTCATGGCCCTTCCGGGTCAGGGCGAGGGCGGCGGCGAGTCCGCCGATGCCCCCGCCGACCACGGCGATCCGCAGCTTCGGCACCACGTTGTCCCTTCCTCTCGTGCGCTCGGTGCGGTCAGCTCCGCTGGTCCTGCACGGGTTCCGCGCCCGACCAGACGACGGCGGCGGAACCCCAGGTGAGGCCGCCGCCGAAGGCGGTCAGGAGCAGGCGGTCCCCGGAGCCGACACGCCCCTCGGCGGCCGCGTCGGCCAGCGCGAGGGGGATGGACGCGGCGGCCGTGTTGGCGACGTCCGCGATGTTCGAGACCACCCGTTCCCGGGGCAGGCCGAGGCGCTTGGCCACCGAGGTGAGGATGCGGAGGTTCGCCTGGTGTCCGACGAAGGCGTCCACGTCGGCCAGGTCCCAGCCCGCGTGCGCGGCCACGGAGCGCGCGGACTCCGTCATGGTCGTCACGGCACGGGCGTAGACGTCGCTGCCCCGCATGGTGAGGTGGTCGCCGTCCGGCGGGATGGTGATCAGGTCGTCGCCGGTCCCGTCGCTGCCGAGTTCGGTGTGGAGCACCGCCCCCGGGTCGCCGGTCCGGCCGCGCTCCAGGAGCACGGCACCGGCCCCGTCGCCGAACACGACGGCCGTACCCCGGTCGCCGGGGTCGACGATCGACGAGTAGACGTCCGCGCCGATGACCAGGGCCCGCTCACAGGTGCCCGCGGTGATCATCGCGTCGGCCACGGACAGCCCGTACACGAAGCCGGAGCACACGGCGGACAGGTCGAACGCGGCGGCGGCCCGCAGCCCGAGCCGGGACGCCACCCGGGGGGCGGTGGCGGGGCAGCGCCGGTCCGGTGTCGTGGTCGCGAGCAGTACGAGGTCGCAGTCGTCGCGTCCGGCGGACTTCAGCGCGGCGGCCCCGGCGGTCACGGCGAGGTCCCCGGTGGTGGTCCCGGCGGACACACGGCGGCGGCGTTCGATGCCGGTGCGGCTGTGGATCCAGGCGTGGTCGGTGTCCAGGTGCCGGGACAACTCGTCGTTGGTGACGACCGTCTCCGGCAGGCAGGTGCCCAGTCCGGTGACGACGGCGCCGACGCGGTCGTTCGAGGCGGTCACGGGCGTACTCCCGCCTGGACGGGGCCGGGGGCGGCGTGGGCGCCGGGGGCGGCGTCGGCATCGGGTCCGGCGTTGGCGTGGGCGCGGGTGTGGGCTTCGGCTTCGGCGGAGGCCGGGTGCGCGGGCTGCCCGGACCCGGCGTGGGCCACGGCGGCGTGCCGTTCGGCGAAGTCGGGGTGGGCGATGGGCGCGCTGATCAGCCCCTCGGGCACGGCCAGTTCACGCAGCAGCGCCCCGGCGTCGAGAGACGCGCCGGCCGCCTCGTGCCGAGCCGCCTCGAACCCGAGAAGCGCGTCCTGGTCGAGGATCCCGGCCCGCAGCCCAGTCAGCGCGTGCTCCAGCACACAGGCCGCCGCGTACTGCCCCAGCAGCCGCTCGGACAACGGGTTCGCGGCCTCGCGGGCCCAGTGGCCGATCGCCAGCATCTGGTGGACGGCGCGGCTCCACTGGGCGCTGGCCTCCCCGGCGCCGTCCCGCTCCACCCGGTCGAGCAGGGCGTAGCAGACGGCCCGCAGCACCCGGGCGGCGTCCAGGCGCGTGGCCCCGGCGGCCGCCTCGTCGAGCACCTTGTCGAAGTCCGCGCGGTGGCGCAGGGCGAACCGGGTCGCCTGGTAGCCGAGGACGGTGTTGTCGCCGCCGAAGGTGACGGCGATCTCGTAGTCGTTCAGCAGGGGCGCGATCTGGTTCGCGTCGTGGTAGCCGAGCCCGCCGCACAGCTCCCGGGTCTCGGCGAGGGTGTGCCGGGCGTCGCCGGTCGACCCGGACTTCCCGCAGGAGATGAGGGCGTGCAGCACCTGGTCGCGGGCCGGGGCCCCCTGCGCGCTCCGGGCCACCGCGATGTCGGACAGCGCGGCCATGGCGTGCCGGGCGCCCAGCGACCGGCCGACGGCCGCGGTCAGCCGCATGCGGTAGTGCTCGTGGCCGAGCAGCGGCCGGCCGAAGGTCTGCTTGACGGCAGCGAACCGGGTGGTGATCGCGCAGGCGAGCAGCTGCGCGTAGGCCGCGCCCACCGAGGGGAAGAGCCGCTCGTGCGTGAAGGTCGCCAGACACTCCTCGAACCGCCGATGACGCGGCAACGGGGAGCTGTAGTTGCCGTCCTGGTCGATCGACGCCCACCGGTTCATCAGAGCGGAGAGCGGAAGCCGGTGGTCGGTGAAGGTCAGCACACCGGTCTGATTGGCGGTGACGCCACCCTTGGGCTCGGCCCGCCCGATCCGCACGCCGGGCAGCACCTGCCCGTCCGCGCGCAGCGGAACCCGCAGCCAGTGGTGCCCCTCGTCCCGCCCGCCGACCACCAGCCGGCTCAGCACCATGGCCACGTCGCCGGAGTGCAGGCTGTTGCCGGTCCACACCTTGCTGTCGGCGGGCCGCGGGGTGTTGAGCACCAGGGTGCGGTCGCGGGGGTCGTACGTCGCGACGGTCCGCACCTGCTTCAGATCGGACCCGGCGAGCAGCTCGGACCCGGCGAAGCAGTACATCCGCTCCATGGAGTCGATCTCCGCCGCCCAGACTGCCAGCTGCTCCGTACCGGCGTGGCTGAGCAGCGCGTCACCCGCGATCTGGTGCGAGACGAGGACGTTGAGCAGGGACAGGTCGTACGCGCCGATCCAGCCCATGGTGCGCAGGAACTCGGGGAAGCGGACGCTGTCACCGCGCCCCAGCCACAGCGAATTCGCCGCGAACCCGGCCCCGTTGAGGAGCCGCGCCCGGCGCAGCGTGAGCAGGCTGTAGTCGCGGACGCTGAGGTCGTCGGGTCGGATGGTGGCGAACTCGGGCCCGGAGAGGACACGGGCCAGCTCTACTTCGCGTTGCGTCATGAACTCTCCAGGAATGGCCGTACGGTCCGGCGCGGCGTCACGGCGCAACCGTGAGGCAGGTGAGTCAGATCGGTCAGGTCGGTCAGGTCGGTCAGGTCGGTCAGGCGGCGTCGAGCACGAGCGCGCAGTTGCTGCCGCCGAAGCCGAAGGAGGTGCTCACGGCGACGCTCCCGCCGTGCCGGCGCGGGCCGCCGAGGACCAGGTCGAGGTCGGGCAGGCCGGGGTCGGCCCGCTCGGTGTGCGCGATGGGCGGCAGGATGCCGGTGCGCAGGCTGCGCAGGGTCAGTACGGCCTCGATGGCGCCGGCCGCGCCGAGGGTGTGGCCCAGCAGGCCCTTGTTGGCGGTGACGGCCGGGCCGTGCGGGAAGAGGCGGGCGATGAGCCGGGCCTCCGTCTGGTCGTTCTGCGGGGTCGAGGTGCCGTGCGCGTTGACGGAGGACACGTCCCGCACCGACATGCGCGCCGCCGCCAGCGCCCGCTCGACGGCGGCCGCGGCGCCCGCGCCGTCCGGACGGGGGGCGGTCGGGTGATGCGCGTCGGAGGTGTCGGCATGCCCGAGCAGCCGCCCCAGCACCTCGGCACCGCGGGCGCGCGCCTTCGCCGGCTTCTCCATTACGACGGCCGCGGCACCCTCCGAGATCACGAAGCCGTCGCGGTCGGCGGCGAACGGCCGGGACGCGTCGGTCGCCTTCTGCTCGGACAGCGCACCCATGCGGGCGAAGCCGGAGACGACGAGGGGGGTGACGGCGGCGTCCGTGCCGCAGGCGACGACCGTGTCGCAGACACCGGCGTCCAGCAGCATCTTGCCCAGCCCGAAGGCGGAGGCGCCGGACGCACAGGCGGCGGCCACGGTATGCCCCGGCCCGGTGATCCCGTACCGCGCGCCGATGGTCCCGGCGGCCATGTTGATCAGGGCCCGGGGATGCAGATACGGCGAGACCATGCCGGCCCCCTGCCGCTCCATGCGCCGATGCTGCTCGTCATGCGTGGTGACACCCCCGAAGGCGCTACCGACCACAATCCCCACCCGGCTGCCGTCCCAGCTACCGGTATCGAGCCGCGACTGCGCGAGCGCCTCCGCCACGGCGACGAGGGCGAACCGTATGAACGGATCGGTACGGGCGGTCCCGCGCCCGGTCAGCTGCCCCGGCCGCAGCTCGGGCACCCGCAGGCTGTGCCAGGCCCCGGTACCGGCCAACGGCTCCGGATCACCGCTCTCCAGGGACCCGGCGGCACACATCGCCTCCCAGGTCGAGTCGACATCGGTACCGGCCGGCGTCACCAGTCCGGCACCGGTGATGGCCACGGGCCCCTCGGTCACGCCGCTTCCAGACCCGCGCCGGCCAGCGAGACGACTTCCCCCACGCTGAGATCCGCGATCCGCGTCTCCTCACCGGCGAGGTCCACGCCGGTCTCCTCCTTGATCCGCACGATCAGCTCGGCAACGGCCAGCGAGTCCAGCTCCAGGTCCCGCAGCAGCGCCGCGTCCGTGATCTCCGCCGGCTCCACTTCCAGATCCTCGGCCAGAATCCCGTGCACAACCGACTTGGGGTCCGTACTCATGGGGTCACCTCAGGGGCTCAGGGTTGATTCGACACCTCGAAACGAGATCGGGCTCCACTGTGCTGGCGGCCGATATGGGGCACCTATCGCGCCGTTATCAGGGGTACGGGCACAGCCGAACAGGACAAAAGCCACGCTCCACCCACCCGGAACCCCCCACTCCCCCACCTCGCTCCCCCACCCCACCCGCTACACTGTCCGCGACGGCCCACCCCTACCGGGCCGCCCGCCTTCGTAGCTCAGGGGATAGAGCACCGCTCTCCTAAAGCGGGTGTCGCAGGTTCGAATCCTGCCGGGGGCACCACTTCAGAAGGGGGCCACTTCCGGATTTCCGGGGGTGGCCCCCTTTCTGACATCCACGCACGAACATCGACGACGTCGGCCATCGACTACCGGACACATCCCGAGCAGCCGGCCCACGTCTCCAGGCTCCCTAGACGCGGGGCCCGTGCCACTCTCGGGCCCACGCTCGAAGGGCGCCGCCCTTCGCAAGACGGCACCCTTCGTCCCGCTTCATCACCTACAGGGCGGCGGGGGTCTTCTTGTACCAGCCAGTGATAACGCTCACCAGGTGAACGATGTTCTGCGTCCGCATGATGGGGGCCGAAGCGTTCGGCTCGAAGTCGTCATTGGCCGCAGTAGTGCGCCAAACGCTGGTCTCGGAGACTGGCGCGGCCATGTGCGGGTCGAGCTTCTTGAAGAAGTCGGTGATGTCATCGAGCTCGACCGGATTGTCGCCGGCCCGCAGCTCCCGGAACACGCCACCGAGAACGCGGAGCATACCCACCGAGCCGAGGAGCGAGGTCCGGCGTACCTCCTGGGCCAGGGTAAGACCTACAGGCTGCCGCTCCCCCTCAGGGTCGTCCTCGGTTAGGGCGGCGAGGTCGGTGAATGCGTTGGAGATTACGTCAAGGAAGTCCTTGACCTGCTCGATCACTTCACCATCGGTCAGAGTCTGCTCAGCCTTCTTGCTGATCCGACCGCCAGCACCGGCGATGACGGCCCGGGTGATGTCGGCGACGTGCTTGGCACCCATAAAGTTAGGGTTCTTGAGCGTCATGCGGTCCTGTTCTGCATCGACTCGACCCTTCAGCAAGGGGTGGTCGATGACGTCGGACAGGGTGCGGTTGGCCACCTTGTAGCTGTCGAACCGGGCGCGAACGGCGCTGCTGATGCCCTTGGCGTTGTCAGCAACGTCCACGAACATCTGCTGTGCCTTGATCGGATCCGGCTCGACGTAGATGTCCAGACCCACGTACTCGGCCTTCAGACGGTTCATCTGGCCGATGAGCTTCTCGCGTTCGGCTTGCAGCTTGGCGGCCTTCTCCGTGCTGACCTTACGGGCCATCTCACGGTCGACAGCGGAGATGGCGTCCGTGATGCGCTGCTTCTCGATGGCGACACCCAGCACGCGGTGCTGGCCGTCAATGGTCCGCAGGCTGGAGATGCCGCCGATCGCCCACGGAACAGTGAGGTAGCCGACAGCGCCCTGATCATCGACCTTCTCGAAGGTACATCCGCCGCCGTCCCGGGCCAACAGAGCGGGGGCGACCCAGTCCTGCTTGGTGTCGAGGTACTCACCGAAGTGCTTGGCGTGAAGGCGGTCGACCTTACGGTTGTCCTTGTCGACGTTGTTCGGGTCGGGAACAGGAAGGATGGTCGGGAGGTCGAGGAGGGGCACGCGCACGCTGTAGACTGTGCGGCCACCCTGCGGGGTCTTGATGGCGAGGTACGTGCTGGAGTCCTGAGGCTTGGACAGGCGCAGCGGGTCAACGGAAATGGTCATGGGAGCCCCCAACGAGGTTGGCCACGCGCTTGGCTGGCGTAGCAACAACCAGAAGCTAGTGCACAACTAGCTACCTCAACGAGTAAGTTCTTATTTTTCGACCTAAGTTGCTGATGCTTGTCCTCAGGACGCAAAGACTCGACTGACCTTGATGGCACCTGACCGGACTTCGACCACCCCTCAGCGCCACACACGTCACACTGGCGCCACCCGACGTGACTCGCAAGATCGTCAACCTTGATGCCCTCGTCAGCCCCGCGGGACGCCTGCGCAACGCGCAGCGCTCACTGCCGAGAGAGGGGCATATGTGCCCCTCGTGTGCCTGATGAGGCGGTACGGCACGGGAAGCAGCGGGGAATCCCGACACCTACCGCGGAAACACGCAGGTCAGAGTCTCGCCAGATCAGCCCGCATCCGCGTACGCAATCTACCAAACTAGCTATCCGCTGATCAGGAGTAGAAGCCCCGGGCGTACTCCTCGGGCCCGGCACTGAAGTCGTCCGGACGATGACGGCGCAGTTGCTCATACCGTGCCGCGAACACGTCGATGGCTTGATGAATCGTGCAGCCTCGCGTTCCGCGGATCGCCATGATCGCGAACATGATCCGGTGATCGAGGATGTCGCTGTCTACTCTCGCCGGCAATGCGGTCACGGGCGCTCCGAAGTCGCTGTACAGCAGCGGAATACAGCAACCGCACAGACCGCAGTCAACCGAGTAGGACCCTGCCCCCTTGCTGAACTGCTAATTGACCCTCAGTGACCGTCCCGCCCGTAGTTCGCACCGATAGGCAACTTGCCGCTAAGGGCCCACACGGGGCGCCGTTCTCAGCTCCTGGACAGGACCCCGCCGACTTGACTCGGTCGTCGGCAGCCGTTCGTTGGACGCCCTGCGCGGAAGCCCTGCGCCCGAGTCCAGGCCGGTGCTAGATTTGACAAGATAAGCTGCTTCTAATTGGAGTTCCTGAATGCCGAAGATGCCCAGCAATGCACAAACCTTGGTCATGCGACTCTTTGAGGCATGGAAAGAGGATAACTTGCCTTCAGTTGAGGCGAGTACCGCCTTTGAGATGTTTGCATCCGAGTTGGCACTTCGGCCTTTCGGTCTAGGTCTGGAGGATATTGAGGCGGGGATTGTCGGAGGCGGACAGGATGGCGCTATCGATGCTGTCTACGTTTTCTTCGACGACACGCTTTTGGATGAAGACTCCGATGTCGTGTCGGAGTCCAGTCGTCCAGGAGATTTCGGCCAGGACAGGAATTTGGAGATCTGGGTTGTTCAAGCGAAGCGTACTCCCAGTTTCTCAGAAGAAGTGGCAGAGAAGCTAGAGAATACAATGCGGCGCGTGTTGGACTTGTCGCAACCCCTTGAGTCGCTATCTATCTTGTACAACTCGTCGATGCTTGCACGATTCGGGATTTTTCGAAACGCCTGGGAAAAGCTTCTTACCCGAAGGCCTCGAATTAGCGTGAACGTCGTATACGCCGCGCCGGGAGACTCTCGGAACATTACGCCTCAATTTGAGGCGAAGCTGAACGCCCTTAAGCAAGTGATCCTAACGTCAGTTCCAGATGCGCGGACGATTTCCGTGGAGCTCCTTGGAGATAAGGAGTTGCTGGCTAGATATAACGAGCGTCCGCCCTATACTCTCGCAATGAATTATCAGGAGAGTGCGACCAGTGGGCGCTCCCATGTTGCTCTCGTGAAATTGCGGGACTACTACAATCTAATTGTGGACGATAACGGCCGCTTGCGTCGCCACCTATTCGAGTGGAACGTCAGGGACTACCAAGGGAACGTCTCGGTAAATCAAGAGATCAGGAGCTCCCTTACAGCGCCCGACAGCCCGGAGTTTTGGTGGCTTAATAACGGAGTTACGCTAATTTGCAGCGAGGCGACCAGCACTGCAAAAACGTACTCCCTGTCAAACATTCAGATCGTGAACGGCCTGCAAACTAGCCACGAGATCTTTGAAGCACTCAGAGGCGGGGGTACCTCAGAAGCCGAAGACCGCATGCTTTTGGTGCGAATTATTGTAACCGATGACGCAGCCACAAGAGATTTGGTCATTAGGGCAACGAATCGCCAGACCGCGATTACGGACGCCTCGCTGCGCGCAACAGACGAAGTGCAGCGGAATATTGAGGACTACTTCTTGACTCAGGGATGGTACTACGACCGAAGGAAGGGGTACTATAAGAATGACGGTAAGGATCCCTCGAAGATTGTAAGTATTCAATTCGTCGGCGCATCTATCACTGCAATGGGTCTCGCGCGACCTGATAAGTCGCGAGGCAAGCCTTCATCGCTGCTGAAGAATGACGAGGACTACCGTCTCGTATTCAACTCATCGATTGACCTTGCAATCTACCTATGGGGCGCAAGGCTTCAGCGTCAAGTCGACAATTTCATCTTGTCCGACGCCGCTGAGGCGAACGTGTCACAAAAGAGCAATCTTAAGTTCCATCTGTCTATGCTCATTGTAGAGCGCCTAAACGGCGGCCCCGTTCGAAGCCCTCAGCAACTTCGTGCTCTAGCGTTGAGTGATGCAGGAGTGGATGACGCAGTACTCAAAGAGCTTTTTGAGAACCTCAAGGATTGGTCTGCGGTCTACCTCGGCAGAGAGGGTGTCATTCTGGAGAGGGCGACCAAAGCTCAGCGGTTTAGTGAGTACTTGCTCCAGCGGGCGCAAGCTCTCCGCCCCTTCCCTTCTCCTTCTTCTTAAGAGTCGTCTTCGTGCACGATCGAAGGTGACGGCAGTATAGGCCCATAATGGCCAGGTTGCTGGGCCGTCTGTGGGCCATCGGAGGGCGGTCGACTCGTGTGTCTGTTTTTCACAGCCGCCCCAAAGAAGGGTTTCCGTGTCATCCACTGGGGAGACGCTCACCTCGACCTGACCGCACGTTCGCGTGGCTCTACAGTGAACAGCTGCGGGTGACGGCCTAGCCGCTTGAGTGATCGGTCCCAACGTTGGGCCGTCTCTGGGCCGTGCGAGGGCGCCCGACGCCAACCAACAATGCCAGAAGCCCACGGCATCTGAGCTGGTCAGAGCCGTGGACTTTGTTCAGGCCCGCTGGTGAGCGGGACCGATGATCAGTACACCGGCATGTGAGTACGCTCCCGGGCCGTCCTCGGGCCGTGGAAGGGCGCTCAATGGTGACCACCGTCGACAGACGCCGACAGCTCGGCAGCAGGTCAGGCTGTTGATCGACAAGGCGGCCGCAGGTCCCGGCCACCGTCGGTCAGTTCTGGCTGTACAGAAACCGAAGAAAAAGCAGAGTCGTGGGCACTGTGCCCGGAGAGGCGACCGACAGCCTCACCGTCAGAGCTTGCCGAAGGAAGCCAGTATGAGCAGGCCGAAGACGAGGGCAATGACGAACAACGTAAGAGCGGTCTTTCTAGCCCATCGGCGCTCGGCTGCACGTCGATCAGCATCGTACTGGTGCAATCCATGCGTAACTGCCCTTGCGATCTCGTCTTCGTTCATGAGCGACATCCCCTTGATGCTCTATGACCAGTGCCCGAACCCTACCGACGCTCTCAGTGCCAGGGCCGCCCCTGGGCCACCAACGTCAACAGCCGCCGAGCAACAACGGCGGAATCCCACAGCGTCTGAACTGGTCAGAGCCATAAGCTTCTTCAGTCCCGCTGGTCAGCAACTGGTGATCAGTGGACCGGGTTCCCGCCCTGCGCGCGTCAAGGATGTCGTCGCGGGAGTCGCACTTGGTGGTCTCCCTGGCGTGCGCTTCGCCAACCACCAGGAGGCGACCGCGACTGGTAACTTGATTAGAGCTAGTGGACTAGATTTTCCATATGCCTGAGCAACCGGGCCCTATCTCCGCATCGCCGACGAACTCCGGCGGCGGATCGCAGAGCACCTGTGGGAGCCGGGAGACCGCCTGCCCTCACGCGCTCAGATCGGCCAGGAATGCGGCGTCGGTGAGAACGTGGTCCGTCGGGCGCAAGAGCTTCTGATTTCCCAAGGCGTGCTGGAAGGCTGCGCTGGGTCGGGTACCTACGTCGCCGAGCCAAGACAGCGGGTGCGGGTGGTGCGTTCGTCGGCGCGCGAGCAGCCGAGCGGGTCGCCCTTCCGGGCCGACATGAAGGCCGTGGGCAAGCAGGGGGATTGGGAGAGGCGGACGAACGTCAGGGTGCCGGCCCCCGCAGACATCGCGGCGCGACTCGGGATCGACGAGGGTGAACTGTGTGTGCGGACCGCGTACGAGTTCCTGGCGGACGGCAGGCCGGTGCAGTTGTCGACGAGTTGGGAGCCGTACGACCTCACCGCCGGCACTCTCGTCGTTCTCCCCGAGGGCGGGCCGCCTGCTGGAGCGGGCGTCGTGAACCGCATGGCCGCGATCGGGGTCAGCCACGTCGTGGAACAGCCAGCGCCGAGGCAGGCGACCGCCGAGGAGGCGTCGTTGCTCGGCGTCCAGAAGGCTGGCTTGGTCACGCACATCCGGCGGACGTACTACAGCGACGACGGTCGGCCCGTAGAGTCGGCGGACATCGTGGTGCCCGCGGCTCACTGCGAGATCGTCTACGAGATCCCGATCAGCCGTTGATAGCGCCATGAGTGAAGGGAGAGGCGGATGGGTCGCCGCAGAGGCACCCGTAAGGACATCGCAGTCGTGACCGCGACGGTGCGTGAGTGGAGCGACGAGGAGGGCTGGGGTGTCCTCGACTCGCCGGAGACTCCCGGAGGATGCTTCGGCCACTACTCCGACATCCAGGCGCCCGGCTTCCGCACGCTGTACCCAGGGCAGCAGGTCGATCTCACCTGGGAAGCGCCCGGGTTCAAGCAGGACGGGTACGAATACCGGGCGGTGTGCATCGTTCCCCGCTCTGTCTGACATCCACGGCTGACATCAACGAGGCCGGACGGCGGCATACAACAGCACCCCCCGGACGACCATCGGACCAGCCGACCACGGCACCAGGAGTGGGCGTAGATCGAACTCCTTAAAGCGGGTGTCGCAGGTTCGAATCCTGCCGGGGGCACAGACATAACAACATGGTCAGAGAGGGTGAAGGCCCCTCGTTCAATTCGAATGAGGGGCCTTTTCAAGCCGGAGTCCACAAAGATTCCAGAGCGGCCCGCCTCCGACAACGGGCGGAGACGGGCCGTGGTCTCACCTACCAGTCAGGACCTTGGCGGGGTTACGAATCCCCGCACCGGCCGCGGTTCCTGCGAGGCGCGCGATTTGGGCTGCTGCGCGCGTTTCCACGCTTCCACCAGCCCCGCATAGCGCGGGTCGATCCACTCGGACATCGGGCCTCCCTTCAGGGGCAGGCTATGCCACTCCGGGCTTCGGCCTGGGTGTGATGATGATGGTGCAGTCCGGAGCGTGCTGGCACTTCGCAGCGACCGAGGCGAGAGTCTCGTCGGAGGGCGGCCCCCACAGCTCCTGGTCCGCCTCCCACCCCAGCTCGGTGATCTTCTCGCGGGTGCGGTCGAGGATCGGCGGGTCGTAGTTGGTGGGGTGGTAGCCCGGGTAGTGGTGGACGAACTGGTCGCCGAGGGTGCCACACAGTTCGGCGTACAGAGCGGTGTGCAGGATCAGGGCGTGCCAGCCTTCGTCCACGATCCGCGACGGGGCCAGCCCGAGGCCTGGATTCTTCGCGCAGGCGGCCACGAACTTCAGGCCCTCGTCGACGATTCGGCCGGCCATCTGCTCGGCCATGTCCGGGTTGGCATCCATGACGGTGCCGCGGACGCTGGCGAACTGCTCTTCGGTGATGAGCATGCGCGCGAGCACGGGCAGGGCCAGGGCGGGTGGTGGCGTGGGGCCCGGAGGTATGGTCACGGGATCTCCTTCGCTGGGTGCGGATGGGGATGGCCCGCCCGGGCCGGGGCGCCTTGCCCGGTCAACCTGGCCTGGGCGGGAGTCTGTGGGAGTCGTGAGCGTCCGCAACCCGTGAGGGGCGGGCAGGCGTACACCTCAATGCTCAAGTCGTGCGCGCCGGAGCGTCCTTGGGCGCGGCCTGCTGATACGCCACCGCGCACCGCGAGGGAGGCTTCGCAGAAGACGCAGGCCCAGCCGGAGTAGACGGCGCGGCTGAGGCTGGCGGCGTCGACCAGGGTGCGCGGGATCACGGCCGGTCGGCGAACGGGACCAGGCGGTGGATACGGCGGCAGGTCTCGCAGGCGAATAGGGCTCCACCGGGCCCGGAGCCTTGCTCGATCACCTCGATGAGCCGCACACCCCCGGCGAAGCCTTTGTGCCACGAGCAGTAGCCGTAGCTGGTGAGGGTGGGCGTGATGCTGTCCTGCTGGCTACTCTCTGGCATGTCGGCGCTCCTTCGTAGCGTCGGCCACGCCCCGGGGCCGTTCGCGCGGTCGCCGGGGTCCTTGCTGCTCTCAGGCTCATGCCACAGACGAGTCGTTCCAACTGCGTTCAGGGGCCGTTCGGGACCAATTGGGAATACCGTGTGAAGCGTGCCGAACGTCCCAGGGGGTACCGATGAACGAGCCACTGCGCCGGGCCATGGCTCAAGCCCGGATCAGCGACAGCCAGTTAGCCGAGCGGTGTGGTGTCGACACCAAGACGGTCAGCCGGTGGATCACGCAGACGGGACGCGTGCCGCACTCCAGACACCGATGGGCCGTCAGCGAAGCCCTCGGGGAGGACGAATCAGTGCTGTGGCCAGCCGCTACAAAGAAGCTCGTCAAGGCGGGGCCAGATCGCGAGGTGGCGGAAGTCTTCCCCTACCGGTCGGCGTGCCCAGCCTCACTCTGGCGGTCGCTGATCACCAAGGCTGAACGGGAGCTGACGTTCGCCGGGTACACCAACTACTTCCTGTGGCTTGAGCAGGCACGCTTCGGGACGGCGCTGCGACGCAAGGCGTCCGCCGGCTGTCGGGTGCGTTTCCTGCTCGGCGATCCGGACAGCGAACTGACCAGAACACGGGAACAGGAAGAAGACGTGGCCCTGTCGCTGTCCACGCGCATTCGCGTCACGCTCACGGAGCTGGAGAAGCTCAAAGGCCACGACATCCACGCCCGCTTCTCCAGCGGCCACGCCTACCTGAGCGTCTTCCGCTTCGACGACGACATGATCGTCACGCCGCTGCTGACACACAGTGTGGGCCACGACGCCCCGACGCTTCACCTGCGACGGCACCAGGACGACGGTGTGTTCGACCGGTTCGCCGCGCACGTCGAGGGACTGTGGTCCCGCGGAACGCCAGTGTGGGAGGGGCCCGATGGGCCGGCGTGACTACGAGGACGACCCCCAGGCACCGCAGGCCAACAGCCTGGTGCCCGCCGCCTCGGCGGTCGTCACCGACGACGCCGGCCGCATCCTGCTCCAGCGGCGTGTCGACAACGGCATGTGGGCCCTGCCCGGCGGAGCGATGAACATCGGCGAGTCCTTGCCTGAGTGCGCCGTCCGGGAGACCCGAGAGGAAACTGGCCTCGATGTCGCGGTGGTCGGGATCGTCGGCACATACTCGAACCCCCGGCACGTCTTCGCCTATGACGACGGAGAGGTACGCCAGGAGTTCTCCATTTGCTTCCTGGCCCGGCCCGTCGGGGGGCAGTTGGCCGTGTCCAGCGAGTCCACGGAAGTCAGATGGTTCGATCCGTCCGCGGTTGACGATCTGCCCATGGTCAGCGGAGTCCGCAAGCGGGTGGACGACTGGCGCTCTGGTGCGATGCCCGCCCTCGGCTGACCCCTGAACGACCCTGGCCCACCGGCTTCTCTATGCGGCCAGGACGCCGACCTTCAGTGCCAGTTCCGACGCGCGCCGACGGCGGCCCGCCTGCTTGGACTCGACTTCCTCAAGGATGATCCTGCGCGCGTATCCGTTGTACGCGATCGTCTCGGGTGCCGAGCGATGCGCCTTCTCCAACGTCGCGATGGCCACGTCCGGTTGCCCGTCCAGCTGGTAGCCGCGGGCCTCCTCGATGCTGTGCCGGGCCCGGCGCGGCCGGGACGGGATGGTCACCTCATCCGCGCGGACGGCTTGCCGCACGGACTCGCCGCCTTGGCGCAGTTCCACCGCGATTGTCACGGCGCGGGCACCCATGATGGCCTGCGAGAACGACGTCACCGGGTGGTAGTAGTCCGTGGCCAGCCGCCCTGCCATCTCCCGGGCCTTGTCCCATTGTCGCCACGCCGTCCCCGTCTCGCGCCGACGACGGCTGTGTAGCCAGCTCGAACTCCAGCGCGCCGGCGATGCCGAGGACATCGTCACTGGCGTCCGGCAACAGCGGTTCGAGGAAGCGCACCGCCTCAAGGTTGACGGCGTCGGCCGCCTCGAACTGCCGGGGGCCGGCGTCACGGTGCGCCTGCGCGAGACCACTTCACTCAGCTGGACCGGAGGAGAAGCCCGCGTGCGGCTTGAGGACATCGCCACCCGTGTCTCGCCGTCGGAGGACGCGGCGTGGGAGAGCCGTTGTGGCAGTTCCCGCCGCCCGCCCGATTGCCGCCGTCTGTCAGTCGAGCAGGACCCCGGGATTGAGGATGCGGTGGGGGTCCAGGGCGTCCTTGGCGGCGTGCAGTGCCTGCGCGAAGGGCTCCGGGCGCTGGAGGTCGTAGCCGGGGCGGTGGTCACGGCCGACGGCGTGGTGGTGGGTGATGGTGGCGCGGTGGCGGTGCAGGACGTCGGTCGCGGCGGCCTTGATGTCGTCCCAGACCTCGACCTCGTCGCCCGGCCGGCCGGCGACCGCCACGGTGAAGTAGGGGGCGGCGCCGTCGGGGTAGACGTGGGTGAGGCGGCAGTTGATGGTGGCCGGGTGGCCTGTGGCCTTCGAGGCGGCGGCGCCGACCTCGTTGCGGACGGCGTCGATCAGGGCGGGAATCGTGTCCCAGGTGGCGGCGGTCTCGAAGGTCTCGACGACGGCCCCCATGCGGGCCAGGCCGTCGCGCAGGTAGGGCATGCGCAGAAACGCTGAGCGCCAGGCGCCCACGGCCGCGTCTGCCGGGGCGTCGTGGTCCGCCGCAGCCGCCCCGCCGCGACCACCGTGGGCGCGGGCCAGGTCCACGGCGGCCGCGAGGCGGTCGTCGACCGGGGCGGTGGCGGACTCGAAGCCCAGGACCAGGACGGCGGAGCCGTCGTGGGAGACGCCGGACAGTAGCGCCTCGCCGGGGTCGAGCAGGCGGCAGTTGGCCGGGGCGAGGTCGGACTGGGCGATGGCCCGCACCGCGTCCAGTGCGCGGTGCAGGTCGGCGAAGGCCACGGACGCGGAGGCTTTGTGGCGGGGGCGCTCCTGCAGGCGCATCCATGCCTCGGTGATGACGCCGAGCGTGCCCTCGGATCCGAGGAAGAGCCGGTCGGGCGATGGTCCGGCGCCGGATGCGGGCAGTCGCCAGGACGTGCTGATCCCGGCGGGCGTGACCACGTGCAGGGACTGCACGAAGTCGTCGATGTGGGTGTGGAGGGTGGCGTAGTGGCCGCCGGCCCGGGTGGCCAGCCAGCCGCCGAGGGTGGAGAACTCGAAGCTCTGTGGGAAGTGGCGCAGGGTCAGGCCGTGGGGCCGCAACTGGGCCTCCAGCACAGGACCCAGGGCCCCGGCCTGGATGCGGGCCGAGCGGCTTGCGGTGTCGATCTCCAGGACGCGATCCATCGAGGTCAGGTCGAGCGAGAGCACCGCGTGGTGGGTGTCGCCGCGGTACTCCACGCCACCGACCACCGAGGAGCCGCCCCCGAAGGGAATGACCGCCACGCCGTGCTCGCCGGCCCAGTCCAGCAGGTCGGCCACATCCTGGTCGGTGGTCGGCTGGGCGACGAGGTCGGGGATCCGGCCGGGCCGGCCGTGCAGGGCCCGGATGACGTCGCGGTACGCCTTGCCCATCGCGTGGGCGGCGCGTGCCTGCGGGTCGGCCGTGATCAGGTGCGTCAGCGAAGGCGGGGGCATCGCGGCGGGCCGGCCGATGGGCAGGTCGGTGACCCGGGGGATCGGCAGCGGGCGGGCCGGGGTGCCCGGCAGCAGGGCCCCCATGGCGACGCATTCGGCGTCGTCGGGGTGGGCGTCGGCATAGCCCCAGCCCCACCAGGACCGGGTGTGGGGGGTGTGGGGGTCAGTCGCGGTGGCCGGCATGGGCGCGCTCCAGCGGGGTCCAGGGAAGAGGAATTTACCCATCGGTAAATTACCCTAGGGTAAGATCTGGTTCCATGACAACGCTCTCCTCCAGGGCCGGCACCAAGGGTGTACCGAGGGCCGCACGCGAACGACAGGTCCTGGCCGCTGCCACTGAGGAGTTCGGCCGCCACGGCTACGAGGCCACCACCCTGGCCGCCATCGCCACCCGCGTCGGCGTCACGAAACCACTCGTGCACCAGTACTTCGGCAGCAAGCAGGACCTCTACCTCGCCTGCCTCAACCCGGTCGGCGACCGGCTGCTGGGCGCCATCCGCGCCGCGATGGCCGAACATGACGCCGACGCACCGCCCACTCCCCTGCGCGTGCTGCACGCCCTGTTCACCGCACTCGACGGGCAGCGCGAGGCATGGTTCGTCCTCTACGACCCTTCACTGCCGCCCGGCAGCGACGCCGCCCACCGCGCGGCCCACTACCGCGACGCCATCGACGACCTCGCCGCGACCGGCACCGCCGACCTCCTGCACGCCGCCGGAACCAGCGACCCGCTCGACGCCGACGCCCTGAAGCACGCATGGCGCGGTCTGTGCACCGCCCTGGTCCGCTGGTGGATCAACCGCCCCGACCAGTCCCCCGCGGCCATGACTCGGCGCTGTGCACGGCTCTTGGGAGCCGCCCACACCATCCTCACCAACGGCGACTACAGCGCGTGAGCCGGACCGACACCTCACGCGCTTATTGTCAGAACTCGACATCTCGTGAACAGAGCCAGCCGACACACGGATCGCCGACCACCGCCGGGCAACCAGCGAACGCCTCCGAGCCGAACGCCTCCGGCAGAACCTCGCCCAGGGCGAACAGGGCGACATGTGGCTGGCCGCTGGCCTCAGTCGCCAGATCTCAGGCGTGGGCTCGAACAATGAGCGTGCCGATGTGTCCGGCCTCCGGCGCCTCCACCACGCGGGCCTCCGCGGTGGTGAAACCGGCCCGGAGAAGATGCCGCTGCCACACCGCGGGCTTGTAGCTGTACCGGTAGGTGAACATCGCCTTCCCTGCGAAGCCGCCCTTGTACATGCCCTGCGGCCCGTAGGCGCCGGGGATCGCGGGCGGCTGGGAGAAGACGAATACCCCTCCTGGGGACAGGCGTTGACGGACCAGAGGAAAGAGACGGGATGGTTCGGTGAACCAGGCCGCGCCGAAGATGGAGTACACCGCGTCGTAGCGGGCGTCGTCCGTGGCGAGCCAGTCGAGGACCTCTGACTGCTTGATGTGGACGCCGAGTTGCGCCCACCGCTCGCCCGCCAGTTGGGCCATGCGGGGGGACAGGTCCACTCCGGTCGCCTTCACGCCCTGCTGCGCGAGGTGGGCGAGGGCGCGGCCGGTGCCGCAACCGATCTCCAGCACCGATGCCGGGGAGCCGAGGAGTTCGGGGCCCGGTCCATGGCCGGCGTACTGCGTCCAGCAGAACCCCGGCTTGGCCTCGGCGTCGAACGCGCTCTTGGCGTAGGCGTCCCAGAGTTCGGTCTCGGCGGCGATGTCGTGGGGTACGGGCACGCTGCTTCCTCTGGTGGTCGGGACCCCTGCCCTCGGAGAGCCGCGAGGGCAGGGGCTGACTGTAGTGCGCTCAGTGGCTGTCGGGGACCTTGCTGTCGCACGGTGAGCAGTCCGCGCCGTCGATGGCCCACAGTTCCTCGTCGATGGCCCAGCCCTGGGACTTGAGGAAGTCACCGGTGCGCAGGCACAGGCCGTCGCTGCGCCGCTCGATGAACGGGGCGTGGTGCTTGAAGCGGCCGCCGTTGTACAGACGGCAGATGCCCCACCAGACGGGGGTGTCGAGGATGAGCTGGTGGACGCCGATGTCGACGAGCTTGCCGACGCCGAGGTGCACGTCCGGATTCTCGATCGAGCCCATGACGTACATGGCGGCGTTGCCCAGGATGCGCTCGGCCATGTCGCGGACCATGGTGTGGTCGCGCAGGAGCAGGGCGATCTCGCGATCCCACAGGGGCAGGCCGGAGTCGAAGATGTTGACGGTGAGTTCGCTGATGTGGGGGGCGACCGCGTTGAGGATTTCCTGCGGGTCCCGTGTACGGGTGGTGGAAGGTGCCAACGCGACGGTCACGTCGTCCTCCTGGTGGGGTCGGCCGCGTCCGGGTGGAGGCGGCTGGGCCCGCCAGCTCCCCGAGGTGCCGGAGCGCGGGGGCTGGCGGGGGACTGAAGTACAGCCCGGGGAGGGCTGCTGGATTGAGGTGCTCAGGCGTCCGGTTGACGCGGGTGCAGGACATCGTGGTGGTCGCACAGGGCGACCAGGACGCGGGCGAGTCGGCGGGCGTGGCCGGCCTCTCCGCCGTAGCGGCGGGACGGTTCGGCGCGCAGCTTGCCGCGGGCCTCGCCGACGCACGCGAGCGCGCAGTACCGGGGGATGCTCGTCGAGGGCAGCTGCTCAGCGGCATGTTCCACCTCCGGGATCAGCAGTTCGAGGTGTCCTCGCAGTGCGCTGGTGAGGACGGGCAGGTCCAGGTCGGCTACCGGCAGGGCTTCCGGCGCCTGGTCCGGTCCGAGCAGGAGGCTGGTGGTCTCGCGCATCACCGTGGTGTCGAGCGGTGCCGAGAGCTGTTCCTCGGCGGTTGTCTGCGGGCCGGTGGCGTGTCTCATGTCGACGTTCCTTCGCAGCATCGCCCACCCCCGGGAGGGAGCCGCCTCGCCGGGATCTGTCGTCCGGCCCGACGCTAGGAGTGGGATATGCGGCGGTGCCAGCGATGTGCAGATCTGTGCACACATTCACGCGTTCGGGTTGAGTGACCGTTGCCATCCCTTGACCGAAGCGCGCAGGCGCGCGACCGTTGTGCACAGTCCTGCACACAGCATGCGCCGGAGGCAGCCATGTCATTACGGTTCATCGGCATCGACCCGAACACCGGGGACGAGGAGAGTCCGACCGTCTGGGTCGACGAGGAGAAGAAGGAACTCGTGCTGCAGGGGTGGAAGCCCGACGAGGCGACCGCAGCCGAGTGCGCCGCCTTCACGGTGCCCGGCCACGCCGTCGGCATCCCCGAGCATGAAGCCGTGGTCCGTATCCCCGCCAGGATGGTTGCGATGATCAGGGAGGCATGCGATGCGGTCGAACGTGCCGGCCGCGTTCACTGATCTGCTGGCCGCCGCCACCCGCTCCGCGGTCCACCTCGAAATGCGGGACAGCTACGCCGTCGACTACGAGGCCGGCCCCTTCGCCGACTGGCACCGAGGATTCCGTCACGATCCCGGCGACCGCGCCTCCTGGTGGCGGCCGTGGCTGGACCTGGTGCAGGAGACCACCGCCCGCGGTGTCGTCGTGCGCCGGGCCCGCATCATCTCCGAACCGGCAAGCGAGTACAGCCACTACCTGTACGACACGACCTTCACGAATGTGGCCGCCGGCGAACACGTGAGCTGGCTGCCACGCCGCGAGGCGTCGGACATCGCCCTGCCCGGCAACGACTTCTGGCTGTTCGACGACCAGCTGGTGAGGTGGAACCACTTCAGCGGCGACGGGCGCAGCCTCGGCGGGGAAGTCACCGACGACCCGGCCTCCGCCAAGCTGTGTGCGGCGGCCTTCGAAAACGTGTGGGCCCGATCCACACCGCACGACCAGTACACGATCACCTGACAGCACGCACCGGACAGGCCAGCTCATGCCCATCTCCCCGTCCTCCTCGGCGCAGGCCGCACGCCAAGTCGTGGCCCAGCGACTGCGCGACATGCGCCGGAGCGCGGGGCTGACGATCACTGAGCTGGCCGACCGGTGCGGCTGGCACCACGCCAAGACTTCACGGATCGAGAACTCGCACACCGCACCCAACGCCACGGACATCCGCCTGTGGTGCCAGGCCTGCGACGCCCTGGACCAGGTCGACGACCTCATCTCCCAGTCCCTGCACGCCGAGTCCATGTACACCGAGTGGCGCACCCAGGTACGCGAAGGCCTCGCCGCACTCCAGGGCCGCGAGCCCCGCCTCTTCCGGGACACCCGCCACTTCCGCGTCTACTCCGCCTCCCTGGTCCCCGGCCTGCTGCAGACCGAGGGCTACGCCGCCGGCGTCCTCGGCATCAGCGCCCGCTTCAGGGACGTCCCTGTCGACGACAGCGCCGCGGCCGCACGCGCTCGGGTCGACCGCTCCCAGATCATCCACCGGGCCGGGCGCACCTTCGTGTTCGTCGTCGAAGAGGCAGCGCTCCGCTACCAGGTGTGCGAACCGGAGGCGATGGCCGCGCAGCTCGGCCACCTCCTCACCGCCGGCGCGCTGCCGCAGGTCTCCCTCGGGATCATCCCCATGGCCGTGCCCTCGCGGGTGCAGTGGCCGCGCGAGACCTTCCACATGTACGACGACCGGCTCGTCTCCGTCGAGCTGGTCTCGGCACGGGTGCGTATCACCCAGCCCTCCGAAGTCAGCCTGTACTCCGAGGCATTCGAGGAGCTGCGCGGCATGGCCGTCTACGGCTCCGACGCCCGTGCCCTGGTCCTGCGCGCGATCGAGGCCTTGCACTGAGACGGGCATGACGCAGCGAGAGGGGCGGCCGGTCTTCACGGGCGCTGCCGCGAGGCGATCGCCGCCCCGCCGGTGCTGCAGAGACTGCCCAGCATGCCGGAAACCTGTCGAGCCCGGCCCTGTGGCCGCTCTACCCTTCCCGCATGGCCCATGGAAAGACCTCGTACGTTTGCCTGCCCTGCCGGGCCTCGTACAAGCAGCCCTACCCCGGCTACTACGACCACGACCGGGTCTGTCCACGCTGCGCCGAACCACTGATCCACGTCGGCTCCGCTTTCGCGGCGCCCAAGAAGCGGGACGCCGCTGCCTGGCGCACCCTCTCCGTGCTGCTGCACGCCGGCGTGCGCTTCCACAAGAGCTGCTGCGGCGGCCCCGGCTACCGCCCGCGCACCCTCAGCGAGGTACGCGAGCGGATGGCCTACGCCCGGGCCACCGGAGAACCATTCGCTCAGGCATTGGTCCGCCCCGACCTGCCCGACCTGCCTTAGCCCCTCGTATGCATGGGCGCTCCGCAACTCCGCCGAGGCGACCCCTGCTGACATCACGCCTTGGGCACATGTCGCGCTGCGGAATCCTCAGCATGAGTACATCGGCCGGCGTGCTCGGGGACAGAGGCCGCCGAGGCCCTGTTGCGGACGCACGGCGAAGCCGGCTACCTGGAGCAGTGGGTAGAGCACCCGTTCCCCGGCTCCCGTACCGTGGCGCACAGCAACAACCCCGCGCGACCGTCGGGCCAGCAGACGACGACACCAGGGGCGGGCGTAGATCGAACTCCTGGAACGGGTGTCGCAGGTTCGAATCCTGCGACGGGGCAGGATGCATTACCGCTCTGAACTGGGATTTCTTCCCCAGGGAGGCTCCAATTCCGCCTCGGATCCACTGCCGGGGGCCGTTTGCGTGAGCAGCGTGCCGGACGGATGGCAGACAGTACGCTGAGTCCAGTGGGATCGGGTCCGCAGCACAGTGTCCGGGAGGTGCTTCATGACGGCCGAGATGGTGGCCCCGGCGTGGATGCATGAGCAGATCACGGCGGAGGAGTACGAGTCCTGGTCCGAGGAGCAGTGCGCTGGGATCGAGATCGTGGACGGGATGGTCGTCGTGAGTCCGAGTGCGTCCAAGCGGCACAACCGGCTGGCCCGAATTCTGGCCAACGCCCTGGATGCCGCCGCGGGCCCGGAGTGGAACGCCGACACCGACTTCGACGTCCGGCTTCAGGACGTCCCGCTCACCAATCGCCGCCCGGACGTCATCGTGTACCGCGCGGATACGATCGACATCATCCCCACCCGCCCTGAGCACGTGCTGCTGGTCGCGGAAGTGGTGTCGCCAGGCTCGGAGACCACCGACCGGATCGTGAAGGTCGACCAATACGCCAAGGCAGGCATCGACTTCTATTGGCGGATCGAGCAGGCCGCCACAGGCGTGCCTCTCGTGTACACCTATGTGCTCGACCCCGCGACCAAGACCTACAGGGACGGAGACGTGTTCACCGCTGTCGTCAAGGTAGCGGCCCCCTTCCCGGTGGAAATCGACCTCGGCCAGGTCTGACTCAAGCCCTCCTCGGCAGTCGGCAGTCGGCAGGACGGGTGCAGCCCTTGGGTGCGCTCACGGCTCGGGCAAACCGCCGCCCCGCACAAGGTGTCCGTTCGGCCCGCAACCCTGGCCGGTCGGACGACGCGGAGTCGGGAAGGGTCGGGCTAGCGTCCTGTACGCCAGGTGACTCCACGGAGGGAAGGCCCGATGGACCAGCGCACGTCCGACCGTAGCGGCGACGCGAGTACCGAGTTCGAGAGGGACGTCGTCAGTCTGATGCTGGAGGCCGTACGCACGGTCGCCAAGCAGGGACGCGACGACGTCGGTACGGAGAGCCTGCTCAGCGCGCTCGTGGCGGGCGACGAAGCCGCGGGGTCCGCGATAGCGCCCGGGATGAGGGCCGCCGGGACGCTCGGCGGGTCGATCGCGAGCCGGGGGACCTCGGTGTGGGTCAGCGGGGATGAGGGGGACGGGAGGGTGGGCAGTCCGGATGACGAGCGGGAGGTCGACGCCCTCTGGCGGGAGGTCCGGCAGGAGGAGGCCCGCAGGCTGCGCTGGAAGAGGCGGAAGGAGGACGTGGCGCCGGGTGGGATCGAACTGCCGCCGATGACCGGTGCGTTGCGGACCTGTCTGCGCCTGGCGCTGGAGGCCGCACGTGCGGAGGGCACCCTTTCCGTTCGCGTCCGCCATGTGGCGCGCGCCTTGGTCGAGCTGCCCGACACGCGGGCCCGCGAGGCCATGGTCGTGGAGAAGCTGGACGTCTCCGCCGCCTCCGCCGCGCTCGACGAGCTGAAGGGGAAGGACGAGGCGCCTGAGCCCGGCACCGTACTGATGCTGCGCAAGGCGGGGACCTTCGGGAAGAGCGGTAATCCGCTGACGCGGAAGTTCACCGCCTGGATCTTCGGGGGTGGCGCGGGCTTCGGCTCCGCGGTCGTGGGCGTGGTGCGCTCGGAGGCCCGGCGGGGCGCGGTACGGCGCGGGGCTCCGGAGCTTGAGCCCGTCGACGTGCTTCTCGGCATCCTGGCCCTGGAGCGGTCGTTGACGGTCGCGGGACGTGAGCTGCCCGAGCAGCTCGCGGGAGCGAACCGAGGGGCGGAACTTCTGCGTCGGCACGGCGTACGGCAGGCCGCTGTCGCCCGCGTGCTGCTCCCCACCACCGGAGTCGCGGAGGGCGAGCCCCCGGAGGTCGACGCCACCGCCGACTTCGACCGGCGGCTCCTGCACGTCACCCAGCTCACCGCCTCCGCGAACGGCTCGCCCACCGTCGGCACGACCCATCTGCTGGCCGCGCTGCTGGACGAGGCCGGGACGGACGCCGAGTCCGTGGCGGAGATCGAGCGGGTGCTGACCGAGAGCGGCGCCGACCTCGCGGGACTGCGAGCGGAACCCGAGCTGCGGGTCCCCCGAGGAGGGGCGGAAACCGGCGCCTGAGCCTCGTCAGGGCGCCGCAGGCGTCGGAAAAGACCTGTCGCCGAAGAGGACCCTGCCGGCCACCGACCTGCCGAAGCGACTCCGGAGGAGAGGAAACGCCGCCGCCGCTGCCGTCGGCGTCCGGAGTTGGGACAGTGCCCTGCGGAGCATCAGGCGGCCGCGGAAGTCGGTGCGCAGGGCTGCTCCGTCGTAGGTGCGGAGCGTCTGCCGGTCCGCCGTGCGCAGTGCCGTGTCCAGGACCGTGGCCGCGTGCTCCGACAGGCGGAGGCACGGGTCCAGGCCGCCCGCCGTGAGCGGGGAGACCGCGCCGGCCGCGTCGCCCACGAGGAGGCCGTCCGGGCAGCTGATCCGGCGGAGGACGCCGCCGACGGGGATCGGGCCGCCGCGTCGCTCCACCGCGTCGGGGCGGGTTACGCCGGTCAGGCCGGGGGCCGCGGCACTGAAGTGTTCCATGGTGCGGCGGAGGCCGTGGGGGAAGCGGTCGGCGTAGCCCGCGACGCCGACGTGGGCGTGCCGGCCGTCGTTTACCACCCAGGCCAGGTAGCCGGGGGCGTAGGACGGGTCCAGCACGCAGTGGAACGTCGGTGGCTCGTCGCCGGTTTCGGACAGGGCGAAGACTTCCTCCGCGCCGACCAGCAGGTGGTGGTTGCGGTCGAGGCCCAGGTCGTGGGCGACGCGTGAGCGGGCGCCGTCGGCTCCTACGACGAAGCGGGCCCGGAGTGTCGTGGGGCCCTCGCGTCCGGCGAGGTGGAAGGTGTCGCGCCCTCGGCCGAGGTAACGGGTGCCGAGCGCGATGCGTACGCCGGACGCCGCCGCGGCCTCGGCCGCCCGCGTGTAGAGCGGGCCCATGTCGCCCACGCGGTACTCGTCACGTCCGCTGACCAGGCCGACCGGGCGGCGCAGGTTCGGGGGGTAGAGCAGGACGCGCCGGATCGGTGGGCCGAGGCAGTCGGGCGGGAGCGGGAAGTCGTCGAGTGTCTTGCGGACGAAGATGCCGGTGGTGCGGATCGTGGAGGCGGGACTGGCGCGGCGTTCGGCCAGTACTACGTCGTGGCCCTGGCGAGCGAGGAGTGTGGCCGTGTGCAGGCCGGCCAGGCCCGCCCCGACCACCAGGACGTCGGCCTCGGCCGTGGCTCCTAGGTGGTTCATCGGGGCTGGTCGGGGACGGTCGCGTCCACCCGGTCGTCGGCCTCCCAGCGGAGCAGGTCTCCCGGCTGGCAGTCGAGAGCTTCGCAGAGCGCGTCGAGCGTCGAGAGGCGCACCGCCTTGGCGCGGCCGTTCTTGAGGACCGCCAGGTTGGCGGGGGTGATCCCCACGCGGTCGGCCAGCTCGCCCACGGCCATCTTGCGTCGGGCCAGCATCACGTCGATGTCGACGACGATGGCCATCAGATCACCCCGTTGAGCTCGGCCTGCATCTGCGACGCCTCGGCATCGCGTGCGACCGCCTGGGCGAGCAGCACCCGCATCACCAGTACGACGAGCGCGACCCCGAAGGCCGCGAGGGCGACGCCGCAGAGAAGGAGCACGACGCCCGGCGCCACCGCCTCGCCCGGCGCGAGTACGACGCCGAGCGCGCAGACGAGCACCCCGGCGGCGGCGAACGCGCCCATCACGACGTGCACGTAACGGAAGGCGGCGTGGGAGAACACCGTGCCCCTGCGCACCATGGTCACCAGACGCCATGTGCTCAGCAGGACGGCCTCCACCGTCATGACGCCCAGGACCACGATCACGACGATCGGCACGCGCCGGGCCGCCAGGTCACCGCCGTCCAGGTCGGCGGCCAGCAGGGCCGCCATCACCGTCTGGACGAACACCGACCCGGCGAGCAGCGCCGCGAGTACGGCGCGCAGCGCGAGCACGGTCAGCCTTCCCATCACCACTCCTTCCATCGAATCACGATGTGAATCTATCGTGTTTCGATAGATGGCGGCAACAGGTGGCCCACCGCTGCCGCGTCACTGCTCGCCGACGGGCGGCTGCCGCGCGAGGAACTCCTCGAACGCCGCCTTCTGTACGGGGTCCATGAAGCCCTGGCGGACATTGCGGGACTGCTCCTCCAGCCAGTGCGCCTCCTCGGGAGGCAGCAGTTCGGCGACGACCACGCCCGCGCGAGCGACCGCCGTACGGCTCCCCACGCGACGGCGGAAGAGGGTGAACGGGCCGAACTCCTCCGGGTGCGCCAGCTCCGGACCCTCGCCTCCCGCCTCACCCTCGTTCGGGGCCTCGTGCCTCGGATACGCGGCGGGGGCCCAGTGCTCCCAGAGCGCCAGCGTCGCCGCGGGCACCAGTACAGCGCGCTCCGTGTCGCGACCGCCCTCCCACATGAAGGTGACCGTGACCGGCTCGCCGACCGCCTCGGCCAGCCCGAGCACGCGCTCCATCTCGTCGTTGATCGGATAGCCCGCCACCACGTCCACCTGAATACCCATGGCCCGGAGGCTAGTTGCCGCCACTGACAGAGGCCGGGCCCCGGAGGGGACGCCTCAACGGCCGCCGAGCAGCATCCAGATCGCCACCGCGATGAACAACCCGCCCGCCCCCAGCGGGAGTACGAGGCTCTCGACCCGCTTCCCGGCGAGGTCCACGCGTGCCGTTCCCGGGGTGCCGGGGAGGTAGCGGACCGGGGTGCGGCCACCCACGGGGAGGTGCTTGACGCCGGAGGTTCTGGACCGGAACCGGTGGTGGCGGCCCTGAGCGTCGGTGAACTCGACCACCGCGGTGTAGGAGACACCCTCACCCCTCGGGCCGGTGCTCCGGCTGTGGTCGACCACCATGCCCTCGGCGAGCGTCCCCTCGCGGCGGAGGCGGTGCTGGACCACGGCCTCGTGGATTCCGGCGCCGATCGCGACGAGACCTGCCGCCAGCAGGAGCGTCACCCACATGTTGGCCTCCTTGTCCCGGCCCGGTCGCGATCCCGGGGCATGTGCCAGGGATAGGAGGGCAGACGGAGGGTGCAACGCTACACAACCTCACCGGTCGAGCACGGTGCCCCGGTACCGCACTCGGTTCGAGTATCGAGGCTGACGAAGCAAGCGACGCTACGGACCTTCCGTCA
The DNA here is from genome assembly GCF_042263835.1 of Streptomyces sp. NPDC056128. Lineage (NCBI taxonomy): Bacteria > Bacillati > Actinomycetota > Actinomycetes > Kitasatosporales > Streptomycetaceae > Streptomyces > Streptomyces sp. NPDC056128. The sequence continues at coordinate 97,152 of NZ_JBHJVQ010000015.1, read as the reverse complement.
GGAGGCCCGAGCGCCTCGTGGAGACTCGACAGATCGGATTCGCAATGATTGTCATTGGGCTAATTCTGCTTCTCATCGGCCTGCTCGTCGGCATCGGGCTGCTGACCACGGTCGGCGGAATCCTCATCGTGGTCGGTGCGATCCTGTGGATTCTCGGGGCGACCGGACGGGCCGTGGGCGGCCGGAAGCACTATTTCTAGGCTTGGCATTTCCAGGCTTGGCACACGCCCCGACGGGGGCCGGGGTCGTCGCCCCGGCCCCCGTCGGCGTACCGCGTCGCGGACACCGCGCCTCACAGACCCACGTCGCGGCCCCTGATGTCCTCCAACGACTCCCGTCGGACCAGGAGCCGGGCGTGGCCGTCGCGTACCGCGGCGACCGGCGGGCGGCCCACGAGGTTGTAGGTCGAGGCCATGGAGAGGTGGTACGCGCCGGCCACGGGTACGGCGAGCAGGTCGCCGGGGTGTACGTCGCCGGGGAGCTCCACGTCGGCGGCGAGCACGTCGCCCGCCTCGCAGTGGCGGCCCACCACGGTCACCCTGGCCGGGGGCGCCGTGCTGTGGCGGCCGGCCAGGAGCGGGGCGTAGCGGACGCCGTACAGGGCCGGGCGGGGGTTGTCGCTCATGCCGCCGTCCACCGCCACGAAGACCTTGGCGCCGGTGCGTTTGACGGCCAGGACGCGGTAGAGGGCGATGCCCGCGGGGCCCGCGATGGCCCGGCCCGGTTCGATGATCAGGCGGGGGACGGGCAGACCGGCCGTGGCGCACGCGTCGGACAGTTCCGCGCGGACCCGGCGGGCCAGCGTCGTCAGGTCCAGGGCCTGCTCGCCGGGGCGGTAGGCGACGCCGTGGCCGCCGCCGAGGTCCAGTTCGGGCAGGACCAGGCCGTGCTGCTCGTGCAGCCGCATCATCAGGCCGACCATGCGGCGTACGGCGACCAGGTACGGCTTGACGCTGGTGATCTGGGAGCCCAGATGGCAGTGCAGGCCCGTGAGCCGCAGCTGCGGCTGGTCGAGTATGCGGGCGATGGCGTGCTGCGCGTAGCCGTCGGAGATCGACAGGCCGAACTTCTGGTCGTCCGTGCCGGTCCGGATCTTCTCGTGGCCGCCCGCGCCGATGCCGGGGATCACGCGGACCATCACCTTCTGGTGGCCGTCCGGGCCCACGGCGGCGGCCAGGCGCGCGATCTCCGACGGCGAGTCGATGACGATGCGGCCCACACCGAGGCGCAGGGCGGCGTCGAGGTCGCGCGGGGACTTGGCGTTGCCGTGCAGGACGATGCGCTCGGGCGGGAAGCCGGTGGTGGCGGCGAGTTCCAGTTCGCCGGCGGAGCAGACGTCCAGGCCGAGGCCCTCCTCGTCCATCCAGTGGGCCATGGCCCGGCACAGGAACGCCTTGGCGGTGTAGTGGATCTCGGCGTCGGGGAAGGCGTGCCGGTAGGTGCGGCAGCGTTCGCGGACCTCGGCCTCGTCGAGGACGTAGACCGGGGTGCCGAAGCGGTCGGCGAGCCGCGTGAGGGGGACGCCGCCCACGGAGAGGTCGCCGTGCGCGGGGTCGGTGGTGGACGCGGGCCAGACCGAGAGGTCGGCGCGGGCGGCGCGGGCCGCGGGTACGTGGACGGTGGTCATGCTGGGCAACCCCTCTCAGCCGGCCCGCAGTGCGGGGACGGGCGGCCGTACGGCGAAGGCGCCCGGCGCGGCTGCCGGGGCGGCGAACTGCGGGTCGAGCGTGACGGTGGTGACGCCGAGCGGCGCGGTCAGCGCGCGCAGTGCGGGCTCGGCGAGGCGGATCCAGGCCTGGCCGGGGCCGAGGGTGGCGACGAGCGTGCGCTCGGAGGTGAAGGCGACGGCCGTGCGGCGGCCCAGCGGCGTGCGGAAGAGCCGGGTGGTGCATCCGGAGGGGCCCGGCCGGACCGGGACGTACAGGGGTCCGGCCGGGAACCGTTCGGAGGGCTCGGGGTCCTCGCCGTACAGGGGGTGTGCCATGGGGTCCTCCCGGAGTCTGCGCCGTGCGCGGGGTGGGGTGGGTGGAGTGGAGTGATGTGGGGGGCGAGTGGTCTGGGCCCCGGACGCGGGGAGGCGGGCCGGGGCTCGTCATCGACGCTATGCCCGGTGGCCCCGCGTCCGGGGCGGTCCCTGACGGGACACTGACGGCGGCCCGGGCGATGTTGACGGGACGCTGACGCCGGCGGGATCCGTCTCAGGGCCGGTAGACCAACTCGACGAGCAGCGCCGCGATCAGCGTCCACGCGCCGATCCCGAGCAGCCACAACGCGTCGGTGAGGAGGCCGACGGCGAACACGGTCGCCGCGGCGAGCAGGAGGGCGTAGAAGAGGCGCTTCATGCCGCGGTCGCCGCCTGGGTGCGGGAACCTCATGGAATCGCTCACCCCTCGAAGCGGTAGCCCATCCCGGCCTCGGTGATGAGGTAGCGGGGGTGGGAGGGGTCGGTCTCGAGTTTGCGGCGCAGCTGGGCCATGTAGACCCGCAGGTAGTTGGTCTTGTTGCCGCGGGCCTCGCCCCAGACCTCGCGCAGCAGGTGCTTCTGGCTGATGAGGCGGCCGGGGTGGGTGACCAGGATCTCCAGCAGGTGCCATTCCGTCGGGGTGAGGCGGATGTCGTGGCCCGACCTGCGGACCTTCTTCGCGGTCAGGTCGACGGTGAAGTCCTCCGTGGTGACCAGCGTCGTCTCGGCGACGGGGTCCGTCTCGGTGCGGCGGACGGCGGCGCGCAGGCGGGCCAGGAGTTCGTCCATGCTGAAGGGCTTGGTGATGTAGTCGTCGGCGCCCGCGTCGAGCGCGGCGACCTTCTCGCCGGAGCCCCTGCGGGCCGAGAGCACCAGGATCGGTATACGGGTCCAGCCGCGCAGCGTCCTGATGACGTGGACGCCGTCCATGTCCGGCAGTCCGAGGTCGAGGACGACGACGTCCGGCCGGCGTGCCTGGGCCAGACGCAGGGCCGTGGTGCCGTCGGGTGCCGCGTCGACGCCGTAGCGGCGGGCCCGCATGTTGAGGACGAGTGCGCGGACGAGCTGGGGGTCGTCCTCCACGACCAGCACCCGGGTCATCGGGGTGCCCCTTTCCTGTCGTGCAGGGGGAGCCGACTGCCCGGGGAAGGTTCCGGGCGGCCGGCTCCGACGGCGTACGCGTAAGGCCATCAGCGGTCGGCCGCCGCGAGTTCCTTGAGGGCGATGTTGAGTTCGAGCACGTTCACCCGGGGCTCGCCCATGAAGCCGAGGGTGCGGCCCTCGGTGTGCTCGTCGACCAGCTTCCGGACGCGGTCGGCGGGCAGGCCGTTCTTCTCGGCGACGCGGTGGACCTGGAGGTCGGCGTACTTCGGGGAGATGGCCGGGTCCAGGCCGGAGCCGGAGGAGGTGACGGCGTCCGCGGGCACGTCCGAGGGATTGACCGGGTGGCCGGGCACGGAGTTGTCCTTGACGACGGCGGCCTTGGCGGCCTTGACCCACTGGACCAGCTCGGCGTTGTCGGCGGAGCGGTTGGTGGCGCCGGACAGGATGAGCTTGTACTGGGTGTTGACGCTGTTGCTGCCGAGGCCGTTCTGCGGGCGGCCCTGGAACCACTTGAGGTCGGGCTCCGGGGTCTCCTGGCCCTTCTTCAGCGGCAGGTTGTACGCCTGGCCGATCAGGGACGAGCCGACGACCTTGCCGTGCGACTCGATCTCGGAGCCGTTCGCCTTGCCGGCGAAGAGTCCCTGGGCGATGCCGGTGACGGCCAGCGGGTAGATGACGCCGGTGACGACGGTCAGCACGAGCAGGGCGCGCAGGCCCGCGCCGAGCAGCCGGGCGGTGTTGGTGAGGGAGGTGTTCATGGCGGTCAGCCGATCCCGGGGATGAGGGAGATGAGCAGGTCGATGGCCTTGATGCCGAGGAAGGGGGCGATCAGCCCGCCCAGGCCGTAGACGGCGAGGTTGCGGCGGAGCAGCCGGTCGGCGCTGACCGGCCGGTAGCGCACCCCCTTGAGGGCGAGCGGCACCAGCGCGACGATGACCAGCGCGTTGAAGACGACCGCGGACAGGATCGCGGAGTCCGGCGAGGACAGCTGCATGATGTTGAGCTTGTCGAGGCCCGGGTAGACGGCCGCGAAGAGCGCCGGGATGATCGCGAAGTACTTGGCGACGTCGTTGGCGATGGAGAACGTCGTCAGGGCGCCGCGGGTGATGAGGAGTTGCTTGCCGATCTCGACGATCTCGATGAGCTTGGTCGGGTTGGAGTCGAGGTCGACCATGTTGCCGGCCTCCTTGGCGGCCGACGTGCCCGTGTTCATCGCGACGCCGACGTCGGCCTGCGCGAGCGCGGGCGCGTCGTTGGTGCCGTCGCCGGTCATCGCGACCAGCTTTCCGCCGGCCTGCTCCCGCTTGATCAGGGCCATCTTGTCCTCGGGCGTGGCCTCCGCGAGGAAGTCGTCGACGCCCGCCTCGGCGGCGATCGCCTTGGCCGTCAGCGGGTTGTCGCCGGTGATCATGACGGTCTTGATGCCCATGCGCCGCAGTTCCTCGAACCGCTCCCGCATGCCCTGCTTGACCACGTCCTTGAGGTGGATCACCCCGAGGACGCGGGCGCCGTCGCCGTCCTCCACGGCGACCAGCAGCGGGGTGCCGCCCGCCGCGGAGATGCGGTCGGCGGCCTCGTCGGCGCCCTGGGCCACGGTGCCGCCGCGCTCGCGGACCCAGGCGGTGACCGAACCGGCCGCGCCCTTGCGGACCTTGCGGCCGTCGACGTCGACGCCGGACATCCGGGTCTGGGCGGTGAACTCGATCCACTCGGCGCCCACCAGCTCGCCCCGGTCGCGCTCGCGCAGCCCGTACCTCTCCTTGGCCAGGACGACGACGGAGCGGCCCTCGGGCGTCTCGTCGGCCAGCGAGGAGAGCTGGGCGGCGTCCGCCAGCCGGGCCTCGGTGGCGCCGCCGACCGGCACGAACTCGGCGGCCTGCCGGTTGCCGAGCGTGATGGTGCCGGTCTTGTCCAGCAGCAGGGTGGAGACGTCGCCGGCCGCTTCGACCGCGCGGCCGGACATCGCGAGCACGTTGCGCTGCACGAGCCGGTCCATGCCCGCGATGCCGATCGCGGAGAGCAGGGCGCCGATGGTGGTCGGGATGAGGCAGACCAGCAGCGCCACCAGCACGACCATCGTCAGGTCGGTGCCCGCGTAGTCGGCGAGGGGCGGCAGGGTGGCGCAGGCCAGCAGGAAGACGACGGTCAGCGAGGCCAGCAGGATGTTCAGCGCGATCTCGTTCGGCGTCCTCTGCCGGGCCGCGCCCTCCACCAGGTTGATCATCCGGTCGATGAAGGTCTCCCCCGGCTTCGTCGTGATCCGGACGACGATCCGGTCGGAGAGCACCTTGGTGCCGCCGGTGACCGCGGACCGGTCGCCGCCGGACTCGCGGATGACGGGCGCGGACTCGCCGGTGATCGCCGACTCGTCGACGGAGGCGACGCCCTCGGCGACGTCGCCGTCACCGGGGATGACGTCACCGGCCTCGCAGACCACGAGGTCGCCGATCTTCAGCTCGGTGCCCGGCACGTGCTGCTCGCGCCCGTCCACCAGGCGGCGGGCGACGGTGTCGGTCTTGGCCTTGCGCAGGGTGTCGGCCTGCGCCTTGCCGCGGCCCTCGGCGACGGCCTCCGCGAGGTTGGCGAAGATGACGGTCAGCCAGAGCCAGGCGCTGATGGTCCAGCCGAACCAGTCGCCGGGGTCGGCGGAGGAGAACGCCGTGGTCAGCACGGAACCGACGAGGACGACGAACATGACGGGCGACTTCACCATCACGCGCGGGTCCAGCTTGCGGAAGGCGTCGGGCAGCGACCTGACGAGCTGCCCCGGGTCGAAGAGGCCCGCGCCGACGCGGCCTTCCTCCGGTTTGTGCCCGGTGGGCGCGTCGCTGTGCGGCGCCCTGGTCGGGGTGGCTGTGGACATGGCGTCCTCGTGCTTCTGGGTGTCGGTCTTCGGGGAGGTGTCGGACTTCTGGGTGGTGTCGGACTTCTGGGTGGTGTCGGACTTCTGGGTGGTGTCGGACTTCTGGGTGGTGCCGGTCGTCTGCGCGTCGGTGTTCATGCCGCCAGCCCTTCGGCGAGCGGGCCCAGGGCGAGCGCCGGGAAGTAGGTCAGACCGGTGATGATCAGGATGGCGCCGATGAGCAGGCCGGTGAACAGCGGCTTCTCGGTGCGCAGGGTGCCGGCGGAGGCGGGCACGGGCTTCTGCTGGACGAGGGAGCCCGCGAGCGCCAGGACGAACACCATCGGCAGGAAGCGGCCGAGCAGCATGGCGAGGCCCAGGGTGGTGTTGAACCACTGCGTGTCGGCGTTCAGACCGGCGAAGGCGGAGCCGTTGTTGTTCGAGGCCGACGTGTAGGCGTAGAGGATCTCGGAGAATCCGTGCGCCCCGCTGTTGGTCATCGAGTTGCCCGGGGTCGGCAGGGCCATGGCGGCGGCGGTGAAGACCAGGACCAGGGCGGGCGTGATGAGGATGTAGCAGGCGGCGAACTTGATCTCGCGGGTGCCGATCTTCTTGCCCAGGTACTCGGGGGTGCGGCCGACCATCAGACCGGCGATGAACACCGCGATGACCGCCATGATCAGCATGCCGTAGAGGCCGGAGCCGGTGCCGCCGGGCGCGATCTCGCCCAGCATCATGCCGAGCATGGTGATCCCGCCGCCCAGTCCGGTGAACGAGGAGTGGAAGGAGTCCACCGCGCCCGTGGAGGTGAGGGTGGTCGCCACCGCGAAGATCGACGAGCCGCCCACGCCGAAGCGCAGCTCCTTGCCCTCCATCGACGCGCCCGCGAGGTCCAGGGCCGGTCCGTGGTGGGCGAACTCGGTCCACATCATCAGGGCGGTGAAGCCGACCCAGATGGCGGCCATCGTGCCGAGGATCGCGTAGCCCTGGCGGACCGAGCCGACCATGAGGCCGAAGGTCCGGGTCAGCGAGAACGGGATGAGCAGGATCAGGAAGATCTCGAACAGGTTCGAGAAGGGCGTCGGGTTCTCGAAGGGGTGGGCGGAGTTGGCGTTGAAGTAGCCGCCGCCGTTGGTGCCCAGCTCCTTGATGGCCTCCTGGGAGGCGACCGCGCCGCCGTTCCACTGCTGGGGGTCGCCGAGGCTGTGTCCATTCAAGAATTGGCCGACCTCGTGGATGCCGGAGAAGTTCTGGATGACCCCGCAGGCGACCAGGACGACGGCGGCGACCGCGGCGATCGGCACCAGGACGCGGACGACACCGCGCACCAGGTCGGCCCAGAAGTTGCCCAGCTCACCGGTGCGGGACCGGGCGAAGCCGCGCACCAGGGCGACGGCGACGGCCATGCCGACGGCGGCGGAGACGAAGTTCTGCACGGCCAGCCCGGCGGTCTGCACGACGTGGCCCATGGCCTGTTCGCCGTAGTACGACTGCCAGTTGGTGTTGGTCACGAAGGACACGGCGGTGTTGAACGCCTGGTCCGGGTCGATGGCGGCGAAGCCGAGGGAGCCGGGGAGGACGCCCTGGAGCCGCTGGAGCAGGTAGAGGAAGAGGACGCCGGCGAGGGAGAAGGCGAGCACGCCGCGCAGGTACGCGGGCCAGCGCATCTCCCGGTCCGGGTCGGCACCGATGCCCTTGTAGATCCACTTCTCGACGCGCCAGTGCCGGTCGGAGGAGTAGACCCTGGCCATGTGGTTGCCGAGGGGTATGTAGGCGAGCGCCAGCGCGGCGATGAGGGCGAGCAGCTGGAGGACGCCGGCGAGGACGGGGCTCATGTGGTGCTCAGAACCTCTCCGGGTAGATCAGGGCGAGGACGAGGTAACCCAGGAGGGCGACGGCCACGATCAGGCCGACGATGTTCTCGGCGGTCACAGCTTCGTCACCCCCTTGGCGACGAGAGCCACGAGCGCGAACACCGCGATCGTGGTGACGACGAAGGCCACGTCGGCCATCGCAACTCCTAAGAGGTTCGGGCAGGGAACTGACAAGTCGAGGAAAGCTCCTTCTTGGCCGGATTCGGCCGCCGTTGATGGCTTCCATACGTCGACCCGAACGGCTTTGACGCTTCCCTGATGGCGGGCGGGCCCGGACGGTTTCCGGGGCCGTCGTGCGGGTGCCGTCAGGCCGGGCGGAACCGCAGCCGGCAGATCACCGCGTCGGTGTCGCGCCGCACGGCGTGCGCGACGACGGCACCCCGCTGGTTCTGGAGCAGGCGCTGCCACACCCGCTCCGGCTCGACCTCGGGGATGAGCACGGTGACCCGGATGCCCGGCTCGGCCGCCGCCCGGACGAGCACGATCGCCTCGGGGCCGTACCCCACCGACGCCATGGCGTCCAGCGACAGGGCGGCCAGCCCGGTGACGGCGGTCAGCCGGTGCCGTTCACCGGTTTCCGGCGGTTCCCAGGTTCTGTCCGTCTCCGGCCGCCGAAGCCGCTTCCTTGCGCGTTCTTCGCGCCGGACGGGCCTGCTTTGACGCTGCCCTGACACCGTTGTGGCGTACGTCACCGGGTCCCGCGTCAGGGGCGAGCAGCGGTTCCGTCAGGGAGGCGTCAGGAGGCGCTCGGGGCGGCGGCGCCGGTGCCTACCGTCAGCGGCATGGGACGCCGCGACGACGCGCGGGGGGGGCGGCGGGTTCGCGGCCGCCCGCCGGGACGGCATACGACGGACGCTGGGCCGAGGACCTGCGCGGCGCGGTTCGCTGCGCCGTGGCCCTGCTGGTCGCGCTGGAGCTGCTCGACCTGGCCGCGGGCACCGCCACCCCGGCCCGCTCCGCGCTGTGGGCCGCGCTAGCCCTCCTGCTGTTCGCGGTGGTCTGCCCGTGCCGGGTGACGGCGGGCCCGGGCCGGCTCGCCTCCCGCGGGCTGCTGCGCGAGCACCGGGTGCGCACCGACTTCCTGGTCTCCGTGTGCTGCGTGGACGGTGTCTCGCAGCGCCTGGTCCTGCGGGACGCCTTCGGCGGGCGGGTGGAACTGGACCCCGCGACGCTCGTCGCCAACCCGCGCCTGTGGTACCGGCTGGCCGAGGACGCCCGGCGCTCCGTGGCCTCGGGGTCACTGACCCGTGGCGGGACGGCACTGCACCGGCTCACGGAGCGCGTCGACCGCGCGACGGCCCGGGCGGTGTTCGAGGCGTCGGGGCTGGAGTGAGCCCGCCCCGCCTCCGCGGCCCGCCCGGCCTCCGCGGCCTGCCCGATCTCCGCGGCCCGCCCGGTGGCCGCGGGGTGGGTACGGCCGCGCGCGAAGACGACGAGGCGCAGTACGGCGAAGCGCGCGACGCCGGCGAGTGCGGAGGCGGACAGGTAGACGATCTGCTCCAGGACCGCGCCGGGCGCCGCCACCAGCTGGTGCAGGGCGAGCATCGCCGCGCAGGTCGCCGCGTACGCGGCCGCCGCTGATCCGGCGGACTGCGTGTGCTGGCGCCAGGTCGCGCGCCCGCCGGCGCCGAAGGTGAAGCGGGCGTGCAGCTCGGTGGCGAGGAGCGTCGAGACCACGGTGATCACGGCGTTGGCCAGGGCCCAGGGGAGCCGGGCGGCGAGGGCCGCCACGGCGACGCTGGAGGCCAGTCCCACCCCGCCGCCGCAGAGGACGAAGCGGGCGAAGGCGGCGAGGGCACCGGGCGCCTCCCGCGGCCGGCCGGGCGCTCTGTCCGCGGTCACCGTCACCGTTTCCATGGTCCGACCCCCCTGTAGATTCCGTGCACCTTGTTGGCACCACTATGGCACACACATGGTGCCATTGCGAGTCCTTTATGGCGTCGGCTGTGCCACCAGAAAGGCGGGGGGCCCCCCCCCCCGGGGGGGGGGGCCCCGCCGCCCTGGGACGGTGGAGCGGGGGGCCGCTCCGGTACTACCGCGGGTCGCGGTCGAAGACCGACTTCGACCAGAAGTAGCCGAGCACGGTGAGGGCCACGCACCAGACGAGGGCCAGCCACCCGTTGTGGCCGATCTCGGAGCCGAGCAGCAGGCCGCGCAGGGTCTCGATGGCCGGGGTGAAGGGCTGGTACTCGGCGATCGGCTGGAACCAGCCCGGCATCGCGTCGATCGGCACGAAGGTGCTGGAGATGAGCGGCAGGAAGATCAGCGGCAGCGCGTTGTTGCTGGCGGCCTCGGCGTTGGGGCTGATCAGGCCCATGCCGACGGCGATCCAGGTGAGGGCGACGGAGAAGACCACGATCAGTCCGAACGCGGCGAGCCACTCCAGGGCCGTGGCGTCGGTGGAGCGGAAGCCGATCGCGAGGGCGACGACACCGACGAAGACGACGCTGAGGATGGACTGGAGCACGCTGCCGATGACGTGCCCGACGAGGACCGAGCCGCGGTGGATCGCCATGGTGCGGAAGCGGGCGATGATGCCCTCGGTCATGTCGTTGGAGACGGAGACGGCCGTACCGATCGTGGTGCTGCCGATGGTCATCAGGATCAGCCCGGGGACGAGGTAGGCGACGTAGGCGTCGCGGTCCGCGCCGCCACCCATGCCCGCGCTCATCACGTCGCCGAAGATGTAGACGAAGAGCAGGAGCAGCATGACCGGGGTGAGCAGCAGGTTCAGGGTGAGAGACGGGTAGCGGCGGGCGTGCAGCAGGTTCCGCCGGAGCATGGTGGACGAGTCGCGCAGGGTGAGGGCGAGGGTGCTCATCGGACGGTCTCCTTGGACTGGTCGGCGGCGGCCTGGGCGGGGAGGGTGGTGGAGCCGGTGAGGGCGAAGAAGACGTCGTCGAGGTCGGGGGTGTGCACGGTCAGTTCGTCGGCCTCGATGCCGGCCGCGTCGAGCCGGTCCAGGACGGTGCGCAGTTCGCGCTGGCTGCCGTCGTTGGGGATCTGGAGGGTGAGCGCCTCGTCGTCGCGGGCGGCGTCGGCGAGGGCGGCGGTGGCGTCGCGGTAGGCGGCGGGGTCGGTGAAGCGGAGGCGGACGTGGCCGCCCGGGATGAGGCGCTTGAGCTCGTCGGCGCTGCCCTCGGCGGCGATCCGGCCGTCGTTGAGGACGGCGATGCGGTCGGCGAGTTCGTCGGCCTCCTCCAGGTACTGGGTGGTGAGGAAGACGGTGGTGCCGCCGTTGACGAGCTCGCGGATGATCCGCCACATGTTGTGCCGCGAGCGGGGGTCGAGGCCGGTGGTGGGCTCGTCGAGGAAGATGATGCGCGGGTTGCCCACCAGCGTCATGGCGATGTCGAGGCGGCGCTTCATGCCGCCGGAGTAGGTGGAGGCGGGCTTCTTCGCGGCCTCGACGAGGTCGAAGCGCTCCAGCAGTTCGGCGGCGACCCGCCGCCCCTCGGCCTTGGACAGGTGGTTCAGGTCCGCCATGAGGAGCATGTTCTCCTCGCCGGTGATCAGCCCGTCCACGGCGGAGAACTGGCCGGTGACACCGATCGCGGCGCGCACGGCCTGCGGGTCGGTGCCGAGGTCGTGGCCGCCGACCTGGGCCTGGCCGCCGTCGGCGGTGATCAGGGTGGACAGGATCTTGACGGCGGTGGTCTTGCCCGCCCCGTTCGGCCCGAGCAGCGCGAAGACCGACCCGGCCGGGATGCGCAGGTCGATGCCGTCCAGGACGACCTTGTCACCGAAGGACTTGCGCAGGCCGACGGCGGAGATCGCGGCGGGCGCGGGGCCGGCACCCTGGCCGGATGTGGGCATGACAGTTGAAGGCATGGGGCCCTCCCGTTCGGAGGCTGGAGTGACTGGGGACGAGAAGCGCGGTGGGTTCCGACGTACCGCTGAAGTCGATGACGTCATCATGGCACCACTTTGGCGCCACACGCAAGGGAGTACATGGCACCAGATGGCGCCACGCGACGCCAACCGGCGCCACGCGTACGAGTCCGCAGGTCAGAGCGCTAGCCGGAGCCCCGGAAAATTCCCCGAAGAATTCCGTACGGCGATGTCGAGAACCCGGGTCCCGCTCCGTCCCTGGGGTGAACGCGGCCACAATGGACCGCACCAGCACCGAGGAGACGCACCATGGCCAAGTACCTGCTGCTCAAGCACTACCGAGGCGCCCCGGCCGCCGTGAACGACGTGCCGATGGACCAGTGGACGCCCCAGGAGATCTCGGCACACGTGCAGTACATGCGGGACTTCGCGGACCGCCTGGAGAAGACCGGCGAGTTCGTCGACGGCCAGGCGCTCGCCCCCGAGGGCACCTTCGTCCGGTACGACGGTGAGGGGCGCCCTCCGGTCACGGACGGCCCGTTCGCCGAGACCAAGGACCTGATCGCCGGCTGGATGATCATCGACGTCGACACCTACGACCGCGCCGTCGAGCTGGCCGGTGAGCTGTCGGCCGCCCCCGGCGCGGGCGGGAAGCCGATCCACGAGTGGCTGGAGCTGCGCCCGTTCCTGGCCGAGCCGCCCACCGTCACGGAGTGACCCGGGAGATGGACGAGGTCCTGCTGAGGAGCCTCACGCCGGGCGTGCTCGGCATCCTCGTCCGCCGCGGAGCGGACTTCGCGGCGGCCGAGGACGCGGTCCAGGACGCCCTGATGGAGGCGGTCCGGGCCTGGCCGGACGACCCGCCGCGGGACCCGAAGGGCTGGCTGGTCGCCGTGGCCTGGCGGCGGTTCCTCGACGCGACCCGGTCGGACACGGCCCGCCGCCGGCGCGAGGACCGGATAGACGAGGAGCCGGGGCCCGGCCCGGCATCCTCGGTGGACGACACGCTCCAGCTCTACTTCCTGTGCGCCCACCCCTCGTTGACGCCGTCGTCGGCGGTCGCGCTCACCCTGCGCGCCGTCGGCGGGCTCACCACCCGTCAGATCGCCCGCGCCTACCTGGTGCCGGAGGCGACCATGGCGCAGCGCATCAGCCGCGCCAAACGCACCGTCTCCGGTGTGCGGTTCGACCGGCCCGGCGACGTGGCGACCGTACTGCGGGTGCTCTACCTGGTGTTCAACGAGGGCTACTCGGGCGACGTCGACCTCGCCGCCGAGGCCATCCGGCTCACCCGGCAGCTCGCGGCCGCCGTCGACCATCCCGAGGTGGCGGGGCTGCTGGCGCTGATGCTGCTCCACCACGCGCGCCGCGCCGCGCGGACCGCGTCCGACGGCAGCCTGGTGCCGCTCGCCGAGCAGGACCGCGGCCGCTGGGACACCGCGTCGATCGCCGAGGGCGTGGAGATCCTCCAGGGGGCGCTGGCCCGCGACCGGCTGGGCGAGTTCCAGGCCCAGGCGGCCGTCGCCGCCCTGCACGCCGACGCGCCCACCGCCGAGGAGACGGACTGGGTGCAGATCGTGGAGTGGTACGACGAGCTGGCCCGCCTGACCGACAGCCCCGTGGTCCGGCTCAACCGCGCGGTGGCCGTCGGTGAGGCCGACGGGCCGCGGGCGGGTCTGGCGGCGCTCGCGGCGGTGGACTCCTCGCTGCCCCGGTACACCGCGGCGGCGGCGTACCTGCACGAGCGGGACGGTGACCCGGCGAAGGCGGCCCGGCTGTACGCCGAGGCGGCCCTCAAGGCCGACAACCTCGCCGAGCGCGACCACCTGACGCGCCGTGCGGCGCGGCTCAACGCCGCGCGTCCTCCGGGAAGTTAGCCCCGAGGGCGGTCAACCACCACCCCGAGCGGGACGGCGGCCCGGCTCAACGCCCGCCTTCTCCGACGGGTTGACTTCCGGGGCCCGGCCGCCGGGATGCCGCAGGGCGCAGAAGTACCCGACGGCGAGGACGACGGCCATGCCGTAGAAGACCCACTGGTTGGCCTCGGCGAAGTCGAGGCGCACCGCGGACATCGCGTCCCGCATGGCCGTGGCGGCCGGGCCGTCGCCGGTGGGTACGCGGGCGTCCGCGTTGCCCGTGACCGTCTCCGTGACGTCCCGGGCCACGGAGCGCTCGGTGTCCGGCGCCACGCCGCGCTCCCGCAGGGTCTGCTCGACGTTGTCGGTCATGGCGTGCGTCAGCATGGTGCCGAAGACGGCCAGGCCGACGCTGGCCGCGTAGTTGCGGACGGTCTGGGTGATGCCGGTGACCTCGCCGTACGAGGCGTCGATCGCGCGGTTGACGGCGTCCGTCGAGGCGGGGGCCAGGATGAAGCCGATACCCGCGCCGGCCAGGGCGACGTAGGGCCACTGGTCGTGCATCGACAGGTCCGTCAGTTTCCCCGCCCACAGCGCGAAGCCGACGGCGCCGAGCGCGCACCCGATCCGCAGCGCCGGACGCGCCCCCCGCTTGTCGAGGATGCGGCCGCCCCACTGGGAGGCGATGGCGAACCCGGCGAAGAAGTACAGCAGGTACAGCGCGGCCTGGTTGGGCGAGGCGCTCAGCGAGACCTGGGCGTAGACCGAGGCGAAGAAGAACACCGGGACGAACGCCAGCATCGCGAAGAAGAGCACCAGCGCGTCCACGGTGAAGGCGCGGTCGCGGAAGACGGCGAGGTTGACCAGGGGGTGGCCGGGGGTGCGGAGTTCGTAGCGGCAGAAGACGTACAGGATCGCCAGGCCGCCCACGATGCAGGCCCAGGTCGCCACGGAGTCCCAGCCCCACGCCGCCGCCTGCTGGAAGCCGAGCACGCTCAGGCCCATGCCGGCGACGATCAGCAGGGCGCCCTTCACGTCCAGGGTCTCCGCGCGCCGGCGGTCGGGGATGTGGGCGAGCACCGTCAGGACCAGCGCGATGATCGCGACGGGGACGTTGACCCAGAAGATCGCCCGCCAGGTCCAGGCCGTGAGCCAGCCGCCGAGCAGCGGTCCCACGGCGGTGAGGGCGCCGGTGATGCCGAAGAAGAGGGCGAGCGCGCGTCCCCGGCGCTCCACCGGGAACACCGCGACGACCACGGCGAGCGCGGCCGGGAAGAGCAGCGCGGCGCCCAGGCCCTGGGTGGCCCGGAAGACGATGAGCCAGGTGAGCGCGTAGTCGCCGGAGGGCACGCAGCCGCACAGCACCGAGGAGACGACGAAGATCAGGGTGCCCGCCACGACGACGCGGCGCGGCCCCCACAGGTCGGCCAGGCGGCCGCCGAGGGCGAAGAACGCGGCCAGCGAGAGCAGGTAGGCGTTGATGACCCACTGCATGCCGGTGGAGGAGAGGCCGAGTTCGGAGACGATGTCGGGGGCCGCGATCGACACGATGGTCTGGTCGATGAAGGTCATCGCCACCGCGAACATCATCGCGGCCAGGGCCAGCGACTGGGAGGTGGCGCGACCGGCACCGAGCGCGTCCGGGTCCCGCTCCGTGTGCGTTCCGCTCACCCGGTCAGTCTGCGCCCGGCCCGTCGGCGGCGCATCCGGAGCCCTCGTGGCCCTGGTACCGCAGCAGCAGCATCGCCGCGTCGTCGTGGTGCGGCCCCGCAGCGTGCCGCACGAGGTCCTCGCGCAGGGCGTCCAGGGCGCGGTGGACGTCGGGGTCGTCCAGGAGGCGGGCGCGCTCGGCGAGCGGGTAGAAGCCGCCCCGGTCGTCCCGGGCCTCCGTGACGCCGTCGGTGTAGAGGAGCAGTTGGTCGCCGGGTCCGAAGGGCACCGGGAAGGGGTCCGGGCCGGGGCCGCCGTGTGCGGCCAGGCCCAGCGGCAGGGCGTAGGCGGGCGGCTGGGGGAAGTCGGCGGTGCCGTCGCCGCGGACGAGCATCGGCGCCGGGTGGCCGTAGTTGAGGAGGACGACCCGGTGGTCGTCGCCGATCTCGGCGAGGATCGCGGTCACGAACTTCTCGTCCTCCAGCTCGCGGGCGACGCTGCGTTCCAGCCGTTCGCCGAGCTTGACCAGGTCCTTCTCGTCGTACGCCGCCTCCCGGAAGGCGCCGAGGACGCGGGCCGCGGTCTCCACCGCGTCCAGGCCCTTGCCCTGCACGTCGCCGACGATCACCCGGACGCCGTGCGGCGAGGCGACCACCTCGTACAGGTCGCCGCCGATCCGTGCCTCGGCGAGCGCCGAGGTGTACGAGACGGCCGCCTGCAGCGGGCCCGCGGTCAGCGGTACGGGGCGCAGCAGGACCCGTTGGGCCACCTCCGCGATCGAGCGGACGCTGGCCAGCTCCGCCTCCCGGCGCGAGCGCATCACGGCCGCCGCGACGCCGACGCCGGTCACGCCGGCGACGGACGCCATGGCGGTGTAGCCGCGGGGGCGGTCGAAGAGCCCGTTGTAGAGGCCGAGACCCAGGCACAGCAGCAGGGCGACCAGCCCGATCACCGCCGTACGCCGCCAGCCGCCGACCAGCCCCGCGAACGCCGGTCCCAGCGACACCAGCGGCAGGAACCCCACCCCGGGCCCGGCGGTGACGTCCACGACGGCGACGACGGCCATGGCCGCGACGGGCATCCAGGCCAGCGCCGCGGAAGCGGACGGCGACATCTTCACGATCATGGCTACTCCGGTGGCACGGCGCTCGAGAGCCGCCCTCTCCCTGTCCTCAGGCGCCCCTACCCGGTCTTTAGACTATGCAAGGGTCCGGCCGCGCAGGAGTGTCCCGGCGGTCCTTAACCCAATCGAGGCCGAGTGGCACGCCGGGCACGGTTCCTCACGCCGCCCGGACCAGCCTCGGCAGCAGTCCCCCGTCGGCCGCGTCGCGCCGGCTCGCGACCGTCAGCGCGAGGGTCACCGCGAGGGAGCCCGCCGCCATCACGGTCATCGCCGTCGCCGGCGAGGTGAACTGGGCGACCGTGCCGGCCAGGGTGGCGGAGACGCCCTGCAGGGTGAGCATCCCGGCGGAGTGCAGTCCGAGTACGTGCCCGGAGAGTTGGTCGGGGGTCAGGGCGACCAGGCGCTCCTGCTGCACCAGGCTCGCGCCGAAGCCCACGGAGGCCAGCGCGACCAGTACGGCCGTCAGCGGCAGCGGCGGGCGCAGGAACAGGACCAGGTACGGCGCGGCCAGCAGCACCAGCAGCGGGATGCCGAACCGCGGACGCAGCCGGGCCGGGAGCAGACGGCCGACCGTCACGTCCCCCGCGAGCATGCCCAGCGCGGCGCAGGCGAACAGCGTGCCGGCCGCGCGGGGGTCGTAGGAGACGTACAGCGACTCGCAGCCGACGACGAGGCCGTTGGGGATCCACAGGGCAAGGAGCACGTGGCGGCGCGGACGGGCGGACCAGAGCAGGGCGTTGGCGCGCCAGGTGGCGCGCACGGAGGGGCGGCCGGTGGCGCGCGGCGGACGGCGGGTCAGCCGCATTGCGAGGGCCGCCGCAGTGGCGTACAGACCGGCCGCGAGCAGCAGGCACAGGCGCGGTGACAGCAGGGTCACCAGGACGCCGCCGGCCGCGTATCCGGCGATCTGCATGACGCCGCTCATCATGTTGAAGAGCGAACGCCCCGTCAGGTAGCCGTCCTTGGCGAGGATCTCGGTCAGCAGTCCCCAGCGGACGCCGCCGCCGAGGGAGGCGATCAGTCCCTCGACGAGGACGATGGCGAGCATCGCCCAGATGGGCAGGCCGGGCAGCGCGAGGGCGGCGGTGGCGGCGGCGAAGGCGAGTGACAGCGCCGCCAGCGTGGTGCGCGGGGCGAGCCGGTCGGCGCCGGAGAGGAAGAGGGTGGCGCCCAGCACCTGGGCCAGCGCCGGGCCGAACATGCTCACCGCGGACAGCAGCGGCGACCCCGTCGCGCGGAACACCAGGGTGCCGAGCGCCAGTCCGCTCACCGTCTGGGCGGCGATGTTGGCCGAGGAGGAGAGGAAGAGGGGGCTGAACTCCGGGGTGCGGAAGAGGTCCGCGTAGCTCGTGCGGCGGGTGTCTGGCATGCGGGGAGTCTGGGGCGCCGCGGGGACCGGCCGTTATTCTTTCGCGTCCGTGCGAAACGTCGGCGGGGGGGGAGGGGCCGTATGGGCTGGTGGCAGATCAACGCCGACACCCTGGCGCGCAGCCGGTTCGTCGTCTCGCCCTTGGCCGAGACCTTCGCGTGCCTGAAGCTGCTGCACGCCGGGGTGGCCGCGCACCCGGGCGAACGGGCCTGGCTCGACGCCCGGCTGCCCGCGTACCGGCGCCGGCTCGCGGACGATCCCGTGACGGCGCTGCTGGTCCGTTCCGGTCTCGGCCGGGAGTGGATCGCCGACTTCCTCACGCCCACCCCGCGCGAGGGCGAGACCTTCGAGGAGGGCGTCGAGCGCGTCCGGGCGACCCGCCCCGACCAGGCCCGCGCCGACCTGGCCGTGTCCCTCGGGGGCGCGCTCCCCGCCGCCCTGGACCGGGGCGACCTGCCCGAGCGCGCGGCCGCGCTGCTGGAGCACGTCTGGACCGAGGCCGTACGGCCCGACTGGGAGCGGCGCCGTCGCGTCCTGGAGGCGGATGTCGTCGCGCGGACCGCGCGGGTCAGCCGCGGCGGCTGGGCGGCGGTGCTCGACGCGCTGCGGCCCGGCACCCGCTGGCTCGGCGACAGCCGCCTGCAGATCAACCTGAACCCGTACCCGCCGCGCGACCTGTCCGGGGCCGAGCTGGTCCTCGTGCCCATCACCCCGCAGCGGCAGGGCTGGGTGGCGTGGGAGGAACCGGAGCGGTACGCGGTGGTCTACCCGTGCGCCGGTGCCCTCGCGGACGACGGTGCGCGGCCCGTGCCCGCGGCGCTCGGCGCCCTGCTCGGTCCGACCCGCGCGGGTGTGCTGGTCCTGCTGGGCTCCCCGATGAGCACCAGCCAGCTGGTGGGAGTGACCGGGCAGGCCCTCGGCTCGGTCGGCCGGCACCTGCGGGTACTGCTGAACGCCGGCCTGGTGGAGCGCCGCCGGGCGGGCCGCTCGGTGCTGTACTCACGGACGGCGGCCGGGGAGGTGATCGTCGAGGCGGCGGCCGGGGAGGCGCCCCTCGAAGCGACCGCCGGGGAGGCGCCCACCGAAGCGACCGGCGGCTGAGCCACACCGAAGCGCCGGCAGGGGGAGCCCCCGCCAAGACCACCACCGAAGCCGCCACCGGAAGAGCCCCCGCCGAAGCACCGGCCGGGCTCGCCGCCCGGAGAGCGTCCGCCGAGGCCGGGGCCAGGAGGGCGGCTGTCGAGGCCGGGGCGGGGAGGCGGCCGAGGGACCTGTCAGAGCGCGGGGCTAGCATCCGGGGATGACGACCTCAGAGAACGCGCGCAGCAGCGAAAGCCTCCCCCTCGACGTCGGGATCGACGCCCTCCAGGGCGGGTCCGCCGACCTCTCCCAGTACGCCGGCCGGGTCGTACTGGTGGTCAACGTGGCCTCCAAGTGCGGGCTCACCCCGCAGTACGCCGGCCTGGAGCGGCTGCACGAGCGGTACGCGGAGCAGGGCTTCACCGTGCTGGGCGTGCCCTGCAACCAGTTCATGGGCCAGGAGCCCGGCGGCTCCGACGAGATCGCCGAGTTCTGCTCGGCGACGTACGGCGTCACCTTCCCGATGACCGAGAAGGTGGAGGTCAACGGGGAGGGCCGGCACCCGCTGTACGACCGGCTGACCGGCTTCGCCGACGCCGAGGGGCACAGCGGGGACATCCGCTGGAACTTCGAGAAGTTCCTGATCGGGCGGGACGGCAAGGTCGCCGCCCGGTTCGCGCCGCAGACCGAGCCGGAGGCGGCCGAGGTCGTGGCGGCGGTGGAGGCCCGACTGGCGGGCTGAGCGGGAGAGGACCGGGCGGGGCCACGTTGACCTTCCCCCTGGGTCAGGCCCGAGCGTCCTCCTCGCCGGGCGGAGAAGCCGTCCGGTGACGGAGGATGACGACGTGGACGACGCGCGCGACGACGGGTTGCTGACCATCGGGGCGTTCGCCGCGAGGGCCCGGCTGTCGGCCAAGGCCCTCAGGCTGTACGACCGGATGGGCCTGCTCGTGCCCGCCCGGGTGGACGAGGCCACCGGCTACCGCTACTACCGCGCCGGCCAGGCGGAACGCGCCCGGCTGGTGGCGCTGCTGCGCCAGCTGGACATGCCGCTCGCGCAGGTCGCGGAGGTGGTCCAGGCGGACGGGCCCCGGGCCGCCGCCCTGCTCGACGCCTACTGGGCGGGAGTGGAGGCCCGGATGGCCGGGCAGCGCACGCTCACCGAACACCTCCGTGGACGACTGTCGGGGAGGAGCTCCGAGGTGTACGCGAGGTTCGAGGTCGAGACGGTGGACGTGCCCGAGCAGGTGGTGATCAGCGAGACCCGGCACACGCTGGCGGCGGAACTGCCGGCGTGGATCGGCGCCTCGCTGGGGCGACTGGAGGAGGCGGCCCGCGGTTGCGGAGGGGTGACGGCGGCGCCGTACGTCGTCTACCACGCCGAGGTGTCGATGGAGAGCGACGGCCCGGCGGAGTCGTGCGTGCCGGTGGCCGACGAGGCGGCGGCCCGGGCGTGGTGCGAGGAGCGCGGACGGGCCTGGCAGACGCGGGTGCGGGTGGAGCCGGCCGGGCGGCTGGCCTACACCCGGATCACCAAGGCGCAGGTGGCGCATCCGCAGATCCTGACCGCGTTCGAGGCGGTGGAGGCATGGATCGCCGATCAGGGACTGACGGCGGCCGGACCGTGCCGCGAGGTGTACTTCGCCGACTGGGAGGCGGCGGGCCCCGAGGACCCGGTGTGCGACATCGCCTTCCCGGTGAGGTGAGGTGAGGTGAGACAGAGCCCTCTCGGCAAGGTCGGCGAACTGGTCGAGAGGGCTCCGCCGTCGGTACTGCCGGGCGGTGCGTGGAGTTGTTCCTCGGGGTGTTACTCCTTGACCGACCCCACGAACGCGTTCCACGCGTCGGCGGGGAAGGCGAGGACCGGGCCCTCCTGGACCTTGGAGTCACGGACGGCGAGCGCCGCCACGACGGGTGACCGGACCTCGACGCACGCGCCGTTCCCTCCGGAGTAGGAGGACTTGGTCCACGATTCCTGGGCGCCCTGACGAATTGCCATGTCTGCTCCGATGGCGAGTTGCTGAGTGCGGTTTACGCCAATGACGTGTGATCTTTGGCGTGATCGACGCTACTCGCTGACCTCCCCGTACGGAGCAGCCATTCACCCGACCGGATGGCATATTCCAAGTGAGTCTTCCAGTACCGCCAGTCAGGGGTGTAACATCCGCCCCTTCTCAGCGCGCGTACTCCTTCGCCACGTCCTCGATGCGCTGGCGCGACTGCTCCACGTTGAGCGCCTGCGCCCGCAGATGCTCGTACATCACCGTGTACTTCTGCACATCCAGCGCCTTCTCCAGGTACAGGTCGCTGGTCACGCCCTCGATGTAGACCACGCTGGAGTCGGCCGCGTCGGCGAACTCCAGGATCGAGTACTGCCCGTTGATGCCGGGGTGCGCCCCGACGTCGAACGGCAGCACCTGCACGGTGATGTGCGGCAGCTGCGACATCTCGGCGACGTGCTCCAACTGCTCCCGCATCACCTGCTTGCCGCCCACCACGCGGCGCAGGCTGGCCTCGTCGAGCACCACCCACAGCCGCAGCGGGTTGTTCTGGGCGGAGATGCGCTCCTGGCGCCGTATGCGGACCTGCACCCGTTTCTCGATGTCGGCGACCGACGTCTCCGGCAGGGCGCCCTGGATGAGCGCCTCGGCGTACGCCCGGGTCTGCAACAGCCCGGTGATGATCTGCGGTTCGTAGGTCCGCAGCGACTCCGCGTCGGTCTCCAGGCCGATGTAGACGCTGTACGGGATGTCCCCGAAGGCGTGCCACCAGCCCTGCTGGCGCGAGTCCTTGGCCATCTGCATCAGCGAGTCGACGATCCGCTGGTCCTCGACCTCGTAGACCCCGCACAGGTCGCGGACGTCGCGCTGGCTGATGCTGCGCCTGCCGTTCTCCAGGCGGCTGATCTTCGACTGCGAGACCAGCAGCCGCTCCGCCACCTCCTCGGCCGTCATGCCCTTGAGCTCACGGAGCCTGCGCAGCTCCTGGCCCAGCCGACGCCGCCTTACGGTGGGATTGACACTCGACGCCACGGGACGTGCACCTCCGGCTGCGTGACTCATACTTGCCACTTTGCGTATCTGCTGCTGAGCAGACTGCCACCAAGGTGGTTTCTACCGCTGGCAAACGGTCCATATGCGCCGCGTACACGCCAGTTCGGGACGCCACCCGTACACATGGCCGCGCGGGGCGGCGGGCCGTGCCGCCGTCCGGGCATGCCGGACGTACGGTCGGTCCCGCCGCCCCGCGCGGACTTGCGGCTCCCGTGACCGGGCTTGGGGACTGGCGGTGCGGCGGTGCGGTACTGCGTGTGCGTCACTGCGGTGCGGTGCGGCTCAGTGGGCCACCGCACGCGCCATGGATCCGTGGCGTGGTTGCGCCGGAACGCCGCGGGCGGGTTCCGGAGCGGGCCTGCCACCCGGTCCGG
This sequence comes from Streptomyces sp. NPDC056128, assembly GCF_042263835.1. Taxonomy (NCBI): domain Bacteria; kingdom Bacillati; phylum Actinomycetota; class Actinomycetes; order Kitasatosporales; family Streptomycetaceae; genus Streptomyces; species Streptomyces sp. NPDC056128. The sequence continues at coordinate 75,033 of NZ_JBHJVQ010000015.1, read as the reverse complement.
CGGCCTGACGGCCGGCCGGGGCGGCCGGAGCGCGGCGTGGCTGCGCCCCCGCGCCGTTCTGAACGTCCATCACCGCGTGCGCCACCAGGCCGCCCATGGGGTCGTGCCTGATGAGGTCCCGCAGGCGGGACCGCGACGAGCGTCCTTCGTTGCCCGGGTAGAGGTGCTTGCCGAGACCGACCGCGTGGGCCAGCGCGGCGAGCGCCGCGGTCCGCGGGTCCGGCGGAACACCGGTGCGGATCGCCGAGTCGAGGCGGGCCTTGATCTCCCTGCTGATCGCCGTGTCGGTCGCCTGATAGCGAGTCGTCGGCAGCACTCCGCACATCTGGCCCTCCACGGCATGCACCATGCCGCATCGCTCCAGATGCGAGAGGTAGGTCTGGCGCAGCCCCAGGCGGGGCCCGCCAATCCAGTTGACCGCCCGTACGGGAGCGCCACGCCTTCGCAGCAACTCCAACGCGCAGTCCAGTGTTGGATCTCCTGTCGGCCGTGGTGCCACCACGGCGATACGATCCCCGTCTGGGGCTATCCGTCCGGCCAGCGCCAGCTCGACCAGCTGCGCTCCGGCCAGACCGAGGTCGAGCGACTGCGGCTGTGCGGTGGTACCCGTGGTCGGGTCCAACGCCAGCAGCAGAAGCTCCTCCGGAATTGTTCTGCGGCTCCTGCCCATCCATGCCTCCCCGCGTGGATGAGACACAGGGTGACCCCTCTCACATTGGTCTGTCGAGGGTGCGTGACCTGTTTGTAGTGGAACCAGTAGGTATGTCGTTCTCGTCTTCCGCGTGGGTTCCCCCCGTACACAGGACACTGGTAAATGGTTTCGGTACGGGATCGGCAGCGCGCACAGCACGTGCGGCGCATGGAGGAGGCATCGGTGGCGGGCGAGTCCCCCGACAGGTCGAAGCAGCGCGAGTCGTCGGAAGAACCGACGTCGGGGAGCGCGGGTCCGGTTCCCGAGGCCAGGACCGAGGCGAGCGAGGCACGTGATCCGCGGCTGGCGGTGTCGCGGGAGGACGCGAAGTCCTCGGCGTCCGCGGGGTCCGACGGCTCGGAGCGCCCCCGCGGGGGCGTCGACACGGCGACCCGGGTGCTGTCGGTCCGCGAGACGGAGACGGACGAGGAGGCCGAAGGCTCCGAGGCGGCCGACGAAGCGGAGTCCGCCGACGAGGGCGACGAGGATGAGGCGTCCGACGCCCCCGACGCGTCCGAGGAAGCGGATACGCCGGAGAAGTCCGAGAAGCCGGATACATCTGGCACGTCCGAGGAAGAGGACGACGCCGGGGACGCCACCCCCAGCGACGGGCGTCTGCGGGACGCCGTCGCGGCCTGGGTGGCGACCGCGGACGAGCGGGCCGCCGCCAACGCGCGCCTGGAGCCCCAGGACGCCGCCGAGGGCCCCGAGGGCGCCAAGGATGCCGAGAAGGGCGCTGAGGCGCCCGAGAAGGGCACGGAGGGCGACGAGGCCCCCTCGGACGCGGACACCTCGGACGCGGACGCCGGGGCGGACTCGGACGGTGAGCGTCCGGTCGATCAGCCCACCGCCGTGTTCCAGACGCCGCGCCCCGCCAAGCCCCCCGTCGACCAGCCCACGACGATGCTGAAGCTGGGCGACGTCGCCCCCGCACCCAAGAAGTCCGGCAAGGACGACAAAGACGCCGAGGGCGACAAGAGCGACGAGCCCGGCGAAGCCGAGCGGACCAGCAAGTTCGTGGCGCTGCGTCACCTGGACGACCCGTCGACGCGCAGGCCGCCGGAGCCCCCGAAGGCCCCGAAGGCCCCGTCCGAGCCCCCCAAGGCGCCGCAGGCCCCCCGGACCGCCGCCACCGCCGCCGTACCGCAGGTGGGGCCCGAGCGGACGACGCAGCAGCCGCTGCCGCCGAAGCCGCCGCTGGACCTGCTGGCGGAGCTGACGAACACCCCGCCGCCCCCGGAGACCCCGCTGCGGACGACGGTGCGCCGGGTCAAGATCTGGACGCCGCTGGTCGTCCTGCTGCTGATCGTCTTCGCGGTGGCGCAGTCGATGCGCCCGCTGCCCGCGCCCACCCTGGACCTCACGGCCGAGGACAGCTTCACGTTCGAGGGCGGCAAGCCGGACATCCCCTGGCCGTCCAGCGGACAGGCCGCGCTCGACGTGCAGGGCATCGGCACCTTCGGCTCGTCCGGCGACCAGAAGCCCGTACCGATCGCGAGCGTGGCCAAGGTCATGACCGCGTACGTCATTCTGCGCGACCACCCGCTCAAGAGCGGCGCCGAAGGGCCGGACATCAAGATCGACCAGGCCGCGGAGGACCAGTCGCAGGCGGGCCAGGAGTCGACGGTCAACGTGTTCGCGGGCGACGCGATCTCGCAGCGTGAGGCGCTGGAGAGCATTCTGATCGCGTCCGCGAACAACGTGGCGCGGCTGCTCGCCCGCTGGGACGCGGGGTCCGAGAAGGCGTTCGTGGAGAAGATGAACGCCGCCGCCAATGACCTCGGCATGACCAACACCACGTACACCGACCCGTCGGGCCTGAACAACACCACCGTGAGCACCGCCGTGGACCAGGTGAAGCTGGCCAAGGCGGCGATGACGGAGCCCGCGTTCCGCGAGGTCGCGGCGATGATGTCCTACGACGACTACAAGGGCGTCAACCACTCCAACTGGAACCACCTGGTCGGCCACAACGACGTCGTCGGCATCAAGACCGGCACCACCACCTCCGCGCTCGGCAACCTCGTCTTCGCGGCCAAGAAGGACGTCGACGGCGAGACCCGGACCATCGTCGGTGCCGTGGTGCGGCAGCCGGCGGGCGGCGCGGACAACACCATCCTCGGTGCCGCGCTGGACTCCAGCGACAAGCTGATCCGGGCCGCGCAGGACACCCTGGAGTCGTCGACGATCGTGAAGAAGGGCAGCGTCGTCGGGTACGTCGACGACGGTCTCGGCGGCCGTACGCCGGTCGTCGCCACGCAGGACGTCAAGGCGGTCGGCTGGGCCGGGCTGACCGTGAAGCTGACGTTCAAGGCGGACGAGGTGCCGCACACGGCGAAGGCCGGGACGAAGGTCGGCACCCTCGCGGTCGGCGACGGCGGCAGCAGCGGCGCGGTGAAGGTGCCGGTCGCCCTGCAGGACGACCTCGCCGAGCCCGGCTTCACGGACAAGCTCACCCGCGTGGGCTGACGTCGGGCCCGACCTGGGCCCGACCTGGGCCCGGCCGACGCCCTCCGCGCCCCCGTGGCCGACCGGCCGCGGGGGCGTTCGCGTGGGGCGCCGAAAGTGAGGAAGCCACGGTGCGGGCGTGCGTGCTAGCGTCACGAAACGGGGCAGGTCGCCGGTCGCCGGAACGGGACACGGCCCAAAGCAGAAGACGGGACACGGGGAGTGCCTTCAGGTGGCCACTGCGGAGCCGACACGCGCCGACGACGCCGATTCGGGCCCGGGAGCCGGCCCGCGACCACGCGTACCCGCGCCGCGCGGGGAGGGCGACGGCCGTGACCCCGAACACACGGACGCGGAAGGGCCCCACGAGGACCGCCCGCAGGCGCCGTCCGCGATGAACGCCGCGTTCCACGCCGTGCGCGAGCGCATGCTGCGCCATCCCGTGCTGTCCGTGACCGTCCTGGCCGGCGTCCTCCACGTCGTCTGGTTCTTCACGTTCGCGAACAGCGGCGGCGACCTCGCGGCGCAGGACGCGTGGGCGGAGTTCGTCGGCCGGCACCCGGACTCGGCGTACAACCTCGCCTGGTACGGCGGCATGCACCCGGTGTCGTACAGCGTGGTCTCGCCGTATCTGATGTCGCTGCTCGGCGTGCGGACCACGATGATGATCGCGGGCACGCTGTCGGCGGGTCTGCTGACGATGATCCTGATCCGCAGCCGGGTGGTGCGCAATCCGCTGTGGGCGTCGCTTGCGGGCCTGTTCGGGCTGCTGGGCAACGCCGCGTCGGGGCGGGTGACGTTCGGTCTCGGCATGATGTTCGGTCTCGGCGCGGTCGCCGTGGTCTTCTGCTGGCCGCACCGCTGGCGTTACGAGCGCTGGGCCAAGGGGCTGTGCGCGGCGCCGCTGGCCGCGCTGTCCACGATGGCCTCGCCGGTCTCGGGCCTGTTCGTGGGTCTGGTGGCGGTCGCGCTGTTCCTCCAGAAGCGGCGGCCGGGCGCCTGGGCGCTGGGGCTGGCCCCCTCCGCGGTCGTGGCGCTGTCGGCCTGGCTGTTCCCCTTCTCCGGCACGCAGCCGATGTCCTTCGGTTCGGCGGCCCTGCCGGTCCTGTACGCGGGCCTGGTCTACGCGTTCGTGCCGCGCACCTGGACCACCGTGCGGATCACGTCGGCGGTCTACGGCCTGGCCGTGCTGCTGGTCTGGGTGATCAGCTCGCAGATCGGCTCCAACATCACGCGCCTGGCGATGCTCTTCGCCGGGGTGGCGCTGGTGGCGGCGCTGCCGTTCACGGTGCCGAAGTCGCGCAAGTGGTACGCGCTGGTGGTCTCGCTCGTCGGCTTCGTGGTCTGGATCGGCTTCAAGTCGGCCGACGACGTCATCCACACCACGCCGGCCGCCTCGTGGGCGCGGGAGCTGGCGCCGCTCATCAACGAGTTGAACGAGGTCGGTGCGGAGAAGGGCCGGGTGGAGGCCGTACCCGCGCGCTCCCACCGGGAGGCCTCGGCGCTCGCGCCGTACGTGAACCTGGCCCGCGGCTGGACCCGCCAGGCCGACATGGAGCGCAACCCGCTCTTCTACGACGACACGCTCAACTCGGCGAACTACCACGAGTGGCTGAAGCGTTGGGCCGTGCACTACGTGGTGCTGCCCAAGGGCGAACCGGACGGCGACGGCGGCAAGCGCGAGCGGGAGCTGCTGCAGCGGGGGCTGCCGTACCTGAAGCAGGTCTGGGGGGACGCCAACTGGCAGCTGTTCCAGGTGACCGACCCGACGCCGCTGGCGGAGCCCGACGCGGTCGTCCAGCGGGCCGAGCAGGACGAGTGGGTGATCGACGTGCAGCGGCCCGGCCGCATCCTGATCCGGATGCCGTACTCGCCGTGGCTGAGCCTCGTCGACGCCGAGGGCAAGAAGCTCGAGCCGCCGCAGGAGACGGAGGCCTCCAAGAACGGCCCGGAGGGCACGCCGAAGACGTACGACAACGTCAACGGCTGTCTGACGGAGACGGAGGAGACCGCCGAGGGCGACGTGTGGACGACGCTCATCGCCCCCGAGGCGGGCACGTACCGGCTGTCGTCGCCGTACGGGCTCAAGCGGGGCACACCGTGCCCGGAGGAGCTGAGGTAGCCCGCGGGAACAGCGGAACGCCCGGGGCGGTGTTCACGTAGATGAACCGAGGTCAGTAAGCCGAACCTTTTTACTCCCTCTTGACCCTCCCCTTCCTTGTCGTGCCCGCGTCGACGCAACCACGATGAGCGGGCACTTCGCGCCCTGCCTCGCCCCTACCCGCCCCTACCCCGCTCGTGCGAAGTGCCAACCAGCTGAGCGGAGTTCACAAGGGCGGACCCCGGAAGGGGGCACATGAACGGTCTCGACTGGTCCGTGCTCATCGGCTACTTCGCCGTCATGGTGGCGATCGGCGTCTGGTCGCACAAACGCGTGGACGACGTCAGCGACTTCTTCACGGCCGGCGGCAAGATGCCCTGGTGGCTGTCCGGCATCTCGCACCACATGTCCGGCTACAGCGCGGTGATGTTCACCGGCTACGCCGGCATCGCCTACACCTACGGCGTCACCTCGTTCGTGACGTGGTCGTTCCCCATCGCGCTCGGCATCGCCATCGGCTCCAAGCTGTTCGCGCCGCGCATCAACCGGCTGCGCTCACGGCTGCACGTGGCCTCGCCGCTGGAGTACCTGAAGAACAGGTACAACCTGCCCACCCAGCAGGCGCTGGCCTGGTCCGGCATGCTGCTGAAGATCGTGGACGTGGCCGCGAAGTGGGCGGCCATCGCCACCCTGCTGTCCGTCTTCACCGGCATCACCCTCAACCAGGGCATCCTGATCACCGGCGTCATCACGGGCATCTACTGCACGATCGGCGGCCTGTGGGCGGACGCGCTGACCGAGCTGGGCCAGTTCATCATCCAGCTGCTGGCCGGCATCGCGATGTTCGTGGCCGTCGTCATGAAGCTCGGCGACCACGGCGGGTTCTTCGGCGTCTGGGACGAACCCGCCCTCCAGGGCCACGGAAAGCCGCTGGTCGGCCCGTACGGAACGGTGTTCCTGCTGGCCTTCCTCTTCATCAAGCTCTTCGAGTACAACGGCGGCATGCTCAACCAGGCCCAGCGCTACATGGCCACCCGCAACGCCCACGAGGCCACCCGGTCGGCGCGGCTGTCGGCGGTGCTGTGGCTGGTCTGGCCGCTGGTGCTGTTCTTCCCGATGTGGATGTCGCCGCTGCTGGTGGAGTCGCAGAAACCGGACGGTTCCGACTCGTACGCCCTGATGACCGAGCAGTTGCTGCCGCACGGCCTGCTCGGCCTGGTCATCGTCGGCTTCTTCTCGCACACCATGGCGATGTGCTCCTCGGACGCCAACGCCATCGCGGCCGTGTTCACCCGGGACGTGGCGCCGGTGCTGTCGAAGCGGGCGCGCGGCTGGGGACAGCGGTCGGGGCTGCTGGCGGCCCGGCTGACGACAGTGATCTTCCTCGGGCTGTCGATGGCGGTGGCGACGCAGGTCGACTCGCCGACGTTCAAGGACATCATCACGGTCGTCATCAAGTGGGTCGCCGGGCTGATGGGCCCGATCGCGATCCCGATGATGCTCGGTCTGCTGCGGCCCTTCCGCCGCTCCGGCCCGACCGCCGCGCTCACCAGCTGGGGCCTTGGGCTGCTCGCCTTCTGGCTGGTCAACTACCCGATCAGCTGGAACGTCGAGGGCGGGGTGCCGCTGGAGTACCAGGTCTCCATCCCGCTGGCGGTCTCGCTGGTCCTGTACATCGTGATCGGCTACCTGAAGCCGGAGGACACCCCGGAGCGGATGGCGATCATCGAGCGCGTCAACACCGACGACGACGGCGACGTGTCCGGCGCGACGGCCGCGATCCCCGCGCCGGCGGGCGGGGTGGGCGACGCGAAGACGGGCAGCAGGGTGAGCGACTAGCCCGGCACCTCCGACCGGTGCCTGCCGTCACGGCACCGGTCGGGGGCGTCGTCCTCAGTGCACTTCCTGGATGCGGATCTGGTTGCCGGCCGGGTCGCGGAAGGCGCAGTCGCGGATGCCGTACGGCTGCTCGGTCGGCTCCTGGACGATCTCCGCGTTCCCGGCGCGCAGCTTCTCGAAGGTGCCGTCGAGGTCCTTGGTGGCCAGCAGGATCCACCCGTAGGTGCCCTTGGCCATCATCTCGGCGATGGTGCGGCGCTCGGTCTCGGTGATGCCGGGGTCGACGGCGGGCGGTGACAGCAGCAGGGAGATGTCCGGCTGGCCGGGCGGCCCGACGGTGATCCAGCGCATCGTGCCCTGCCCCACGTCCTGGCGGACCTCGAAGCCGAGGACGTCGCGGTAGAAGGCCACGGACGCGTCCGGGTCGTCGTGCGGGAGGACGGTGGTGTGAATGCTGATACCCATGCGGGCCACGCTAGCGTCGCCCCCGGTCCCGGCGTGTGTCCTCCAGCCACAGGAAGGCCAGATAGGCGACGAAGACGGCGACGCCCACAACGGCGGCGAGGATGTACCACCCGTTGGGTGCCAGGACCCCCACGGCAACCACGGCGGCCAGCCCTATGAGGGTCTTCCTCTTACGCGACATGACGTGCCTCCCCCGCACCGGCGTGTTGCGGACAGACCCTAGCCGCGCGGGTAGCGGGCCAGCCAGCCCGGGGACGAGCCGGCCGGGCCGTGCAGGGCGGGGCCCTGGGTCATCTCCATGGCGAAGTCGTCGGCCAGTTCCAGGAGGGTCGCCCGGCCCTCCAGCTCGGCCAGCCAGGCCGGGGGCAGGGCCGTCTCGCCGTGCAGCGCGCCGAGCAGCCCGCCGGTGAGGGCGCCGGTCGCGCCGGAGGGGCCGCCGTGGTTGACGGCGAGCCGCAGCCCGTGCCGTACGTCCTCGCCGACGAGGGCGCAGTACACCGCGGCGGCGACCAGCCCCTCCGCCGTGCCCTCGCCGATCAGCTCGGTCACCCGCGCCGGGGTCGGCAGCCCCTGCCGTACCGCGCCCAGCGCGTGCTGGAGGGCCTCCGTCACGGCCTGGTGCCCCGGCCGGGCGACGAGCAGGGCGAGCGCGCGCTGCACGGCGGCGTCCAGGCTCTCCCCGCGGGCCAGCCCGTGCACGATCACGGCGTACGCGCCCGCCGCGAGGTTCCCGGTGGGGTGGCCGTGGGTCTGTGCCGCGCACTCCACGGCGAGCTGGGCGACCAGCTGCGGCTCCCAGCCGACCAGGAGGCCGAAGGGCGCCGACCGGGCGGCCGCCTCGGGGCCGCGCTCGCCGGGGTTCTTGGGCGCCTCCGGCGTGCCCATGGTCTCGTCCCCGAGCCCGAGCAGCAGCGCCTTGGGGGCGTCCCGGCGGACGTACAGCCACTCCTCGTGGGCCAGCCAGCCGTCGTCCTTGCGCCGCAGGTCGGGCCCCCAGTCACGCTGGGTGGCGGCCCAGCGCCGGTAGGCCCGGTGCAGGTCGGTCGGCGGATGCCAGGCGCCGGTGTCCCGCCGTACCTGGGCGCGGATCAGCCCGTCCACGGAGAACAGGGTGAGCTGGGTGAGGTGGGTGACCGCGCCGCGCCGGCCGTAGGCGGGGGCCAGGTCGGTCAGCCCCTCCGCGCCGTGCGCCTCCCGGATCCCGTCGAGGTCCAGCCCGTCGACGGGCGCGCCGAACGCGTCCCCGACGGCCACGCCGAGCAGCGTCCCGCGCACCCGGCTGCGGAAGTCCTGCTGCTCGGCACGCCCCCAGACGGCACCGGCTGTCGCGCCCACCCGGACCTCCCCTCGGCATCGACTTGGTCCGTACGTACGACGTCCAGCACTGTATTCGAAGGGAGAGGGTCGGTTCAGGGGCGGAAGGGTGTGGAAACGTTCACGTCACGCCGCAGGTCTCCCGGCAGCAGCGCACGAAGTCCTGGACTACGGAGTTGCCGTCGTCGGCGGGGGCCCAGGCGACCCCGACCGTGCTGGGACTCACCGAGCCGACGGGACGGTAGACGACGCCGGGGCGGGTGTAGAAGCGGGCCGCCGACTCGGGGGCGAGCGCGATGCCGTATCCGCTGGCGATCGCTGTGAGCCAGTCGTCCGGCTGCTCGGTGACCGCGCCGACGCGCACCGGGTGGCCGTCACGCTCGTCGGCGGCCAGCCAGTGCTCGCGCCAGGGCCCGTCCCCGGCGGGGCCGCCACGAAGGGTTCGTCCCACAGTTCGCGGAACTCGATCGTCTCGCGTCCGGCCAAGGGGTGTGACTCGGGGAGCGCCACGCAGCGGGGCTCACTGAACAGCTCCACCACCCGCAGCGCTTCCTGCCCCGGGAACGGCAGCCGCACCAGGGCGACGTCGACGTCCGCGTCCGCGAGTCCGGCGGACGGGTTCGACCAGGCGGCCTGCCGCATCTCGGCCCGCCAGCCCGGCCGGCGCCGGGCGAAGGCCGCGATGGTCGGCTGCGTCGCCTCGTTGGCGGCGCTGGCGAGGAACCCGACCCGCAGCACGCGCGCCGCCCGGCTCGCCGCGGACCTCGTCTCCCGCAGCGCCCCTTCCCACCCGTCCAGCAGTGCGGGCACCCGCTCGGCCAGCGCCCGCCCCGGCGCGGTGAGCGTCATCCCGGTCCGCGACCGCGTGAACAGCTCCACGCCGAGCCCGGCCTCCAGCTGCCGGATCTGCTTGGTCAGCGCGGGCTGCGACACGTACAGCCGCTCGGCGGCCCTGGTCAGGGTCCCTTCCTCCGCCACGGCCGCGAAGTACCGCAGCAAGCGGGTGTCGACATCCATGCCCCCAGGTTATAGACGCAGGTATTGGACGTCGCGACGGACGACGGCGAGGCTGGCCCCAGAGGAGCAGAGGGAACGAACTGGACTGGACCGGAAGGAGAACCTGTGTTCACCGCCTACGTGGCCGTCACCGTCGTCGCGATCGTCGCCGACGCCGGGATCGCCGTCGCGGACCTGCTGCGGGCCCGGTTCGTCCTCGCCAACTCGGCCGAGGTGGGGGGTCCCCGCGTCATGGATCCCGTGGCTGGCCGGCCTCAAGCTCGCCGGAGCCGCCGGACTCCTCGTCGGCCTCCTGGGCCCACGCCCACTGGGCATCGCCGCCGCCACCGGTCTCGTCCTCTTCTTCATCGGCGCGGTCGCGACACACGTCCGCGCCCGGGTCTTCCACAACATCGCGTTCCCGGCGGGCTACTTGGCCCTGAACACGGCAGCACTCTGCCTGACCGCCGCGTAGGCCAATCTCGGATTCACGTCACCCAGCGTGCTCGCCTGTCCCTACTCTGAACAGCCACGACCTCGGCACCGAGCGTGACCGCCCGGGTGCCCGCCGTGGTCGTACGGGTCGTACGTCGGGAGGGGAAGACATGGAGGACGAGGAGTCCGCGGCCGTACTCAAGACGGTCGGGCGGCAGATCAAGATGTGGCGCGAGGCGGCCGGGATGACTCAGACGGAGCTGGGCGCCGCGATCGGGTACGGCGAGGACCTGGTCTCGTCCGTCGAGCGCGGGCGGCGCATCCCCAAGCCGGACTTCCTGGACAAGGCCGACGAGGTCCTGGGCGCGGGCGGCAAGCTCGCGACCATGAAGGAGGACGTGGAGAAGGCCCGCTACCCGAAGAAGGTGCGGGACCTTGCCAGGCTGGAGGACGAGGCGGTCGAGCTGGGTGCGTACGCCAGCCTCCAGATTCACGGGCTCCTACAAACGCCGGAATACGCACAGGCCCTGTACGAGACCCAGCAACCTGCCTACACAGAGGACGAGATCGAGCGTCACGTCGCCGCCCGCATAGCACGCAAGGCGGTGTTCGACCGCGTACCGAGGCCGATGATCACCTTCGTGCAGGAGGAGGTGGCGCTGCGTCGGCCGGTGGGCGGCAGGCCGGTACTGCGTCGACAGCTCGAACATCTGCTGGACATCAGCACGTTGCGGCACGTCGAGATCCAGGTGATGCCGACAGACCGGGAAGACCACACGGGCCTTAGCGGTTCCTTCCGAGTGCTGAAGCTCCGGAACGGCGGCACGGTCGGGTACACGGCGGCCCAATTGCACAGCCGAGTGGTCAGCGACCCAAAGGACGTGCTGACCTTGGAGATGCGCTATGGAAGGATCCGGGCACAGGCGCTCTCACCCCGCGAGTCGCGGGACTTCATCGAAAAGGTATGGGGAGAACACGAATGACCTCCGCGCTGAAGTGGTTCAAGAGCAGCTACAGCGGCAGCGACGAGCCCGATTGCGTCGAGGTCGCCATAGCCCCCGCCGCCACCACCATCCACGTCCGCGACTCCAAGAACCGGGACGGCATCCGGCTCGCGTTCACGGGCGCCTCGTGGTCCGAGTTCGTGGGGTTCGCGGCGGGGAGTTGACGGAGCGGGCCGCGTTGGGAAGATCAGCGTCATGATGACCACCAGCTCGCGCACCCTCCCTCTCGCAGCCACCGTGTTAACCGCGTTCCTCGCCCTCTACATCGCTCTCGTGGCGCTCGGGAACATCACCGACTTCGACAGCAATCAGCAGTTCGTGCGGCACGTTCTCGCGATGGACACGACGTTCAAGGACGACGACCTCATGTGGCGGGCGATCACGAGTACGGGTGTTCAGGACACCGTCTACGTCGCGATCATCGCCTGGGAGACGGTCGCCGCGCTCGTGCTGATCTACGCGACCTGGCTGTGGATACGCCGGGACGAGGGCAGCGCGCGGCGCATGACCACGTACGGCACGCTGATGCTCGTGCTGCTCTTCGGCGTCGGGTTCATGGCGATCGGCGGGGAGTGGTTCGCCATGTGGCAGTCGGCGGACTGGAACGGGCTGGACGCGGCGCTGCGGGTGCTCCTGATGAGCGGACTCGTGCTGATCGTCGCCCACCTGCCGTTCGGCGGGGGCGAGGCTAGCCGACGACCGTGACCTTCGTGCCGGTCGTAGCGAAGCCCCAGACGGCCGTGCCGTCGGTCTTGTGGAGCCGTATGCCGCCCGTCTTCGTGCCGGAGGCGGGCGGGGGCGGTGAGGAGCCGTCGACGGCGTTGGAGAAGGCGACCGAGACGCCGTCCTCCTGGGCGAAGTAGACGATCTGCTCGATCTGCACCCCGTCGGAGCCGGTCGTGGCGCCCTCGGCGCGGCTGCTGACGGTGTAGGTGCCCGGGTCGGGGTCGACCGTGCCGGGCCACACCGTGAACGTCCGCCGGGTGGCGTCGCTGGCGTCGACCAGCCAGACCCGCTTCTGGTCGAGCGAGTACACGACCCGTCGCCCGGTGCCGGAGCCGTCCGGCACCCGGGCCGGCGCGGTCTCCTTCGGCGACGGGTCCTTGCCCGCGGACGCCGTGGGGGTCGGTTTGGTCGCCGCGGCGGTGGGATGGGGGCCCTGGTCCGCCTGCACGGCCAGGAAGGTGACCCCCGCGATCGCGCCCACGGTCAGACCGGAGACCCACGCCCAAGAGGGAAGTCGGGCAGGCACGGGCACGCATCTCCTCAGCGATCATCTACGGGACCCCGGCACACCTGGGGCCAGATCATCGTACTGCGCGCCCGCCGGGCCCCCGCCCGCCCGCGCCTCAGTCCAGCACCGGCAGCAGCTCCGGCAGGTGCCCGTCCGAGTCCCGCGCCGCCCGCTGCCGCTCCTCCGGCACCGGCCCGTACAGCGTGGTCCGGGGTTTCGCCGGGCGGCCCGCCGCGTCCGCGACCGCGATCAGGTCCTTGACCGACTTGTACGACCCGTAGGAGGAGCCCGCCATGCGCGAGATCGTCTCCTCCATGAGGGTGCCGCCGAGGTCGTTCGCGCCGGAGCGGAGCATCTCCGCCGCACCCTCCGCGCCCAATTTGACCCAGCTTGTCTGGATGTTGGGGATGTGCGGGTGGAGGAGGAGGCGGGCCATCGCCGTCACCGCGCGGTTGTCGCGGACCGTCGGGCCGGGCCGCGCGATGCCCGCCAGGTACACCGGCGCGTTGGTGTGGATGAAGGGGAGCGTCACGAACTCCGTGAAGCCGCCCGTGCGCTGCTGGATGCCGGCCAGCGTGCGCAGGTGGCCCAGCCAGTGGCGGGGCTGGTCGACGTGGCCGTACATCATGGTCGAGGAGGAGCGCAGGCCCAGTTCGTGCGCCGTCTCGATCACCTCGATCCAGGTGGCCGTCGGCAGCTTGCCCTTGGTCAGGATCCAGCGGACCTCGTCGTCCAGGATCTCCGCCGCCGTGCCCGGGATCGAGTCCAGGCCCGCCTCCTTGGCCGCGCTCAGCCACTCGCGGATCGACATGCCGGTGCGCGTCGCGCCGTTGACGACCTCCATCGGCGAGAAGGCGTGCACGTGCATGCCGGGGACCCGGGCCTTCACCGCCCTCGCGATGTCGAAGTACGCCGTGCCCGGCAGGTCCGGGTGGATGCCGCCCTGCATGCAGACCTCGACCGCGCCCACGTCCCACGCCTGCTCGGCGCGGTCGGCGACCTGGTCCAGGGAGAGCGTGTAGGCGTCGGCGTCGGTGCGGCGCTGGGCGAAGGCGCAGAAACGGCAGCCGGTGTAGCAGACGTTGGTGAAGTTGATGTTCCGCGTGACGATGTACGTGACGTCGTCGCCCGTCACGGACTTGCGTACGTCGTCGGCCACCTTGCACAGGGCGTCCAGCGCCGGACCGTCGGCGTGCAGCAGGGCCAGCGCCTCGGCGTCCGTCAGCCGCGTCGGGTCGTCGGCCGCCGTGGCGAGCGCGGCGCGCACGTCGGTGTCGATGCGCTCGGGGACCATGCCGGGCGCGGCGGCCTCGCGCAGGGCGCCCCAGTCGCCGTACACCTCGTCGAAGTCGTCGCGGCGGTCCGACGTACGGCCCTCGGTGTCGATGGCGGTGTGCAGGTCGGTACGGCCGGACGCGGTGAACGCCTCGTCCGGCTCCTGCCACGGACGCCCCACGACCGGCGCGTCCGGGAGCGCCAGGCCGGTCGCCGGGTCGGCGAGGGCCGCCACGTGCGGGCGCAGCCGCGGGTCCAGCCAGGGCTCGCCGCGCTGCACGAACTCCGGGTAGACGCAGAGGCGTTCGCGCAGTTCGAAGCCTGCCGTGCGGGATTTCTCGGCGAGTTCGTCGATCTGCGGCCAGGGGCGCTCGGGGTTGACGTGGTCGATGGTGAGCGGGGAGACCCCGCCCCAGTCGTCGATGCCGGCGCCGATCAGCCGCTCGTACTCGGCGTCCACCAGGTTGGGGGGCGCCTGCAGACAGGCCGACGGACCCATGATGTGCCGGGCCACGGCCACCGTGGCGACCAGCTCGTCCAGCTCCGCGTCCGGCATGCCGCGCATCGCCGTGTCGGGCTTGGCGCGGAAGTTCTGGATGATCAGTTCCTGGATGCCGTGGTAGGCGCGGGATACCTTGCGCAGCGCGAACAGCGACTCCGCGCGCTCCTCGTAGGTCTCGCCGATGCCGATGAGGAGGCCGGAGGTGAAGGGGACCGAGGAGCGGCCGGCGTCCTCCAGGACGCGCAGCCGCACGGCCGGCTCCTTGTCCGGGGAGCCGTAGTGCGGGCCGCCGGGCTCGGACCACAGCCGCGTCGCCGTCGTCTCCAGCATCATGCCCATGGACGGCGCCACCGGCTTGAGCCGCTGGAAGTCCGTCCAGGACATCACGCCGGGGTTGAGGTGCGGGAGCAGGCCCGTCTCCTCCAGGATGCGGATCGAGATGGCGCGGACGTACGCGATCGTGTCGTCGTACCCGTGCGCGTCGAGCCACTCCCGGGCCTCCGGCCAGCGGTCCTCGGGCTTGTCGCCCAGGGTGATGAGGGCTTCCTTGCAGCCGAGGGCGGCGCCCTTGCGCGCGATGTCGAGCACCTCGTCCGGCGACATGAACATCCCGTGCCCCGCCCGGCGCAGCTTGCCGGGGACGGTCACGAAGGTGCAGTAGTGGCACTTGTCCCGGCACAGCCGGGTCAGCGGGACGAAGACGCTCTTCGAGTACGTGATGACGCCGGGCCGCCCGGCCGCCTCCAGGCCCGCGTCCCGGACCCGGGCGGCGGACGCGGTGAGGGCATCGAGGTGCTCGCCGCGCGCCTGGAGCAGCACGGCGGCCTCGGACACGTCCAGGGCGACGCCGTCCCGGGCGCGTTTGAGGGCGCGACGCAGGGAGTTCTCGGTGGGGCCGGCCGGGTCGGCGGGTCCGGTTCCGGAGGTCGCGGAAGTCGTCATCCTTCGAGCATACGAGCGCCGTGATCAGGGCGGGTTTCCCCGTCCTGCCGACCCACCGCGCGGTTCCCTGCCCTCAATGCCCCGAACCCCTTTCCTTGCCCGGGAGTTCACGGCTCAATACGAGGGTTGCAACGCACCACCCCTGCACCACCGATGTCATGACCGTGACGACACAGGGAGCAGCAGCATGTGCGAGGACGACCACGCCGGGATCGGCAGACGCGCGGTGTTCGTGACGGGAGCCGCCGCCGCGCTTACGTTGGGAAGCGTGAGCTTCGCCTCAGCGGCACCGCGGGAACAGCGGAAGCGAACGGTGCGCGGCACCCTGCCCACCGGCTCGCCCGACTTCGTGTACGTCCCGGTCGAAGTCCCGGCCGGGGTGCGCGAGATACACGTCGCCTACACCTACGACCGCCCCACCGTCCCGGCCGGCACCCAGGGCAACGCCCTCGACATCGGCCTCTTCGACGAGCGCGGCACCGAACTGGGCGGCCGGGGCTTCCGGGGCTGGTCGGGCGGGGCGCGCACGGAGTTCTTCGTCCGGGCGGACGACGCGACACCCGGGTACCTCCCGGGGCGGATCCGGCCGGGCACCTGGCACGTCGCCCTCGGCCCGTACACGGTCGCCCCGCAGGGCCTGTCGTACGAGATCACGATCACGCTGACGTACGGCGAGCAGGACGAGACCCCGCGTCCGGTGTACCCGCCCGAGCGGGCCCGGGGACGCGGCCGCGCCTGGTACCGGGGGGACTGCCACCTGCACTCCGAGTACTCCGACGGCCGCTACACCCTCGCCGAGATCGCGGCGCTGGCCCGGGCGGCGGGCCTGGACTTCATCAACTCCTCCGAGCACAACACCCACTCGGCACACGCGCACTGGGCGGACCTCGCCGGGGACGACCTGCTGATCCTGCTCGGCGAGGAGGTGACGACCCGCAACGGGCACGTCGTCGCGCTCGGCACCGACCCCGGCACCTTCGTCGACTGGCGCTACCGGGCCCGGGACAACCGCTTCGGCCGTTTCGCCCGGCAGATCCGCCGCGCGGGCGGCCTGGTCGTCCCGGCCCACCCGCACGCCACCTGCATCGGCTGCAACTGGAAGTTCGGCTTCGGCGAGGCCGACGCGGTCGAGGTGTGGAACGGCGCCTACACGCCCGACGACGAGGTGGCGTTGGCCGACTGGGACGGCATGCTGGTCGCCTCGGTGCGAGACGGCGGGCGGAGCTGGATCCCCGCGATGGGCAGCAGCGACTCCCACCGCTCCCCCGACGTCGTCGGCCGCCCGCAGACCGTCGTCCTCGCCGACGACCTGACGCGGGAGGCGATCCAGGAGGGCATCAAGTCCGGCCGGTCCTACGTCGCCGAGTCGTCGCGGCTGTCGCTGGCCTTCACCGCGTCCGGCGGCCGGGGCGAGCACGCCGGGATCGGTGAGCGGCTGCGCGTGGACCGCGACACCCCGGTCACCGTCCGCCTGGAGGTGACCGGCGCCCCGCGCTGCACGGTGCGCCTCGTCACCGACCAGGGGGTGCTGTTCACCAGCGCCCCGCTGCCGGTGTCCGGTGCGGGCGTCGTGGAGTGGCGGACGACCGCCTCGTACGCGGCGTACGTACGGGCCGAGGTACGGCACGAGGCGGCGCTGGGCCCCCTGCCGGGGGCGCTGGCGGCCTTCACCAACCCGGTCTTCCTGGGACGGTGACCGCGCCGCGTGGTCGTCGAGACCGACGACGACCACGGAGCCGCGCGCCCGCGGCCAGGGGCGCCGGCCGCCTTCACCAACCCGGCGTTCCTGGGAAGGTAGCCCCTCCTCCGTCGTCGAGGTCGGCGACGACCGCCGCGTGGTCGGAGGGACGGACGCCGTCGACGGGGCGGTCGCCGGCCCGCCGTACCGACCGGACCCGGCCGAGACCGCCGGGTCCGGGCGGGCCCACGTACACGTGGTCGATCCGCGCGCTCAGCCCGCCCGGCCCGTCGGGATCCCCCGGGCCCCAGGTGCCGGACGGCAGGCCGGGCCCGGCGTGCTGCCAGGCGTCGTGGAGCCGCGCCGCCCGCAGCGGGCGCACCTCCGGGGACTCGGGGCGGGCGTTGAAGTCGCCGGTGACGACGGCCGGGAAGCCGGTGCCGTGCCGGTGCGCGGCGACGAAGTCCACGAGGGCCGCGACCTGTGCGCGCCGCGCCTCGGACGCGCCGGCACCCGAGTTGAGGTGGACGGTGCAGAAGGGCACCTGGTGACCGGGCGCGTCCAGCCGGACGTGGAACGCCAGCCGCCCGTCGTCGACCTCGTCGGGGGCCGGCAGCCGCAGCACCGCGCGCTCCAGGACAGGCCAGCGGCTGAGCACCGCGGTGCCGATGCCGACCGAGCAGTCCCCGATCCGCCGCTGCCACCGCTCGGGCGCGGGCGAGGGCGCCCAGGCCCAGTGCAGGCCGAGTTCCCGCGCCAGCCACCCGGCGAGGTTCTCCCCGTCGTCGGCGGCCCACACCTCCTGAAGCCCGACGACATCGGGCCGCAGCTCCCGCAGCACGGCGAGGATCGCCTTCTGCCGTTCGGCCCATGCCCCGAACCGCCACCACAGATTCCACGTCACCACCCGCACACCCGCACCACCCGTCCGTCCGCCACGCCCGCCCCGCCCGTCCCCTCTGAGGTTTTCCGGGAACATGGAGACACAAGAGACGGGAGCGTGAACGAACGATGTCGATGTCGTCCAACGCCGAGAGGCCGCCCAAGGCCGAGAAGAAGTACCGGGCCGTCACGGCCTTCCAGCGCCGCCTCAACACCGTCGTACGCAGACTGCCCGGCCAGACCCTCCTCGAGACCACCGGCCGCGTCTCCGGCCTCCCCCGCCGCACACCGGTCGGCGGACGCCGGGTCGGCGACGACTTCTGGCTGGTCTCGGAATTCGGCGAACGGTCCCAGTACGTCCGCAACATCCGCGCCGACCCGCGCGTCCGGGTACGCATCCGCGGCCGCTGGCACCAGGGAACGGCCCACCTCCTCCCCGACGACGACCCACTCGCCCGCCTGCGCCGCCTCCCCCGCCTCAACAGCCTGGCGGTACGGGCGATGGGGGTGGGGACGGGGCTGCTGACGGTGCGGGTGGAGCTGGAGGGGGAGGGGTAAGGGAGCAGGTGAGAACCTTGTGATCGGCGTCTCCCACGGCTGACGTGGTCGGCATGAACAAGGCAAACTGGCCTGGTTGCTCAGGATGTCTAGGGGGACGACGGCATGGACGGTGGACCGCGGGTTCCGGAGCAGCGGCGTCCTGGAATCCCGGCGGAACCGGACGGGTCGGCCGCGCTCCGGTTCGGCGTGCTCGGACCGGTGCGGGCCTGGCGGGGCGAGGGGGCGCTGGCCACCGGCTCCCCGCAGCAGCGCGCGCTGCTGGCCGCGCTGCTGCTCCGCGAGGGCCGCACGGCGACGGCGGGCGAGCTGATCGACGCCCTGTGGGGCGAGGAACCGCCGTCGCAGGCGCTGGCGGCGGTGCGGACGTACGCGTCCCGGCTGCGGAAGATCCTGGACCCCGGGGTCCTGGTCAGCGAGTCCGGCGGGTACGCCGTGCGGGGTCTCGCCGACGGCGCGCTGGACCTCGCGGCGGCCCAGGACCTGGCCACCGGCGCCGAGAAGGCGCGGACCGCGGGGGACCTGTGCCACGCCCGTGACGCCCTGCGCCGCGCGCTGGCGCTGTGGGACGGCGAGGTGCTGGCGGGCGTTCCGGGCCCCTACGCGGAGGCGCAGCGCGTCCGGCTGGAGGAGTGGCGGCTGCAACTCCTCGAGACCTGCCTGGACATGGACCTGGAGCAGGGCTGCCACGCGGAGGCGGTCTCGGAGCTGACGGCGCTCACGGCGGAGCACCCCCTGCGGGAACGCCTGCGCGAGCTGCTGATGCTGGCCCTGTACCGCAGCGGTCGCCAGGCGGAGGCCCTCGCGGTCTACGCGGACACCCGGCGTCTACTCGCCGACGAACTCGGCGTCGACCCCCGCCCCGGCCTCCAGGAGCTCCAGCAGCGCATCCTCCAGGCCGACCCGGGCCTCGCCGAACCCTCGGCACCGGCCGCGGAGACCATCCCGTCCCCCGTGCGTCCGGCACAACTCCCGGCCACCGTGGTCGACTTCACAGGGCGGGCCTCCTTCGTGCGCGAGCTGAGCGACGTACTGTCCTCCGCGTCCGGGGACGGAAGCGGGAACTCCGGCCGCGTCATGGCGGTCTCCGCGCTGGCGGGCATCGGCGGAGTCGGCAAGACCACCCTCGCCGTGCACGTCGCCCACCAGGCGCGGGCCGCCTTCCCGGACGGGCAGCTGTACGTCGACCTCCAGGGCGCGGGCGCGCGGGCGGCGGAGCCGGAGACGGTGCTGGGCTCGTTCCTCCGCGCCCTCGGTACGGCCGACTCGGCCATCCCGGACTCCCTGGAGGAGCGCGCCGCCCTCTACCGCTCCGTCCTGGACGGGCGCCGCGTCCTCGTCCTCCTCGACAACGCCCGTGACGCCGCGCAGGTACGGCCCCTGCTGCCCGGCACGGAGGGCTGCGCGGCGCTGGTGACGGCGCGGGTGCGGATGGTGGATCTCGCCGGGGCGCAGCTGGTCGACCTGGACGTGATGTCCCCGGAGGAGGCGCTGGCCCTCTTCACGAAGATCGTCGGCGAGGAGCGGGTGGCCTCGGAGCGGGAGGCGGCGCTGGACGTGGTCGGCGCGTGCGGCTTCCTGCCGCTGGCGATCCGCATCGCGGCGTCCCGGCTCGCGGCCCGCCGCACCTGGACGGTCTCGGTCCTCGCGGCGAAGCTGGCGGACGAGCGTCGCCGGCTGGACGAACTCCAGGCCGGTGACCTGGCCGTCAAGGCCACCTTCGAGCTGGGCTACGGCCAGCTGGAGCGCGCCCAGGCCCGCGCCTTCCGCCTCCTCGGCCTGGCCGACGGCCCGGACATCTCCCTGGCGGCCGCGGCGGCGGTCCTTGACCTACCCGTGGAGGACACGGAGGACCTCCTGGAGTCCCTGGTCGACACGTCCCTCCTGGAATCGGCGGCCCCGGGCCGCTACCGCTTCCACGACCTGGTCCGCCTCTACGCGCGTGCCTGCGCGGAACGGGACGAGCATCCGCCGAGCGAGCGGGGGGCGGCGTTGTCGCGGTTGCTGGACTTCTATCTGGCGACCGCGGCGGGCGTCTACGCGATCGAGCGGCCCGGGGACCGGCTGGTGGACCACTTGGAGGTGACCAAGTATCCCGGCCTTCGCTTCGCCGACGGTCCGGCGGCGTTGGACTGGCTGTACACGGAGTCGTCTGCCTTGCTGGCGTGTGTACGCCAGGCCGCCGGGACGGAGAGGCTGCGCCGTGCCGTCGATCTCCTGTGGGCCGCGCGGGATCTGGCGGAGTCGGGGGCCAACTCCCGGCAGTACGAGGCGACGGCCGTGGCCATGCGCGAAGCGACGCAGGCGGTGGGTGACACCCGCGCGGAGGGCAGGGCACGCATCGCGCTCACCGGGTTCCTGCTGGTGTCCGGCCGCATCCAGCAGGCCTCGGAAGAGGCGCGTCTCGCCATGGAGCGGGCAACTGCCGCGGCGGACCCCACGGCCGCGAGCTGGGCCGCGCAGGACTGCGGTCTCACCGCCCTGCATCAACACCGGTACTCCGACGGCAAGGTGTTCTTCGACCAAGCCATCAAGGGATTCCGGGCCGCCGGTAATGGCCTGTGCGAGGCGACCGCCCTGTGCAATCTCTCGCGTGCCTACATGGGGATGGGCAACACCTCCAAGGCCATCGAGTTCGCGCAGAACGGCCTTGCCGTGCACGTCCAGGTCGGCAGCACGATGCGTCTGGCCAACGGTCATTACGCCCTGGGCGTCGCCTTCGTGACAGCCGGCCGTCACATCGACGCTCTCGCGCAGTTCTCGCAGGCCCTGACCATCTTCGTGGACCACAGGCAGCGGCTGTGGGCGGGCACCACCCACTTCAGGATCGCCGAGACCCACCTGTCGGCCCACCGCCCCGGTCCGGCCGCGCAGCACGCCGAACAGGCCCTGGCCCTTGGCTGCATCGGCGGTGACCAGATGCGCGGCAACGTTCTGAAACTCCTGGGGCATTCCCTGAGCGGTCTCGGAGAGGTGGACCGGGGAAAGGCGTGCTGGCGCGAGGCGCTCAACCTCTACGAGGCCAACGGTTCTCCGGAGGCAGACGCCGTACGAGCGCTGCTGAAGCCCGCGACAGCGGCCTGAGGCGGGTAACAGGGCCGTTCAGCATTCGTTTATCGCCCTCCGTCACGCTCGTTCCTGTCACGCCGTCGCGTCGGGGGGCAGACGGGTGACCAGCGAGCCGACGGGTTAGTGTGCGGCTCCGAACGCCCGTCCGGTGGCCCTCGGGGGAGCTACCGGACGGGCTTTCCTCACTCGTTCAACTTCGCAGAGGAGCAAGCACATGAGCGACAAGAAGGAAGAAGCGGTCGCCACTCCGCAGGACAACAACATGCCCGCGCCGCCGGCCTCGGACGAGACCGTCACCACGCAGGACAACAACATGCCCGCGCCGCCGGCCAAGGACGCCATCAAGACGATGGACAACAACATGCCCACCCCGCCCGCCCTGGACCGGGACGGCAAGTAGACCTTCTTCCCGCACGGGGGGATCGGCCGCGGCGGCGCGGAGGGGAGCCGCCGCGGTCGTGGTCGTAAATGCGTCGACAGGGCGCGCCGCGACCCGGCAGAGTGGCCGCCCGTGACGAGCAGTGAGCTGTGGACCCGTGCGACCGCCGACCGCTACGACGCCGAGGAGGCCGAGAACTCCTCGGCCGCCGTCCTCGGACCGACTCTCGACTTTCTCGCCGGGCTCGCCGGAGACGGCCGGGCCCTCGAATTCGCCATCGGAACCGGCCGCGTGGGCGTCCCGCTCAGGGAACGCGGCGTACCGGTCACGGGCATCGAACTGTCCGAGCACATGGCCGCCGTACTGCGGCGCAAGACCGACGAGGACACCCTCCCGGTGACCATCGGGGACATGGCGAAGACCGTCGTCCCCGGCGAGTTCGCCCTGGTCTACCTCGTCTACAACACGATCACGAACCTGCTCACCCAGGACGAGCAGGTCGAGTGCTTCCGCAACGCCGCACGCCATCTGCGCCCCGGCGGCCGGTTCGTCATCGAGCTGGGCGTGCCGCCGCTGCGGCGCCTGCCGCCCGGTCAGGTCGCGGTGCCGTTCGACGTGTCCGACCGGCACCTCGGTATCGACACCTTCGACCTGGTCGAGCAGATCCTCGTCTCGAACCACTTCACCCGCGACGACGCCGGCCAGTACCGCCGCGACAACTCCCGGCACCGGTACGCCTGGCCGGCCGAGCTGGACCTGATGGCCCGGCTGGCCGGCCTGGAGCTGGAGCGCCGCGTCGCGGACTGGGACGGGTCGCCGTTCACCCAGGACTCCGACAAGCACGTCTCCGTCTGGCGCAAGCCGGCCTGAGCGGACCAGTGCCCCGGGCTCAGGTGGTCCGGGCCGTCCCCGTGCCCTTCTCCGCGTCGAGGGCGTACACGCAGCGGTCCTTGCTGCAGGCGTAGACGATGCCGTCGCGGACGACCGGGGAGCCGGTGATCTCGCCGCCGGTCGCGAGCTTCCAGCGGAGGCGGCCGTCGTCGGCCTTGAGCGTGTACAGCAGGTGGTCCGTGGAGCCGAAGTGGATGCGGCCCTCGGCGACCGCGGGGGCGCCCACGATGTCGCCGCCCGCCTGGAAGCGCCACTTGGGAGTGCCGGTGACCGCGTCCAGGGTGTAGAGGCCCTTGCCGCTGCCCACGTGGACGTGGCCCGCGGCGACCAGGACCGGGTCGGTCGAGGAGCGGGCCTCCGTCGCGATGCGCCAGCGGTCGCGGCCGTCGGTGGCGTCGAGGGCGTACACCGTGCCGAGGTAGTCGGCGAGGTAGACGCCGCCGCCGGTCACCGCGGGGCCGGGTACGAAGGCGGGCGGGGCGAGGAAGACCGCGGGCGCCTCGAAGTGCCAGCGGACGTGGCCGGAGGCGACCTCCAGGGCGAGGACCCGGGTGCCGGCCGCGACGTAGACGTATCCGTCGGGTGCCTGGGTGACGCGGACGGGGACGCCGCCGCAGGAGGCCGCGTCGCCGATGGGGTACGACCATCTCTCGTCGCCGGTGCGCGCGTCCAGGGCGCGCAGCCGGGCGTCCTGCCAGACGTACACCGTGCCGTCGTGGAGGGCGGCGCCGGCCTCCGGGGACTCGAAGTCGGTCTGGGCGCCGGTGATCTCCCAGAGCTTCTGGCCGCCGGAGGTCTCCCACCCCTGGACGCCGCCGCCGCGGGTGGCGGTGACGACGGTGCCGCGCTCGGCCTGGAGGGAGTACACCCAGGCGTCGGTCTGGACGCGCCAGAGGTCGCCGCCCTCGCGGGCGTCGAGGGCGAACAGGGTCGGGCCGTCGGAGGCGTGGATACGGCCGTCCGCGACCGCCATCGACCAGGCGACGTCCCGGGTCTTGAAGCGGCGGCGTCCGGTGGCCACGTCCAGGGCGTGCACCTCGAAGGAGGTGACGTAGACGAGGTCCTCGGCGACGCGGGGGGTGCCCCAGACGTCGTTGGACATGCGGAAGCGCCAGGGGCGCCAGCCGGCCGGTGACGCCTCGGGCGGCGCGGTGGGCGCGGGCGGGGCGGCGGGCAGCGCCGGGTCGGCGCCGTTGACGCCGGGGCGCACCCGGGACCAGGAGGCGGTGAGGGCGGACTCCGGCGGGGGTGCCGCGACGGCGGCGGCGCGCATGTCGGCGACGCGCGGGCCGGGCCCGATGGGCACCGCCCCGCCGGCCAGCCGGACCGGTCCGGCGTCGGGCGCGCCGACGGGCGCGGGGACGGACGGTCCGCGCGAGGGCGGCGCCGGTACGACGGGGTCGTGTGCGGGCGGCGGCGGCAGCTGGGGCGCCGGTACGGCCGGGCGGGCGCCGGACGGGCCCGGGCCGCGTCCGCCGGAGGGGGCGGGCCTGACGGCGGGGCGGCCACCCCGGCGGCCCTCGATCAGGCTGACCGCACGCTCGGGCAGCCACGCCGACGCCGTACCGCTGTCGTCGGAGCCGGAGCCGAAGAGGTGCGGGGCGAGCTGGGCCTGGAGGTCGGCGGGGTTGGGGCGGCCGGTGGCCTCCATCTGCATACAGGACTCGATGAGCGGACGCAGCTCGTCCGGGAGTCCTTCGAGGTCGGGGCCCTCGCGCAGCAGCATGAAGACGGTCTCGACCGGGTTGGCCCCGTGGAAGGGCGGGTGCCCGGTGGCGGCGAAGACCAGCATCGAGCCGAGCGAGAACACGTCGCTGGCGCCGGTGACGCTGCGGGAGTCCTTCGCCTGCTCCGGGGACATGTAGGCGGGGGTGCCGACGGCGACGTTCGTCATGGTCAGACGGGTGTTCGAGACGCCGGACGCGATGCCGAAGTCGATCACGCGGGGGCCGTCCTCGACGACGAGGACGTTGGAGGGCTTGAGGTCGCGGTGGACCAGGCCCGCGCCGTGGATCGACTGGAGCGCCTCCGCGACGCCCGCCGCCAGCCAGCGCACCGCCTGGGCCGGGAGCGGCCCGCACTCGTTCACTATCTCCTCGAGGGAGGGCGCGGGGACGTACGCCGTGGCCAGCCACGGCACCGCGGCGCGCGGGTCGGCGTCGACCACGGCCGCCGTGTAGAAGCCCGAGACCGCGCGGGCCGCCTCCACCTCGCGCGTGAAGCGGACGCGGAACAGCTGGTCCTCCGCCAGTTCCGTGCGCACCGTCTTGATCGCCACGCGCCGCCCGGACGCCGAGCGCGCGAGAAAGACCAGCCCCATGCCGCCGGCCCCGAGCCGGCCCAGCACCTCGAACGGCCCGATCCGCCGCGGATCGTGCTGCATCAGCTGATCCACCACTTGCCTGCCACCTCCCCGTACGGGCCGCGCCACCCACTTATGTACGCGACCGAAGTGCAGCGTCTCACCACCGCACCTGCGTGGCGCCACGCACCCTGATTCTTCCTGTCCGAGGCGCTGGTGGCGAACCTGGGGACAATCGGGGTGTCTCGTCATATCCCGGGCGCCTGGACTCCGCTGCCCGGCGCCGGTTCAGCGCTGGAGCAGCGCGAACGACGCCCCCTGGCCGTCCGAGACCACCGCCGCCCTCCCGTACGACGTCTCGAAGGGCGGGACCCGCACCCGGCCGCCGAGCCGGGCCACCGTCCCGAGGGCGGCCTCGACGTCCCGGACCAGGAAGTGGACGAGGAAGTGCGGCGGCATCTCGGCGGGGAAGACGCCGGAGACCGGGGCGCGGCCGAAGTCGGGGTCGGCGTCCGGGCCGAAGAGGGCGTCGCGGAACAGGTCGCCGTAGAAGGCGTTCGCGGCGTCGGTGTCGCGGGCGTACAGCTCGGCCCAGGCGAAGGTGCCGGGCTCGTGCCGGCGCCCGAAGCCGGGGTGGCCGTCCGGCTCCCAGAGCGCGAAGACGGCGCCCTCGGGATCGGCGGCGAGGGCGCTGGTCCCCAGGTCGCCGACCTCGTGGGGCGGGGTGACGACCTGACCCCCGGCCGCCCGGATCCGTTGGGCGAGCGCGCGGGCGTCCGGGGTGTGGAAGTACACGGTCCACACGGTGGGCATCCGCCCGTCCGTCTTGCGGACAAGACCGGCGACCGGCTCACCGTCCAGGGACGCCCGCAGGGACTCCGTCATCTCCTCGAAGGTCCAGCCGAACAGCTCGCCGTAGAAGCGTCTGCCCGCCTCGACGTCGGAGAGCTGTGCCTCCACCCAGCAGGGCGTGCCCTCCGGGCGGTCGGACGGACGGGCGGTCGCCCTCTTCTCGGATGCCCCGTTTTCAGCCATGCCGTCAACGTAGCCGCGTCGCCCGCGCCGCGCAGACCGGCGCACCAGCATCTCCCGGCCCAAAGGGCCTCTCGGGCCCTCGCACCCCATTTGCAGTCGGCCGAATCGCGCTCGGATCGCCCGTCGGTAAGCTGACGGCATGACAGGACAAGTGCGTACCGTCGACGGCCGCGTGGCCGGTCGACGTGGGCAGGCGACCCGGCAGAAACTGCTCGACTGCCTCAGCGAAATGCTCAGCTCCTCCCCCTATCGCGATGTCAAAGTCATCGATGTCGCCCGCAAGGCCGGCACCTCGCCCGCGACCTTCTACCAGTACTTCCCGGACGTCGAGGGCGCCGTGCTGGAGATCGCCGAGACCATGGCCGCCGAGAGCGCGTCGCTGGCCGGGCTGACGGCGGGCCGTTCGTGGGTCGGCAAGGCCGGCTGGCACACGGCGCAGGAACTCGTCGACGGTTTCATGGAGTTCTGGCGGAAGAACGACGCGATTCTCCGCGTGGTCGATCTCGGTGCGGCCGAAGGGGATAAACGTTTCTCCAAGATCCGTATGAAGATCCTCAACTCGGTGAACTCCTCCCTCGCGGACTCCGTCGCCGACCTCCAGGCCAAGGGCAAGGTCGACAAGGACGTGAACCCGGCGGCGATCGCGGGTTCCCTGGTCGTGATGCTCGCGGCCGTCGCCTCCCACCAGAAGGGTTTCTCCTCCTGGGGCGTCAAGCAGGCGGAACTCAAGCCGAATCTGGCCCTGTTGATGTACCTGGGCGTCACCGGCAAGAAGCCCACGAAGTAGTACGCCGGGCCGTACGCCAGGCACCACGCCCGTCAGCTCCACCGCCCCACCGCTGTATCGCTCCACCGCTCTACCGCTCCACCACTTCGCCGCGCCTCCGGCACCACCTCACCAGCCCCGCCCGCCGACCGCCCGCCCGAACTCGGCGACCGTGTCCCGCGCCCCCCCGGCCGCACCGACACGACGAAACACGCCTCGAAGTTCGGCCCCGCGACGGCCAGGATCGGGGAACAGCCTTGCACCCGGCCGGTGTTGTGCTCAGCACCGACGCCCGTACCCGCTGGAGGAGACCACGATGGCCCTGACCCGCGAAGAGCGTGAGAAGTTCCTGGCCGAACCGCACATCGCCGCGCTCGCGGTCGACGCGGAAGCCGGCCGCGCTCCGCTGACCGTGCCGATCTGGTACCAGTACGAACCCGGCGGCGACGTGTGGATCATGACCGGGCTCGACAGCCGCAAGAACCAGCGGATCCGCGCCGCGGGCCGGTTCTCGCTGATGGTCGACCGGCTGGAGCCCACCATCCGGTACGTCTCCGTGGAGGGCCCGGTCGTCGACACGGTCCCCGCCACCGAGGAGAAGCTGCGGGAGCTCTCCGCCCGCTACCTCCCCGCCGAGAAGGTCGACGGGTACGTCGCCTTCGCCACGGCGAACCACGGCGAGCAGGTCATCGTGCGGATGCGGCCCGAGCGCTGGGTCTCCTCCGACCTCGGCTCGGTGTGAAGAGCGTCCACGAGCTGCTGAGGTCGCTGCGGGTGTGGGACCCCGCGGTCACCGAGCTGCCGCCCTTCGACCCCTCCGGCGCCCCCGGCGACCCGGTGGACCTGTTCACGCGCTGGTTCGCGGAGGCGGTGGCCGCCGGCCAGACCGAGCCGCACACCGTGTCGCTGGCGACGGCCGACGCCGACGGGCTGCCCGACGTACGCATCGTGATGCTGCACGGCGCGGACGCGGGCGGCTGGTCCTTCGCCACGCACGCCGACAGCCGCAAGGGCCGCCAGCTGGCCGGGCGCCCGTATGCCGCGCTCGCCTTCTACTGGCCGGTGCTGGGCCGCCAGGTGCGGGTGCGCGGCCCGGTCGCCGCGGCTCCGGCCGAGGAGGCGATGGCCGACCTGCACGCGCGGTCGACGGGCGCGCTGGCCGCGGCCCTCACCGGCAGGCAGAGCGCGGAGCTGGACTCGCCGGACGAACTGACCCGCGCCTCGGAGGCGGCCTGGCAGCGCGCCGCCCGCGAACCGACGGCACCCGCCCCGACCTGGACCCTGTACCGCCTTCGCCCGCACGAGGTGGAGTTCTTCCAGGGCGAGCCCCACAGACGCCACGTCCGCCTCGCCTACCGGCGGACGGAGAACGAAGCCGGCTGGCAGCAGCGGCTGCTGTGGCCGTGAGCGGCGGGCGCCGGGCGGGCCGTGGGCACGGGACGCCGGGGCGGCAATAGGCACGGGACGCCGGACCGGCCGTAGGCACGGAACGCCGGACCGGCCGTAGGCACGGAACACCGGACCGGCCGCAGGCACGGGGCGCCACCGGCACGGGGCGCCGGGGCTCCATGGGCGCAAGGCGCCCCGGCGGCTGCGGGCGCGGAACACCCGAGCCTCCCCTGGCACGAGACGCCCGGCCGCCCCGGGTGCCCGGGCACAAGATGCCAAAGCCCTCCACGGGCACGCCCCGGGTACCGGTCCCACGGGGGCGGCGCGCGGTCCGGCGCGTCCGGCGCTCGTCAGCGTGACGGCGGTGCCGACGGTTCCGTGTCCGTGGCGAGGCGGGCGTGGAGGTGTACGTCGCGGAAGCGGTCGTGGCGGCCGGTCTGGAACATGGCCTCGCGCAGCGTGCCCTCGCCGGGGTAGCCGCACTTCTCCGCGATGCGGCAGGAGGCGTCGTGGCCGACCGCGTGGCCCAGTTCCAGGCGGTGCAGGCCGAGTTCCGCGAAGGCCCAGCGCGAGGCGAGCAGCAGGGCGCGGCCGGCGACGCCCCGGCCGCGGGCCTCGGGGAGCACCCAGTAGCCGACCCGGGCCACCTTCATCGGCCGGCTGATCTCGTTGACGCCCATGTGCCCCAGCGTCGCCCCGCTCTCCGCGTCCGTGACGCGGAAGGACACCGATCTGCCGTCGGCCTCGTCCCGAGCCCGGCCGCGCAGCGACTCGCGGGCCCCCGCGAGGTCGGTCCACAGCTTGAGCGGGGTGTTCCAGCGCTGGAACTCGGGGTCCAGGCAGCCGCGCAGCCACGCCTCCGCGTCGGCGTCCGAGCCGGGGTCCCAGGAGCGCAGGCGCAGACCGTGTCCGCGGGGTTCGGTCGGGGAGGGGTCGAGGGCGTGCGTACGTGTGTGGGCCATCCGGCCATTGAAGCGGACCCGCGCCGGTCGTGACCGATCCGCAACCGATTCCGGTCTTGACCGAGACCCATCAACCCGGAGCGCGATTACGCTCGCCGCATGGCCGACTCCACAGCGTCCGCTGAACCGCAGCCCGCACACCCCGCGGACCGCCCCGTGTACGTCATAGGCGCGGGTCCCGGCGGCCTCGCCGTCGCCCAGGCGCTGCGCGCCCGCGGCCTGCGGGCGGTGGTCCTGGAGCGCGCCGACCACGTCGGCGACTCGTGGCGGCGCCACTACGACCGGCTGCGGCTGCACACCACGCGGCGGCTGTCCGCGCTGCCCGGCCTCGCGATGCCGCGCCGGTTCGGGCGGTGGGTGTCCCGGGACGACGTGGTGCGGTATCTGGAGAAGTACGTCGAGTACCACCAGCTGGAGATCGTCACCGGCGTGGAGGTCTTCCGCGTCGAGCGCGCGTCCGGCGGCGGCTGGCTGCTGCACGCCTCCGGGGGACGCGAGCTGACCGGGTCCGCGGTCGTGGTCGCCACCGGGTTCAACCACACCCCGCGCGTGCCGGACTGGCCCGGCCGGGACACGTACACCGGAGAGTTCCGGCACGCCGCCGAGTACCGCGACGCGGCCCCGTACGCGGGCCGGGACGTCCTGGTCGTCGGCGTCGGCAACACCGGTGCCGAGATCGCCGTGGACCTGGTGGAGGGCGGCGCCGCCCGGGTCCGGCTCGCCGTGCGCACGGCGCCGCACATCGTCCGCCGCTCGACCGCCGGGTGGGCGGCCCAGTACACCGGCGTCCTGTGCCGGCGGCTGCCGGTCGCGCTGGTGGACCGGCTGGCCCGGCCGCTGGCCCGGATCAGCGTGCCCGACCTGTCGGCGCAGGGGCTGCCGCGTCCCGGCACCGGGCTCTACAGCCGGGTGGCCGAGGGTGCCATCCCGGTGCAGGACGTGGGTCTGATCGACGCGGTGCGCGGCGGCCGGGTGGAGGTCGTCGCCGCGGTGGACGGCTTCGAGGACGGCAAGATCCTCCTGGCCGACGGCACCCGCCTCGCCCCGGACGCGGTGATCGCCGCCACGGGGTATCGGCGGGGCCTGGAGGGGCTGGTCGGGGACCTCGGCGTCCTCGACGGCCGCGGCAGACCGGTCGCGCGCGGCGGCAGCACCCCGCCCGACGCCCCCGGCCTGTACTTCACCGGCTTCACCAACCCCATCAGCGGCATGCTCCGCGAGCTGGCGATCGACGCGGAGCGGATCGCCAAGGCGGTCACGAAGCGCGAGGCGGTGCGGGTGTCCCGCCTGCCCGGCTAGTCCCTGCTGAGGATGCGCAGGTCACCGGCGTCCGGGTCGCCGAACAGGACGAACAGTTCGGGGCTCCGCTCGGTGCCGCCGATCGTCCAGTACGTCTCCTGGCCGCACTCGCCGTCGGGGCGCACGAGGACGCCGTCGCGATCGCTGTCCTGCAACTGGCTGTCCTGTTCGAACGTCCACGTGCCGGTCCCGTCGCACAGGGAGAAGTCCCCCTCCTCGTCGACGTCGTTGTGGGCCGGTACGCGGGTCAACTCGGCCCGGCCGCCCGGCGCCAGCCGCAACACGTCCCCGTCCTCGCCCCGCCACTCCCCGGCGAGCCGCGCGGCGGACAGCTGAGGGGGTTCGTAGTCGTCGGCCAAGGAGGCGGCCGCCACTCCGCACACCACGAAGAGGACGAAGCTCGCGCCCGCGGATCGGAGCCAGACGCCCCCTCCTCCCCACGGTCGTCCGCGCAGGGAGTGGAGGACCAGCACCGGCAGGACACCGACCCCGGCGAACCACGGGAGGGTGTCGGTGACCGGCCATCCCCACAGCAGGAGCCCCAGCGCCGACCAGCCGGCGCCGATCAGTACGGACCCGGCCAGGTGCCAGGCCCACTCGGGGCCCGGAGAGGTGCGGGGCCGCAGGCGGGCCAGGGCCGCGGCGGGTGCGATCTGTACGGCCGCGTGGAGGAGGCCGACGAACGGCAGGATCAGCGGCACGCAGCAGATGCCCAGGTAGCCGCCGCCCCCGTAGTCGTAGTCGTCCCGGCCCGCCTGCGTGGCGAACCACCACGCCAGCCACACCAGTGGCACCTGCCCCGCGCACAGCGCGATCGCCCGGTTCCACTCCTCGTTCGGCCGGGCCGGCCGGCGTTCGCCGGCCTTCCCCGTTCTCCCCCACCCCATGCCCGCACCCTACGACCCGCTCAGACCCCCGATGCCACCGCGGTCGGCCGGCGCCGGATCACCAGCGCCATCAGGGCCGCCGCCGCGCACAGCGCGCCCGAGGCGTACCAGACCACGTCGTAGGAGCCGAAGGTGTCGCGGGCCACGCCGCCGAGGAAGGCGACGAGGGCGGCGCCCACCTGGTGGGAGGCCAGCACCCAGCCGAAGACGATCGCGCTGTCCTCGCCGTAGTGCTCGCGGCACAGGGCGAGGGTGGGCGGGACGGTGGCGACCCAGTCGAGGCCGTAGAAGACGATGAAGAAGATCATCGGGGGGTGGACGGTGGGCGCCAGCAGGATCGGGAGGAAGAGGAGGGAGACGCCGCGCAGGGCGTAGTACACGGCGAGCAGACGGCGCGGTTCGAAGCGGTCGGTGAACCAGCCGGAGGCGATCGTGCCGGCCACGTCGAACACGCCGATGACCGCGAGCAGCGAGGCGGCGGCCGTCAGCGGCATGCCGTGGTCGTGCGCGGCGGGCACGAAGTGGGTCTGGATCAGGCCGTTGGTGGAGGCGCCGCAGATCGCGAAGGTCCCGGCGAGGAGCCAGAAGGGGCCGGTGCGGACGGCGGAGAAGAGGACGGTGAGCGCACGGCGCGCGGCCCCGCGGACGGGCGGCGGCTTGGGTACGAACTCCTCGGCGCCGTACGGCTTCTGCCCGACGTCGGCCGGGTGGTCGTGCAGGAGGAGCCAGACGAAGGGGATGACGGCGAGCGCGGCGAGGGCGACGGTGACGGCCGCCGGGCGCCAGTCGTACGTCTCGACGATCCAGGACAGCAGCGGCAGGAAGATCAGCTGTCCGGAGGCGGAGGCGGCGGTGAGGACGCCGGTGACCAGGCCGCGCCGCTCGGTGAACCAGCGGTTGGTGACGGTGGCGGCGAAGGCCAGGGCCATGGAGCCGGAGCCGAGACCGACCAGCAGGCCCCAGCAGAGGATGAGCTGCCAGGCGGAGTCCATCCACACCGTCAGCCCGGAGCCCAGCGCGATCACGGCGAGGGCGACGGCGACCACCCGCCGGATGCCGAAGCGGTCCATGAGCGCGGCGGCGAAGGGCGCGGTGAGCCCGTAGAGCGCGAGGTTGACGGAGACGGCGGCGCCGATCGTGCCGCGCGACCAGCCGAAGTCCTCGTGCAGCGGGTCGATGAGGATGCCGGGGAGGGAACGGAAGGCGGCGGCACCGATGATCGTCACGAACGTGACCGCGGCGACCCACCAGGCACGGTGGATGCGCGGGCGGCGGCGCGGCCCGGCGGGCTTCGGCCGGTGTACGGGTGCTGCGGCGGCGTCGGTTGTCTGGGTCACGTCATTGAGCTTCGGGCAGCGGTACCGTCCGAACGAGTGGCCCGAAGGTCAGTGTTCGCTAGGATCGGGCCATGACGCCCGACAGCCCGCCCCGCCCGCACCGTGTCGTCGTCCTGGCCCTGGACGGCCTGCTCCCGTTCGAGCTGGGCATCGCGCAGCGCATCTTCGGCCTCGCCCGCGACGAGCGGAAGCGCCCGCTGTACGAGGTGGTGACCTGCTCGGTCCGGCCGCCGGGCCCGGTCGAGACGGACGCCGACTTCGCGATCCTGGTCGAGAACGGCCCCGAGGCGCTGGCCACCGCCGACACCGTCGTCGTCCCCGCCTCCTACGAACTGGGCCCGGTCTACGACGACGGGGTGCTGACCGGTGAACTGGCCGCCGCGCTGGAGCTGATCCGGCCCGGCACCCGGCTCGTCGCGATCTGCACGGGCGGGTTCGTGCTGGCCGCCGCCGGGTATCTGGACGGCCGTCCGGCGACCACGCACTGGTCCTCCGCCGAGCACTTCCAGCGGCTGTTCCCGCAGATCAGGGTGGACGCCGACGTGCTGTTCGTCGACGACGGCGACGTGCTGACCTCGGCCGGGGTCGCGGCCGGCATCGACCTGTGCGTGCACATCGTGCGCCGGGACCACGGCACGGCGGTCGCCAACGAGGTGGCCCGCCGCACCGTCGTACCGCCGCACCGGGACGGCGGGCAGGCGCAGTACATCGAGCGGCCGGTGCCCGATCCGCAGCAGTCCTCCACGACCGGAGCCCGCGCCTGGGCGCTCGGCCGCCTCGGCGAGCCGATCCAACTGCGGGACATGGCCGCCCAGGAGTCGATGTCGGTACGCACCTTCACGCGCCGCTTCCGCGAGGAGGTCGGCGTCAGTCCGGGCCAGTGGCTCACCCGGCAGCGGGTGGAACGGGCCCGGCACCTGCTGGAGTCCAGCACCCTCTCCGTCGACCAGGTGGCCCGGGACTCGGGGTTCGGCACGGCCCAGTCGATGCGGCAGCACCTCCAGGCGGCACTGGGGGTCACGCCGACCGGGTACCGGAGGACCTTCCGGACGGAGTTGTCCACAGCCTGTGGAGAATGAGCGGCGCCCGCGGGAGGGGGGTACGGAGATGTGTCGGCCGGCGGCGCGGCGCTGTCGCCCCGAGCACGGCATCGCGCGCCACCACCCGACTCCGGCGCTCCCGCCCGGCTCCCGTCGCCCCCGGGGGAACCGCCGCCGAATCACGACCCACACTCGCCGAGGGCCCCGTCACCGGGCCCTCGTCGTCCCCTCGCGGCGAATCGTTGTCTACAAGCGTGAGGAAACGGTCACGATCCGTCAACCAGCAAGGGCCGTTTCATCCCTTGCGCCCACGTTCGTCGGGGCCGCGCACGGAAGCACGCCCGGCGCACTGCCGCGTCACCGCCGGCGGCTACACGACCTCGTAGGCGTACCCCTCGTACCCCTCGTACGCCACCGCGCCGCCGCCGCTCCCGCACGCCGGTGCGGCCTCCTCGCGTTCGGCGCAGCGGTCCAGTTCGCACCAGATGCGCTTGCCGGTGCCCTCCCGGCTCCAGCCCCAGCGGTCGGCGAGCCCGTCGACGAGGGCGAGGCCCCGGCCGCCCGTCGCCTCGTCGTCCACACAACGGGGCACCGGGGCAAGGTCGCTGGCGTCGTCCACCTCGAGACGGACGGTGGTCTCCTCGGGTTTGCCCGGCTCCCCCGGCTCCCCGGGCGCGGCCTCCGGCAGCACCAGCCGCAGCACGGCCGAACGGCCCGTGTGCACCACGGCGTTGGTGACCAGCTCGGAGACGAGCAGGACCAGCGTCTCGGCGAGTGACTCGTCGGCCCGTATCGCCGACCCGGCGAGCCGTGAGCGCGCCCACCGCCGGGCACGTCCCACTTCCGAGGGGTCGGGCCGGACCTCCAGCTGCACTTGAAGCATCTGCACCGCTCACACCATCCGAACCGGCGGACACAAAGGCTCGCGCCTCACGTGGGCCACGATCGTAGCCATTCTCAGCATGGCCAGATCAACGGCCGGGGACGGGATCACGGACCGTGATTCCGTTGTGGGACAGCATGGTTGACGTACAGTCACCCCAACAAGCGCTTCGGGCATATTCCAGCGCGAAGGAGTACCCGTGCGGCATACTGTGCGACGCGCATTCCGGGGAGTCGAACAGGCGGCGGCCGACGGCCTTTCCGCCCTGCGGGGCAAGGCGCGCACCGCCGGTTCCGGAGCCGCCCCTGGGGCTGCTCCGGCACGGCTGGCGCTCGCGACCACTCGCATCCCACACAAGGTACCGGAGCGTGGCACCGACTCCGGGCCGTGACGGGTGACACGGTGGACACAACCCGGTATCAACGCTCAGTGACACCGCTCTGCCACGATCCGCGACATCCGCTGCTTACTCGGGCACGGTGAAGTACTGCGCGAAGGCCGGGACGATCTCCGCCTCGCCCACCTTGTCGTCGCCGTCCGCGTCGAGACCGCCGGCGACCTCACGCGCGGTGTCCTCGGGCACGCCGAGGGCGGTGAGCAGGCGCGCGGTCTCCGCGACGGTGGCGGATCCGTCGCCGTCCGCGTCGGCGACGTACAGCGCGGCGTGCAGGAAGGGGCGGGCGATCTCGGCGAACCGCTCCGGCCTGTCCCGCAGGCGCTTGACCGCCCCGGTGACGAATTCCTCGCGGGTGATGCGCTGGTCGCCGTCCCGGTCGGCGATGCCCGCGAGCCCCTGCCAGAGGGCCTCCGCGCCGCCGTAGAGGGCCTGCCCCTTGTCGGACCGGGCCGCGACGTCGAACTCGGCGAGCAGCGCCTTGGCCGCCCCGCTGAAGTCAGAACGGTCGATGTAGCCGTTGCCGTCCTGGTCGAAGATGCTGAACCGCGCGGCGATCCTGCGTTCGTACTCGCTGTTGACCATGGTTGTTCCGGCCGCCTCACGTCGGTGTCGGGTGCGTCTCGCCCGGAGCGTACGACGCCGGGCGCCGCCGCGGGCGCGACTTACGCGGACAGGGGGTTACGCGGACATGGGGTTACGCGGACAGGGGCCGCGGCTCGTCCCCGGTCGCCGAGGCGAGGTCGGGGTGGCAGTCGAAGAGCCGGCGTACTCCCAGCGCGCCGAGGACGCGGTTGACGTGGGAGCCGTCGGCGGCTCCCTGGGCCGGCAGTATCAGGCGCAGCCGGCCCTGGCAGGAGCGGATGAGCCGCCGGGAGGCGATGAGCACCCCGACGCCGCTGGAGTCGCAGAACAGGACCTCGGAAAGGTCCAGGACAAGGCTGTGCCGCCCCTCGGCGACCTCGTCGTGCACGCGCTGCCGCAGCACCGGTGACGTCACCAGATCCAGTTCGCCCGACACCTGGAGCACGGCCCACTGGCCCTGCTCGCCGCCGGTCACATTGAACGTCACCACCATGCCCTTCATTCGCCGGATCGTCTGGATTCACCCGAAACGGAAGCCATGCCTTCGCTTCTTGGCCGCGCGCCTGCCCAGCGGCCGTTCCCGCAAACACCTGACCGGAAACGAGGCCCGATCAGAGTCGGCTTGTTTCCGACTGTTTCGATCCTGTTCGATCTCTTTCGATCTTTCTCGATCGGATCTGGTCGCACAGTCGAGGGTAGTAGAACCCCTTACCACCCGTAGCGGGCCGGGGGCGCACATTGCCACAAAGGGGCGTGCGCTGTCGGACGTGCCGACTACATTCGGGGAGAGAACGGCCGCAGGCTGGACGGCGGAGGGAAGAGGGGGTGGAGGGCCGCATGGCGAAGAGGGACGTACCGATGCGCTGGGACCGCAAGATGCAGCAGCGACTCGCCCGCGGCGAGGCCGCCGCCCTGGGCGAGCTGTACGACCGGTTCGCCTCGCTCGTGCACGGTCTGGCGCACCGCGTGCTCGACGACGAGCGCGCCGCCGACCGCATCACACGCGACGTCTTCGCCCACGTCTGGGAGCACCCCGACGCCTACGACCCCCGGCAGGGGCCGCTGCGCACCTGGGTGGCCACCCTCACCCACCGTTTCGCCGTCCAGCGGCTGCGTGCCACCGAGACGGCCGCCCTCGCCCGCGGGGGCCCGGGCACCGCCGAGGAGCTGGAGCTCAAGGTGCGCCACGCCTCGGTCGCCGCCCGCGCCGACTACATCGTCCAGTCCATGCCGGCCCCGCTGCGCGCCGCCCTGGAGCTGGCCTACTTCCAGCGCCGCGACTACCGCCAGACCGCCGCCGACCTCGGCGTCACGGAGGACGAGGCCCGCCGCCGCCTGCGCCTGGGCCTCCAGCTCCTGTCCACCGCCCGCGACGCGGCCACCGCCCCGCAGTCACCCGGCGCTCCGCCGGGATACGGGGGTGCGGCATGACGGCCCACGACGAGAACGACGAGAACGACGAGGACACCGCCGCGGGCGTGTCCGGCGGTCCCGGCGGCTCCGGCGACCTCGGCGTCCCCGGTGGTGCTAGCGGGATCGGTGGGACCGGGGTGCCCGGTGGTTCCGGTGGTTCCGGTGAGGGGGACGGCGGTGGGCCGCGGATACCGTTGCCCCGGGTTTCCGTCGAGGACGGCGGCCGGGCGCTGCCCGATGTGGTGCCGGCCGTGCTGGAGCATCACGTGCTGACGTCGCTGCTCGGGGCGTGGGCCCTGGCCGCCTGCTCGCCCGAGGAGGCGGCGGCCGTCGAGGAGCACATCGGGGACTGCGCCGCCTGCGCCGACGAGGCCCTGCGGCTGCGCGAGGCCGTCACGCTGCTCCAGCGCCCGGAGAGCCTCGACCTGGACCCCGCCCTGCGCACCCGCGTCCTGGACGGCTGCCTGGAGCGGCGCCCGCCGCGCATCCCGGTGCCCGAGTGGGCCACCCCGTACGACGCCGAGACCGCACGGCTGGACGCGCTGCTCCAGGACATCGGGGACGCCGACTGGCACACGCCGGTCCGGCTGCGCTGGTTCGAGGCCGACGGCCCCGCGAGCCGCCGCACCACCGTCGCCGGGGTCCTCGCCCACCTGCTGACGGTGGACGGCACGGTCGCCGTCACCCTGGGCCTCGCCGACCCGATGGGCGACGTCACCGCGCCCAGCAGCGCGCCGGCCGCCCGCACCGAGGCGTACTGGCGGGCCTCGCACTACCCGCCCACCCGCCTGGTGCGAGCGCCCTGGCGGGAGCAGAGCCACGGCATCGTGCGGACCGTGTCGTTCACCGGGGACGCGGGCGGGATGCCGGTCTCGTACGGCGACTTCGAGCTGCCCCTGCGGGACGCGATGCTGGACCGGGCGTTCGAGTGCTGGGTCCACGCGGAGGACATCGCCGAGGCGGTGGACTATCCGTACGAGCCGCCCGCCGCGCGCCATCTCAACCGCATGATCGACCTCGCGGCGCGGATGCTGCCGGGTGCGCTGGCGGCCCGGCGCCGGGCCGGTCTGGCCACGCCCGGCGTCCGCCCGCACCTGGTGCCCGCCGGGGAGCCCGGACGCAGCCTGCGGCTGGAGATCGAGGGCTCGGGCGGCGGTGAGTGGTTCATCCCGCTCGACTCCCCCGGCGCGGTGGGCTCCGCCGATCACGAGGTGGCCCATGTCGCCCTGGACGGTGTGGAGTTCTGCCGGCTGGCGGCGGGCCATGTGCCTCCGGCGGATGCGGCGGCTGGGCAGTTGGGGGATCGGGAGGCGATCAGGGACGTGCTGTTCGCTGCGGCTAGCTTGAGCAGGATGTAGGGGTGGGTTGCCGGTTCGTTGGCGGGTGCGGGTGCGTGGGTGGTTGCTCGCGCCGTTCCCCGCGCCCCTTTGGGTGCGCTCAGTGAACGCGTCTTCAGGGGCGCGGGGACGTCGGTGCGACTTCAGAACCAGACGGTGAAGGTGACCGTCACCGACGCCTGCTTTCCGGTCGCGTCCGTGAGCTTCAGGGTCGCGTTGTGGAAGCCCCAGCCGGTCGGGGTGCCGGAGATGACGCCCGTGTCCGGGGCGTTTCTCAGGCCGGCCGGGAGGCCCGTCGCGGTGAAGGTGTACGGGGCGGTGCCGCCGGTCGCCCGCAGGGGCAGGCTGACCGGGCGGCCGGCGTAGACGTCCTGGTCGCCGGGGTCGGCCAGTTCGGGGGTGCCGGTGCCCGGGGTGGTCACCGTCCACGTGAAGCCGGTGGAGCCCTTCCTGCCCGCCGAGTCGGTCGCCGTGACGGTGACGCCGCTGGTGCCAGCCGTGGTCGGGGTGCCCGAGACGGTGCCGGTGGCCGACGCGATGGACAGGCCCGCGGGCAGACCGGTGGCCGACCAGGTGTAGGGGGCGGTGCCGCCCTCGGCGCCGTTGCGCAGTTCGACCGGGGTGCCGGTGACACTGTTCTGGGCCGAGACCGCGGCCACGGTCACCTCACCGGGCTGCGGGGTGGCGGTGACCAGGGACGCGTCGAAGCGGGTGAGGGCCTCGTTCACCGGCTGGAAGATCGTGTACTTCTCACCGCTCCCGCTGGAACAGGTCGCGCTGCCGCCGCCCGAGTGCAGGCCGACCGCCTTCCCGCCGGTCGCGGCGACGTACGCGCCGCCGGAGTCCCCGCCGGCCGAGCAGGCGTCGGAGTACGACAGGCCGTCGATGACGACGTTGCCGTAGTCCACGCTCTGGTTGACCCTGGTCACCTCGCCGCACCGCAGGCCGGTGGTCTGCCCGGAGTGGCAGATGGCGGTGCCGACGACGGCCTCGGCCGAGCCGGTGACGGTTATGTCGCCCTTGCCCCACCCGGCGACCTTCGGGGAGAGGGCCCAGCCGGACTGGTCGACGTCCACGATGCCCATGTCGCCCTCGCGGGCGTTGACGCTGCCGGTGCCGCCCTTGTTCGACGTGCCCACCCGGGACCCGTCCTTGCCGTACGCGGGCTGGTTCACGTCGTTGGTGCAGTGCCCGGCGGTCAGGTACGCCTTGCCGCCGTTCTCACGGGTGACGGCGAAGCCGATCGAGCACGGGCTCTCACTGCCCGGCACCCACTTCTCGCCGCCCGTCACGTCGCCGCCCTGCTGGCGGGGCGCGTCGTGGGACTCGACCACCCGCACCAGGTCGCCCAGACCGGCCAGCCGCTCGCGCAACGCGGCGGTCCCGGCGGTGGAACGGGACGGGTCCACGGTGACCTCGACCCGGTTGGCGCGTACGTCGGGCCCCCAGGACAGCAGCCCCGGAACACCCCGCGCCCATCGGTCGACGGTGCGTGCGGTGCCCGCCAACTCGGCGCGGGAGTGGCGGACTTCGTGCGGCACCGCGCCCGACCGGCGGACGGCGGCGGCGTCGCCCGCGGAGGTGACGGCGGCGTGCAGGCGGCCGTCGGCCGCGTCGAACCACATCCCGGCGACACGGTCGCCGACCGAGCCGCGGACGGCGGTGGCGACGCCGGCCGCCCGCGTCTCCTGCGCGAGTCGCGCGTCGACGCCGTCGGAGGAGAGCCCGAGGTCGCGTTGCATCGCCGCCCGGAGGTCTGCGGAGGCGCCGGGAGGGGCCGCGGGGCCGGTGGGGTCGGGTCCGGCGGCCAGGGCAGGTGTCTGCACGCAGGCCAGGCCGGCCAGGAGGGCCGCGGCGACGAGCCCGGCCGGCACGGCGCGGTTGACGTTGGGGTTGGGGGTGGGGCCAGCACGCATGGGGGGAGGGTCCTTTCGGGAGCGTGAGGCCGCCGGGGACCGGTCGTCACCGGCGGGCTGGTGCGTCCCGGGAGGACGTGCGGGGAGAGGTGCTGCGGGTCGCTGCCCGGGACGGCCCACAGCGTCACCGCCCCGAGCCGCGGGCGGTATCCGGGAAGACCCTTGCCTCGCACGGTGCGCATAGCGGACGGCGGATGGCGTCCTGTCAGGGAGATCCCTTGCACTGCTCCCGTCCCGCACAGCGGCGTTGTCCGCTGCCGTACGGAGGTTCTACCGTGCCCGGTGTGAAGGGATCGACGGGCGTCGGCATCGCGGAGCACCTGGCCGGGGACAGGTGGGCCGCGCTGGTCCGCACCGCCCTCGGACTGCTCGAACGCCACGGTCGGCTGGCCGTGGCCGGTCCTTGGGGCGCGGGCAAGAGCACGCTGCTGGACGCCCTTTCGGCCCATGCCCCGACCCTGACCCCGACCCCGGACTTCCCGGGCGGGCGGCGGCTCCTGCGCGTCCACGCCCAGGAGGGCGACGAGGACGTCCCATACGGGGCACTGGCGCAGCTGCTCGGCCCGGGCGATGCCCGGTTCCCCGTCACGGCCTGGGCCGCCGGCGACCGGCTCCCGGCCCGCCTCGCCCTGGCGGAACTGCTGTCCGGCGGAGGGCCGGTGCTGCTGCTCGTCGACGGCGCCCAGTGGGTGGATCCGGCGAGCGCGGACGTACTCGGCCACTGCGCCCGCACCCTGCCCGCGGAGCGGCTGGCCGTCGTCGCCGCCGAACGCACCGCGGGCCACCCGGCGACCGCGGCCCGGCTGCTCGGCGACCATCCGCCCGTCGTCCGCGTACCCGAGGCCGACCTCGGCGAGACCGCCGCGGCCCTGCACCGGCTCGGGCTGCCCGCCCGCTGGGCGGCGCCGGTGCACCGGTACTGCGGAGGCCACCGGGCCCTGCTCGGCACCTGCTACCGGGCGCTCG
The DNA here is from genome assembly GCF_042263835.1 of Streptomyces sp. NPDC056128. Lineage (NCBI taxonomy): Bacteria > Bacillati > Actinomycetota > Actinomycetes > Kitasatosporales > Streptomycetaceae > Streptomyces > Streptomyces sp. NPDC056128. The sequence goes on along the minus strand of NZ_JBHJVQ010000015.1, from coordinate 33,819 downwards.
CCGAGGCCGCGGGCCTCCCCGGCACCGCCGCCGACCGCGCCGCGCCCGCCCCGGACACGGCCCACGGCCGGGCCGACCGAGCCGGCCTCCCCGGGCGGCCCCGGCAGGTCCGCGACCTGGCCACCGCCTGGCTGGCCACCGTCCCGGCGGGCGTCCGGGCCACCCTCCAGGCCGCCGCGCTGGCCCGGCACCCGGACGCCGACGTGCTGCGCCAGGCCGGTCTGCCCGACGCCGAGGACCACCTCGGACACGCCGCACGCGCCGGCCTGCTCACCCCCGGAAGGGACGCGCCGGACGCCGCTCCCGTACGGGCCCGGTTCGCCGCCGAAGCCCTCGCCGAGGCCGCCGCGGCCACCGCGAGCGCCGCGGAGCGCCGCCGGATCCACGCGGCGCTCGCCGACGCCGTACGCGACCCGGTCGAGCGCGCCCGGCACCGGGCCCTCGCCCGCGACACGGCCGACCAGGCGACCGCCGAGGACACCGCCCGGGCCGCGGCGCTCGCCCGGCAGAGCGGAGAACGCCCGCTCGCCGCCGAGCTGATGATGCTGGCCGCCCGGCTCACCCCGGCCGACCGGCCGGAGCTCCGGCTGAACCGGCTCGCCGACGCCGTGGCGGACGCGGCCGCCGCCGGCGACGTGAACCTGGCCCGGCAGGCCGCCGACCGGATGGCCGAGGACCGCGGCAGCCCCGCCCAACAGGTGCGCGCCCTGCTGGCCGTGGCCGACGCCCACGGCCAGGACCTCGCCGAGACGGAGCCCCTGCTCGCCGCCGCCCGCCGCACCGCCGCCGGGGATCCGGCCCTCCTCGCCGCCGTCGAACTGCGCACCGCCGTCCAGGTCAACATCGGCGGCCCGGACCCGGCCCTCGCCCTGCGCCACGCAGACGCCGCCACCGAACTCGCCAGGGCCGGCGGCGACCTGCCCCTGGAGGCCGCCGCCCTGACCATGACCGCCCGGATGGAGCGCGTCCTGGGCCGCCTCGACGCGGCGCCCGCGACCCTCGCGGCGGCGCTGGCGCTGGGCGTGCCGCCGCCGAGGATCGGCATCCGCAACAGCCCCGAGTACCTCGCGGCCCGGCACGCCGTGTTCGACGGCCGCCTCGCCCGGGCCCGCCAGGCGCTGATCGCCCTGCTCCCGGCCGCGCAGGCCGCCGGGGAGGCCGAGGACCTGGTCGACATCTGGCGCAGCCTCGCCGAGGTCGACACCGGGCTCGGCTCCTGCGCCCGTGCCCTGGACTGGTCGGACCGCGCGGTCCGCCTCACCGCCTCCGCCGGACTGTCCCCGGGGCCCGCCTGGTACTCCGCCGCCCTGGCCCACAGCTGCGGCGGAACCTTTCCGCAGGCCCTGCGGTACGCGGCCCAGGGAGTGCATGCGTCCCGGCAGGAGCACGACACCCTGCACACCACACGGAGCCTGTGGATCCTCGGCGCCGTCCACCTGCACACCGGCCGGGTCGAGCAGGCCGCGGACGTCCTGGCCGAAGTCGCCGAACTGGAGGCCCGTACCGGGGCCGCCGACCCCGCCGTCCTGCGCTGGCAGGGCGATGCCGTCGAGGCGTTCGCCGCCGCCGGCCGGACCGAACGCGCCCGCGCCCTGCTGGACCGCATGCAGGACACCGTCGGCCCGCACACCGGACACGCGGTGCTCCGCGCGTCGCTGACCAGGGCGCGCGCACTCTGCCATCAGCTGGACGGCGACACGGAGGACGCGATGGAGCTGCTGGGCGACGCCGCCCGCGGATTCGCCCGGCTCGGTCTGCGCGTCGAGGAGGGCCGTACCCACCTGGCCCGCGGCCGGATCGAGCGCCGCCGCCGACGCGCCGCCGCGGCCCGCACCGCCTGGGAATCGGCCCGGGCCCGGTTCGAGACGGCGGAGGCGCACCCCTGGACGGAACTCACCGACGACCACCTCTCCCACCTCGCGGGTCACCCGCCCACCGCGCACGGCACGCCACGCCCACCGGGCACAGCACCGGAACTGACCACGAGCGAGAGGCGCCTGGCCGCGCTGGTCCGGGCGGGCGCCACCAACCAGCAGGCGGCCCAGCAGATGTTCGTCTCGGTCAAGACCGTCGAGACGACGCTCAGCCGCATCTACCGCAAACTGGGCGTCCGGTCCCGCACCCAGCTCACCGCCGCGCTGACGGACCGGTGATCCCGCTGACCGCCCGGACCCACGAGGGCCGCTTCGCGACCGTGCTGGACGACATCGCCCTGCGGACGGCGGAGCTGCGGGACCGCGGCAGACCGGCCGCGTACATCCCCCTGCTCGCCGAGGCCGATCCGCGGCACTTCGGGATGGCCGTGGCCGAGGTGGACGGCCCGGTCTACGGCGTCGGCGACTGGCGGCGGCCCTTCTCGACGCAGTCCCTCACCAAGGTCTTCAGTCTGGCCCTGGCCCTGTCACTGGAGGGCGAGAGCCTGTGGCGCGGGGTCGGACGCGAGCCGTCGGGCAACCCGTTCAACTCCCTGGTGCAGTTGGAGTACGAGGACGGCATCCCCCGCAACCCCTTCATCAACGCCGGTGCCCTGGTCGTCACCGACCGCCTCCAGCAGCTGACCGGGAACGCCGCGGAACGCGTCCGGGACCTGCTGCGCACCGAGAGCGGCAACCCGGCCGTCGACTTCGTCCCCGAGGTCGCCGCCTGCGAGGAGGCGCACGGCGACCGCAACGCCGCGCTGGCGCACTTCATCTCCTCCTACGGAAACCTCACCACCCGGGTTCCCGAGCTGCTCACCGCGTACTTCCGGCAGTGCTCCATCGCCGCGTCCTGCGCGGATCTCGCCCTGGGCGCCGGCTTCCTCGCACAGCGCGGCGCCCGCCGCGACGGCTCGCCCTTCCTGACCCGCAGCCAGGCCAAGCAGGTCAACGCCGTCATGCTCACGTGCGGTACGTACGACGCGGCCGGCGAGTTCGCCTACCGGGTGGGGCTGCCGGGCAAGAGCGGTGTCGGCGGCGGGATCATCGCCATCGTGCCCGGCGTCTGCACCCTGTGCGTGTGGAGCCCCGGACTCGACCGGCACGGCAACTCCGTGGCGGGCATGGCGGCACTCGACCTGTTCACCACGCTCACCGGGCTCTCCGTCTTCTAGGCGAGCTTCTAGGCGAAGACGACCGTCCGGCGGCCGTTGAGGAGGATCCTGCGCTCCGCGTGCCACTTCACGGCCCGCGCCAGCGCCTGGCACTCCACGTCCCGGCCCACCGCGACCAGCTGGTCCGGCGTGACGTCGTGGCCGACCCGCTCGACCTCCTGCTCGATGATCGGCCCCTCGTCGAGGTCGGCCGTCACATAGTGCGCGGTCGCGCCGATCAGCTTCACGCCCCGCGCGTGCGCCTGGTGGTACGGCTTCGCGCCCTTGAAGCTCGGCAGGAAGGAGTGGTGGATGTTGATGATCCGGCCGCTGAGCTGCTTGCACAGGTCGTCGGAGAGGACCTGCATGTAGCGGGCCAGCACGACGAGTTCGACGTTCTCCTCGCGCACGATCTCCAGAACCCGGGCCTCGGCCTCCGCCTTGGTGTCCTTCGTCACGGGAATGTGGTGGAAGGGGATGTCATAGGACCCCACCAGCTCCGCGAAATCGGTGTGATTGGACACCACCGCCGCGATCTCCACCGGCAGCGCCCCGATCCGGGCCCGGAACAGCAGGTCGTTCAGGCAGTGCCCGAACCTGCTGACCATGAGCACGATGCGCATCTTCTCGTCGGCCCGGTTGATCTGCCAGTCCATGTGGAAGGCGTCGCCGATCGCCGTGAAGCTGGCGCGCAGCTTGTCCACGGTCACCGGGGCGTCGGCCGAGAAGTGGACCCGCATGAAGAACAGACCCGTGTCGTGGTCGCCGAACTGCTGGCTGTCCTCGATGTTGCAGCCGGTCATGAACAGGTAGCTCGACACGGCGTGCACGATGCCCTGCTTGTCGGGGCAGGACAGGGTGAGGACGTACTGGTCGGCCGGGACGGCGGCCGAGGGCACGGCGGCGGAGGACTGCTCGTTCATGCAGGACAGGGTCCCATATCCGGCCCACCGGCCCGAGCGCCGTCCCGCCAGGCGGACCGCCCCCGGACCGCCCCGGACCGCCTCAGACCGCCCGCGTCATGATCTGCAGCAGCTCCAGCGAGCGCGGCTCGGTCTCCGGGTCCTCGCCGTCACTGGCGGCCAGCCGCACGTGCGCGTCGCGCGCGGCCCGCACCGCCTCCGGCCAGTCCGGGTGGTCGAGGTAGGCGTTCACCGCCGCGTCCGGTCCCACCTGGTGCATGATCCGCAGGACCCGCAGCACGGCGGTGTCCACCAGCGCCGCCTCCTGGGAGTCGCGGAAGACCGTGCCGACGTACTTCTCGGCGGACCAGTGGTCCAGCCAGGTGTCCTCGACCAGCCGGTACACCGCGTCGGTGACGTCGCCGTAGCCGTCGATCCCGGCCAGCCAGACGTCCCGCTGGAAGGCGGGCGCGGAGAGCATGTGCAGCGCGGAGCGCACCTGACTGCGCCAGCGCCACCACGGCATGTCGTTGAGTGGCATGCCGCCCATGGTGGAGGAGCGACGGCCGCGACGGGAAGACTTCTCCGAACCTTGCACGGTCATCGATCGTACGTTCCTCTTCACGGGCGCCCCACCGGCCCCCGCAATTCACCTCCGCGTCACCACGCGTTGACCGCAGGTCACTTCCAGGTTAGCCGCGTGACGGAATCGTGCGGGTACATGACCGGCAGGCGACCCATCCGCAGCGCACACCCCGGCGGCCTCCGCCGCCGCTTCCGGGCCACCCGCACCGGCGTCCTGTCCGCGGGCGCGCTGGTGGCGTGCGCGTCGTTGGCCGCCGGCTGCGGGGTCGTCCCCGGTGCCACGGGGGGCTCCGGGGACGACCCGATCACGGTGATGACCTGGGCGCCGCAGGACACCGGCGCGACCAACAAACCCGGCATGCCCGCCCTCGCCCAGGCCTACGCCCGCTGGATCAACGACCGGGGCGGCCTCGACGGCCGCAAGCTCAACGTGCTGACCTGCAACGACCACAACGACAGCGTGACCGCCGCGAAGTGCGCGCGCCGCGCCGTCAAGGAGAACGTGGTCGCCGTCGTCGGCTCCTACAGCCAGCACGCCGACTCCTTCTTCCCCGTGCTTGAGGGCGCCGGCATCCCGTACATCGGCGGCTACGGCATCACGAACACGGAGTTCACCAGTCCACTGTCGTACCCGGTCAACGGAGGACAGCCCGCGCTGCTGGCCGGCCTCGGCAGCGCGCTGGCCGACGCCTGCGGGCCGGTCACGCTGGTGCGCCCCGACACGATCGCCGGCGACCAGCTGCCGGTGCTGCTCGACTCGGGCCTGACCTCGGGCGGGCACGAGCGGGCCCAGGACCAGCGGGCGGCGGAGGACGCCACGGAGTACGACGGCCAGTCCCAGCGGGCGCTGGAGCGGACGGCCACCGGCTCCGCGGACCCGGGATGCGTGGTGCCCGTCCTCGGAGACCGCACCGGCACCTTCATGGACTCCTTCCGCCGGGCCCGCGAGGACCACCCCGAGGTACGCACCGCGACCGTGCTCGGCAGCGTCGACCAGAGCACGATCAACGCGAGCGGCGGGCCGTCCGGGCCCTACGAGGGGGCGTACGTCACCGGCTGGTACCCGTCGGTGAGCGACCCCGCCTGGAGCGGGATGAAGAAGGTGATCAAGGAGGAGGCGTTCGGCGACAACGACGTCGACGCGGCGGACGCCGGGGTGCAGACCACCTGGATCGCGTACACCGTGCTCAGCGAGATCGTCGAGTCGCTCGGCGACGGCGAGGTGAGCGCCAACTCCGTCCGGCGCGCCCTCGACGGCGGGCTGAAGGTCGGCACGGGCGGGCTCACGCCGTCCCTCCAGTGGACCTTCGCCGACAAACTGGCCTCCGTCGGCTTCCCGCGCCTGGTCAACGCCGAGGTCACCCTCCAGGTCGTGCGGGAGGGCCGCCTGGTCTCGGCCCGCCAGGGGGCCGTGGACACCACCCGCGTCCTGCAGAACGCCGACGTGACCTGAGCGGGCCGGGGGTCCGGCCCGCCCGCCGGGTCACAGCTGGGTCGGTCCGCGCTCCGTCAGGCCGTACTGCTTGGCGATCTTGTTCCACAGCGCCGCGGCCTTGGCCTTCTCCTTGCTCGCCGTGCCGCTGTCCCGGTTCCCGGCCTGCGTGTGGCTGGTGGTGCGGGCCGTGCCCTTCTTGCAGCCCTTCTTGCCGGCCGTCTGGTCGGCCCAGGCCGCGTAGTGGTTGTCGGCGGACGCCGAGGCCTGCCACGCCTTGTTGAGGGCGGTGGTCAGCTCGGTGTGCCCGGGCAGCTTGTCCACGGACAGCTTGGAGAGGCTCTCGACCAGTCCGGCGCGCTGCTTGGCGGCCTCGCGCAGGTCCTTGGCCGCCTTGGGCAGGTTGTCGCAGGACTTCACGTCGCCGACGGCGTTGATCACGGTGGTCCGGCCGGTGCCGCTCTCGGCGAGCAGCTTGTCCAGCTCCACGGCCTGCTGCCGGACCGGGTCGGCGGAGGCCGGGGCGGAGGCCGACGCGGACTCGGAGGCCGGGGCGGTGGCGGAGACCGGCTGGTTCTCGGTCTTCTCGTCGTCGCCTCCCCCGCCGGCCATCATCGCGCCGGCGCCGACCCCGACGACGGCGATGGCCACGCCGACGGCCGCGATGAGCGGCAGCCGTGAGCCGCCACGGCCGCCACCGTCGTTGCCGCGCCGCCTGCCACCGCCACCGCCGCCGCCCGGGCCCTGGGGGGCGTACATCGACTGGCCGGCGGCGTGGTGCGGCTGCGGCTCGTCGAAGCGGGGCATCTGCTGCGTGGCGGAGGCCGGGCCGTCGGCGCCCGGGGCGCTGCGGAAGAGGTTGTCGAACTCGGCGGGCGGCTGCCGGCCCTCGTCACCGCCGGGCGCGGCGCCGTAGGGGGCACCGGCGGGGCCGCCGGGCACGGGCGCGATGTACTGCGTGGCCTGGGCGTCGGGGTGGGCGGCGGGAGCGGGCTGGTGTCCGGCCGCGGGCTGCGCGGGGTACTGCGGTGCGCGGCCGAGGAACTGCGTCGACTCGGCCTGCGACTGCGTGGGTCTCTCCGGCGGCAGCGCCCCCGGCCCCACGGGCGGTATGTGCGGTATGTACTGCGTGGCGCCCTCGTCGGCGGATGCGGCGACCGGCGGTATGAACTGGGTCGCGCCCTCGTCGGCGGGCGGCAGCGGCGGGAACGCCTGGCCCTGGTGGGGCTGCGGCTGCGGCTGCGGTTCGGGCTGCTGGTGGGCCTGCGGCTGCGCGTACGGCGGCTGTGCGCCGTAGGACCGGTCGCCGTAGGACTGATTCCCGTAGGACTGGTCGCCGTAGGACTGCTCGCCGTAGGACCGGCCGTCGGCCGGTGTGCCGTACGCCGGGGGCTGCGCGCCCTCCGGGGGCAGCGGGCCGGGGCCGGCGCCGGTCGGGGGCGGCAGGGCCCCGTGCGCCTGCGGCTGCGCCGGTCCGGGCTGTGCGGGCGGCCAGGCGTGCGGCTCCGAGGGCTGCGCGGGCGGCTGGGGGGCCTGCTGCTCCGGGGTGCCCCAGGGCTGGGCGTCGGGCGGGGTGGACCAGCCCTGGCCGGAGTGCGGGCTCTGCTGCTCGGGGCCCCAGGGGCGGTCCCACGCCTGGCCGCCGGGTGGCGCCGAGGCGGGCACGGGTCCGCCGGCCGACGGGCCGACGGAGCCGCCGGTCATGCCGGGCAGCAAGGGCTCGCCACCGTCCGAGGGCAGCACGATGCCTTCGTGCGCTTGCCGCGCCGAGGGCTCCTCGCCCTGTCCACTCTGCGTCACCGGGACTCCTACGAATGGGGGACCTTCGGAATCGTCGGCTCACGCTACCGGGTCCCCCGAGCCCACTGCCACGCCGCATGGGGCGTCAACTCTTTCCCTGTGACGGCAGTAACAAAACCGGGCCGCGGCACGCTGTTCATGTTCCTTCGCGATCACCACGCCGTTGTTTCACGCGTGTTCACGCGTCCGCGGCCCGTCCGTTCACGCGGCGGCCTGCAGATCCAGCCGCGCCCCGAACTCCCTGACCACGGCTTCCTCCCGGTAGGGCTCCAACCGCGCCTGGAAGTCCTCCAGGTACTCGGCGCCCCGGTTGGAGCGCAGCGTCTCCAGGATCTCCACGGCCTTCGTCGCCGTGTTGCAGGCCTGTTCGATCTCGCGCTGCTGCACCTGCGCCGTGGCCAAGAGCACATGGCCGATGGCCCGCCTGCGCGCCCGCGACTCGGGGTGGCCGTCCAGGGACTGCCGCGCGTACCGCGCCGCCGCGTCGGCCTGGCCGAGATCCCGGTGACAGTGCGCCAACTCGTCGGCCAGGTACGCCTCGTCGAAGTGCCTGATCCACACCGGGTCGTCGCCGGACGCCGGATCGGCCGCCTCCATCGCGCCGACCGCCCGCCCGGCCGCCTCGTGGGCCGACCGTACGTCGCCCAGGAGCGCGTGCCCGCGGGCCTCGGCGGCGTGGAACATCGACTCCGCGCGGGGCGTCACCCGGCCGCGCGCGCCCTCCTGCGCCGCCCGCGCCAACTGCGCGATCTCACGCGGGTTTCCGAGCTGCGCGGCCAGGTGGCTCATGGACGCGGCCAGCACGTAGCCGCCGTAGCCGCGGTCGCCGGCCGCCTGGGCGAGCCGCAGCGACTGGATGTAGTACCGCTGGGCGAGGCCCGGCTGGCCGGTGTCGACGGCCATGTATCCGGCCAGCTCGGTCAACCGGGCGACAGTGGCGAACAGTTCGCGCCCGACCGCCTCCCGGTAGGAGCCCGCCAGCAGCCCGGAGACCACGCTGTTCAGGTAGTGCACGAGCACCGGCCGGACGTGTCCGCTGCCGTACTGGTGGTCCAGGTCCACCAGCGCCTGCGTCATCGCCCGCACGGCCGCCACGTCGGACTGCCCCACCCGCGGCCCGGCCGAGCGCGACACCTGCGAGTCGGGGGCGGAAATCAGCCAGTCCCGGCTGGGTTCTACGAGCGCGGAGGCGGCGACGGACGAACCGGACAGGAAGTCCCGGCGCCCCACGTCGCTGCGCCACAGCTCGCAGACCTGCTCGATGGCTCCCAGTACCGTCGGCGAGAACTGGAGGCCGACGCCGGACGCGAGGTTCTTGCCGTTGGCCATGCCGATCTCGTCGATCGTGACCGTGCGGCCGAGCTTGCGGCCGAGCGCCTCGGCGATGATCGCCGGTGCCCGGCCCCGCGGTTGCTGTCCGCGCAGCCAGCGGGCCACCGAGGTCTTGTCGTAGCGCAGGTCGAGACCGTGCTCGACCCCGCACACGTTGACCCGGCGGGCGAGGCCCGCGTTCGAGCAGCCCGCTTCCTGAATGAGCGCCTGCAGTCGTTCGTTCGGCTGCCGCGCGACGAGAGGCCTTGCGGCCATGGCGTAACCCCCATGCGGTCTCTTGCGGTCTCGATGCTGTCCCGGCGGATCGTGGGACGGAACGGATCCGGCCGTGAAGATCAATGCCCAGTCGATGTGCCGACAATGCGAGACTTGCGAAGCTTGCAATGCTTACGAGGATTGCCGGGGTAACGGACGGTGCCGGCCCCAGACGTGGCTACCCAGCTCCCGCGGCGAATCCTCCTGCGCGCCCCCACGTATGCGCCCATGCGCCCCGGATGCGGAATCGATGCTCCTCCCCCGCGCACTCGACCCCCGTAACCCGGGGTGAACACGGGAGTTGTGTTCCACGTGGAAGAGACCATCCAGGGCACCGAAGCCGCCCAGATCCCGCAGCAGCGCGGCACATCGCTGCTGGAGACCGCCGTTCGCTACGCCGAGGAGCGCCACTGGGACGTGTTTCCCGGTACCTGGCTGGTGGCCGCCGACGGGGTGCAGCACTGCTCCTGCGCGGACCCGGCGTGCGCCGCCCCGGGGGCGCACCCGGCGCGCGAGGACTGGGCGGCGCAGGCGACGGGCAGCGCGACCGTGGCCCGCCGGATGTGGCAGAAGCAGCCGACGGCGTCGATCCTGCTGCCCACGGGGCGGACGTTCGACGCGGTCGACGTGCCGGAGACGGCGGGGTTCCTGGCGCTGGCCCGGATGGAGCGGATGGAGCTGACGCTCGGGCCGGTGACGCTGACGCCGGACCGGCGGATGCGGTTCTTTGTTCTTCCGGGTGCGGGGGTGAAGGTGCCGGACCTTGTGCGGCGGTTGGGGTGGGCGCCCCGGGTTCTTGATCTGGGGGTGCTCGGGGAGGGGGCGTATGTGGCTGCGCCGCCTACGCGGGTGGGGACGTGGGGGGCGGTGCAGTGGGCCTGCCGGCCGACGCATGCGAATCGGTGGTTGCCGGATGTGGAGGAGTTGGTGTCGCCGTTGGCGTATGCGTGCGGGCGGGATCGTTAGGGGCGCCTGTTCGTCTGCCGGGTTGCTGTGATCTGGCGGCTGACGGCTCGTCGTGGTTGATCGCGCAGTTCCCCGCGCCCCTTTCGGGGCGCTCATCCCCCGTAGGGTTCGAAGCCGACGGAGGGAGTTGTGGTGAGTGACAGTGCTGTGCGGGTGCGGGGGCTCTGGAAGCGGTTTGGGCAGCAGGTTGCCGTGGGTGGGATCGATCTGGAGTTGCCCGCGGGGAAGTTCATCGGGCTGGTCGGGCCGAACGGGGCCGGGAAGACCACCACTCTCTCCATGGTGACCGGGCTGCTGCGGCCCGATCAGGGGTCGGTCGAGGTGGTCGGGCACGACGTGTGGCGCGATCCGGTCGAGGTCAAGGCCCGGATCGGGGTGCTGCCCGAGGGGCTGCGGCTGTTCGAACGGCTGTCGGGGCGGGAACTGCTCGGCTACACCGGCCGGTTGCGCGGACTCCCCGGCGACGAGGTCGACAAGCGGGCCACGCAGTTGCTGGACGTGCTCGACCTGACCGGCGCCCAGCACAAGCTGGTCGTCGACTACTCGACCGGCATGCGGAAGAAGATCGGGCTCGCCGCAGCCCTGCTGCACAACCCGGAAGTGCTCTTCCTGGACGAGCCGTTCGAGGGCGTCGACCCGGTCTCCGCGCAGACCATCCGGGGCGTCCTGGAGCGCTACACCGCCTCCGGCGCCACCGTCGTCTTCTCCTCCCACGTGATGGAGCTGGTGGAGTCGCTGTGCGACTGGGTGGCCGTCATGGCCGCCGGCCGTATCCGCGCCACCGGCACGCTCGCCGAGGTGCGCGGCGAGGCGGCCTCGTTGCAGCAGGCGTTCCTCGAACTCGTCGGCGCCGGGGGCCGGGACGCCGGTTCCGACCTGGACTGGCTGGGCGGCGGGTCCCGATGAACACGGAGACCCCGCTCGTCACGCCCGGCACGTCCGCTCCGCCGGCCGCGCCCGCCTCCGTCACCGCCGTCTTCGTGCGGCTGAAACTGTCCCTGCTGCGCAACGGACTGCGGCAGTCCGGCGGACGGCGGGCCGCGTACATCGCGTCGGCCGTCGTCGTCCTGCTCTTCGCCGCGCTCCAGCTGATCGGCCTGATCGCGCTGCGCGGGCACGCGCACGTGGAGTCGCTGGTCGTCCTGCTGGCGGCCGTACTGGGGCTGGGCTGGGCGGTGATGCCGCTGTTCTTCCCGGGCGGCGACGAGACCCTCGACCCGACCCGGCTGGTGATGCTGCCGCTGCGGCCCCGACCGCTGGTCCGGGCCCTGCTCACGTCGTCGCTGGTGGGCATCGGGCCGCTGTTCACGCTGTGCATGTTCGCCGGGTCCGTGGCCGCGGTCGCGCACGGCGGGGCGGCGTACGCCGTCGGCGTCGTGGCGGCGGTGCTCGCGCTGCTGGTGTGCGTGACCCTGGCGCGGGCCGTCGCCGCGGCCAACGTACGGCTGCTGACCAGCCGCAAGGGGCGCGACCTGGCGGTGCTGAGCGGCCTGGTCGTCGCCGTCGGCGCGCAGCTCGTCAACTTCGGCGCGCAGCGGCTGGGTTCCTCCGGGCTCGAACAGCTCGACCCGGCGGCCGACGTGCTGCGCTGGGTGCCGCCCGCGTCGGCGATCGGCGCGATGGACGCGGCGAGCGACGGCGCGTACGGCACCGCCCTCGCCCAGCTCGCGCTGACCGCGGCGGCCCTGGTGCTGCTGCTGTGGGTGTGGGCGCGCCATCTGACGCGGCTGATGACCACGCCGGACGGCTCCACGCTCCAGAGCGACACCCGGCCGGTGCGCGAGCGCGGCTCGTCGGGGCTCGCCCGGCTGCTGCCCGCGGGCCGCACCGGTACGACGATGGAGCGCACGCTGCGTTACGTGTGGCGCGACCCCAAGACCAAGGCGGCCTGGGTGACCTCGCTGGCCATCGGCCTGATCGTGCCGGTGTTCAACGCCTGGCAGGGCACCGGCTCGGTGTATTTCGCCTGCTTCGCCGCGGGGATGCTCGGCATCCAGATGTACAACCAGTTCGGACAGGACACGTCCGCGTTCTGGATGGTCGCGATGACGATCTCGTCGACCCGGGACGCCTACGTCGAGCTGCGGGCCCGCGCGCTGGCGCTGCTGCTGATCACCCTGCCGTACGCCACCCTCGTGACCGTCCTGACCACGGCGATGCTCGACGACTGGCCCGCCCTGCCCGAGACGCTGGGGCTGTCCTTCGCGCTGCTCGGCGCGATGCTGGCGACCGGCGCGTGGACGTCGGCGCGCTTCCCGTACTCCATCCCGCAGGAGGGGTACAAGAACGTCGCCCCCGGTCAGATCGGGCTGGCCTGGATCTCGATCTTCGGCGGCATGGTGGGCGCGGCCCTGCTGTGCGCGCCCGTGATCGCGCTGACCATCTGGCTGAACGTGAGCGAGGGCGCCGCGGACCTCGGTTGGCTGCTGCTGCCGGTGGGGACGGTGTACGGCGGAGCGCTGACTCTGCTCGGGCTGCGGCTGGCGGCACCGCGCACGGCGGAGCGGCTGCCGGAGATCCTCACGGCGGTCAGCAAGGGGTGACGGTCCCGCGGGGGGGCGGAGGTCAGCTCAGCCTGAGCGTGTCCAGGAACGGCTCGATGGCCGCCCGCCACGCCTCCGGCTGGTCGTAGTGGACGAGGTGGCCGGCGTCGGCGACCTCCGCGTACTGGCCGCCGGGCAGCACGCGGACCATCTCCTGGGCCTCGGCGCGGCCCAGCTCGCCGTCGAGGCCGCGCACCACGAGGGTCGGGCAGCGCACCTGCGCCAGCTCCTCCCAGTGGGCGTCGTAGACCCAGGTCTCGCGGGTCCTGAGCATCTGCTGCGGTTCGAAGACGGGGCGCCAGCCGTCCGGGGACTCGGCCATCACCTCGGCGTAGAACTCGCCGCGGGCCTGGTTGGGCCGCTCCACCCACGGGTCGTCCTCGCCGAACCACTTGCGGACGTCGGCGAGCGTGGCGAAGGGGACCGGCCAGGCGCGGAACCACTCGGTCCAGGTGTGCTGCGAGGCCGTGCCGAGGGCGGAGGCCCGCATGTCGCAGATGATCAGGCCGCGGACCAGGTCGGGGCGTTTGGCGGCGAGCTGCCAGGCGGTCAGCGCGCCCATGGCGTGGCCGATCAGGACGGCCGGGCCGAGGCCGAGCTGCTCCAGGGCGGCCTCGACGTCGTCGACGTAGGCCTCCCGGGTGTAGGAGCCGTGCGGGGGCTTGTCGCTGCGGCCGTGACCGCGCTGGTCGAGGGCGACGGCCCGGTGGCGGGCGGAGAGCCAGCGGGCCGTGGGGGCCCAGTGCGAGGCGCGGCCCATCAGGCCGTGCAGTAAGAGCACGCCGGGCTGGTCACCTGTGCCGTGCGTCCCGTTGGTCTTGGGAGGGTCGCCGAACTCCCAAGCCGCGAGGCGTACGCCGCCCGCGCCGGTTACGTCGATGCGCCGCGCCATTGGTCCTGGCACCCCCAAGCTCCGCTCGGAACCGTGTCCTGCCTGCCGTGCCTTGCTGTACCTGTCCGCAGAGTATCGAATGCCTATTCGAAAGAGGCGTCTTGCCCAGCAACACCCCTCATTCGAGTGACACCCCGCGGGGATTGATCGCCGCTGCTCAGGGGAGATCTTCAACGGGAGGCGGGCCGCTCGGGGAAAACGGTCCGTGGGGATTGACCCTGAGAGCTCGGGGCTCCGGGTCAGCACAGGGGAGGACAGGCCCCGGCGCCACACGGCGCCGGGGCCCTCTCCGTCTCTCCGGCACGTCCCGCCCCCTCCCCGACCGGGCGACATCGCTGTCACGCGCGGCCAAGAACCCCCTACGTCATATGCCTCACGGCACAGCCTCGCACGCGAAGCGTCCGGGCGCTGCGATTCGGCGCACTGGAACGCGAAACGACGGGATCCGTGCGCCCGCGCACTCCCCCCGCGCCCGGCGGGCTCAGCGCTTGGCGACGAACACGTGGGAGGCGGTGTCCGCCTCCAGCTCGGCGGCCTCGCCACCACTGCCCACCAGCACACCACCCGCCGACTCGGTCACGCTCACCACCGAACCGGGCTGCACACCCGCCCGGCGCAGCGTGTACATCAGCTGCGCGTCCGTCTGGATCGGCTCACCGATACGGCGCACGACGACCGTCTTGCCCTCCATCCCCGGGTCGAGGTCGGCCAGCGAGACCATGCCCTCGTCCAGGAACGGATCGGCGCCGTCCGCCTCGCCCAGCTCCTCCAGGCCCGGGATCGGGTTCCCGTACGGCGACTCGGTCGGGTGGCGCAGCAGCTCCAGCACGCGCCGCTCGACGGCCTCGCTCATCACGTGCTCCCAGCGACACGCCTCGGCGTGCACCTGCTCCCACTCCAGGCCGATCACGTCGACGAGCAGGCACTCGGCGAGCCGGTGCTTGCGCATCACGCGCGTCGCCAGCCGCCGGCCCTCGTCGGTCAGCTCCAGATGCCGGTCGGCCGCCACGGACACCAGACCGTCGCGCTCCATCCGCGCCACCGTCTGACTGACCGTCGGACCGCTCTGATCGAGCCGCTCGGCGATCCGGGCGCGCATCGGGACCACACCTTCCTCCTCCAGCTCCAGGATGGTGCGGAGGTACATCTCCGTGGTGTCGATCAGTCCGGACATACGTGCCCCTTGATGAGATTGCCGGAGGCCGCGGCCACCGGCGCGTGCGCTGGCCCTGCATTCAATTCTGACGCATACCACTGACAACCGTGCCTCGCGGTGCGAAGCCGGGCCCGCGCGGCCCCGCCACGCCGTATTGACACCGCACTGGTCCAGACCGCACCGTGATCCGCGACACAGGCACACCGAAGGGGTCCCGCATGAGCGACCGCAAGCCGGCCGGGCAGTTCCTCGACGCGGCGATCGACCTCCTGCGACGCGTCCGCGACGAGGAGGCGGACAGCGTCGAGGCGGCCGGCACGCTCCTCGCCGACACCGTCCAGCACGGCGGCCGGCTCTTCGCCTTCGGCGCCGGTCACTCCTCCCTCGCCGCCCAGGACGTCGTCTACCGCGCCGGCGGACTCGCCCTGATGAACCTGCTCACCGTGCCCGGCGTCGTCGGCGTCGACGTGATGCCGGCCACGCTCGGCTCCGCCCTGGAACGCGTCGACGGCCTCGCCAGTGCCGTACTGGACTCCTCCCCGCTCCGCGAGGGCGACGCCCTGGTGATCGTCTCCCTGTCCGGCCGCAACGCCCTGCCCGTCGAGATGGCCATGAACGCCCGCGCCCTCGGCGTCCGCACCATCGGCGTGACCTCGGTGGCGTACGCGTCCGAGACGACCTCCCGGCACAGCTCCGGCACCTTCCTCAAGGACCACTGCGACATCGTGCTCGACTCCAAGATCGCCGTCGGGGACGCGGAACTCACCCTCGACACCGTCCCGGCGCCCTTCGCACCCGCCTCCACGGTCGTCACCAGCGCCCTCATGCAGGCCATGATGGCCACGGCGGCCGGCGCCCTCGCCGACCGCGGCATCGAACCGCCGCTGCTGCGCTCGGGCAACGTGGACGGCGGCCACGACTGGAACGGGCGCGTCCTCGACCAGTACCGGGACCGGATCTTCTACCGGCGCTGAGCCGGCCCGCGCGGGCACCCCGCTACCGCTTCTCCACCGCACCGGCCAGATCCAGCGCGGACGCGATCCGGACGGCCACGTCCTCCGCGTACATCGCGTCGGACCGCTCGAAGGCGCTCCGCCCCGCGCCCCGCAGGAACGTCACCACGCCCAGCGTCCGGCCCCGGCTGCGCAGCACCGCGCACAGGCCGTGCACCGTGTCCGCCGGCCACTGCCGGGCCACCGCCCAGTCCCGCACCTTCTCGGGCGGCAGCGCCCGCGCACCGGCGCTCGCCCGCACCGAGCCCGCCCGCTCCACACAGCTCACGGCCGGATGCCCCTCGCCGTAGCGCACCGGCATCCCGGCCGTCCCCGACGGCAGGCTCGGACCCGGCGCACCGGACGGGGTGGCCGCCACCCGCACCAGCCGGACCGGCACCGCCGCGTCGGTGTCCACGGCCCCGCCCGCCAGCCGGTCGATCAGCGCGTGATCGGCGAAACCGGCGAGCGCGAAGTCCAGGTGGACCACCGCCGCCTCCGCCGCGTCCTCGCACTCCGCCGCCGTCCGCGCCGCCCGGTGCAGCTGATTGGCCCGGAACCGCAGCAGCGCCGCCTCCTGCTCGGCCTGCTTGGCCTCGGTGATGTCCTGGAACAGCCAGCCCACGCCCAGCGGCACCGGCTCCTCCGCCAGCGGCGACGCCAGCCGCACGAACCCGCTGCGCCAGCACCGGCGCCGCTCCCCCTCCGGCGTCCGCAGCCCCACCCACACCTCGGCGGGTCCGGGCGGCGCGCCCTCCGCCAGGACGTGCGTCAGCGCGTTCTCCAGATCCTCCACGCCCTGGACGAGCAGATCGCCGAGCGGCCGCCCCAGCACCGAGGTGCGCCCGGCACCCAGCGCGCGTGCCGCGTGCGCGTTGACCACGGCGGGGCGCAGATCCGCGTCCACCAGGACGACACCCCAGCTCGCGTCCTCCAGCAGCGCCTCGCTCAGCGCGATGGACCGCTCCAGATCGATCTGCGCGTGCACCTCGCTGAACGCGCAGTACACCCCCGCGGGCTTCCCGTCGGCGCCGCGCACCGCCGCCGACTGGGTGCGCACCAGCACCCGCCCGCCGTCCTTGGTCAGCAGCGCGAACTCGTGCACCTGCCGCCCCGGCGCCCGCATCGCGGACAGCAGCCGGTCCTCCACCTCACCGGCGTCCGCGCTGCGCACGGCCCATCCGGCGAAGCCCTGCCGCCCCACGGCCTCGGCCGCGCTCCAGCCCAGGATCCGCTCCGCCTCGCGGTTCCAGTGGGTGACCACGCCGTCCGCGTCGAAGGCGCACAGGGCCGCGTCCATCCCGTCGAGGAGCGCGGCCAACAGGTCCGCGCCGTCCCGCTCGGGCTGCTCCGGCTCGTCCGGCCCCAGCTCGTCGGTGGTCCCACTACGCCGGGAAGCACTCACCTGGACCCCCTGCAGGCTGCGTCCGCCGTACGGTACGTCGGTTCGCTCACTGGCCTTCATTCAACTCGAACGTGATGCAGCACACACCGAGTTCCCGCAAGATTGCAGAAATCGTTGTACTGCGGAAACTCGGCATACGCCCCCGTCATGACGGTCATGACGCGGGGTCGGCGAGTCTCAGATCGACCCACTCGTCGCGCTCGCCGTCGAGGACGTACCGCTCCCGTTCCACGAACCCACGCCCCGCGGCGAACCGCAACCCGTCGGCGTTCGCCGCCAGCACCACGGTCTCCACCGCCCGCGCGCCGAGCCCCCGCGCGTGCGCGAGACCCGCCTCGTAGAGCGCGGTACCGATGCCGCGCCCCCGGAACGCGGGCAGCACCCGCGCGATCACGGTCGCCACCCGCCCCTCGCCCCCGGGCGGACGCACCGTGGAGCAGCCGACGAGCGTGTCCCCGAGGTAGGCGTTCTCCAGCCGGTACCGCCGCGCGCGCTCGCGCGCCTCGTCCGGGGTCATCGCGGCGGGCGGCACGATCTCGTTGTGGACGTACCGCCACTCCTGGACCATCGCGTCCCCGTCGACGGCCGCGATCCGCAGCCCGGCGCCGGGACCGACCGGCGCGCGCCGCGCGTCCACCTCGATCTCGATCCGCATCCGGTCGTCCGCGAGCCCGCACACCATCATCGTCGCGGCCGGCCGCACCTCCCCGAACGCCTCCCTCAGCACGGGCCAGCACGGCTCGAAGTCCTCCCGCGCGGGCAGCAGGTACCGCACCCGCACCACGTCCGCGAACGTGCACCCCGCCTCGGCCAGCGCCGCCCCGACGTTCCGCAGACACTGCCCCGCCTGCTCCACCACGTCCTCGGAGATGGTCATCGCCGCGTAGTCGAACCCGGTCGTCCCGGACACGTGCACCCGGTCCCCGTCGACGACGGCCCGCGCGTACCCGATCCGCTCCTCGAACACCGAACCACTGCCTATCGCCCGCCTCACCGACGGCTCCCCCTGTCGCTTCGTCATGGGCGGAACGGTAGGTGACCAGCGAAGACGCGTCCATGGGTGATCGACAGGGAATCGACTCGAAAAACCGATTGATCGAGGCGCCACTCGTTCCTAGTGTGGGCCCCACACCGAAAGGAGGTGATCCGGAGAATGTATGACAACCGGACGCGTGAGGTGGCTGCGGGCTAGCGGCCCGTCACCACATCCTGTGCGGTGCCGGACCAGCGTGTGCGAGATACACGCAGCCGGCCAAACCATCGCAGTCACCCGACCCGCGAGTCGCCGGTACGTCCGGCCGGCTCCTCCGCTGGAGGAACCAGACTCGCGGGTCGCTGCGTTTTCGGGGCGGTCAGGTCGTGAGGGTGTCGGAGCCTTCGATGGTGTGCGGGTCGCGGGGGCCCGGGCCGACGTAGCGGGCGGAGGGGCGGACCAGGCGGCCGGTGCGCTTCTGTTCGAGGATGTGGGCGGACCAGCCGGCCGTGCGGGCGCAGGTGAACATCGAGGTGAACATGTGGGCCGGGACCTCGGCGAAGTCCAGCATGATGGCGGCCCAGAACTCGACGTTGGTGGCCAGGACGCGGTCGGGGCGGCGGGCGTGGAGTTCGGCGAGGGCGGCCTTCTCCAGGGCCTCGGCGACCTCGTAGCGCGGGGCGCCCAGTTCGCGGGCGGTGCGGCGCAGGACGCGGGCGCGGGGGTCCTCGGCGCGGTAGACGCGGTGGCCGAAGCCCATGAGGCGTTCGCCCGCGTCGAGGGTCTTCTTGACGTACGCCTCGGCGTCGCCGGTGCGCTCGATCTCCTCGATCATGCCGAGGACGCGGGAGGGGGCGCCGCCGTGCAGCGGGCCCGACATGGCCCCCACGGCGCCGGAGAGGGCGGCGGCCACGTCGGCGCCGGTGGAGGCGATGACGCGGGCGGTGAAGGTGGAGGCGTTCATGCCGTGCTCGGCGGCGGAGGTCCAGTAGGCGTCGACGGCGGCGACGTGCTTGGGGTCGGGCTCGCCGCGCCAGCGGATCATGAAGCGTTCGACGACGGACTGGGCCTTGTCGATCTCGCGCTGCGGGACCATGGGCAGGCCCTGGCCGCGGGCCGACTGGGCGACGTAGGAGAGGGCCATCACGGCGGCGCGGGCGAGGTCGGCGCGGGCCTGCTCGGCGTCGATGTCCAGGAGGGGTTTGAGGCCCCAGACCGGCGCGAGCATGGCGAGCGCGGACTGGACGTCCACGCGGATGTCGCCGGAGTGGACCGGGATGGGGAAGGGCTCGGCGGGCGGCAGGCCGGGGTTGAAGGCGCCGTCGACGAGCAGGCCCCAGACGTTCCCGTAGGACACGTGCCCGACCAGGTCCTCGATGTCGACGCCGCGGTAGCGGAGGGCGCCGCCCTCCTTGTCGGGTTCGGCGATCTCCGTCTCGAACGCGACGACTCCCTCTAGCCCGGGTACGAAGTCGGACATCAGGCGGCTCCTCGTGACGTAGATGTGTGGTGACCGACCCGTCGGCTTCATCGGGTCCACCGGATCCACGGTCGCGCGCACGACTCGCGGTCCTCGTTCTGCGGTCACCCCTGTGATGGCCCCGTACGGCCGTTCGTCCAACCGCGCCGGGACCAGCACGATATCTCCGAGTGTCAACCGCGGGGAGGGGTTGCGGCACTCAGTGCCAGTCAGTGACGAAGGACACCGCGGATACGGCAGGATGGCCGGTGTGACCGACCGCGATGCCGTCCCCTTCGATCTCGCCTCGATGCGCAAGCAGTACCGGGCCGAGGGGCTTGCCGAGTCCGAGCTGGCCGCCGGCCCCGTCGAGCAGTTCGCGCGCTGGTTCAAGCAGGCCGCCATGGAGGGCGGCCTGTTCGAGCCGAACGCGATGGTCGTCTCCACCGCCGACGCCGAGGGGCGGCCCAGCTCCCGCACGGTGCTGCTGAAGCACTTCGACGAGCAGGGCTTCGTCTTCTACACCAACTACGGCTCCCGCAAGGGCCGCGAGCTGGGCTCGAACCCGTACGTCTCGCTGCTGTTCCCCTGGCATCCGATGGCCCGGCAGGTGATCGTGACGGGGGTGGCGCGGCGTACCGGGCGGGACGAGACCGCCGCGTACTTCCGGACCCGGCCGCACGGCTCCCAGCTGGGGGCCTGGGCCAGCGCGCAGTCGTCGGTGGTGGCGGGCCGGGACGAGCTGGACGCCGCGTACGCCGGGCTGGCGGAGCGCTACCCGCGGGGCGAGCAGGTGCCGGTGCCGCCGCACTGGGGCGGCTTCCGAGTGGCACCGCGGGAGGTCGAGTTCTGGCAGGGGCGGGAGAACCGGCTGCACGACCGGCTGCGGTACGTGGCCGAGGCGGACGGGAGCTGGCGGGTGGAGCGGCTCAGTCCGTGACCGGCCGGCCTAGAGCTTGCCCCAGACGTACGCCGTGCGGTGGCCGTCCAGGAGGGCGGTGACGCGGGCGCGGAAGGCGTCGGTGAGGTCGGGCCAGTTCCAGAACTCGAAGCCGAGGTGGCCGAGGGCGAGTGGTGCCTCGTCCCAGGTCCAGTGCTGGACGGGGGCGGCCGTGGCGCAGGCCGGGCAGTGGACCGCCGCCGCGCCCGTCTCGTGCCAGGTCCGCATGGCGGTGTCGAAGCGCTGCCACTGCGGGCCGTCGTCCAGCGCGGTGGGGATGCCGCAGTGCGGGCACAGGGCCGCGCCGGGCAGGTCGGCGCCGCTGGTGAAGCCGGTGCGCCGGGTGTGGACGGCGAGTCCGTCCGAGGGCGCGAAGTCCCAGTCGTCGGTCACCGCGCGCTCCCAGTGCGGGCCGGGCGGGTGGCCCAGGGGCTGCCCGGGGACGCAGGGGGTGCGCTCGGCGAGGACGACGCCCTCCGCGACGAGCAGGTCCAGCACGCGCCGGGCCAGCGGTTCGGCGTCGCTCGCGTCGGCGTCGAGGTCGACGACGACCTGGAACCGGTCCCCCATGTCAGTCCAGTTCCTCGGCCAGCAGCCGGGCCCACTGGTCGACCACCCGTTCCCGCCGGGCCCGGTCGTCGGTGAGGAGGTTGGCGAGGCCCAGGCCGCGGGCCATGTCGAGGAGGCCCTGGACGGTTTCCCGGACGCCGGGGCGGGTCTCGTCGGCGCCGAGGAGGTCGACGGCTGTGCGGTGGCTCTCGCGGCCGACGCGGGCCTCCAGCTCGGTGACCCGGCCGCGCAGCTGCTCCTCGTTGGAGGCGGCCACCCACAGGTGGAGGGCGGCGCGGAAGAGCGGGCCGGTGTAGAGGTCGACCAGCGCGGCGACCACGGCCCGGCGGTCGCCGGCCGCCGCGCCTTCGGGGAAGAGGGCGCGCAGCGCGAGGGAGCGTTCCTCGGCGACGTACTCCACGGCCGCGGTGAAGAGGTCCTCGCGGGTCGGGAAGTGGTGCTGGGCGGCGCCGCGGGAGACGCCGGCGTGTTCGGCGACGACGGAGACCGTGGAGCCCGCCCAGCCGCGTTCGGCGAGGCAGGCCACGGCGGCTTCCAGGAGGCGCTGCCGGGTGGCCCGGCTGCGGTCCTGCTTGGGCACGCGCTCCGTGCGGTCGGCCGTGTTCGCAGCGCCGCTCACACCACCCATTCGGGATCCCGTCGTTCGAGGAAGGCCGTCATCCCCTCGCGGGCCTGCGGGGAGGCGAACAGCCGGGCCGAGAGCGCGGTCAGGTCGGCCGCGTCCCGGTCGAAGGCCTCCAGCACCCTAGCCGTGAGCAGCCGCTTCGTCTCGGCCAGGCCCTGCGGTGAGGCACGGCGCACACCGTCGAGGACGGGCGCGAGTACGGCGTCCACGTCGTCGCCCGCCGCCGTGACCAGGCCGGTGCGGGCGGCCTCGGCGGCGTCGAAGCGCTCGCCGGTGAGGTAGTAGCGGGCGAGGGCGCGGGGGTCGGTGCGCGGCAGCAGGGTGAGGGAGATGACGGCGGGCGCCACGCCGATGCGGACCTCGGTGAAGGCGAACGTGGAGTCGTGGGAGGCCGCCGAGATGTCGCAGGCGGCGAGGAGGCCGAGGCCGCCCGCGCGGACGTGGCCGGTGACGCGGGCGACGACCGGTTTGGGCAGCTCGGCGATCTGCCGGAAGAGCCCGACCAGCGTGTCCGGGTCGGGCGGGTCGCGCAGGTCGGCGCCGGCGCTGAAGGTGGTGCCGGTGTGGGTGAGGACGACGGCGCGGACGCCGGGGTCCCGGCCCGCCTCGGTGAGGGCGGCGGCCAGGTCGCCGACGAGGGCGGCGGACAGGGCGTTGCGGTTGTGCGGGGAGTCGAGGGTGAGGGTCTCGACGCCGCGTTCGCGGGTGCGGCCGATCAGGGTCACTCGGTGCCTCGCAGTTCCCGGCGCAGGATCTTGCCGCTGGCGGCCCTGGGCACGGCGTCGATGAAGGTGACCCGGCGGACGCGCTTGTAGGGGGCGACGCGTTCGGCGACGTACATCATGATCTCGCCCTCCGAGAGGCCGGGTGCGGTGGGCTGGCGCACGACGTAGGCGTGCGGTACTTCGTTGCCGTCGTCGTTGTACGTGCCGATGACGGCGGTGTCGGCGACTCCGGGGTGGGTGAGCAGGAGGGCCTCCAGTTCGGCGGGGGCCACCTGGAAGCCCTTGTACTTGATCAGTTCCTTGACGCGGTCGACGACGAAGAGCCAGCCGTCGGAGTCGGCGTGTCCGACGTCGCCGGTGTGCAGCCAGCCGTCCTCGTCGATCATGGCGGCGGTGGCGTCGGGGCGGCCCAGGTAGCCCTTCATGATCTGGGGGCCGCGGATGAGGATCTCGCCGGACTCGCCGGGGGGAAGGTCCTTGCCGGGGTCGGTGAGGGAGACGATGCGCATCTCGGTCCCGGCGATCAGCTTGCCGACGCTGCCGGGCGGCGCGTCGGCCATGGCGTCCAGGGGGACGACGTGGGTGCCCGGGGAGAGTTCGGTCATTCCGTACGCCTGGCCGACGGGCGGCAGGCCGAGCCGCTGCGAGCAGGCGGCGGCGAGCTGGGCGTCCAGGGGGGCGGCGGCGCTGACGATGTACTTGAGGGACGAGAGGTCGTAGTCGGCGACCAGGGGGTGCTTCGCGAGGGCCAGGACGATCGGCGGGGCGACGTACAGGCCGGTGATGCGGTGGTTCTGGATGGCGGCGAGGAACTGCTCCAGGTCGAAGCGGGGCAGTACGACGACGGTGGCGCCGAGCCGCAGCGGGGCGTTCATCAGGGCGGTGAGGCCGTAGATGTGGAAGAAGGGCAGTACGGCGAGGACGCGGTCGCCGGGGGCGGCCGGCATCAGCGGTTCGAGCTGGGCGAGGTTGGTGGCGATCTGGCGGTGGGTGAGCATCACGCCCTTGGGGGTGCCGGTGGTGCCGGAGGAGTACGGCAGCGCGGCGACGTCCTCGGCGGGGTCGATCGCGATCCGGGGTTCGGGGGCGGTCGAGGCCAGCATGTCGATGAGGGAGCGGTGGCCGGGCGCGCTGTCGCACACCAGGATCTCCTGGACGCCGCCCGCGAGTTCGGCGGCCCGGCGGGCGGTGTCGAGGAGCGGTGAGACGGTGACGATCCAGCGGGCCCGCGAGTCGCTCAGCTGCTTGGCGAACTCGTCCGCCGTGGCGAGCGGGTGCACGGTGGTGACCGAGGCGCCCGCGCGGGTGGCGGCGTAGAAGGCGAGCGGGAAGGCGACGGTGTTGGGGCTGTGCAGGGCGAGGACGTCGCCCTTGCGCACCCCGGCCTCGGCGAGGGCGGCGGCGACGCGCCGGTGGAACCGGTCCACCTGCTCGTACGTGAGGGTGGTGCCGTCGGTGCCGTCGATCAGCGCCGGCGCGTCCCCGAAGGCGGCGGCCCGGCCGAGCACGGCCTCGTGGATGGGCAGGTCGACGGGTGGGACGTCGGCGTACTGGCTGCGGAACACGGTTCCTCCAAGGCGGGCTGGTACGACTTGGGCGTTCCCTAGTACGACTTGGGCAGGCCCAGGGTCTGGTGGGAGACGTAGTTGAGAATCATCTCCCTGCTCACCGGGGCGATACGGGCGACTCGCGCCGCCGTGATCAGCGAGGCAAGCCCGAACTCGCGCGTGAGGCCGTTGCCGCCGAGGGTGTGCACGGCCTGGTCGACGGCCTTCACGCAGGCCTCCCCGGCCGCGTACTTGGCCATGTTGGCGGCCTCGCCCGCGCCCATGTCGTCACCGGCGTCGTAGAGGTGCGCGGCCTTCTGCATCATCAGGCGGGAGAGTTCGAGGTCGATGTGCGCCTGGGCGAGGGGGTGGGCGATGGCCTGGTGGGCGCCGATGGGCGTCTTCCAGACGGTGCGTTCGCGGGCGTACTCGAGGGCGCGGGTGAGCGCATAGCGGCCGATGCCGATGCCGAAGGCCGCCGTCATGATGCGCTCGGGGTTGAGGCCGGCGAAGAGCTGGAGGAGGCCGGCGTCCTCGTCGCCGACGAGCGCGTCGGCGGGCAGTCGTACGTCGTCGAGGGTCAGCTCGAACTGCTTCTCGGTGGCGTGCAGTTCCATGTCGAGCTGCCGGCGCTCGAAGCCGGGGGTGTCGCGGGGGACGATGAACAGGCAGGGCTTGAGCTTGCCGGTGCGGGCGTCCTCGGTGCGGCCCACGATCAGGGTGGCGTCGGCGATGTCGACGCCGCTGATGAAGACCTTGCGGCCGGTGAGGAGCCAGTCGCCGGTGGCGCCGTCGCGGCGGGCGGTGGTGGTGATGCGGTGGCTGTTGGAGCCGGCGTCGGGTTCGGTGATGCCGAAGGCCATGAGGCGGGTGCCGTCGGCTATGCCGGGGAGCCAGGTCTGTTTCTGTTCGTCGGTGCCGAAGCGGGCGATGATGTTGCCGCAGATGGCCGGGGAGACGACCAGCATCAGGAGCGGGCATCCTGCGGCGCCCAGCTCTTCGAGGACGATGGAGAGTTCGGTGATGCCGGCGCCGCCGCCTCCGTAGGCCTCGGGGAGGTTGACGCCGAGGTAGCCGAGTTTGCCGGCCTCGGCCCAGAGGGCGTCTCGGTCGTGGGTGCGGCCGTGGCGGGTGCCGAGGGTGGCTACGGCGGCTCGGAGTGACTTGTGCTCGTCGGATTCGAGGAGGGTGGTCATCACTGTGCTCCTTCGGGTGCGAGTGCGTCGTGGCTGGTCGCGCAGTTCCCCGCGCCCCTTAGGTTTCTTCCACCACCGCCAGTAGAGAGCCCACCGTGACCTGTTGCCCGGGTACGGCATGCAGGTGCGTCAGCGTGCCCTTGGTCGGGGCCGTGATGCGGTGTTCCATCTTCATTGCCTCCAGCCAGAGGAGGGGTTGGCCCGCCTCTACGGCGGAGCCCTCCGTCAGGCCCTCCGCGACGCGGACGACCGTGCCGGGCATGGGGGCCAGGAGGGAGCCGGGGGCGTGCTGGGTGGTGGGGTCGGGGAAGCGGGGCGGGACGGTGAGGGCGGTGGTGTTGACGTGGACGCGGTCGCCGTAGCGGGCGACCTCGTAGCGGCGTCGTACGCCGTCGGTCTCGAGGACGACCAGGCGGGCGTCGGCGTGTACGACGCGTACGCCGTCCGCCGTGAGGCCGGTACGGGTGTGGTGGTAGCGGACCTCGTGTTCCTCGCCCGCGAGGACGTACCGCTTGACCTGGGGCTGCGAGGGCAGGTTGCGCCAGCCGCCGAAGCGGCCCGGGTGGGCGCTCGCGTCGGCGAGGGCGGCGGCGAGCGGGGCGAGGGGGTCGGGGGCGGACTCGGTGAGGGCGGCCAGGTGGCGGTCGTAGAAGCCGGTGTCCATGCGGGCGGAGGTGAACTCCTCGTGGCGCAGGGAGCGGACGAGGAGGTCGCGGTTGGTGACCGGGCCGTGGACGGCCGCCCGTTCCAGCGCGCCGGCGAGGCGGCGGACGGCCTCCGCGCGGGTGGGGGCGTGGGCGACGGCCTTGGCGAGCATCGGGTCGTAGTGGACGCCGATGTCGTCGCCGTCGGTGTAGCCGGTGTCCAGGCGGATGCCGTCGGGCACGGTGAGGCGGTGCAGGCGGCCGGTCTGCGGGGCCCAGCCGTGCGCGGGGTCCTCGGCGTACAGGCGGGCCTCGACGGCGTGGCCACGCGCGCGTGGGGGGTCGCTTTCGAGGGCGTGTCCTTCGGCGATCCGGAGTTGGAGGGCGACGAGGTCGACGCCGAAGACCGCCTCCGTGACGGGGTGTTCGACCTGGAGGCGGGTGTTCATCTCCAGGAAGTGCGCTTTACCGTCGGCGACGAGGAACTCGACCGTTCCGGCGCCGACGTAGTCGACGGCGCGGGCGGCGCGTACGGCCAGGGTGTGCAGTTCGCGCTCCAGGTCCTCGGTGAGGCCCGGTGCCGGGGCCTCCTCGATCACCTTCTGGTGGCGGCGCTGGAGGGAGCAGTCGCGGGTGCCGAGCGCCCAGACCGTGCCGTGGGTGTCGGCGAGGATCTGCACCTCGACGTGGCGGCCGTTCTCGACATACGGCTCGACGAAGACCTCGCCGTCGCCGAAGGCGCTCGCCGCCTCCGCGCGGGCGGCGGTCAGTTCGGCATCGAGGTCGGCGAGGCGCCGGACGACGCGCATGCCGCGTCCGCCGCCGCCCGCTGCCGCCTTGACCAGCACGGGCAGGTCGGCCTCGGTGACCTCGCCCAGGGGGGCGATGCCCATCAGTTCCTTGGCGCGGGTCTTGGACGCCATCGCCTCGATGGCCTCCGGCGGCGGCCCGATCCAGGTCAGCCCGGCGTCGAGGACGGCGCGGGCGAAGCCGGCGTTCTCCGAGAGGAAGCCGTAGCCGGGGTGGACGGCGTCGGCGCCGGCGGCGAGCGCGGCCTTCACGATCAGGTCGCCGCGCAGGTACGTGTCGGCGGAGGCGGCGCCCGGCAGGCGTACGGCCGCGTCGGCCACGCGCGCGTGGAGGGCGTTCTCGTCGGCGTCCGAGTGCACGGCGACGGTCCGGATTCCGGACTCGCGGCAGGTGCGGAAGATCCGGCAGGCGATCTCGCCGCGGTTGGCGACGAGGACGGTACCGATCACGGTGTTTCCCTCGCTTGTCACAGTGGTGGCCACAGTGGGTTCCCTCACATCCGGAAGACGCCGAAGCCGCCGCGCGCGCCCTCGTAGGGGGCGGTGTGGAGGGCGGACAGGCACAGGCCGAGGACGGTGCGGGTGTCGCGCGGGTCGATGACGCCGTCGTCGTAGAGCCGCCCGGAGAGGAACTTGGGCAGCGACTCGGACTCGATCTGCTGCTCCACCATGGCGCGCAGCGCGGCGTCGCCCTCGTCGTCGTACGGCTGCCCCTTCGCGGCGGCCGACTGGCGGGCGACGATGGAGAGGACGCCGGCGAGCTGTTGCGGGCCCATGACGGCGGACTTGGCGCTGGGCCAGGCGAAGAGGAAGCGCGGGTCGTAGGCGCGGCCGCACATGCCGTAGTGGCCGGCGCCGTAGGACGCCCCCATGAGGACGGACAGGTGCGGGACGCGGGAGTTGGAGACCGCGTTGATCATCATGGCGCCGTGCTTGATGATGCCGCCCTGCTCGTACTCCCTGCCGACCATGTAGCCGGTGGTGTTGTGCAGGAAGAGGAGCGGGATGTCGCGCTGGTTGGCGAGCTGGATGAACTGGGCGGCCTTCTGGGACTCCTCGCTGAACAGCACCCCTTGGGCGTTGGCGAGGATGCCGACCGGGTAGCCGTGCAGGGCGGCCCAGCCGGTGGTCAGGCTGGTTCCGTACAGCGGCTTGAACTCGTCGAAGTCGGAGGCGTCGACGATCCGGGCGATGACCTCGCGCGGGTCGAAGGGGGCCTTGAGGTCGCCGGGGACGATGCCGAGGAGTTCCTCCGGGTCGTACTTGGGCGGCTCGGCCGGTGCCGGATCGGCGTACGCCTTGCGGTGGTTGAGGCGGGCGACGACGCGGCGGGCCTGGCGGAGGGCGTCGGGCTCGTCCAGGGCGAAGTGGTCGGCGAGGCCCGAGGTGCGGGCGTGCATCTCGGCGCCGCCCAGCGACTCGTCGTCGCTCTCCTCGCCGGTGGCCATCTTGACCAGGGGCGGCCCGCCGAGGAACACCTTGGCGCGCTCCTTGACCATGATGACGTGGTCGGACATGCCGGGGATGTAGGCGCCCCCGGCGGTCGAGTTGCCGAAGACGACGGCGATCGTCGGGATGCCGGCCGCCGACAGCCGCGTGAGGTCCCGGAAGATCGCGCCGCCGGGGATGAAGATCTCCTTCTGGGAGGGCAGGTCGGCGCCGCCGGACTCCACCAGGCTGATGCAGGGCAGCCGGTTGGCCAGCGCGATGTCGTTGGCGCGCAGCGCCTTCTTCAGCGACCAGGGGTTGCTGGCGCCGCCGCGCACGGTGGGGTCGTTGGCGGTGATCAGGCACTCGACGCCCTCGACGACGCCGATGCCGGTGACGAGCGAGGCGCCGACGGTGTATCCGGGGGCCTCGCTCCCCCAGGCGGCCAGCGGGGACAGCTCCAGGAACGGCGTGTCGGGGTCGAGGAGCAGCTCGATGCGCTCGCGGGCGAGGAGCTTGCCGCGCCCCCGGTGCCGGGCGACGTACTTCTCGCCGCCGCCCGCGAGCGCCTTGGCGTGTTCGGCGTCCAGGTCGGCGAGTTTCGCGAGCATGGCCTCGCGGTGGGCGCGGTGGTCGGGGGCGGCGGGGTCGAGGGCGGAGGCGAGGACGGTCACAGCGGAGCCTCCGAGAGGTACGGCGGGACGGTCACAGCAGGACCTCCGGGATGTCCAGGTGGCGGGCGCGCAGCCATTCGCCGAGCGCCTTGGCCTGCGGGTCGAAGCGGTGCTGGGCGGCGACGCCCTCGCCGAGGATGCCCTCGACGACGAAGTTGAGGGCGCGCAGGTTGGGCAGCGGGTGCCGGGTGACGGGCAGGTCGCGGGCCTCGGGGAGCAGCTCCCGGAAGCGGTCGGTGGTGAGTTCGTGCGCGAGCCAGCGCCAGGCGTCGTCGGTGCGCGCCCAGACGCCGACGTTGGCGTTCCCGCCCTTGTCGCCGCTGCGGGCGCCGGCGACGAGGCCGAGGGGGGCGCTGCGGGTGGGGCCCGGGGGGAGCGGCTGCGGCAGGGGCGGTTGCGGTACGTCCGTCAGTACGGCGGTGTCCTGGGCGCCCGGCACGGGGACCCGGCGCCCGTCGTGGAGGACGGCCACGTGGTCCACGGTGTCCTGGGGGACGTGGGTGGCCTCGAAGACCCCGTAGGGCGCGCCCTTTCCGGGTGGCGCCAGCACATGGAAGCCGGGGTAGCTGGCGAGGGCCAGTTCGACGGCGGCGCCGCTCAACGCCCGCCCCACGACCTGCTGGTCGGCGTCGCGGACGACGAGCCGCAGCAGGGCGCTGGCGCTCTCCTCGGTCGGCGCGTCGGGCCGGTCGGTGCGGACCAGGTCCCAGCGGACGTCGGCGGCCTTGCCGAGCGCGGGTTCCAACTGCGCCCGCACCAGCGCGGCCTTGGCCTCGATGTCGAGGCCGGTGAGCACGAAGGTGACCTCGTTGCGGAAGCCGCCGAGGCGGTTGAGGCCGACCTTGAGGGTGGGCGGCGGCGCCTCGCCCCGCACGCCGTCGACGCGGACGCGGTCGGGGCCGTCCTGGGTGAGCCGTACGGTGTCCAGCCGGGCGGTGACGTCGGGTCCCGCGTACCGGGCGGCGCCCGTCTCGTACAGCAGTTGGGCGGTGACCGTGCCGGTGTCGACGAAGCCGCCGGTGCCGTCGTGCTTGGTGATGACCGAGGTGCCGTCGGCGTGGATCTCGACGAGGGGGAAGCCGGGCCGCCGTACGTCGCCGTCCCGGAAGAACGCGTAGTTGCCGCCGGTCGTCTGCGCCCCGCACTCCAGCAGGTGCCCGGCGACGACCGCGCCCGCGAGCCGGTCGTACTCCGTGGGCGCCCAGCCGAAGTGCGCGGCGGCGGGCCCGGTGACGAGGGCGGCGTCGGTGACGCGTCCGGTGACGACGACGTCGGCGCCGTTGCGCAGGCACTCCGCGATGCCGAAGCCGCCGAGGTAGGCGTGCGCGGCCAGGGTTCCCGGGTGGGCGGCGGTGAGGTCGTCGCCCTCGACGTGCGCGACCCGTACGGGGATGCCGAGGCGGTCGGCGAGGGTGCGTACGGCGTCGGCGAGTCCGGCGGGATTGAGTCCGCCGGCGTTGCTGACGATCTTGACGCCCCGGTCGTGGGCGAGTCCGAGGCACTCCTCCAGTTGCCGCAGGAAGGTGCGGGCGTACCCGGCGTCCGGGTCCTTGAGCCGGTCGCGGCCCAGGATGAGCATGGTCAGTTCGGCGAGGTAGTCGCCGGTGAGGACGTCGAGGGGGCCGTCGGTGAGCATCTCGCGCATGGCGTCGAAGCGGTCGCCGTAGAAGCCGGAGGCGTTGCCGACGCGCACCACGCTCACCGTGCCGCCCCCTTCGTCCCCTTGGGCTTCCGCCCGGCTCCCGGTGGTCCGGCGAAGGCCTGGGCGATGTCCAGCCAGCGGTCGGCGTCCGGGCCCTCGGCGGTGAGGGCGAGGTCGGCGCGGTGGGCGCGCTGGGTGGCGAGCAGGCAGAAGTCGAGCGCGGGACCGGTGACGCGCTGCGGGGCGTCCTCGGGGCCGTACGCCCATACGTCGCCGCCCGGGCCGGTGAGTTCGACGCGGAACTGCCCGTCGGGCGGGGTCAGTCCGTGGGCGGCGTAGGCGAAGTCCCGGGCGCGGACGCCGATGCGGGCGACGTGCCGGAGGCGGTCGGTGGGCGGGCGCACGACGCCGATCGCGTCCGCGATGTCCAGGCCGTGCGCCCAGGTCTCCATCAGGCGGGCGGTGGCCATGGAGGCGACGGCCATCGGCGGCCCGTACCAGGGGAACCGGGCGCCGGGAGCCGCCCGGCGCAGCGCCTCCTCGAGGGCGGTCCGGCCCTCCCGCCAGGCGGCCAGCAGCCCGTCCGGATCCTGCCGGGCGCCCTCTTCGGCACCGTCGTCGACGTACCGGTCGGGCGCGGCGAGGGCCTGCTCCACCAGACCCCGGAAGCCGTCCTCGTCGGTGACGGCGAGCAGGGCGGCGCGGTCGGTCCAGGCCAGGTGCGCGACCTGGTGCGCGACCGTCCAGCCGGGCGCCGGACTGGCGATCCGCCACTCCCCCGGACCCAACCGGGCCACCAGCGCGTCGAGTTCCTCACTCTCCTCGCGCAGATCGTCGATCACGGGCGTCGGGTCGGACACGATCGCTCCCCTCGGGCACGGTGGTGTGCGGCGCGGTGTGGGGGGGAGCATGGCAGGGGCATCAAAAACAATCAAGCATGCTTGCATCAACTTACGTTGACAGCTGGACATCGGCGGCATCACCACCGCCCGGGGGCAGGAGCACTTCGCCCTGCTCTTCATGGGCATCGCGGGCGCAGTTCAACCATCCACGGATTCCGCAGAGTTACTGGCCGGTCATGGTGTGTGACGGGAACGCTTTCGGCTAGGTTCTTCACGGAGTCGCCACACCGGGGGCACGGTGCCCCACTGGGACTAGTGACTCCAGAGGGATCATCCCTTTGACGACCATCACGACTGACGTATTCGCCGTGCGGCCGTACACCTCCCATTGCCGGGTCATCGAGCAAGAGGCTCACCACGCCGTGATCGGCGTGTCCCCGGGCAACGGTTTCTTCACCGCCGACACGGTCACCGGCCTGGCGCACTGGGCGGCCGAACGCTTCGCCCGGGTCGACATCGTCTATACCGATCTGTATGTCGCCGACATGTACGAGGCGTTGGGCTACGCGCCGGACGACGCCCGCCGCAAGGCGGTCAAGAATCTGCGCGGAGTGCGTGCCAAGGTCGCGGCCGCGGCCCTGGACGCCGATCCGGACGGTGCCCGGGTGCGGGCGCAGCCGGTGTCCGCGCTGACCGGGCGGCCGGAGTACCGGCGCCTGAGCCATTGGCTGGAGACGCTCATGGCCGACGACCCCGTCCTGCGGATGACGGTCACCGATCTGGTGGATCGTTTCCTCAAGGACAAGGTCACCGGGCGGGAGAGCACCCACCGGCAACGGGAGGTGTGCACCCGCTACATCCTTGCCGAGTTGCCGCTGTTCATCGATTCCCCGGCGATCTTCGACGTCGCCTCGTCGCTCAACTGCTACCACCAGGTACTGCCGTTGGCGGACCTGCTCTACGGGCCGGGACACGGGCTGCGGGCATCCCGCAACCAGGGCCACGGCATCATCTCGCCCACCCGCACGGAGGCCGACCGGTGACCACCGCGACCGACCAGGATCTGCTCGGCTTCCCCTTCTCCCCCCAGGGTGACCGCCTCCCGGACGAGGTACCGGTCCTGCTGCGGGAGCGCCCGGTCACCCGGGTGCGCACCATCGCCGGCGACGAGGCGTGGCTGGTGTCCTCGCACGCCCTGTGCAGGCAGGTGCTGGAGGACGACCGCTTCAGCCTCAAGGAGACGTCCGCCCCGGGAGTGCCGCGCCAGTACGCGCTGACGATCCCGCCCGAGGTCGTCAACAACATGGGCAACATCACCGGGGCCGGACTGCGCAGGGCGGTGATGCGCGCGATCAACCCCAAGACGCACGCCGCCTGGATGGAGGAGTACGCCGGGGAACTGACCGACCGGTTGCTGGCCCAGGGGGCACCGGCCGACCTGCGCCGGGACTTCGCGGTGCCGTACTCCACCGGCCTGCACTGCCGTCTGCTGGGCATCCCCCTCCAGGACGCCGACCGCCTATACCGCAGCCTGCACGTCGCCTTCATGAACAGCCCGCGGCCGATCCCCGCCGCCGCGCTCAACTGGGACCGCGACATCGCCTACATGAAGGACCGCCTGGACGACCCGGACACCACCGGGCTGATGGGTGAGCTGGCCGCGCTGCGCGGAACCCCCGACTACGCCCACGTGTCCGACGAGATGTTCGCGACCGTGGGGGTCACGATGTTCGGCGCCGGGGTGATCTCGGTCATGGGCGCCCTGACCATGATGTGCACGACGCTACTGGTCAACCCGGAGATCCGGGACCGGCTGGCCGCCGACTCCGGCCTGGTCCCCGCCGCGGTCGACGAGTTGCTGCGCGTCAATCTGTCCATCGCCGACGGGCTGCCCCGTATCGCCCTGGACGACGTACGGCTCGGTGACGTCACGGTGGCCAGGGGCGAGCTGGTCCTGGTCCTGGTCGAGGCCGCCAACCACGACCCCGCCCAGTACGACGACCCGCACACCATCCGGCTGGACCGGCAGAACGCGGGCACGCATCTGTCCTTCGGCGGCGGGGCGCACTACTGCCCGGCCACCGCGCTGGGCAAGAAGCACGCCGAGATCGCGATCCGGGCCCTGCTGGGCCGCATGCCCCGCCTGGACCTGGCCGTCCCGGTCGGGCAACTGGTGTGGCGGACCGGGTTCATGAAGCGGATACCGGAGCGGCTGCCGGTTCGCTGGTAGGAGCCCCTTTCACCGCCGCCGAGCCCCAGGAGGTCTCCCACCTCGGGGCTCGGCGGACGAGTCGGCGGTTCACGGCCGGTGTGGACGACCTCCTAGTGATCTGGTTCGGAGATGCGTGAGCAGTAGCGGCAGATGCGGTCGAGGATCTGGTCGGCGGTCTTGGTCCACTTGAAAGGCCGGGCATC
>NZ_JBHJVQ010000014.1:144057-154586 GCF_042263835.1 Streptomyces sp. NPDC056128 | reverse complement strand
AGGCACGACCGCACCACCCCCGCCCACCCCCGCCCCCCCCCCCACACCCCCCCGTGGCCCGCCCCCCCCCCCCCCCCCACCTCGGCGGGGGGGGGGCTGTTTTGCCCGGCCCCGGGCCGCTTCCTGTGGTCCAGGCCCGCTCAGACGCCGGCCGAGACCGCGGCGTCCTGCCGCACGAAGGCCAGCACCTCCTCGGCCGCCCGGCGCGCGGAGGCCATGCACACCCCGACGCCCACCCCGTCGTACAGCGCCCCGCACACGGCCAGCCCGGGCTGGGCGGCGACCGTCTCACGGATCAGCCGCACCCGCCCGGTGTGGCCGACGGTGTACTGCGGCAGGGCGCTGGGCCAGCGGCTGACCCGGGACGCGACCGGGAGTCCCCGCACGCCGGTGGCCTCGGCCAGTTCGGCCGTCGCCAGCGCCACGAGGTCGGCGTCGTCGCGCCCCAGGAGGTCCTCCTCGCCCAGCCGCCCCATCGAGCAGCGCACGATCTCCACCTCACCGGCCAGGTGCGGCCACTTCACGGTGGTGAACGTGACCTCCTTGACCGCCCGGCCCTCCACCGCGGGCACCCGGTAGGCGGCGTACCCGCGGCCCGAGAGACCGCCGGGGAACGCCGCGCGGGGGTAGGCGAGCGTGACCATCGCCACGCTGGAGTAGGGCACCTCGGCGAACGCCGTAACGGCCGGGGACATCCCGGCCACGCCGGCCAGCAGCCGGCTCGCGGGAGCGGCCGGCACGGCGAGGACGACGGCGTCGGCGTCGATGCGCTCGGTGCCGGTGCCGGTGCCGGCGTCCACGGTCAGCCGCCAGCCGCCCGCACCGCGGGCCAGCTCCCGCACGGGGGCACCGGTGCGCACGGACGCGTCCGGTGCGGCCGCCAGCACCTGGCGCACCAGCACGGGCGGCAGCGAACCGAACCCGCCCTCGAGGGTCGCCACCCGCACCGGCGGCGGCTTCTGTCCCTGGGCGAGCACCGGCGTCAGCGAGGCGGCCGCGTCCGCGAGCGAGACGTGCGCGCGCGCCGCCTTCGCCAGCGGCGTCAGCGTGGCCTCGAACGACAGGTCGGCGGCGCGGCCGGCGAACACACCGGCGAGGAACGGCTCGACGAGACGGTCCACGACCTCCTGCCCGAACCGCCCGCCGACGAGGTCCGCCACCGACACGTCGCCGTCCCGGTCGAAGGACGGCAGGACCAGGTCCTGCCGGGCCCGTTCGACGCCCGGCGCGGAGACGACGCCCGAACGGGCCAGGTCGTCCATGTCGCAGGGCACGCCCATGAACTGACGGTCCGGCTGCTGCCGGATCTCGCCCCGGCTCCAGATCGCCGACGCGGTCACCCCCGCCGCCCTGATCCGCCCGCCGAGCCCGGCGTCCTCGATCAGCCCGGTGGTCCGGCGCCGGTTGGCGTACAGGGACTCGGCGCCCTCGTCGACGGCGACCCCCGCCACGTCGGAGACCGACAGCTTCCCGCCGAGCCGGGACGACGCCTCCAGGACCGTCACCCGCACCGGCTCGTTGCGCAGCCGGAACGCCGCCGCCAGCCCCGCGATACCACCCCCGATGACGACGACGTGGGGCTTTCCACTCACCTGATCCTGTTCGGTGCCAGCCATTCCACCAGATCCTTCGTGGTCGGGGTCGTTGAGGACCTGCCGGCGCCGGCGCCCGGCGCCCGCCGCAGGCCCTGGCAGTGTCGCGGCCCGGCCCAGCCCTGCGGTCGAGGGCGGCTGGAGAGCCGCCCGGCCGCTCACCGGGCGGCGGTCTGCGGGACGCCGGCGCCGAACCAGCGGTGGAGGGCGTCGGTGAGGGTGTCGGTGGTGCCGGGTGCGGTCCAGGCGACGTAGCCGTCGGGGCGTACCAGGACGGTGTCGAGGCGGTGGCGGGGCGGGGTGGTCCAGGTGCCGGTGACGACATCGACACCCACACCGACGCTGTGGTCGCGGGCCATGGAGGCGGCATCGGTGGTGGTGCCGGTGGTGATGAGCAGTCCGTGTCCGGTGTGCAGGAGTTCGGCGACGCGGGTGCGGGTGCCGTCGGGGAGGGTGAGCTGCTGCTCGGGCGGCATGCGCCGGCCGAGCAGGGGGTGCCCGCCGCGGGCCAGGTCGTAGCGGATGCCGAGGTTGCTCAGCATGCCGGCCGTGTACCCGGCGGCGCCCGGGTGGGCCAGCAGCTCGCCCACGATCTCGCGGACCGGGTCCATGTCCTCGCCGGTGAGCCGCAGTTCGATCGCCGCGCGGGCGTTGCGGGCCAACTGCGCGCCGACGGGGTGGCGTTCGCCGTGGTAGGTGTCCAGCAGGCCCTCGGGCGCGCGGCCCGTGACGGCCGCCGCCAGCTTCCAGCCGAGGTTCACCGCGTCCTGGACCCCCACGCTCAGCCCCTGCGCCATCGCCGGGGGCTGCACGTGCGCGGCGTCACCGGCCAGGAACACCCGCCCGCTCCGGTATGCGGCGGCGGCCCGCGAGGCGTCGGTGAAACAGCTGATCCACCGGCACTGCCCGTGATGGATGGACTCGCCGGTCAGCCGCTGCCAGGCGTCGGCCAGCTCCACGAAGGTGAGCGCGCCGCGGTCGCGGGGCGGCGGCGTGCCGGCCTCGTGGACGACGACCCGGGTGACGCCGTTCTCCAGGTCCATCGCCATCACCATGCTGCCGCCCGGCAGGTCCTCGCCGATGCGCCGCCTGCGGGTCTCGACACCGGTGACGTCCGCGGTCAGGAAGCCGCGCCGGCCGTCGGTGCCGGGGAAGGCGATCCCGGCCAGCTTGCGCACGGTACTGCGCCCGCCGTCGCAGCCGACCACGTAGGCGGCCCGTTCCTCGCCGGGTCCGCCGGGACCGGTGAAGGACACCACGACCTGGTCGTCGTCCTGCCGCAGGCCGGTCACCTCCCGCCCGCGCAGCACCGGCACGCCGAGCCCGGCCACCCAGTCCTCCAGCATCCGCTCGGTGCGGTACTGGGGGACGCCGCGGTGCCCGTAGTGGTTCTCGTCCGGCAGACCCAGGTCGATCGGCACCCCGCCGAAGTGGCTGTCGGCGGGCTCGGTCTCACCGAGGCGGCCGAGCAGGCCCCGCTGGTCGAAGCACTCGGCGGTGCGCCGGGTGAAGCTCGCCCCGCGCGACTGGCGCGTCGGGGCCGGCAGCCGCTCGTGGACGACGACGTCCGCGCCGCCGAGCCGCAGTTCGCCCGCCGTCATCAGCCCGACCGGGCCGGCCCCGACGACGATGACATCCCTGGCCATGTGTGCGCTCCTTCTGGGTGGATGCCGCCGGCCTCACCGGGCGGCGGTCTGCGGGACGCCGGCGCCGAACCAGCGGTGGAGGGCGTCGGTGAGGGTGTCGGTGGTGCCGGGTGAGGTCCAGGCGACGTAGCCGTCGGGGCGTACCAGGACGGTGTCGAGGCGGTGGCGGGGCGGGGTGGTCCAGGTGCCGGTGACGACATCGACACCGACACCGACGCCGCCGCCGTCGGTGTGGTCGCGGGCTAGGGAGGCGGCATCGGTGGTGGTGCCGGTGGTGATGAGCAGTCCGCGTCCGGTGTGCAGGAGTTCGGCGACGCGGGTGCGGGTGCCGTCGGGGAGGG
This sequence comes from Streptomyces sp. NPDC056128, assembly GCF_042263835.1. NCBI lineage: Bacteria > Bacillati > Actinomycetota > Actinomycetes > Kitasatosporales > Streptomycetaceae > Streptomyces > Streptomyces sp. NPDC056128. The sequence goes on along the minus strand of NZ_JBHJVQ010000014.1, from coordinate 151,007 downwards.
TGAGCTGCTGCTCGGGCGGCATGCGCCGGCCGAGCAGGGGGTGCCCGCCGCGGGCCAGGTCGTAGCGGATGCCGAGGCCGCTCACGATCCCCGCTGTGCGCTCGGCGGCGTCCCGGTGGGCCAGCAGCTCGCCGACGACCTCACGGACCGGGTCCAGGTGCTCGTCACCGAGGTACAGCTTGGAGGCCGCGCGGGCGTCGCGGATCAACTGCGCGCCGACGGGGTGGCGTTCGCCGTGGTAGGTGTCCAGCAGGCCCTCGGGGGCGCGGCCCGTGACGGCCGCCGCCAGCTTCCAGCCGAGGTTGGCCGCGTCCTGCAGTCCGGCGCTCAGCCCCCACGCGGCCAGCGGCGGGATCTCGTGCGCGGCGTCCCCGGCCACGAACACCCGCCCGCGCCGGTACGCGCCGGCCAGGGCGGCCGGGTTGCCGCACGCCCACAGCCAGTGGCAGTGGGCGCCGTCGATGGACTCGCCGGTCAGCCGCCGCCACGCCCCGGCCACCTCGGCGAAGGTCAGGGCGCCCGGCTCGGGACGCGAGGGCAGGTCCGGGTCGTGCACGACGACACGGCAGCGGCCCCCGCCCAGCGGGGTGCACACCACCATGCGGCCGCCCGGCAGCCGCTCGCCGATCGGCCGCGGACGCGGGCTTACGCCGCTGATCTCCGCGGTGTACATGCCCCGGGTCGGCTCCCACCTGCGGGTCGGGATGCCGGCCAGGGCGCGCACGGTGCTGCCCGCGCCGTCGCAGCCGGCCACGTAGGAGGCGCGGTGCTCGCCGGGTCCGCCGGGGCCGGTGAAGGACACCACGACCTGGTCGTCGTCCTGCCGCAGGCCGGTCACCTCCCGGCCGCGCAGCACCGGCACGCCGAGGCCGTCCAGCCAGTCGCCGAGGGCCTCTTCGGTCCGGGCCTGGGACAGGCCCAGGACGCCGCTGTGGTCCTCGTCGAGCATGCCGAGGTCGAACCGGACGCCGCCGAAGTGCCCCATGGGCCCCCACCGGACATCGCCCAGCCGGCTCAGCAGGCCGCGCTGCCCCAGTGTTTCGGCCGCCCGCCGGTTGAAGCCCAGGGCCCGGGAGTGTCCGGCGGGGGCGGGCAGCCGGTCGTAGAGGGCCACCCGGGCCCCGCCCAGGGACAGTTCCCCGGCCAGCAGCAGGCCGGCCGGCCCCGCACCGACCACGATGACATCAGTTCTCTTCATTTCATGAGGCCCTTTGCGCTGTGGCAACGGTTGGCCGTTGTGAAGCTACTCAGGGCGAAGTCCGGCCGCAACGATGGCGGAATTCACGGACCCCGGCGGAAGACCCGCCCCTTTTTGAACGCGGGGGTGAACGCTTGAACGTGGAGAGGGCACCGCAGCAATATCGTCGGGTGTCCCCGGACATTCATTGTTCCGCGGCCCATGCGCGCCCCACGGCCGCAGAAAGGAAGCTGATGTGACGGTCCAGAAGATCGCCCTCGTCACGGGTGCCAACAAGGGCATCGGTTTCGCCGCGGCGCGGCAGCTCGGCGAGCGGGGCATCACCGTCCTGGTCGGCGCCCGCGACGAGGTGCTCGGCAAGCAGGCCGCCGACGCGCTGGCCGCCGACGGCATCGACGCCGCGCCGCTCCCGCTGGACGTGACGGACCCGGCCTCGGCGGCCGGCGCCGCCCGCGAGATCGAACGGCGTCACGGACGCCTGGACATCCTGGTCAACAACGCCGGCACCGCCGGCGGGTTCACCGGCACGCCGAGCGACGCCACCGCCGCCGACCTGCGGGAGGTCTACGAGACCAACGTGTTCGGGGTGGTCACCGTGACCCACGCGATGCTGCCGCTGCTGCGCCGCTCCCCGGCCGGCCGCGTCGTCAACCTGTCCAGCCACCTGGCGTCGCTGGCCCTCGGCTCGGACCCCCACTCGCCGACGGCGGGCGTCAACATGATCGCCTACCAGTCGTCGAAGACCGCGCTGAACGCGGTCACGGCCGCCTACGCCAAGGAACTGCGGGGGGGTGCGGTCAAGGTCAACGCCGCCCTGCCCGGCGTGGTGGCCACCGACCTCAACCACCACCGCGGCCGCCGCACACCCGCCGAAGGGGCCGCGGTCGTGGTCCGCCTCGCCCTGCTGGACGAGGACGGCCCGTCGGGCGTGTGCCTGGCGGACGAGGGGCCCGTGCCCTGGTAGCCCGCCCCCCGGCGCACGACGCCCCCCACGCACCCCCCCCGGGCGCATGACGCCCCGACGCGCGGCGGCCGCCCCCCGGCCGCCGCATCCGACCTGACCGCCGGGCCCGGCCACGGCGGCAACGAGACGTGGAGACGACAGTGGCGCTTGACGAGACGATCCTGGTGCTGGGCGGGACCGGCCGGCAGGGCGGGGCGGTGGCCCGCGAACTGCTGCGGCGCGGGCACACCGTGCACGCCCTGGTCCGCGACCCGGACAAGGCGCAGGCCAGGCAGTTGCGGGAGGCCGGCGCCGTCCTGGTCCGCGGCGACATGGACGACGCGGCGTCCCTCACCGCGGCCATGCGCGAGGTGAGCGGCGTGTTCAGCGTCCAGACCTTCCGCGGCCCCGGCGGCGTCGAGGCCGAGGAGCGGCAGGCCAGGGCGGTGGCCGACGCCGCGGTCCACGCCGGGGTGCGGCACTTCGTCTACAGCTCGGTCGGCGGCGCGGACCGCGACACCCGCGTCCCGCACTTCGAGAGCAAGCACCGCGTCGAGCAGTACCTGCGCACCCTCGACCTGCCGGTGACGGTGCTGCGGCCGGTCATGTTCCACGACATCCTGCTCGACATCGCCCCGCGCCCGGCCGGTGACGCACTGGTGCTGGCCATGTGGCTGGACCCGCGCACCGAGGTGCAGCTCATCGCGACCGGCGACATCGGCGTGTTCGCGGCGGACGCCTTCGAGAACCCGGACGCCTGGCTGGGCCGGGTGGTCGAGATCGCCGGTGACGCGCTGACCGGACCGCAGATGGCCGCCGCGTTCGAGGCGGTCGCCGGGGTACCGGTCCGCTACCAGCAGCTGCCGATCGAGCCGCTGCGCTCGGCCCGCCCCGACCTCGCCAACATGTTCGACTGGTTCGAGCGGGACGGCTACCGCGCCGACCTCGACGCCCTGCGCGGCACCCGCCCCGGCCTGGTGACCCTGCAGACCTGGCTGGCCGCCAACTGGACGGCCCCCGCCCCCGCCCCCGCGGCGGCTCCGCGCTGACCGGGCGTCAGGTGAACACCGGCCGCCGGGTACGGGTCCGCTTGAGTTCGAAGAACCCGTCGGTGGCCGCCACGGCGAGCACCCCGTCCCACAGCCGTACCGCCGCCTCCCCGCGGGGGGCGGGGGTGACCACCGGCCCGAAGAACGCGACGTCCCCCACCGCGACGACGGGCGTGCCCACATCGTCGCCGACCCGGCCGACGGCGTCGTGGTGCGAGGCACGCACCGCGTCGTCGTAGACGCCGGTGCCGGCCGCGTCGGCGAGAGCGGTGTCCAGGCCCGCGGCGGCCAGGGCCGCCGCGTAGGTCGACGGCTGCCTGGGCGCCCGCTCCAGGTGGAACCGCGTGCCCAGTTCGGTGTAGAGCGGGCCCAGCACCGAGGGGCCGTACCGCTGCTCGGCCGCCGCGCAGACCCGCACCGGCTCCAGCCGCCCGGCGAGGTCCTGGTGCCAGCGCTCGGGCAGGCCGGTGCGCCCCTCGTTGAGCACCGTCAGGCTCATCAGGTGCCAGCGGATCCCCAGCGGCCGCTGCCGGGCGACCTCCAGGACCCAGCGGGAGGTCAGCCACGCCCAGGGGCAGGTCGGGTCGAACCAGAAATCCACCGTGGTCGGGGTGTCGTGCCGCAACGGAACCTCCTCGATGTAGCCGGGCCGGAACAATTTGGCAAGCCGTGCCGGAATGCGGCTGGAGCGGCGCTGGACACCGCCTGTTCAACCGCTCAAATTCCACGGTTGAACGCCCGCCCGGCAATTGCGTCAAAAACCATGGTTGCGGTTTTCCAAAGTGCCGCCCTATCGTCTGGAATCCGCGAAAAGAGGCGCTCCGAAAGGAAAGGCATGTCCGTGCAGCCCGAGGATCGTGACCAGTCCGACTCGTACGCACTGCTCCATCTCATCCAGGGCGCGGTGATCACCCAGGCGATCTCCGTCGCGGCCGGACTCGGGATCGCGGACGTGCTGGCCGACAGCCCGCTGCCCGCCGCCGACATCGCCGCCCGCGCCGGATCCGACCACGACGCGACCCACCGCGTCCTGCGCGCGCTGGCCGGCCACGGCATCTTCGCCGTCCGCGAGGACGGCCGGTACGAGAACACCCCGCTGTCCGACAAGCTCCGCCAGGACGCGCCGGACTCGATGCACGGCTTCGCCCTGCTGATGGGCCACCCCACGCTGTGGGAGGAGTGGGGCCACCTGTCCGCCACCGTGGAGAGCGGCGAGGCCAACCTGCCCAAGCTGCGCGGCATGGGCGCACTGGACTTCTTCCACGCCGACCCGGCCTACGCCCGGGTGTTCTTCCAGGCGTTCGGCGAACTGTCCGCCTCGGAGACCGCCCCGATCCTGGCCGCCTACGACTTCTCCCGCTTCCACACCGTCGTCGACGTCATCGCCGGCCGGGGCAACCTCCTGGCGGGCATCCTCCAGCAGGCGCCCGACACCAAGGGCGTGCTGTACGACTCCGAGATCGCCACCGTCGACTCGCCGGCGCTCTTCGAGGCGGCCGGCGTCGCCGACCGGCTCACCATCGAGCACGGCGGCTACCTCGGCACCCTGCCCGCGGGCGCCGACGCCTACGTGTTCAAGCACATCATCCACGACTTCTCCGAGGCCGACGCCGTCACCGCACTGCGCAACGCGCGCGAGGCGATCGCCCCCGGCGGCCGGCTCCTCGTCGTCGAGTACGCGCTGCCGGAGAACAACGACAAGCACATCGGCCACACCATCGACCTCTGGCTGATGCTGATGCTCGGCGCCCGCGAACGCACCCGCGCCCAGTACACCGAGCTGTTCGCCAGGGCCGGCTTCGAACTCACCCGGGTCGTTCCCACCAGCGCGCCGATCTCGGTCATCGAGGGCATCCCCGTCTGAGGGCCGCCGCCCGCACGCAACCGACTCATCCCCGCACACCGCACAGGAGAAGACCCGATGACTGAACGGATGGACAACCCCTCCCTGGTCGTCCCCGGCGCCCTGCAGCCCCTGCTCGACCTGACCGAGGTCATCGGCAAGGTCGGCGTGGCGCAGAGCACCCTCGACCTCGTCCGGCTGCGCGTCAGCGAGATCAACGGCCGCACCTACACGTTCCCCGACGACCCGGAGCAGGCCGCCACGGCGGACGAGCGCCTGGGAAAGGTGGCGCTCTGGCGCACCGAGACCTGCTTCGACCCGGGCGAACGCGCCGCGCTGGAGATGGCCGAGGCCGTCACCCTGATGACCGACCCGCAGGACATGGCCTCCGACGCGGTCTGGGAGAAGTCCGCCCAGTACTACACCGACGAGCAGCTCGGAGCGCTGGTCATGCACATCGGCCTGGTCAACTTCTGGAACCGGGTGAACGTCGCCACCCGCCAGGAAGCCGCGGCCTGGCGCTGAGACAAGGGAGAGGGCACTGTGCTCAAGCTCATCAACGCCGGCCTGGGCAGGACCGGCACCACCTCACTGAAGACGGCCCTGGACCGGCTCGGTCTCGGCCCCTGCTTCCACATGTTCGACATCGTCGGCGACATTGGCCGCCTCCAGCAGTGGGAGCGGATCGTCTGCGACGGCGAGAGCCCCGACTGGACGGCCGTCTTCGACGGCTACGCCTCCGCGGCCGACGGCCCCTGCGCCCTGTACTACCGGCAGATCAGCCAGGCGTTCCCCGACGCCAGGACGGTCCTGACGGTCCGTGACCCCGACAGCTGGTACCGCAGCACCCACGACACCCTCTACCAGTTCGCCCTGCGCAGCATGGCCAACCCGCCGGAGCCCGGCAGCCCGCAGGCACGCCTGTTCCGCATCACGAACACCATGGTCTGGGACGGCCTGTTCGGCGGCCGCTTCGCCGACAAGGACCACGCCGTCGACGTCTACCACCGGCACAACGAGGAGGTCGTGCGCACCCTGGGCGCGGACAACGTCCTCGTCTACGACGTGCGCCAGGGCTGGGAGCCGCTGTGCGACTTCCTGGGCGTCGACACCCCGCGCGAGGCGTTCCCGCGGACCAACGACACCGCCTCCATGCGCCAGCGGGTCGCCCGGGCGGCCGGCGCCGCCGCGGCGCCGGCCGCCGGCTGACGGGGCGAGGAGCCACCGGTGCTGATAACGGAAATGACGGTCCCCGGCGCCTACCGCGTCGAACCCGAGCCCCTGAGCGACCGGCGGGGCCACTTCTTCGAATCCGTGCGGGCCGACCTGCTGCTGGCCCAGACCGGCTGGCAGTTCACGGTCCGCCAGGTCAACTACTCCGTCTCCCACCGCAACACCCTGCGCGGCATCCACGGCACCACCCTCCCGCCCGGCCAGGCGAAGTTCGTCACCTGCGTACGCGGCAGCGCCCTGGACATCGCCGTCGACCTGAGGGTGGGGTCACCGACCTTCGGCCACTACGACGTCACCCACCAGAGCCCGCAGACCGGGACGGCCGTGTACCTGCCCGACGGCGTCGGCCACGCCTTCCTCGCCCTGAGCGACGACACGTGCATGAGCTACCTGTGCTCCCAGGAGTACGTGCCGGGATCGATGATCGACATCGACGCCCTCGACCCGGCCCTGGCCCTGCCCTGGAACCTCACCGGGCCGCCCATCCGCTCGGACAAGGACGCCGCGGCACCCACCCTCGCCCAGGCGGCGGCGGCCGGCCTGCTGCCCACCTGGCAGCAGTGCCCGCCGCGCCCGCTCACCGCGGACCGGGCCGGACACTAGCGCGCGCACGTCCGGGGGGGGGCCCCCCCCCCCCGGCCCCCCCCCCCCCCCCCCCCGCCCCCCCCCCCCCCCCCCCCCACG
>NZ_JBHJVQ010000014.1:138866-144050 GCF_042263835.1 Streptomyces sp. NPDC056128 | reverse complement strand
CCTTCGCGCGCGCAGGCCGGCGGCCGGCGCCCCTACCGGGCACCGGCCGCCGACGCGCGCTTCCACCACCGGCCGCTCAGCCGGCCGCCCCGCCCAGGGCCCGGGCACGGACACGGGCCATCAGCCGCGCCTGCCGCACCAGATCACCGTGGTGCACCGCCCGCCCCGCCGGATCGGCCACCGCCTCGTGAAAGGCCGTGAACACGCCGAGGAACTGGTCCGAGGCCGGGGCGAGGATCCGCGTCTGACGGTCCTTCTGCTCCAGCCGCAGCACCGGACGGGCACTGTCCGAGGGCGTGAACGCCCACTCCAGCACCAGCCGCCCCTCACTGCCCCACAGGTCGTACGTCGAGCGGTAGCCGTGGGACAGACCGAACGAGCAGTGCGCGCTGACCCCGTCGTCGTCACCCAGCAGCGCCACCCCGGACACGTCCACGCCCAGCTCCGCGTCGAACCGCAGCCCCGCCCCCAGCACCCGCGCCGACGCACCGAGATACTCCTGCGCCGCCCGCACCGGATAGCAGCCCACCTCCCACAGCGCCCCGCCCCCCAGCTCCGCCTGGTACTTGATCTGGCCGGGGTCGGTCGGCGGAATCCCGAACGCCCCGTTGAAGGAGCGCAGTTCACCAATGGCCCCGCCGTCCACCAGGGCCCGCGCCTGCGCGTGCTGCGGATGCCGCAAGAACGCGAAGTTCTCCATCACGGCCAGCCCGCGCTCCTCGGCCAGCGCGACCAGGCCCCGCGCACTGTCCTCGTCGGGCACGGCCGGCTTCTCCAGCAGCACATGCTTGCCCGCCTCCAGCGCCCGCCGCGCCCACACGGCGTGCTCGCTGTTCGGCAGAGGGATGTAGACCGCGTCGACACCGGGCGCCTCCAGCAGCCGCTCGTACCCCTCGACGGCCGCGCAGCCGGCGCCGCCCGCGACGCCCTCGGCCTTCTCACGGGAACGGCTCGCGACCGCCGCCAGACGGAACGGGGAGCGGCCGATCGCCGGCAGCGCCCGGCGCACCGCGATGTCGGCGCACCCCATGATGCCGATACCGGCCCTCGACCCGGATTCGAGAAAGGGCGTCAGATCTTCGATTTCCACAGGCCCACCTAAACGACGTCAGTAAATACGAATGCCTGAACCGGTATGCCGTCAGCCTGAGTACGCGGGCCCGCGCCTGTCAACAACACCGCAATGCGAAGGCACCGCCGCAGGGAAAACTTCCGGGCGGACACCGGCCCCCGATAAAGTGCGTGGCACGCCTAAATGGGCACGAAGTCACTGAGGAGGCGCCACGGTGAAGGGCATCATCCTGGCCGGCGGCAATGGCACGAGACTCCATCCGATCACCCTCGGAGTTTCGAAGCAAATGCTCCCGGTCTACGACAAGCCGATGATTTACTACCCGCTGTCGGCCCTGATGCTGGCGGGGATCACCGAAATAGAGATCATCACCACGCCCGAGGACTCGGAGATGTTCCGGCGCCTGCTGGGCGACGGCTCCTGGCTGGGCATCACCCTGACCTACGCCGAGCAGGACAAACCCCGCGGCCTCGCCGACGCGTTCCTGGTCTGCGCGGACCACATCGGCGACGACTCCGTCGCCCTGGTCCTGGGCGACAACATCTTCCACGGCTACGAGTTCGGGCCCATGCTCCAGCGCGCCGCCCAGGACCTCACCGGCTGCGTCCTGTTCGGCTACCCGGTACGCGACCCCGAACGCTACGGCGTGGGCACCCTCGACGCGCAGGGCCGCCTCGTCGCCCTGGAGGAGAAGCCCGCCGACCCGCAGACCAACATGGCCATCACCGGCCTCTACCTCTACGACAACCAGGTCGTCGACATCGCCCGCCGCCTGCGGCCCTCCGAACGCGGCGAACTGGAGATCACCGACCTCAACCGCGTCTACCTCGAACGCGGCCAGGCCCATCTGGTGCCGCTGGGACGCGGGTTCGTCTGGCTCGACACCGGAACCCACGACGCGCTCATGGAGGCCGGCGACTACGTCCAGGTCCTGGAACACCGCCAGGGCGTACGCATCGCCTGCCTCGAGGAGATCGCCTACCGCATGGGCTACATCGACCAGGAGTCCTGCTACCGGCTCGGCAGCCGCCTGGCGAACTCCTCCTACGGCCGCTACGTCATGGAAATGGCCCAGGCCGGCTGACCCCCCCCGTGCGCGCGGTCCCTGCACCCGACCCGACCACGAAAGAAGTGCGACAGCCATGAAAATACTGTTCACCGTCGGGGGCAGCCAGGCGGCCGTCTTCGGCGTCGCCCCGCTCGCCGCCGCCGCCCGCAACGCCGGCCACGAGATCCTGCTGGCCGCCGACGAACCGCTGATGGCGGCCGCCCAGTCCCTCGCCCTGCCCGCCCTGTGCATCACACCCGAGCGCATGCGCTACGGCCAGGACGCCATGACGGCCACCGACCGGATCGACGCCCTGCTGGAACTGACCCGGCAGTGGTCCCCGGACCTGGTCGTCGGCGGCCTGTCCCACGTCCCCCGGGTGCTCGCCGCCCGGCTCAAGGTCCCCTTCGTCCGCCACATCTGGTACATCGCCCCGATGGCCCGCCGGGACCGCACCGCGCTCGCCGACCTCCAGCCGCAGCTGCAGCGCCTGGGCCTGCCCGAACTGCCCGAGCCCGACCTCTTCGTCGACCTGTGCCCGCCCGCCCTGCGCCCGCCGGGCGCCCCCGCCGCCCAGCCGATGCGCTGGGTGCCCCGGGTGAGCCAGCGCCGGATCGAGCCGTGGATGTACACCCGCCCCGCCGGCCGGCACCGGGTCCTGATCACCGCCGGCACCCGCAACCTGATGCTCGACACCCCCGGCAGCTCGCTGCGCCGCCTGGTGGACTCCCTGACCGCCTCCGGCGCCGAGGTCCTGATCGCCGCGCTGCCCGAGGCCGCCGAACGCTACGGCGCCGAACTCGGCGGCGTCCGCATCGGCTGGATCCCCCTGGACGTCGTCGCCCCCACCTGCGACCTGGCCGTCCACCACGGCGGCGCCACCACCGCCATGACACTGATCCACGCCGGCGTGCCCCAGCTGATCGTCCCCGACAACGGCTACGGCAAGGCCGTCGCCCAGGCCGTCAGCGGCTACGGCGCCGCCGTGATGGCCGACCGCAACCGGCCCCAGGACGGCCGGGACCCGGACGAGGTGACCGTCACGGCCTGCCGGGAGATCCTCGCCGACCCCTCCTACGCCGAGCGCACCCGCACACTGGCCGCCCACAGCGCCGCGCTGCCCACCCCGGACGACGTACTGCGCCGTATCGAGGCCCTGGCCGCCCGCTGACCGGCCCGCCCGCCCGCACGCCTGTGCCCCGGGACCGCGGAGAACTCTCCGCGGTCCCGGGGCACAGGCGCGTGCGTGGGACGGTGGGCGGGCCGGCCCTCAGACCAGCGCCTCCAGCCGGGGCACGATCTCGGCGGGCGTGGGCAGCGTCGAGATCTCCTTGGCGAGGAACTGCGTGCGCTCCGTGTAGCCGGGGTTCTCCAGCAGTTCCCGGCAGGCGGCGGCGATCACTTCGCCCGGCTCCTTGTCCGGCTCCTGGGCCTGCGGCCACAGCGTCCGGCCGGCGCCGAAGCCGGTGATGGCCTTGGCGATGGCCTCCCGGTGGTAGTTCGGCGGGAACTCCGGCGGGTTCTCCGGGATGACCAGCTGCGGCACCCCGTTGGCCATCAGCGTCGTCGCGGTGGTCGCACCGCCGTGATGGACCGCCAGATCGCAGGTGGCGGCGGTGACATCGATCGGGATCCAGCCCACGCGCGCGTCGCCCAGCTCGTCGCCGAACCGCCCGACCGCGCCGGGGTTCGCCGCGATCAGCGTCTCGGCACCCAGCTTGTCCAGCTCCCTGACCAGCAGCGGCATCGACCAGCCCGGGTCACGGAACATCAGGCTGCGGAAACCGGAGGTGATCACCACCCGCTTGCGGCCGCCCTCGGGGCGCGTGTACATCCAGCGCTCCAGCCGGCGCTGCGGGTTGCTGGGGATCCAGCGCATCGGCTGCGCCGCCGGATCGCCGGCCGGCCGCAGCGACGGCGGCGTCGAGTCGAGCAGCAGGTCGGGCTTGAGCAGCCCGTCCACGCCCAGCCGCTCCATCTCGGGCCGCAGCTCGTCCTCCGCGCCCGGGTCGATCCCGGTGAGCGGAATGCCCAGGTACTCGACGTGACGCACGTAGGGGACCTTCAGGTGGGCGGCCAGCAGCATCGCCGCGTAGCTCTGCGAGCTGCCCACGACCACGTCCGGCCGCCAGTCCCCGGACAGCTCCAGCAGCGACTCGACGCCCGCCAGGCCCATCCTCGCGAAACCGCGGCCCTGCCCGAGCATCTCCTCGTCGCCCAGCTCCCTAGGGAAGCGCAGCCCCTTGCCCGGGTTGGTGATCCGCATGAAGTGCCGGATCGGGTCCACGGTGAAGCAGAACGTGGGCAGACCGATGGCCTCCGCGGTCTCCACCCACGGCTCGTGGGCGGCCAGCATGACGTGGTGGCCCGCATTGCGCGCGGCCGTCGCCAACGGAGCGGCGGCATAGTAGGTGGCCTGGCTGCCTGTGGTGACGAACAGGATTTTCATGGCACTCCGGATGCTTTTCGTGGGACGCGGCCAGCAGCATGTGCGAACAGTACCGATGGTCCGCAGGGCGGCCTTTTTCTGTCAAACACCGGTAATTGGCAAGCCCGTTCAATCGCGGATTTCCCGCAGTTGAACAGAGTATTCTCCGGGCCTCGTTGCGCACCGTTCGGCCGCTGACCATCATGAGTCCGGTACGTGTGGCCAGGAAGCCCCAGAAACGGATACCGAAAGTCGGTGGCACATGAACAGCCTGATCTACGAAGCCCGGATGGCCCTGCGCGACGTCATGGAAGTGAACATCTACAGCCAGGGAAACGACAAGGTCTACCTGACGGTATTCCCCGAGCTGGTCTGGGAGGGCACCGAACAGACGCAGCCGGAAAAGGTCGTCCGCAACGTCATCGGCCGCCTCCACGACATGTCGCTGGACGTCGCGGGCGGTGAGGGCGCCGTACGCGCCCTGCTGGACGCCGGCCCCGTGGAGATCGTCCGCAAGGCCGCCTGACCCCACCCCCCCCCGCCGGCGGTGCGCGCCGGGTGGCCGCCGCCGCCGGCCGCCCCGGGCCCCACCCGGGGCCGGGGGGGGGCCGCGGCCGCCCGGGCCGGGCCGGGGTC
>NZ_JBHJVQ010000014.1:94561-138856 GCF_042263835.1 Streptomyces sp. NPDC056128 | reverse complement strand
GGCCGCCCGGCCCGTTTTCCTTCGCCCCCACCTCCGCCTCCCCCCCCCCCCCCCCCCTGCGGGGCCCCGCCGTGGCCCCGCCCCCACCCCCCCCCCGCCCCCACGGCGTGTCAGTGATGGCCGCCCGCGTGCCCGTGACCGGCCGGAGAGACCACCAGCGGACGCACCATGTGCTGCTCGTGCTCCAGCATGTGACAGTGGTGCACCCCCCGGCCCACCACGGGAAAACGCACCGCCACGGTGACCATCTCACCCGGCGTCCCCTGCGGCCCGGGCACGATCCGCCCGGCCGTGCCCACCCGGACGGTGTCCTTCTCCCCGCGCTCGTGCGCCTCCAGCCGCCCCGCCTCCAGGAACGCCACCGGCCTGGCCGAACCCCGCACCACCCGGTCGAAACCGCTCACGTCGTAGTGCTCCCGGGACAGCACATGGAAGTGCGCCAGGTGAATGTGCATGGGATGCGGCGACGCGGCCAGATTCAGGTACTTCCAGATCTCCACACCGCCGTGCGCCACGGTGAACGTGTTCCCGTCGTCGTAGCGCATGGCCGTACGCCGCAGCGTGGTCACCGCCCCCTGGGCATCCCGGACCTGGACGACGCCCGCCGAGGGCAGGGTGATCTGCTCCGCCTCGGCCGCCTCCACCTCCTCCATCTCCCACAGCTCGGGCACGTTCGCCGTACCCGGACCGACCAGCACCACCCACCGGGGACGCCCGCCGTGCGGCAGATCGTGATGCGTGGGCCGCTCGAAGGTCGGCGACAGGGTCCGCGGCAGGGTGAACCGCCCGCCGGATCCCCGGGCGGCGACACGGAACTGCATCACATCCGGCTCCAGCAGATCGTCACGGACACTGGAACCGCCCGGGACCACACCCTCCATCGTGTTGACCAGCTTCACCGACCGGCCGCGCAACGCGCCGAAGTCCACCAGCACATCGGCGCGTTCACCGGGGGAGAGGTTCAGCGCCCCCTCCACCGGCAGCGGCCTGTCGACCAGCCCCTGATCGGTACCGATCACCTGGAACGCGCCCGCGACGGGTGCGCCGTCCGCCAGCAGCATCAGCCGGTAGATCCGCGAGTTGGCCGTATTGACGATCCGGAACCGGTACCAGCGCGGCTGGACATCGAGATACGGCCACACCACACCGTTGACCAGGGTGTAGGGAGCGGCATGCGCCCGCATGAGCTTCGTACCGACCATCTCCACCTTGTGCACCAGACGCCCCACCGGCGCCCCCGACCCGTCCAGATCGAAGTTGCGGTCGCTCAGCACCAGCGGCACCTCGAACCGGCCCCGCGGCAGCCCCAGAGCACGCTCCTCCGCGTTGCGGCACACGAACAGACCCGCCAGACCCGCGTACACACTGAACCGGCTCACGTGGTGGGTGTGATCGTGATACCAGAGGGTCGTCGCGGCCTGGTCGTTGGGATACGCCGACAACTGCACCTCACCCGGAGCGAGCAGGTTCTCCATCCAGCCGTCGTTGCCGCCACCGGTCAGCATGCCGTGCAGATGCACCGCCGCCCACGGCTGAAGGCCGGCCACACCCGCCACCTCCCGGCAGCCCTGTGTGCCCGGATAGTTCGACAGCGGATCCGGCATCGGCCCGCCCGGCCGCCCGAACTCCACCGCGGTGACCGGGATGTCCCCGCTCAGCCCGTTCTCCCACACCACCCGCAGCCGCCGCCCGCGGACCGTCTCGATCGTCGGCCCCGGCCAACTGCCCTCGTACGTCCACATCCGCACCGCGGGCAGCTCCGAGTGCACGACGACGTCCGCGGTACGCATGCGCACCGTCAGCTCGTCGTGCCCGCCGCGCTCACGCGGACGCAGCACCGGCGGCGTACGCAGCGGATCCCTGAACTTCGTCAGCAGCAGTCCCTCCGCCGACGGCTCCCCGGCCCCGGCCGGAGCCGGGCCGGGCGAGGCGAAGACGGACGACGACGACACAAGCGCACCCAGCCCGGCGACGGCACCACCGCGCAGCAGGGCGCGCCGGCCGACCGAGTGCGGGTCCGGTATTTCGGCAGACGCGGTCTCCATCAGGACCTGGCCAGGGGACGCCGCGCTGTGGCAGGGCAGGGGGTGGCTTCTCTGGGCTGCTCTGACCTCAACTCGCTTTGTGAATCTGCACTGTTCACCTGCGTTGCCCTCTCTGTCGGATGAGACATACAGCGTGTGTGGAGTGTTTGTGAGGCTGTGACCAGGAAGGTTCGCCGATTCTCCGGCTGCGTGTACGGCCTCGGGCTCCACGTGGTGTGGTGCCCGCCGTACTGTTGTCCGGTCCTCGGTGGCGCCGAGTGCCCACTCTGTGGTCGTCGTTGTACTTCGGCGCATCGGTCGGCGCATCGGTCGGCGCATCGGTCGGCGCAGTCTCGGTGGCCGCGGTGAGGAGATACCTCAACACCCAGTGGGGCAAGGGGGAGGCTTCGTGATCCGGTCGTGCAAGTTCCTCCTGCGTCCCACGGCCGGCCAAGGGGAGTCGCTTCGGGCGATGCTGGCCGACCACTGCTCGCTCTACAACGGGGCCTTGCAGGAACGCCGCGACGCCTACCGCCACGCCAGCAGGACGAGCATCAGATACGGCGGCCAGTCCGCCCAGCTCAAGGAAATCCGGGCGTTCGACCCCGAACGGCAAGGACGCTGGTCGTTCTCCTCTCAGCAGGCCACCCTGAGGCGCCTCGACAAGGCATTCCAGGCGTTCTTCAAGCGAGTAAGGGCCGGCCTCACACCCGGATACCCACGCTTCAAGGGAGTCGGTCACTTCGACACCGTGACCTTCCCGAAGGACGGTGACGGCTGCCGCTGGGATTCCACCCCGCACGACCGGCAAGTCCGTGTCCGGCTGCAAGGCATCGGGCACGTCCGGGTACACCAGCACCGCCCCGTGCGCGGGCGGGTCAGGACGATCAGCATCAAGCGGGAAGGCCGCCGCTGGTACGTCGTTCTTGCCTGCGACGAAGTACCCACCGAACCGCTCCCGGCCACGGACCGTACTGTCGGCATCGACATGGGCACGGTGCACTTCTTCACCGACTCCAACGCAAGGCACGAGCCGAACCCCCGCTTCCTGCACGCGATGGCTGAAGAACTGGCCAAGGCCCAGCAGCACCTGGCGACGTTTCCCAAACGCACCCGACGGCGCACGAAGAAACACCGGGCCGCTGCCCGGAAGGTCGCCAAGCTGCATGCCAGGATCCGGCGTCAGCGCCTCGACCACCACCACAAGACGGCTCTCGCCCTGGTTCGCCACAACGACGTGATCGGGCACGAGAAGCTGAACACGGCGGGCATGACCAAAGCGCCTGCCCCCAAGCCCGACCCCGAGCAGGCCGGCGCTTTCCTTGCGAACGGTGCAGCCGCCAAAGCGGGACTCAACAGGAGCATCCTGGATGCGGGTTGGGGACAGTTCCTCGGAATCCTGGCGCAGAAGGCTGAGAGAGCCGCTCGCCGTGTGATCCAAGTGGACGCCCGCAACACCTCCCGCACATGCCCACCCGCGATAGGCGGATGCGGGCACGTCGCCAAGGAGAACCGCGTCACCCAAGCGAAGTTCGAGTGTGTCCAGTGCGGGCTGGTGGAGAACGCCGACCGCGTGGGCGCACTGAACGTTCTGCACAGGGCCGGGCTGGCCCTCTGCGACGGTGCTCAGCCACCGACCCAGGAAGCCCGCGATTCGTATCGTGGGTGGAGTCACTCGCCGGATCGTAGGCAATGACCCCTCCAGGACCGCTTGAAGCCCGCTGCACCGCACGGCGGTTCACCGACCGCCTTGGTGTCTCGGACCCCGTTGGGCGTCCCTAGTGCTGTGACCGCAAACGATCACCGGGGTGGGGCAGCCGGTTACGTCAGGGATTGCTGAGGACGATTGGTGTGGCGCGGGGCGGACCTACGGTGTGTGTCATGGCGAGAGAGACCGATCGCGCCGCCCTGGCCGCCGAGGTGTGCATCGCGCTGAAGAGGTGTTGCCCGGGCTCGGGTGCGAAGCTGATTGGCTCGCTGGCATCCGGCATGGCGGACGTCTTCAGCGACATCGACATCGCATGGGTGGTGCCGGACGCGCAGTTCCCGGACTGCCTGGCGCGCATGGTGGAGGCGCTGGGCAGGGTCCAGCCGGTCGACAGCGTCCGCAGTGACTCGGACTTCCACCGCTCCGACCGTCGCCGCCTGCTGTTCGTCCGCTTCGCGGGGGTGCCGCTGTTCTGGCGGCTTGACCTGGATGTCCGCACCGCATCGGTCGCAGATGACCTGCACTACGACGCCGGGAACCCGGCAGTGCGCGCCCGTGAGGGCGAGTGGTCACGGCCAGCCAGTGCCCTGGCCAATGCTGTCGGCGCGGTCAAGGCTGTGGCCCGCAAGCGGGACGCCGAGGCTCGTGGCCTGCTGGACCGGGGGTTCGCCCGGATCGGTGAGGATGACCGGGCCACCGGCGCCTGGGTGAGCGACGTGGCCCGGCTCGCGCACGCCGCCGCACTGCGCGATTCCGTCCTGTCGGACCTGGCTGCCCAGGTCACCGTGCTCGCGGCCCGGCACCTCGGCGGCAGCGACGCGTGACTCTTGGCCTCTGGCCATCAGGACGGGATGGAGGGTCGTCGGCCGCCCCACCGGATGCCTTTCTCACCGCGCATGCGGGCGCGTTCGCGCCGCTGGGCGGCCAGGACGTCGGGGTGGCAGGCGTCGGTGTTGCGCCAGCGCAGGTAACGGTGCAGCTCACGGGTCTGGACGGTGTGGTTGGGGTGGTGGGAGCTGGCGAGGGTGAACAGCCGCAGCGGTGCGAAGTGCGCCTCGATGGGGTTCGCCCAGGACGCGTTGGTCGGCGTGAAGCACAGCTCGGCCTTGCTCTTGGCCGCCCAGCGGCGGACCTTGGCTCCGGTATGAGCGGAGAGGTTGTCCAGGATCACGTAGATGGGGGCGCCGTCCAGGCGGGCGGCCCGGATTGACTTCAGGCCGCCAGAGTGTTCGCGGTGCCCTTGCGGTGGCGGTTGACGCCCCAGAGGGTGTCGTCGCCGACCGAGTAGCAACCGTGGAAGTAGGTGGTGCCGTGGGTGCGATGGAAGGTCGCCGGCGGCCGGTTGGGCTTGCCCTTCTCGGCCCCGCAGGAGCCAGCGGTCGGGCGGATGCCCAGAGGGCCGAACTCGTCGAAGGCCGAAAGCGCGGTCCGGGCGCTCGTTCAGCGCGTACTCGATCCGGTCCAGCTTGGCGTCGAAGTCAGGGCCGGTCGACTCCTTCCAGGTCTTGGCGCGCTGGAAGGTGACGCCGCGGCGGGCGAGCAGGCAGCGCAGGGCCTCGCAGCCGATCCGCATCGGGCGGGCGTGGTCCCGGCACAGGTGGTCGGTGATTTTCCGGATCGACCCGCGGGTGAAGGGCTTACCCAGACTGGTCGGGCGGGTGGTGGCCGTCTGGATGACGAAGTCCTCGTCGTCAACTGTGAGCAGGCGGGGACGGCCTCCCGCCCAACGAGGGTCCAGGCAGGCCAGGCCGATCTCCTTGAAGCGGTGGATCACGTCGCGAACGGTGTCCTCGTCCGCTTGGACGAGCCGGGCGATCACCGGGACGCTGTTCCCGCCCGCCGAGGCCAGCAGCATCACCGCCCGGCGAAACCGCACCGTGCTGGTGCTGCCCCGCCGCACGATCCGCTGCAGCTTCTGCCCCTCCTGCTCGGTCAGCCTGCGGACCCTGGGTCGTCACATCCAACCGGCCCGAGCACCACGAACACCACTCCGCTGATCGTTTGCGGTCACAGCACTAGACGACGGCCATCTCACCGTCCCGCCGCACCAGCGTCGCGTAATGACCGCCCAGGGCGAGCAGTTCGTCATGGGTGCCGCGCTCGGCGACCCGACCTGCGTCCAGGACCAGGATCTCGTCGGCGTTGCGGACGGTCGACAGCCGGTGCGCGACCGTGATGGTCGTACGGCCGGCGCTCGCCGCGTCGACGGCCTGCTGCACGGCCCGCTCGGTCTGCGTGTCCAGCGCACTGGTCGCCTCGTCCAGCACCAGCACCGGCGGATCGCGCAGGATCGCCCGGGCGATGGCCAGCCGCTGCTTCTCCCCGCCGGAGAACCGGTACCCGCGCTCGCCCACCACCGTGTCGTAGCCGTCGGGCAGCGACATCAGATAGTCGTGGATGTGCGCCACCCGCGCCGCCGCGACCAGCTCCTCGTCACTCGCGTCGGGCTTGGCGAACCGGAGATTGTCGGCGACCGAGGCATGGAAGAGATACGTCTCCTGGGAGACCACACCGACGGCGGCCGCGAGCGTGTCGAACGACAGGTCACGCACATCGACACCGTCGATCGTCACCGTGCCCGACGTCGCGTCGTACAGCCGCGGGATGAGATAACTCAGGGTCGTCTTGCCCGACCCGGTCTCCCCGACGACGGCGAGACTGCGCCCCGCGCCCACCGTCACATCGACACCCTCCAGCGTCGCCCGCTCGGCCCCCGCATAGCGGAAACCGACCCCCCGCAGTCGCACCTCGCCCCGCAGACCCGCCGGCACCACCGGCCGCTCCGGCTCGGCGACGTCCACGGGCAGGTCGAGGTACTCGAAGATCCGGCCGAACAGCTCCAGGGAACTCTGGATGTCCAGACCGATCGTCAGCAGCCGCTGCGCCGGCCGGAACAGGATCTGCTGCAGCGTGGCGAAGGCGACCAGCGCACCGATGGAGATGGACATGTGGCCGCCGCCGGCGGTCAGCCCCGCCACCCAGTAGATCACCGCCGGCATGGCCGCCATCACGATCCAGATCGTGGACTGGTACCACAGGCCCGCCGTGCTGGCCCGCACCTCGATGTCGGTCAGCTTGCGCGACTGCCCCGCGAAGGCGTCGCTGAGCGAACGCGAACGGCCCATGGTGTGACCGAGCATGATCCCGCTCACCGACAGCGACTCCTGGACGTTCGACGACAGGTCGGCGAACTGACGCTGCCGCGCACGGGTCAGAACCCGCAGCTCGTCCCCGACATGACGGCTCACCCACACGAACCCCGGCAGCACGAACAGCGAGGCGAGGGTGAGCCGCCAGTCGAGCAGCGCCATCGCGGTGACCGTCGTGAGCACCGTGGTCACGTCCGACACCAGCGCCGTCGCGGTCGTCGTCACCGTCACCTGCATCCCGCCGATGTCGTTGGCGATCCGCGACTGCACCTCACCGGTACGGGTCCGGGTGAAGAAGGCCAGCGACATCCGCTGCAGATGGGAGTAGACGGCCGTCCGCAGATCGTGCATGACGAGCTGGCCGACCTTCGCGGACAGATAGGTCTGCCACACGTTGAACGAGCTGTTCGCGACCGCGACGACGACCATGCCCAGCGCGAGCACGGACAGCAGCCCGGTCCTGCCCTGCGGCAGCGCCACATCGATGATCTCGCGGATCAGGAACGGATTGACGAGAGAGACCAGCGACGAAGCCACCACCAGGAACCCGACGAACAGCAGGCTCCTGCGGTAGGGACGGAACAGCTTGAGAATGCGCCGCTTGGGCACAGGAACATGAGCAGCGGCAGCGGCCGGCCCGGTGCGCCTCACCTGGGTCTCCTTCTTCGTCGGCTTGTCCTCGGGCGGAAACGTCTCGCAGGCCGCGCACAGGCCGCGGCCACCTCTCACAGGTCCTTGACCGGCGCCGTCCACCGCACGAACTCCTCCTGCGACAGCGGCGGCAGACACGGCTGCTCGACGGGCGGCAACGCGTAACCGGACCACGGATGGGGCGGCAACGCCCCGAACCATCCGAACCCCATCCACATGACGCCCTCGCCGAAACTGCGGCCGAGCGCCCTCATGGCCGATGCCTGCCGTGCCCGCATGACGGTCTCCGTTTCGCCGGCCAACCCCGTTCACCGCCACCCTGACCGAAGCGCCTCAACAACCGGCGGGCGATCCGTCGACTCCTGCTGGAGGCCCGGCCGAGCCCCTCAGCCGCTGCCCGCAGCGGCCGGCCGTCAAGGCCGGCGCACGGCGAGCGCCTCCCGCACCGCGCCGGCGACCTCGGCGGCCTGCGCCCGGATCTCCGCGACGGCGGTGGTCTCCAGCAGGTTCCCCCGCCGCAGGGCCCCGATCGTCCACAGCCGCACGCCCCGGACACCCGCCGTGGGCACCAGCCGCCCCTCCTCGCCGGTGTCGAGACCGAGGCCGGCCGGCCCGGGCCGGGCATGTCCGTGCTCCAGCAGGCAGCGCACCAGGGGATCGCCGGTGCGGCGCAGGTCCAGGCGCGCCCCGGTGCATGCGACGACCGCACCAACCCGCAGCCGCCTGCCGTCGCTCAGCCTCACGGCCACCGCGTCCTCGTCCTCCACGGCCCGCACCACCTCCCCGGCCCCCACCCGCAGCAGACCCCGCGCCCGCAGCTCACCGAGCGCGCCCGCCGTCGCGGGCGCGACACGGTGGCGGTGCACCTCCCACGTCCGCAGGTCCTCGGCCAGAAAACGCCGCCGGTCGGCCGCGGACAGCCGCTGCCACAGGGCCGCCGTCACCGGCCGCAGCCCGTCCAGCGCGGGCCGCCAGTCCCCGCACACACGGCGGCCGGCGGCCAGATGCAGCCGCACACCGCGCCGCAGCGCCTCCAGCGTGTGCGCACCCTCCAGCTGTGGTGGCGCTGTCGCCGCGGCCGCCGCGGGCAGGTGCTCCCGGGGCAGCAGCCCGTGCCGGGACACCGCGTGCAGCACCCGGCCGGGGCCGGCCAGCGTGAGGGCCACATCGACCATGGTCAGACCGGTCCCGACGAGCAGTACGTCCCCCTGCGCGGCCGGCCCCTCCAGTGCCCCCGGCGCCCACGGGTCGGCGACGAAACGCCGGGACGCCCTGAGCCCGGGCCCGGCCCAGGCAGGGTCGGGCCCCAGGCTGCCCAGCGCCAGTACGGCGGCGTCCGCCCGCAGTTCACCCCCGCCCGACAGCCGCAGCACCGGCCTGCCGCCCTCCTCGCGGACGGCGACGACCCGCTCCCGCACCCGGTGCAGCCGCGCGTGCCGGCACGCGGCGACGGTCTGCTCGACGACATCGCCCAGGTAGCGCCCGTACTCCTGGCGGGCAACGAAGTCACCGGGCGCGGCGTGCGGGTGCCGGCCCGTCAGCCAGCGCAGAAAGTGCCCGGGATCGTCCGGGAAGGCACTCATGCGGGCGGCGGGCACATTGAGCAGATGACGGGCATCGGGCGTGCCGTAGGCGACCCCCCGGCCGGTGTGCCCGGCCGGGTCGATCAGCCACACCCCGAGGCGATGCCCGGCCCGTTCGGCCTGCCGCATCAGCTGAACCGCCGTCAGGGCGCCGGCCGCGCCGGCACCCACCACCGCGACACGGTCCGTCAGGCCCGCCTTGGCGCCGCAGTCGCCCTGGCTCCTGCCGATGGCCCTGACGGCGGATGCGTGCCGTGTCCGCATGTCGCTCTCCGTTTCGCCGGCCAACCCGTTCACCGCCACCCTGATGGGCGCCCCTTGAGAACGGGCAGGCATTGCGTCGAGTGCGGCTGGAGCGAAACGGGCCCAGGCCCGGGGCAGGGGCAGGGGACAGGGGCGGGGGCGCACCGTCGTCAGGACACGACCAGCAGGCCGCGGCTGCGCAGCACCCACCGTTCCAGTGGGCTGAAGATGAGCAGGTCGATGGCGATGCCGACGATCAGGATGAGGAGGATGGCTTCGAAGACCATGGCCATGTCGCTGGCGTTGCGGCCGTTCTCCAGCAGCTGGCCCAGGCCGATGCCGAGGTCGGGGAAGGAGGCGATGATCTCGGCGGCCATGAGTGAGCGCCAGGAGAACGCCCAGCCCTGTTTGAGGCCGGCGACGTAGCCGGGTAGCGCGGCGGGGAGGACGATGTGCCAGGTGCCCTTGAGGCCGGTGGCGCCGAGGGTGCGTCCGGCGCGCAGGAAGAGGGGGGAGACCTGGTCGACGCCGGAGACGAGGCCGTTGGCGATGGAGGGGACGGCGCCGAGGAGGATGACGGCGTACATCATCGAGTTGTTCAGGCCCAGCCAGATCACGGCGGGGGGTACCCAGGCGACCGAGGGCAGGGACTGGAGGCCGGACAGGATGGGTCCGATGGCGGCGCGGACGACCTTCACGCGGGCGACCAGCAGCCCCAGCGGGGTGCCGATCAGCAGGGCGAGCAGGAAGCCGGAGAGTCCGCGCGAGACGCTGGTCCAGATGTAGCCGAGCAGTTCGCCCTGGAGCCAGGCGTCTTGCGCCACCCGCCATACGTCCGCCGGGGCCGGCAGCTTGGTCGGGTCGTCGACGATCTTGAAGGAGACCAGCGCCTGCCACACCGCGAGCACCAGCAGGACGGCGACGGTGGGCGGCAGGATCTTCTCCACGAAGGTCTGCCGGAAGGGGATACGGGTCCTGTGTCGGGTCTCCAGGGCGTCGAGGCCCGCTTCCAGGCCGGCGAGGTCGGCGTCACCCTTGAGGGAGGGGTCAGTGCTGGCCATGTCGGCGGATCTCCCCCCGGAGTTCTTCGGTGATCTCGACGGAGAGTTCCGATACGGCGGTGTCCTCGATGCGGCGCGGCTGCGGAATGCCGACGGTCCACTGGCGGGCGATGCGCCCGGGGCGGGAGGACAGCAGCACGACGCGTTCGGCGAGGCGGACGGCCTCGCGTACGTTGTGGGTGACGAACAGGACGGACAGCTGGGTCTCGCGCCAGATGCGGGTCAGTTCGTCGTGCAGCACGTCCCGGGTGATGGCGTCCAGCGCCGCGAACGGCTCGTCCATCAGGAGCAGTTTGCTCTCCTGGGCCAGCGCCCGGGCGAGCGCGACGCGCTGGCGCATGCCGCCGGACAGTTCGTGCACGCGCTTGCCGTGCGCGCCCTTGAGCCGGACGAGTTCGAGCAGCTCCTCGGCCTTGTCGCGGCGCTCGGCCTTTGGTACGCCGCGCAGTTTCAGGGCGAGTTCGATGTTCTTGCCCGCGGTGAGCCAAGGGAAGAGGGCGTGTTCCTGGAACATGAGGGCGGGGCGTCCGTCGGTGGTGATCTCGCCGGTGCTGGGCCTGTCCAGGCCCGCGACCAGGTTGAGCAGGGTGGACTTGCCGCAGCCGGAGGCCCCCAGGAGGGTGACGAACTCGCCGGGCGCGACATCGAGGGTGATGTCGTCCAGCACGAGCTGCTGCCCGGCGGGGCCCGCGAAGGACTTCGAGACGTGCTGAATGCGGGCGGCGCGCGCGGTGGCCGCGGCGGTCTTCCCGGCGGTGGTGGCTGCGCCGGCCCGGGTGTCCTGGGCGACGGGCGGGGTCGTGGTCGTGGCCATGGTCGGTCGAACCTCCTGGTCCCTGGTCCTGGTCCCTGGGCGTGATCGGCGCCGGCTGCCTAGGGCCGGTGACCGAGTCCGGCGTCGTGGACGGTGGGCTTGCCCTTGGCCTTGAGGACCTTGTTGAGCAGAGTGAGGTCGTAGATGCCGTTGAGGTCGGGCTGGTCCAGTAGACCGGCCTTGACGGCGTGTTCGGCCTGGGCGTCGAGGGTGGCGGCCAGCGGGTCGTCGGTGAGCTGGATCGACTTCCAGGCCGGGTCGAGGACGTCGGCGGGCAGGGCCTTGCCGGTGTCCTTCTCCAGCTGCTTGTTGGCGGCGGCCTTGGCCTGGTCCGGGTTGGCCTTGATCCACTCGTTGGTGTCGACCGACGCCTTCAGCACCGCCTCGACGGCCTTCGGGTGCTCGGTGAGGAACTTCTGCGACACGATGATGTTCGTGATCACGAACTTCTTGTCCGGCCACAGCGTCGACTCGTCCAGCAGGACCTTGCCGCCCTCGGCGACGAGCTTGGATGCGGTCGGCTCGGGCACCCAGGCGCCGTCCAGGGAGCCGGACTTGTAGGCGTCGGGGGTGACCTTGTTGTCGCTGCGCACGACGGTCACGTCGCCCTTGCCGCTCTGCGCGTCGGTCTTCCAGCCCTGTTCGGCGATCCAGTGGAGGAAGGCGACGTCCTGGGTGTTGCCGAGTTGCGGGGTGGCGATGCGCTTGCCCTTGACGTCCTTCAGCGACTTGATCTTGTCGGGGTTGACGACCAGCTTCACGCCGCCGGACGCCGAACCGCCGATGATGCGGAGGTTCTTGCCGCCGGACTTGGTGTAGCCGTTGATCGAGGGGGAGGGGCCGATCCAGCCGATGTCGATGGAGCCGGAGTTCAGCGCCTCGATCTCGGAGGGGCCCGCGTTGAAGGTGGCGTACTTGGCCTCGGTGGCGCCCAGGGCCTTCTGGACGAAGCCCTTCTGGTTGCCGACCAGCGGCGTGGCGTGGGTGACGTTGCCGAAGTACCCGATCCGGACGGAGTCCAGACCGTCGATCTTCTCGGCACCGGCGGCGACCTTCGCTCCGTCGTCCTTCACGGCCTCGGAGCCGTACCCGCAGGCCGTGAGGATCAGCAGCGGCAGCGCGATCAGGCCCGTGACGGTGCGGCGCAGAGCGGTGGTGGCAGGCACGGACGGATTCCTCTCGTTGGCCCGGCGCTCACGGTCGGCCGATGCGTGTGGCGAAGGATTCGCCGGTCATGCCGGCGGTGAGGGTGGTGCCGTCGCTGGGGTCGATGAGGATGAAGGACCCGGTGCGGCGGGAGTCGGCGTAGGAGTCGGCGGGCAGGGGCTCTGCGGTGCGGATGGTGACCCGGCCGATGTCGTTGGCGACGAGCTGTCCGGGGTGCGGGTGCAGGGACAGGTCGTCGAGTGTGAGCCGGGCCGGGATGTCCTTCACGATCGCTTTGACGGTGCGGGTGCCGTGCTTGAGCAGGACCCGGTGGCCGACGGTGAGCGGCGCGTCGGCGACGTGGCAGACGGTGGCCTCGACGTCCTGGCTGGTGGCCGGTGCGTCCTTGCGGGGCACGATCAGGTCGCCGCGGGAGACGTCGATGTCGTCCTCGAGCAGCAGTGTTACCGACTGCGGCGTCCAGGCCTCCTCGACCGGCACCCCCAGCAGATCGATCCCGGACACCTTCGAAGTCCGGCCCGACGGCAGGACGGTGATCTCGTCGCCGACGCGGAAGGTACCCGCGGCGATCTGCCCGGCGTAACCCCGGTAGTCGGGATGCTCGGCGCTCTGCGGCCGGATCACGTACTGCACGGGCAGCCGGGCGTGGCAGTGCGCGAGGTCGTGGCTGACCGGCACGGTCTCCAGGTGCTCCAGCACGGTGGGTCCGCCGTACCAGTCCATGACGGCGGAGGGTTCGACCACGTTGTCCCCGGCGAGCGCGGAGATCGGGATCGCGGTGACCTCGGGGACGCCCAGCTCGGTGGCGTAGGCGGTGAACTCCTCGGCGATCGCGGCGAACACGGGCTCGCGGTAGTCGACCAGGTCCATCTTGTTCACGGCGAGGACGACGTGCGGCACCCGCAGCAGAGCGGCGATCGCCGCGTGCCGGCGGGTCTGCTCGACCACCCCGTTGCGGGCGTCGACCAGGATGACGGTCAGTTCGGCGGTGGAGGCGCCGGTGACCATGTTCCGCGTGTACTGCACGTGCCCGGGGGTGTCGGCGAGGATGAACCGGCGCCTGGGGGTGGCGAAGTAGCGGTAGGCGACGTCGATGGTGATGCCCTGTTCGCGTTCGGCGCGCAGGCCGTCGGTGAGCAGCGCGAGGTCGGGGGCGTCCTGCCCGCGGCTCGCGGAGGCCCGCTCCACGGCTTCGAGCTGGTCGGTGAGGACGGATTTGGAGTCGTGCAGGAGGCGTCCGACGAGGGTGGATTTGCCGTCGTCGACGGAGCCGGCGGTGGCGAAGCGCAGCAGGGTGGTTTCGGACAGCTGCCAGACCGACAGGGCCCCGGTGGGTTCGGTGGTGCGGGTCATGTCTAGAAGTACCCCTCGCGCTTGCGGTCTTCCATCGCGGCCTCGGACATCTTGTCGTCGGCGCGGGTGGCGCCGCGTTCGGTGAGCCGGGTGACGGCGATCTCGGCGATGACCTTCTCGATGCTGTCGGCGTCGGAGTCGACGGCGCCGGTGCAGGACATGTCACCGACGGTGCGGTAGCGCACCAGCCGCTTCTCCACGCTCTCCCCGGTCTTGGGCCCGCCCCAGTCGCCGGCGGTCAGCCACATCCCGGAGCGGGCGAAGACCTCGCGTTCGTGGGCGTAGTAGATGGCGGGCAGTTCGATGTTCTCGCGGGCGATGTACTGCCACACGTCCAGCTCGGTCCAGTTGGACAGGGGGAAGACGCGGACGTGTTCGCCGGGGGCGTGGCGGCCGTTGTAGAGGTTCCACAGTTCGGGGCGCTGGCGGCGCGGGTCCCACTGGGAGAACTCGTCGCGCAGCGAGAACACCCGTTCCTTGGCGCGGGCTTTTTCCTCGTCGCGGCGTCCGCCGCCGAAGACGGCGTCGAACTTCTCGGCCTGGATCTTCTCGGTCAGCGGCAGGGTCTGCAGCGGGTTGCGGGTGCCGTCGGGGCGTTCGTGGAGCACACCGCGGTCGATGTAGTCCTGGACGGAGGCGACGTGCAGCCGCAGCCCGTGCCGTTCGACGGTGCGGTCGCGGTAGTCGAGGACCTCGGGGAAGTTGTGCCCGGTGTCCACGTGCAGCAGCGAGAACGGCACCGCCGCGGGCGCGAACGCCTTGAGGGCGAGGTGGAGCATGAGGATGGAGTCCTTGCCGCCGGAGAACAGGATCACCGGCCGCTCGAACTCACCCGCCACCTCACGGAAGATGTGCACCGCCTCCGACTCGAGAGCATCGAGGTGGGGGAGTGCCGCAATGTCCTCGGGCACCGCCTCGCGAGGTTGCGCCGCTACCGTCATGCCAGGCCCCTCTCGGTCAGAAAGGTGTGCAGTTCGGCGGCGGTGTCGGCCACCGTCCTGCCCTGTGTCCGGATCCGCAGCTCGGGCGTCCCGGGAATTTCGTACGGGTCGTCGACGCCGGTCAGCCCGGTCAGTTCACCCGCGGCCTGCCTGGCGTACAGGCCCTTGACGTCGCGCACCGAGCACACCTCGATGGGGGTGGCCACGTGCACTTCCACATACGGCGTGCCGTTCGCCTCGTGGCGCTCGCGGACCGCGTCGCGGCTGTCGGCGTACGGGGCGATCACCGGGACCAGCGCCGTGACGCCGTTGCGGGCGAGCAGTTCGGCGACGAAGCCGATGCGCTGCACGTTGGTGTGCCGGTCCGCGCGGCCGAAGCCGAGGCCCGCGGAGAGGAATCCGCGGATCTCGTCGCCGTCGAGGACCTCGACGCGGCGGCCGGTGACGTGCAGCCGCCGGGCGAGGGCGCGGGCGAGGGTGGACTTGCCCGCGCTCGGCAGCCCGGTCAGCCACACGGTGGCGCCGCCCGCACCGGCGGCTGCCCCGGCGGGGTCGGTCCTCGTGGCCGGGGCGTGAGCTGTGGTCACGGTGGAGCCCTCCTGGACGGGGGATGGTGTGGGGGAGCGAGCGGAGCGGTGCTCAGGCCGTGGCGAACTCGGCGAGGGTGCGGCCGAGGACGTCCATGTCGATCCGGTGCCAGGAGCCGGGCAGTTCCAGCGACCGGCCGGCGGGCAGGGCGGCCGCGGTGGCCCGTGCCGCCGCACGCAGCCACTCGCTGGTGCCGGAGCTGTTGAGGACGAGGGTCTGCGTCGTGTACCCGGCGAGCCGTTCGGCCGGGACGGTGCAGTCGCCGCAGATCGCCACGTCGTAGGCGAGGGTGTGGGCGTTCGCCTCGTTGACCGCCCAGATCGGTCCCTGGCGCCACTCGGCGACGGTGTCCGGGGTCAGGCCCAGGAAGCTGCCCAGGTAGTACTCGACCGCCTCCTGGCGCCGGTCCTCCTCCATGAGGACACGCAGCGTCTTGGCGACGTTCCACGGCGGCTTCGGGAAGCCGTCGACCCGGTAGAAGGGCTCGTGCAGTGCGAGCCTGGAGATCGCCGTCCCGGCGAGCGCCGCCTCGACGGCCAGGTTCGCGCCCGAGGAACCGGCGAACACCACCGCCGAGCCGCCCGCCTCCTGGATCACGGCCTGGAGGTCCTCGATCTCGCGGGCCACGTCGTAGTGGGGGCTGTCGCCGCTCTCGCCGCGGCCGCGGCGGTCGTAGACGTAGGTGGTGCAGTGCGGCGCCAGTTCGGGAACGAGCGCGTCGAAGATGGTGTGGTCGCGGAAGGAGCCGTTGAGGAGCACGATCGGCGGCCCGTCGCCGGCCTTCTCGTAAGCGATCGTCGTGCCGTCCCGGGAAACGACCTTGCGCATCACGCTCTCCTCACGCCGAAACGGAGGTGCTCTCACCTCCCCGTCTGGCGGCATCCTCGGCCGCCGCGCTGGACCACGGGTCGAGGACCGGTCGCAGAGCCCCTGCGCCGCGCTCGTCCCCTCACCGGCCGCGGCCCCGCCCGCCGCCGCCCGCTGCCGTCCGGTCCCTCCCGCCCCCGCGCGCACCAGCGGCCCGCGAGCCGCGCCACAGCCGGAGTCCACCCGACCGCCCTGTCATGACAGTGGCGAAGTGAGGCGCGGCGGCAGCCGTCAGCGGTGCGTCAGTCCTCGGGCGGCAGCGGCGGCGACAGCGGGCCGGGCCCGTCGTCCCGTCCTGCCGCCGAACACCGGGAGACCGACATGAGCGACCGGGTCGCACTCGGCCAGGTGCACGCCGCGCTCGTCTCCCTGCCCGGGGTGCGGGAGGCGGCCGTCGGCCTGGCCGGACCCGGCCCGGACGGGCGGCGGATCGTCGCCCACGTGGTGACGGGCACGGCGCCGGCCGAACTGCGTGCCGCCCTGACGGCGAGGCTCCCCGCCCACCTGGTCCCCGCCCGCTTGTACCGGGTGCCGCACATCCCCCTGCGCGCCGACGGCAGCACCGACCGGCCCGCCCTGGCGAGACTGACCTCACCGGATCCCGAACGCGAGCCCGATCCCGAACGCGAGCCCGAGCCCGAACGCGAGCCCGAGCCCGAACGCGAGCCCGAGCCCGGGCTCGATCCCGAGGCCGATCCCGGGCCCGGGCCCGATCCGGATTCCGGGCCCGAGCCGGATCCGGTGCCGCCGCATGCACCCGAGCCGGATCCGGTGCCGCCGCGTGAACCGGAGCCGGAGCCGCTGCCGGACGCCGCCCCGGCGCCGCCGGGGGAGCCCGGCGAACACACCCCGGCCCACCCCACCCCGCCCCACCCCCCACCGGCCACCATGCCGCTCACCCCCCACCAGCACACCCTCCTCCTGGACGCCCTCGCCCACCCCGACCCCGGCCGGCACGTGGAGCAACTGCACTGGCGCTGGCGCGGCCCCCTGGACACCGAACGGTTCACCGCCGCCTGGCAGTCGGTGGCCGACCGGGAGACCGTCCTGCGCGCCGCCTTCGACTGGCGGAACGGACCACGCCTGCTCCTGCACGAACACGCCGGCATCGAAGTCGTCCGGCATCCGGCCGGCTCCGTCGGCTTCCAGCACCTGAGCACACGCGACCGCACACGCGGCTTCGACCTGCGCCGCCCGGCCCTGCTGCGCCTGAACCTCCTCGACGACAGGGCCCCCGCCGGTGCCGGCCACCACCCGGGCGTGCGGGTGCTGCTCACCTTCCACCACGTCATGCTGGACGGCTGGAGCGTGTCGGTCCTGCTGCAGGAGTTCTACCGCGCCTACCTCGCCGGCGGCCGCCTGCCCGGCGGCGAACGGCGCCCCGACATCCGCGACTACGCGCGCTGGCTCGCCCGCCAGGACACCGCCCCCGCCCGCGACTTCTGGTCCCGCGCCATCACCCCGGGCACCGCCCTGGTGCTGCCCGGCGGGCCGGGACCGGCCACCGGCCTGAACGGGACCGGCCGCAGCGAGGCCCGCCTCGGCGCCGCCCAGGCCGGCCGGCTGCGCGCCTGGGCGGCGTCCTGCGCGGCCACCGAGGCCGGCGCGCTGCAGGCGGCGTGGGCCCTGCTGCTGTACCGGGCGGCGGCCGCCACCGGGCCCGCCACGGTGGGCTTCGGCGTCACCGTTCCCGGCCGCGGCATCGCCCTGGACTCCGTCGAACGGCTGCCCGGCCTGCTCACGAACACGCTGCCCGTGACCGTGCGGGTCGACCCCGCCGCGCCCGTCACCCGGCTGCTGGCCCAACTGCGCGATGCGGCCCTGGACATCGCCTCCTACGAGTGGGTCTCGTTCGGCCAGGTCCACCG
This sequence comes from Streptomyces sp. NPDC056128, assembly GCF_042263835.1. Taxonomy (NCBI): domain Bacteria; kingdom Bacillati; phylum Actinomycetota; class Actinomycetes; order Kitasatosporales; family Streptomycetaceae; genus Streptomyces; species Streptomyces sp. NPDC056128. The sequence goes on along the minus strand of NZ_JBHJVQ010000014.1, from coordinate 120,839 downwards.
GTGGAGCGGGTGCCGCGCGGACGAGGAACTCGCGGAGAGCGTCATCGCCGTCGAGACCCTGCGGCCCGGCCGCGACGACCTGCGCTCCGCCCTCGCCGCCCAGGGCATCAGCGTCACCCCGCCCCGCCCGGCCGGCGCCCGGACCCTGTTCCCGGTCACCCTCTCCGCCCGCCGCGACACCGACGACGGCCTCGTCCTGACCGCCGTACACGACCGCTCCCGGCTCGCCGACGCCGACGCGTCGCGCCTGGTCGGCCAGTGCGCCCGGCTGCTGCGCGAACTGCCCCGCCTGGGGGGCGGCACGGGCGGCGTGGCCGCCGCGCTCGCCGCCCTGGCCGGTCAGCCGCGGGTGCGGATGGCCCAGGCGCCCGCCGGGCCCGCTTCCAGTGAACCGACCCGAGGAGAGCCCCGGCCATGACCACCCACCGTCGGCGCCCCACCCCGGCCGACGCCCCCGACCACCCCGCCCCCGCCCCCGTACCAGCGCCCGGCCCCGTGCCCGGATCCGAGGACGCGTGATGGACACGCAGCACCTGCGGATCGCCGTCGTGGGAGCCGGCCCCCGCGGCCTGTCCGTACTGGAACGGATCTGCGCCAACGAACGCGCCGACCCCGCACCCCGCAAGGTCACCGTCCACCTCGTGGACCCCGCCCCGCCCGGCGCCGGACAGGTCTGGCGCACCGACCAGTCACGGCTGCTGCTGATGAACACCGTCGCCTCCCAGGTGACCGTGTACACCGACCCCACGGTCACCATGAAAGGACCGGTGGAACCCGGCCCCGACCTGTACACCTGGGCCCGCCACGTGGCCCGGACCGCCACGCCCGGCGGCCCGTTCGACGAGTCCACCCGCGCCGAGGCACACGCCCTGCGGCCCGACGCCTACCCCACCCGCGCCTTCTACGGCAGCTACCTGCAGGACGCCTACCGGCGCATCAGCCGGCGCGCGCCGGCCCACTGCCGCATCGTCGAACACCGCACCCGCGCCGTCGCGCTGCGCGACCAGAGCGACGCACCCGGCGGCCCCCAGATCCTCACCCTCGCCGACGGCACCCGCCTGCGCGGCCTCGACGCCGTGGTCCTCGCCCAGGGCCACCTGCCACGCCGCCCCGGCGCCCAGGAATCGGCCTGGACCCGCACCGCCGCGGAACACAACCTGACGTACTTCCCGCCCGCCAACCCCGCCGACCTGGACCTCGACACCATCCCACCGGGACAGACCGTGCTGATGCGCGGACTCGGCCTCAACTTCTTCGACCAGATCACCCTGCTCACCCTCGGCCGCGGCGGCCGCTTCGTCCGCCGCCGCGGCCGCACCGTCTACCTCCCCTCCGGCCGGGAGCCGCGCCTGTACGCCGGCTCCCGGCGCGGCGTCCCCCACCACGCACGCGGCGAGAACCAGAAAGGCCCCAGCGGCCGCCACGAACCACGCCTGCTCACCGCCGCCGCCATCGACCGGCTGCGCCGCCGCCGGCTGGAAGGGGAACCGGTCCGCTTCACCACCCACCTGTGGCCGCTGATCTCCGCGGAAGTGGAGAGCGTCTACTACGAGACACTGCTGCGCACCCGCCACCGCGCCCGCCACGCCTCCCACTTCGCCGCCGCCTACCTCACGGCCGCCACCGCACCCGAGCGCGAACACGTCCTGGACACCCACGGCATCACCCCCGCCCACCGGTGGAACTGGGACCGCATCCAGCACCCCGCCCGGGGACGGCACTTCGCCGGCCGGGACCAGTTCCAGCACTGGCTCCTCGCCCACCTGCACCAAGACATACGCCAGGCCCGCGCCGGCAACGTCGACGGACCGCTCAAAGCGGCCCTCGACGTCCTGCGCGACCTGCGCAACGAAGTACGCCTCGCGGTCGACCACGCAGGCCTGGACGGCGCCTCGTACCGGGACGAACTGGCCGGCTGGTACACCCCCCTCAACGCGTTCCTCTCCATCGGCCCGCCCGTCTCACGCATCGAGGAACTGACCGCGCTGATCGAGGCCGGCACCGTCCGGCTCCTGGGACCGGGCACCCGTATGTCCCTGAGCACCGGCGCACACGGAGACGGACCCGCGTTCGTGGCCGGCTCCGGCCAGGTCCGCGCCGCCCCCGTCCGCGCCCCCGTCCTCATCGAGGCCCGCCTGCCCGAACCCGACCTGCGCAACACCGCCGACCCCCTGCTGCACAGCCTGCTGACCACCGGCCAGGCGGCGCCCTACCGGATCAACAGCATCGGCGGAGCGTGGGAATCGGGCGGCCTGGCCGTCACCACCCGCCCCTACCACACCGTGGACGCCCAAGGCCGCGCCCACCCGCGGCGCTTCGCCTACGGAGTCCCCACCGAGTCCGTGCACTGGGTGACCGCGGCCGGTATCCGCCCCGGCGTCGACTCCGTCATCCTCGGCGACTCCGACGCCATCGCCCGCCACGTGCTGCGCCTCGCCCCCGCCCGGCCCGCCACCCCCCTGCCCGCACCCCCCGCCGGCCTGCTGGAGACGACGCCATGACCGCACACACACCCCCCTTCGACGGCGGCCCGGACGCCGGACTGTTCTCCCCCGTACGGGCCGGCACCCCCGTCGAAGAGGCCGTCAGTGAAACGGCCTGGCTCCAGGCGATGCTGGACGCCGAAGCGGCCCTCGCCCGCGCCCAGGCCGCCCTGGGCACCGTCCCGCACGCGGCGGCCCGCGCCATCACCCGCGCCGCCCGCGCCGAACGGTTCGACCCGCGCGCCCTCGCCCTGCAGGCCAGACAGACCGCCAACCCCGTCGTCGCACTCGTCGCCGCCCTGACCGCGGCGGTGGCGGCAACAGACCCGCAGGCCGCCGAATACGTCCACCGCGGCTCCACCAGCCAGGACATCCTGGACACCGGCACCATGCTGGTGTGCCGCCGGGCCCTGGACCTGATCCTCACCGACCTGGACCGCACCGCCACCGCCCTGGCCCGCCTCGCCCGCCGGCACCAGCAGACCGTCATGGCCGGCCGCACCCTCGCCCTGCACGCCGTCCCCACCACGTTCGGCCTCAAGACCGCGGGCTGGCACCGCCTGGCCGTGGACGCCGCCGACCGCGTCCGCGCCGCACACCGTGGCCTGCCGGTCTCCCTCGGCGGAGCGGCCGGCACCCTCGCCGGATACCTGGAGTTCGCCGGCCCCCAGGCCCACCCGGCAGCCCACCGCGACTACCCGCAGCAGCTCGTCACCGCCTTCGCCACCGAGACCGGCCTGGCCCGGCCCGCCCTGCCCTGGCACGCGCTGCGCACCCCGGTCGCCGACACCGCCGCCGCCCTCGCCTTCACCACCGGCGCCCTGGGCAAACTCGCCGCCGACGTACAGGTCCTGGCCCGCACCGAGATCGCCGAGGTAGCCGAGCCCGCCGCCGCGGGGCGCGGCACCTCCTCCGCCATGCCGCACAAACGCAACCCCGTCCTGTCCACACTCATCCGCAGCGCCGCCCTGCAGGTGCCCCTGCTGACCGCCGGGCTCACCCAGTGCCTGGTGACCGAGGACGAACGCTCGGCGGGCGTGTGGCACGCCGAGTGGCTCCTGCTGCGCGAGGCGCTGCGCCTGGCCGGCGGCGCCGCCCACACGGCCGCGGAACTGGCCGCCGGCCTCACCCCGGACCCCCACCGCATGCTGCACAACCTCCGCCTGACCAAGAGCCAGGTGGTCAGCGAACGCCTGGCCGCCCGCCTGGCGCCCCGCCTGGGCCGGACCCGCGCGAAAGACCTCCTGGCCCGCGCCTCGCTCACCGCCCACCAGCAGCAGCGCCCCCTGCTGGACGTCCTGGCCGCCCTGCCGGACGTCACCGCGCACCACACCGTGGAAGAACTCGGACAACTCCTCGACCCCACCGCCTACGTGGGCGCCGCACCGGCCCTGACCGCCCACGCCCTGACCACCGCCACCCCACCCCCCACCACCCCCACCCCCACGCCCCAGCCCCCGCTCGCGGAGTGACACCGGCACACCGCGCCAACCCCGCCAACACCGCACCGCACGTGGCCGATTCAAGCCGTGCTCCAGGCACGTCGGCGAGGCTCAGCACCAGCCCACACGCTCCCACCACGGCGACCGAGGAGGTGCGACACCATGCCGGACGGGCAACCGCTCACCCTCTACTGCCTCGCCCACGCCGGCGCCGGCGTGTCCGCCTTCGCCCACTGGCCCGCCACCACCGGCCCCGCGGTGAGCGTCGTACCCCTCCTGCTGCCCGGACGCGGCGCCCGGCGCCGCGAAACCCGCGCCACCACACGCGACCAGCTCCTCGAGGCCCTCCTTGGCCCGCTGGCCGAACAGATCACCGACGGCCGCCCCTACGCCCTGTACGGACACAGCCTGGGCGGCGTCGTCGCCCACACCCTCACCCGCGCCCTGCTCGACCTCGCACTGCCCGCCCCCGCACTCCTGGCCGTCGGCGCCAGCCCCCCGCCCCACGCCGCCACCCCCCACCACGGCGAACTGAGCGACACCGACCTGCTGCGCTTCGCGAGCGACCTCGACGCGGCACCCCACGGCCCCCTCGCCGCCCCCGGCAGCCTCTGGTACCGCACCGTGCTGCCCGTACTGCGCGACGACCTCCTGCTCGCCACCGCCCTGCGCACCGCCGCGCTCGCCGACGCGGCACACCGCCCCCTGCCCGTGCCCGTCCTGGCCGTCGACGGCCACAACGACCCCGTCACCGGCGCGGCCGCGCTCGACGGCTGGGCGCGCTGGACCACCGGCCGCTTCGTCCGGCGCACCGTCCCCGGCGGCCACTTCTTCGTCCGCGGCCCGCACGCACCCCGGCTGATCGGGCGCGCCTGCCGCGTGGTGCGGCGCACTCGGCCCGTACCTGGGCTCATAACTGGAGGACAACTGTGAGGGACAACCGATGAGGCGGGTCGTCATCACCGGCATCGGGGTCGTGGCCCCGGGCGGCGTGGGCACCCGCGCGTTCTGGAACACGCTGACCGCGGGCCGCACCGCCACCCGCGGCATCACACTCTTCGACGCGAGCACCTTCCGCTCGCGCATCGCCGCCGAAGCGGACTTCGACCCCGCCGCCCACGGCATCGGCCCCGCCGACGCCGCCCGCCTCGACCGCGCCGCCCAGTTCGCCCTCGTCAGCGCCCGCGAAGCGCTCGAGGACAGCCAACTGGCCGGCGCCCTGGACCCGCTGCGCACCGGCGTCACCCTCGGCAGCGCCGTCGGCTGCACCACCGGCCTGGACACCGAGTACGGCGTGGTCAGCGAAGGGGGCAGCACCTGGGAGGTCGACCACACCCGCGCGGTCGCGCACCTCTTCGACTACTTCGTACCCAGCTCCATGGCCGCCGAGGTGGCCGGCACCGTCGGCGCCCAGGGCCCGGTCTCCCTGGTCTCCACCGGCTGCACCTCCGGCATCGACTCCGTCTGCCACGCCGTCGACCTGATCCGCGAGGGCAGCGCCGACATCATGGTGACCGGCGCCACCGAGGCACCCATCTCCCCGATCACCGTGGCCTGCTTCGACGCCATCAAGGCCACCAGCCCCCGCAACGACACCCCGGAGACCGCCTCACGCCCCTTCGACCGCTCCCGCAACGGCTTCGTCCTCGGCGAGGGATCGGCCGTCCTGGTCCTGGAGGAGTTCGAGCACGCCCGCCGCCGCGGCGCCCACATCTACGCCGAGATCGCGGGATTCGCCGGCCGCAGCAACGCCTACCACATGACCGGCCTGAAGTCCGACGGCGCGGAGATGGCCGAGGCGATCCGCGCGGCACTCGACGAAGCCCGCCTGGACCCCACCGCCGTCGACTACATCAACGCCCACGGCTCCGGCACCAAACAGAACGACCGCCACGAGACCGCCGCCTTCAAACGCAGCCTCGGCGACCACGCCTACCGGGTCCCGGTCAGCTCCATCAAATCCATGATCGGCCACTCCCTCGGCGCGATCGGCTCACTCGAGATCGCCGCCAGCGCCCTGGCCATCGAGCACAACACCGTGCCCCCCACCGCCAACCTGCACGAGGCCGACCCGGCCTGCGACCTCGACTACACCCCGCTGACCGCGCGCGAACAGCGCACGGACACCGTCCTCAGCGTCGGCAGCGGCTTCGGCGGCTTCCAGAGCGCCATCGTCCTGACCCGGCCGCGACTCCAGGAGGCGGCATGACCACGGCCACCCTCGACCGACCCGCCCGGCGCGCCGCCACCGGCGCCACCACCGGCCCCGTCGTCACCGGCATCGGCGTCACGGCCCCCAACGGGCTGGGCACCGAAGCCTGGTGGGCGGCCACCCTGCGCGGCGAGAGCGGCATCCGCCCGCTCACCCGCTTCGACGCCTCCCGCTACCCGGTGCGCATCGCCGGCGAGATCCCCGGCTTCGTCGACGAGGACCACCTGCCCAGCCTCCTGCTGTCGCAGACCGACCGCGTCACCCGCCTCTCCCTGACCGCCGCCAAGGAAGCCCTCGACGACGCCGGCAGCGACCCCGCCACACTGCCCGACTACGGCGCCGGCGTCGTCACCGCCTCCTCCGCCGGCGGCTTCGAGTTCGGCCAGCGCGAACTGCAGGCCCTGTGGTCCAAGGGCGGCCAGTACGTCAGCGCCTACCAGTCCTTCGCCTGGTTCTACGCCGTCAACACCGGCCAGATCTCCATCCGCCACCAACTGCGCGGCTCCAGCGGCGTCGTCGTCGCCGAACAGGCCGGCGGCCTCGACGCCCTCGCCCACGCCCGCCGCCAGATCCGCAAAGGCGCCCGCCTGATGGTCACCGGCGGCGTCGACTCCGCCCTGTGCCCCTGGGGCTGGGCCGCCCACCTCGCCACCGGCCGGCTCAGCCCCTGCGCCGACCCCGCCCGCGCCTACCGGCCCTTCGACGCGCAGGCCGACGGCCACGTCGTCGGCGAGGGCGGCGCCCTGTTCGTCCTGGAGAACGCCCCCGCCGCCCGCGAACGCGACGCCCCCGTCTACGGCGCGTTCACCGGCTACGCCGCCACCTTCGACGGCCCCGGCACCCCACGCCTGGCCGACGCCGCCCGCCTGGCCCTCACCGACGCCGGCCTGGACGCCGCCGACATCGGCGTCGTCTTCGCCGACGCCGCCGGCACCCGCACCGCCGACCGCGCCGAAGCCCAGGCCCTCGCCGCCCTGTTCGGCCCCCGCGGCGTCCCCGTCACCGCACCCAAGACGATGACCGGCCGCCTCCTGGCCGGCGGCGCCACCCTCGACACCGCCGCCGCCCTGCTCACCCTGCGCGACCAGATCATCCCGCCCACCACCGCCACCACCCGGCCCGCCGCCGACTGCCCCGTCGACCTCGTCACCACCCCCCGCGAGACGGGCATCCGCCACGCCCTCGTCCTCGCCCGCGGCCGGGGCGGCTTCAACTCGGCGGCCGTCCTGAGCGCCGTCTGACCGGACCGGCCGCCGGAACGACATCCCCCGCGTTCCGGCGGCCTCCAGCCCACACACCAAGGTTAAATCCAGGGATAAACACTGCCCCAAATCGGAGGGTGGCGAATGCTACGGTGACGGGCGGAGGTGACAGGTCCCATGCCGACGCAAGACGAGCTGTTCGCGGCCGTCGACACACTGCTCGCAGGCGAGCCGCACCTGCCCGCCCCCGCCGAACGAGCCCGCCTCAGAGAGGCCGCCGGCATCACCCAGGCCCGGCTTGCCCAGGTACTGCAGACCACGACGCAGACGGTGAAGAACTGGGAATCCGGCCGCGCCGAGCCCCGCCCTCCCCGCCGCCAGGCATACCAGCGCCTCCTCGACGGCTGGGCCCAGCAGTTCCCGCCCCACGACACCCCCGAAAGCGCCGGCAGCCCGCACCCCGCCCCCGAGGCACCGGCCCCCGAGGCGCCGGCCCCCGCGACCCCGGCCCCCGCGACCGCGGCTCCCGCCCCACCGGCACGGCACCACACCCCGCCGGCCCCGCCACCCCCCACCCCGCACGACGGCACACCGGCACACCAGCCGGCCCCGCCCACCACCGCCCCGCGCTTCGACAACGGCCCCCTCGCCGTCATCGACGCCCACGACGGCCACGTCCTCGCCCACTGCACCGGCGGCCTGGTCCTGGACGTACCCGCCAAATCCCTCCCGGCGCTCATCGACTGGACCCTCACCGAGGCCCGCCTCGGCCAGCCCCGCCTGCACCGCAACGGCCGCGACGCCGACCCCCTCCTCGTCCTCACCCCCACCGCACTCCAACGCTACGGACTGCCCACCACCCTGTCCGACGACGAACGCCGCGCCGGACGCCTCCCGGACGGCCACAAAGCCGTCAGGCAACTCACCCGGGCCGACTGGAAACTGACCCGGCGCGGACTGGGCCCCTGGGCCAGGATCTACCGCCCCGCCGACGGAGCCCAGCGCCACTGCGTCCAACTGTGCATCCCGGCCTGGAACGCCCTGGACACCCGCGAATGGGACGACCGCAACGCCCCCCGCCTGCCCTCGATGCACCCCGCAGACCTCGCCCGCTACCTCGGCGCCTACGCACAGCGGGTCATGACACCACGCGGCACCGCCGCGGTCACCGGCCTGGAACTGATGACCGCCCTGCACCCGCCGACCCGCGCCGAGAAGGACCCCGCCACCGGCACATACACCCGCGCCTTCAACGACGACGCGCTCACCGCGGTGCACGACGTGGTCGCATGCGAGGTCCCCGACGAACACCCCCTGCTCAAGGGCAGATTCGCCCGCCACCACCAGCGCACCCCGGCCGAGATGCTCATGGAGGAGCCCTACGACTGGTGCCGCCCCCTCACCGACGACGAGTGCATGCGGCCATACCTGGTCGCCATCGACATCAACATGTCCTTCGCCGCCGCCGCCAACGGCCTGACCGTCGGCCTGGGCGGCCCCACCCACCGCACCGGCAACCCGCCCTTCGACCCCTCACTGCCCGGCTCCTGGCTGGTCGACCTCAGCCACGTCGACCTCTCCCGCGTCCAGATCAACGGCCGCACCATCGACGCCGGCCGGCTCCCCTCCCCGTTCACCCCCAGAGGCGAACACCCCACCGGACCGGCCTGGTACGCCACCCCCACCGTCGCCTACGCGGTCGAACTCGGCCACGACGTCGCACCCCTCGAGGCCTACGTACGCACCCGCACCGGCCGCTACCTGGACGCCTGGTACAAACGACTGCGCGACGCCTACCTCGCCACGATGGCCGACCTCGGCGTCACCACCACCATGGGCGGCACCGAGTTCCTCCAGGCCATGGCCCGCTCCCGGCACACCGACCCGACGATGGCCCTGCTGGCCGGCGCCATCAAGGCGACCGCGAAAGGCGGCATCGGCAAACTCCGCCAGCGCAACCGCGGCCAAGTGCCCTACTACGAACCGTGGCCGGCCCTGCAACGGGAGACGTGGCGCCCCGACATCCGCGCCGCGGTCCTGGCCAACCAGCGCATCGGCCTGCACCGCAAGCTGATGAAGACCGCCGCCGCGGCCGGCCTCTACCCGGTGGCGATCGGCACCGACGCCGTCGTCTACCCCTCGCCCGGACCCACCCCGCTCGACGTCCTGCCCCACACACCCGACGGCAAGCCCGCCCCGGGCACCTTCCGGCTCGGCATCTCCCCGGGCATGGTCAAACACCAGGGCACCCGGACGGTCCTGTGGGCCGAGGAACAGTTCGAGGAACAGGGCGGCGTCTTCAACATCGCCAACCACATCAAGACCGACCCGGCCGCCGGGGAAGGGGAGTAACCGACGATGCTGGACCCGGTCGGGAACGGCCTGGACCGCTCCCTTCAGGCAGCGTTCACCCGCCCCCTCCCCAAGAGCGCCAACGCCCAGATGAAATACCTGGTCAAACAGCTCAAAGGCACCAGAGCCGCCGCCCAGCTCCTCGGAATCTCCCAGCGCACCGTCGAACGCTACGTCAAAGGACAGCTCAGACGGCCCCGCCCCGAACTGCGCGACCACATGCACCGCGAAGTCACCAAACGCTGGCAGCCCCAGGTCAGGGCCAGAGCCAGGAAAAAGGCGTCCACCACCGACGGCCTCGTCCTGTCCACCCGCGCCCGCTTCGGCTTCACCGCGGCCCCGGGCACCACCGACGACGCCCGCGTCCGCGACCTCACCCAGGCCCTCCCGCCCGACTGGGCCGACCGGCTCTTCACCGCCCGCGAGCAGGGCGCCACCGAACAACAACTCCAGCGCATCGCAGCCGAGGGCCTCGCCCAGACGTACTTCCGCGCAAGCGACACCCGCGCCCACGGCCTCGGCGTCGAATTCACCGACATCGACCACATCGACATCGCCCTGTAGACCCGCATCCCTCAGCTGTAGGGCCCCCACCGGCGCCCCACAGTGTCGTACATGTACCGGGGCAGACCCTCGATGCCGCTGGTACGGAACGGGCGCCCGCCGTCATCGACGCGCACCGTGCCCGTACGGCCCTGGGAGGACCAGTCCAGCTCCAGATACCAACGGCAGTCGCACGAACCGGCCTCGGCCGTGATCAGCAGCACCTCGGGATCCTCCGCCGACACGCGATAAGGCAGGCGCACAGCCGGAATCGGCGTGCCCGAATCATTCCCCGCGACCGCACGGGCGATCGGGCGGTCCCTGTCCAGATCCACGGCGAAATACCGCGGAGTGAGCGAGCCCCCGCAGCCCTGGTCCATGGCATAGGCATTGCCCTCGACAGGCGCCGCACGGCCCACCACACGCACCCGCAGCGCCTCCAGCACCACGGCCGTCTCGCTGCGCCCCTGCACCGACAACTGCACGAGCGTCTCACCCCCGTGCACCGCGCCCTGCGCCGCCGCCCACGGCGCCGCGTCCTGCGGGACCGGGGGAGGAGGCACCCGGCCCGGCGGCTGGGCGATGACATAGTCGTGACCACAACCGAGCTTCCACGCCTGGGAATTGACGGACCAGGCGAACGGCAGCCCGCCGGCATCCTGACCGCCGCCGGACGGCGCGGATGCCGCCGCGCCGGGCGGACGAGAGGCGCCCGGCTCCTTCTGCGGGGTGGCCGACCCCGAAGGCCGCCCGGAGGCGGGGGTACCGCTCGGCCCGGGTGAGGTACCCCGCCGCTCAGGCGCCCTGGCCTCCGCCGACCCGGACACCGCAGGAACGCCGACCCGGACAGGACCGCCGGCGGACGCCCGCCGCCCGTCCGGCAGCGCCGACAGCGCCCCCAGCATCCCGAACACGGCACCGACCGAGGCCAGCCCCACCACGACCCGCCTACGCCGATACCAGGGCCGCCCCGGAAGCGGAAGCGGTGACGCGGCCATACCGGCCGCCGACGCCCCCTCCGGCACCGGGATACCCTCCACCCCCGCATCCGGTCCCTCCGCCGCATCGTGCACGCTTTCCGCCGCCTCCGCCGCCTCCGCCGCACGAGGCCGACGCCGCACCGCCACCGCCCCAAGCCAGCAACGATGGAGCTCCACACGCTCCTGCGACGTCGCCCCGCACAGCGCCGCGAAACGCTCCACGGGAGCGAAATCCAGCGGCACCGCGTCACCCGCGCAGTAACGGTGCAACGTCGAGGTGTTCATCCCCAGACGACGCGCCAGCGAGCCATAACTGCGGTCCGTGCGCTCCTTCAACGCCCGCAGCAACGCCGCGAACTCCGCCACCTCACCGCCGCTGCCGCCGCCGTCGTCCTGTGCCGACACACGTCCCCCGTCCTCGTACGCCCCACCCGGCCCGGGACGGCATCCCAGGCACCCCAAGTACCTGCACGTCAGACGGGCTGGGATGGTTCCACCCCGCCCGACCGGCCGCCGGCTGTTGCGCCCGGCCGCCCCGACCGCAGATGCTCCTGGTACCGCACCGACCAGGCCCGGACCGGCCGGCCGGCCGCGCCGCGGCACCCACGCCCACACCCACACCCACACACCCATCCACGGGGGACCACCCATGCCCATCCGCAACCGGACCAGCGCCCTGACCGCACTCACCGCCGCCGCCCTCGCCGCAGGCACGATCCTCACCGCACCGGCCGCCGGCGCCGCACCGAAGACCCCCGCACCCGCCTTCCTGTCGGCCTCCCAGCTCCCGCCCCACCCGGCCTCGTCCTGGACCGCCGGCCCGGTCACCGACGGCTTCCCGGAACAACTCGGCCTCTGCGTCAGCACGGAGGGCGTCCCCTCCTACGACTACCGCCACCGGCAGTTCCGCACCGACCTCGACACCGGCGCCGTCCAGCTCACCGTCGTGACGGGTACACCCGCCCAGGCCAAAGCCCTGGCCAGGCACTACGACGACCTGATCCGCACCTGCGCCGACCGCATCGAGGACACCACGCCCGACACCGAGGCCGAAGGCCGCGACTACGGCACCCTGCCCGTCGAGGAAGGCGCCCGCGTCCGCGGCCTGCACACCGAGACGTCCTGGGGCGCCACCGACATCGCCCTGCTGTCGGTCGGCCGGGACGGCAGGACCGTCACCGTCGTGCGGTGGGGACAGCTGGGCGACTTCACGGACGCCCCCGTGGCCGCCTTCAAGAAGACCACGAACACGGCCGTCAACAAGCTGTACTGACCGGCCGGCCACCGGAAAAGACCCGGGGCCGTCCCCCCGTCACGGGGGTCGGGGGGACGGCCCCGCCCCGGTCACCAAGTGCGACGAGTGTTGAATAAACGACACGTGTTGAATAACTTGGGGGCATGAGGCACATCGAAGTGTGGGCGGACGTGGTCTGCGCCTGGGCGTACATCGGTAAGCGGCGGTTGGAGCAGGCGCTCGAGGGACGGGACGGCGAGTCCGTCGAGGTGGTGTGGCGGCCGTTCCGGATCGACCCGATGGCACCGGCGCGGGCGCAGCCGCTGGAGGAGGTGCTGCAAGACCCCGTGGTGGACGGGGCGTTGCAGGGGTGCGCGCCCGGGATGAGCGCGGCGGAGAACCGGGTCAGGGTCTCGGAGATCGCGGCCGCCGAGGGACTGGGTCCGCGGTGGGGAGCGGCGTGGCGGGCCTCGAGCCATGACGCGCACCGGCTTGTCGCCCTGGCGTACGAGCAGGGTGGGGCCGCCCTTCAGGATGCCGTGCTGGAGGGGGTGTTGCGTGCCCACTTCGTGGAGCGGCGGGACATCAGCCGGATGGAGACGCTCCAGGACATCGCCTCCGCGGCCGGGTTCTCCGAGGGCGCACGGCTGCTGGGCGGGGGCGGGGCCCAGGAATACGTACGGGAGGCCCTGCTGCGGGGCAAGGCGATCGGGGTGACGACTTCGCCGACCCTGGTCGTCGGCGGGGAGGCGCTGGCCGGGGCGCACGCGCCCGAGGTGATCGCGCGGTTCGTGGCACGGGCCGTGGCCGAGCCGCGGCGCGAGCTGCCGGCCGAGGTCGAGCGGCTGCGGCTGGCCGAGGCGCTGCTCGACAAGGGCGATCCGCTGGGCTGTCTGACGCTGCTGGGCGCGCTGATGGCGGAGCACCCCGAGGACCGGAGCGTACGGATGCTCGCCGCACGTGCTCACTACCACTCGGCGCAGCTGTCGCGGGCGCGGAGCGGGCTGGAGCGGCTGGTGGCGGAGAACCCGGACGACGCGTACGCCCGGTTGCTGCTGGGCCGGACCCTGGAGCGGCGGGGGGAGGGGGAGGAGGCGGCGCTGCATCTGCGGATCGCCGCCGCGATGAACCCCGAGTACGGGAAGGCCGGATGAGCGGCGCACGCCGCCGGCGCCGCGTGTGAGTGCGGGAAAGGGCCCGGGCCGCTGCGGGCGGTCCGGGCCCCGTGCGTGGTCAGAGGCGTTCGATGACGGTGACGTTGGCCTGGCCGCCGCCTTCGCACATGGTCTGCAGGCCGTAGCGGCCGCCGGTGCGTTCCAGGTGGTGCAGCATCGTGGTCATCAGCCGGGCGCCGGTGGCGCCGAGGGGGTGGCCGAGGGCGATCGCGCCGCCGACGGGGTTGACCCGTTCGGGCGCGATGGCGATCTCGCGCTGCCAGGCCAGGACGACGGGGGCGAAGGCCTCGTTGATCTCGACGGCGTCGATGTCGTCCTCGGCCAGGCCGGCGTCCGCGAGTGCCTTGCGGGTGGCGGGGATCGGGGCACTGAGCATCATGATCGGGTCGTCGCCCAGGACGGTCATCCGGTGGATGCGGGCCCGGGGGGTCAGGCCGTGCTCGCGCAGCGCCTCCTCGGAGGCGACGAGCAGGGCGGCCGCGCCGTCGGAGATCTGGGAGGCGGTGGCGGCGGTGATCCGGCCGGCGGGGTCCAGAGTCTTCAACTGCGCCATCGACTCGAGCGTGGTGTCGCGGCGGGGCCCCTCGTCGGCTGCGAGGGCGTGCTCGCCGTCGTCGTAGGGCTCGATCTCGCGCTCGAACCAGCCGGAGTCGGCCGCGTGGGCGGCCCGGCGGTGACTGGTCAGGGCGAACTCCTCCATCTCCTCGCGGGAGATGCCCCAGTGGCGGGCCATCAGCTCGGCGGCGTGGAACTGGCTGACGGTCTGGTCGCCGTAGCGCTTGCGCCAGCCGCGGGAGCCCGAGTACGGGTCGGGGTGGCCGAACTGGTCGCCGACGAGGGCGGCGGCGGTGAGCGGGATCTGCGACATGTTCTGCACGCCGCCGGCGACGACGAGTCCGGACAGGCCGCTCATGACCGCCTGGGCGGCGAAGTGCACGGCCTGCTGGGAGGAGCCGCACTGGCGGTCGATGGTGACGCCCGGCACGTTCTCCGGCAGCCCCGCGGCCAGCCAGCTGGTGCGGGCGATGTCCCCGGACTGCGAGCCGAGCTGGTCGAGGCAGCCGAAGACGACGTCGTCGACGGCTGCGGGGTCGACGCCGGTGCGGTCCATCAGGGCGTTCAGGACGTGCGCGCCGAGGTCCGCGGAGTGGACGCCCGAGAGTCCGCCCTTGCGGCGGCCGACCGGGGTGCGCACCGCGTCGACGATGTAGGCCTGGGATATCGCGCTCATCTCAACCGTGTTCCTTGTCAGGGGGGATGGGTGGACTGCGGGGTATGCGCACGGCCTGGTGCGGCCGGCTCCTCCCCGACTGTACGACACATGTCGCTTAACAGACAGGTGTTGCATTATTGTCGTGTGTTGTGGAACCGTGGTCCCATGCCGAACACCTCGAACACCCGGGGCGCCTCGCGTGACCCGCGCGCCCGGCGGACCAGGGCGCTGCTGCGCTCCGCGGTCCTGGACCTCTCGATGGAGAAGGACCTGGACGGCATCACCATGAGCGACATCGCCGAGCGCGCGGAGGTGAACCGGGCCACGGTCTACCTGCACTACAAGGACCGTGAGGACCTGCTCCTCGACGCCACCGAGTCGACGATGGACGGTGTGGTCGAGGCGGCCCGCGCCTGCCGGCTGATCGCGCACACGCATGTGCTGTCCGAGACCGCTCCAGTGCACCTGACCAGCCTGTTCGCACATGTCGACAAGCACCGCGCCGTCTACCGCCGGATGCTCGGTGAGGACGGCAGCCCGCGTTTCGCCGCCCGCCTCGAACGGCTTCTGGCGCAGGCGTGGTTCGAACAGCTGCTGACCGAGGCCACGCCGGACGCGTTCGACGAGACGGCACTGCTGGTGCGCGCGCACTTCCTCAGCGGGGCCGTGCTGGCGGTCATCGGCCGGTGGGTGCGCGGCGAGTTCGACGGCGAGCAGGGGAACGGCATGAGCGTGACCGGGGTCGCCGATCTGACCTGGGCGCTGGTGCGAGGTGGGCGATGACCGTGACACGCACACAGACACAGGCGGCGGCCACGGCGCCCGGCCCGGCGCGGACGTCGGTGCTCGTGGTGCTCGAGAACGAGCTGGTGCGCTGCGGTGTCACCACCCTGCTGCGCACCGTCCCCTCGGTCCGGGACATCTGGGCGTGCAGCGGTCCGGTCGCGGCCCGCGAACTGCTGGCCGAGCACCGGCCCGACATCGTGGTCTGCCACGGCAGCGGGGGACCGGCGACGGAGCTGATACGGGAGGCCGAGGCCGTCGAGGCACGCGTGCTGCTCCTCCTGGAGGACCTGCGGCTCGAGTCCATCGACGAGGACGTCATGCTCTCCTCCCACGGTTTCCTGATGCAGTCCGAGCTGACGGCCCACAACCTCGACGAGGCCGTGGTGCGCCTGGAGCGCGGCGAGATGCCGCTGCCCGCGGGTCTGGCGCGGTCCCTGATGGTGCGGGTGCGCGGAGCCGGCCCGGTGGGAACCTCACGCAAGATCTCCCTCACCCCCCGTGAGCAGCAGGTGCTCTCGCTGCTCGCCCAAGGCATGAGCAACAAGCAGATCGCCCGACGGCTCACCATCTCCGAGCACGGCGTCAAGCGGCACGTCACCAACCTGCTCGCCAAGTTGAACTCCCCCAACCGCACGCTGGCCGTGGCGCTCGCCCTCCAGGAGGGTCTGGTCTGAACCCGCCGCGGGCAGCGCCAGGGCGGCCACGTGGTGGGGGCCGACGGCCAGGGGGGTGGTGCGCCAATGGGGGACCGGTGCCCCCGCGACGGACCAGCGGTGCGGATCGGCCGGTTCGGCCCTCACCCGGCGCAGCCCGCCCGCCAGGCCCGTGCCGAGTCCCTTGAGCACCGCCTCCTTGCACGTCCAGCGGGCGAGCAGGGCCGGCCGGGCCGCCGGACGGGCCAGCCGCGACCAGCGGGTGAGATCCGCCGGGTCGAGGACCCGGGCGGCCAGCTCCCGCTCCCCGCGCACCGGGCGGACCCGCTCGACGTCCAGGCCCAGCGGGCTCCCGGCCGAACAGCCCACCAGGACGGCGCCCCTGGTGTGGGACAGACTCAGCCGCAGCCAGGGGGCGGCGGGGACCACCGGCCGGCCGACGGCGTCCCGCACCACGTGCAGTCGGCGCGGTGCCACCTCCAGGACCCGGGCCACGCCGAGGCGCAGCAGGGCATGAGCGGTGACGTACGGGGAGCGCGCCTCACGCGGCATGCCGGCGTACCGCTCGCGCTCGGCGGGGGTGAGCAGGTCCAGCAGGGCCTCCTCCTGCGCCGCGGGGCGGTCGGTACGGGCCGACCAGACGCGGACGCCGCGGGCCGGGGCGCCGTCAGATCGGGCCAAGGCGCACCGCCCCGTCCAGCCGGATGACCTCGCCGTTGAGCATCGGGTTGTCGATGATGTGCGCGACCAGTGAGGCGAACTCCTCGGACCGGCCCAGCCGGACGGGATGCGGGGTCTGCGCGGCGAGCGAGGCGCGGGCCTCGTCGGCGAGCCCCGCGACCATCGGCGTGTCGAACAGCCCCGGAGCCACGGTCACCACGCGGATGCCGTGCCGGGCCAGGTCCCGGGCCAACGGCAGGGTCATGCCGGCCACCGCCGCCTTCGAGGCGGTGTAAGCGACCTGGCCCTCCTGACCCTCGTACGCGGCGATCGAGGAGGTGCACACCACCACTCCGCGGTCGCCGTCCACCGCTTCGTTGGCCGCCATCACCCGGGCCGCCTGGCGGACCACGTCGAAGGTGCCCAGGAGGTTCACCCGGACCACCTCCGCGAAGGTCTCCAGCGGCAGCGGGCCGTGCCGGCCCAGGGTGCGGCCGGGCACCGCGATCCCCGCGCAGCTCACCACGGCGCCGAGCCGGCCCAGTGAGGCCGCGGTGTCGACGGCGCGGGCCACGTCCTCGGTGCGGGTGATGTCGCCGGGGACGAACACGGCCCGGTCGCCGAGGTCGGCGGCGACCTTCTCGGCGCGTTCGGAAGCGCGACCCGTGAAGACCACCCGGCAGCCCTCGGCGGCCAGCCGCATGACGGCTGCCCGCCCCAGCCCCGAGGTGCCCCCGGTGACCAGCGCGATGCTGTCGTGCATGTTCATGGTGGTGCCCCCCTCAGCACCCGTGCCAGACGGGCGGGCGGCGCTCGGCGAAGGCGGTCATGCCCTCCCGCGCGTCCCGGCTCGCCAGCAGACGGGCGCTCAACTCGGCGTTGATCTGCCACAGTTCGTCCTCGGACGTCCCCCCGGCCGCGGCCCGCACCAGGCGCTTGGCCGCCTGGAGGGAGAGCGGCGCATGCGCGGCGACGCGCTCCGCCAGCTCCAGGGCCGCGCGCAGGGCGTGGCCGGGCGGGGCGAGACGGTTGACCAGGTGCCACTGACGGGCCATGGCCGCGGTGACCGGCTCGCCGGTGAGCGCGGCCTCCATGGCGGCGCGCACGGGCACCAGCCGGGGCAGCCGGATCAGTCCGCCGGCACCGGCCAGCAGGCCCCGGGTCACCTCGGGCAGCCCGAACCGGGCGTCCTCGGCGGCGACCACCAGGTCACAGGCGAGGGCGATCTCCAGGCCGCCGCCCAGCGCCGCGCCCTCGACGGCCGCGACCAGCGGGGTGCGCACCGGGTGGTGGACGATGCCGGCGAAGCCCCACTCCTCGTGGTCCGGGTCGTGTACGACGCCGCCGGCGGCCAGCGCCTTCAGGTCGGCGCCGGCGCAGAAGACCGGCCCGGCGCCGGTGAGTACGCCCACCCGCAGCGCCGGGTCGCGGTCCAGTTCGGTCAGGGCGGCGCCCAGGGCGGCCGCGAGTGCCGAGTCGACCGCGTTGCGGACCGCGGGGCGGTCCAGGGTCAGTACGGCGACGTGGCCCCGGCGCTCGAACCGTACGAGCGGCGCGGCGTTGCCGGGGTCGCCGGGCGTGCCCGCGGCGGCGGGGGTGAGGGGGGTGGTCACGCGGCGCCTCCGGCCCAGGGCTGTGCCGGGCCCGCCGGGGCGAAGCGGGGGCTGCGGCGCTCGTGGAAGGCGGCGATGCCCTCCATGGCGTCGGTGGTGGCCGCGGCCGCGCTGAGCGTGGTGGACTCGTCCTCCAGGTGCTCGGCCAGCGAGCGCGCGAACGAGGCCCTCAGCAGCCGCTTGGTCTGCCCGTACGCCCGGGTGGGGCCCGCCGCGATCTCCTGGGCGAGCTGTGCGGCCCGCTTGTGCAGCAGGCCGGCCGGTACCGTCTCGGTGGACAGGCCCCAGGACTGGGCGTCCTCGGCGCTGAGGACCTGGCCCAGCAGCGTGATGTGCTGGGCCCGGCGCAATCCGACGAGCCGGGGCAGCAGGTGGCTGGTCGAGGCGTCCGGGGTCAGGCCCAGGGCACCGTACGCGGAACGGTAGGTGGCTCCTTCAGCGGTCAGCAGGACGTCGGCCAGACAGGCCAGGCCCAGGCCGGCGCCCGCCACATGGCCCTGGGCGGCGACGACCAGCGGGGCGGGCATGGCGGCGAGCCGGGACAGGGCGGCGTGCAGGTAGCTGGTGACCTCCATGAGATGGCTGGGCAGGTCGCCCGACTGCTCGAAGGAGGTGAGGTCGCCGCCGACGCAGAAGTGGTCGCCCGCGCCGGTCAGCAGAACGCAGCCGCTGTTGGCGGTGGGCTCCAGCAGGGTGGCACGCAGCAGCTCCTGCGCGAGCCGGAGGTCGATGGCGTTGCGCCGCTCCGGGCGCGCCAGGCGCAGGTGGGTGACGCCGTTCTCCCAGGTGACCTGGATGCGGCGGAACCGGGCCGCGGGGTCGGTGGTCATCGCGCTCCTGTCATGGCCGGGCCGGTGTCGGCGGCGCCGCGGTAGTCGTGGAAGCCGCGTCCGCTCTTGCGCCCGTGGTGGCCGGCCGCGACGAGCTGCCCGAGCAGGGCGGGGGCCTCGAAGGCCGGGTTGCCGGTGGCGCGGTGCAGGGCTCTCGCCACGTCGTGGAACACGTCGATCCCGCTGAGGTCCACGGAGGCGAGCGGCCCCATGGGGTGGCCGAAGCCCAGCTGGCAGGCCCGGTCGAGGTCGGCGGGGCTGCAGGTGCCGTCCTCGACCATCCGGACCGCCTCGAGGATCAGCACGGTCAGCAGCCGGGTGGTGATGAAGCCGGGGGTGTCGCGCTCGACCAGCACGCTCTCCTTGCCGACCTCGGCGGCGAAGGCATGGGCGAGGGCGAGGACGTGCTCCGAGGTGGCGGGGCCGCGGACGATCTCGCACAGCCGCATCATCGGGACCGGCGAGAAGAAGTGGGTGCCCACGACGCGTTCGGGGCGGGTGGTGGCCCGCGCGATCGCGCCGATGGGGATGCCGGAGGTGTTGCTGGCCAGCAGGGCCGCGTCCGTGCAGAGCACGTCGAGCCGGGCGAACACCTCCTGTTTGACGGCCAGGTCCTCGGCGACCGACTCGACGACCAGGGCCGCGCCGGCGCAGTCCTCCAGGCGGGTGGTGAGTTGGACGCGGTCCAGGACCCCGGCGGGTACCGGCAGGCCGGGAGCCGCGCCCTTGCGGGCCAGCCGGCGCAGCGATTCCTCGATGGCGGCGCGGGCGCGGGCCAGGGACTCCCGGGTGCGGCTGTAGAGCACCACCGGGCGGCCGGCGGCGGCCGCGACCTGGGCCAGGCCGGCGCCCATGGTGCCGGCGCCGACGACCGCGACCGGGCCGGCCGGTACCCGCGGGGCCGGGGCAGGACGGGGGGCCTCGACGGTCACGGTCGCTGTCCGAAGTCGTCGGCGCCGGTCCAGCGGATCAGCGTGCCGCCATAGCTCATGCCCGCGCCGAAGGAGACGATGACGACGTTGTCCCCAGGGGCGACGCGGCCGGTGTCCATGGCCTCGCGCAGGACCAGCGGTACGCCGGCGCCCGAGGTGTTGCCGTACTCCTGGACGTTGGTCATGGTCTTCTCGGCGGGCAGGCCCAGCTTCTCCATCAGCAAGTGGATCAGGTGGTAGTTGGCCTGGTGGAAGACGATGAGGTCGATGTCGTCCACGGTGATGCCGTTGGTCTTGGCCAGCTCCTCCACGAAGCCGGGGACCCGATCGAGGGCGAAGTCGCGCACCCCCCGGCCGTACATGTGGGCGAAGTTGTCGCCGAAGGCGGACTGCTTGGGGGTGCCGTCGTCCCAGGTGCGCTTCTCGCGCTTGACGTAGGCGGTGGTGTAGGCGGACGGGTCGCTGCGCAGCACGGCGGAGGAGACGCCCTGGCCGGCCTCGACGGGTTCGAGGAGGTAGCAGGCCGCGCCGTCGCCGAAGATGACGCCGACGGTGCGGTCCTCGGGGTCGAAGGTCTTGGTGCTGACGTCGGCGAGGACGACGGCGACCCGCCGGTAGGCGCCGGAGGCCACGTACTTGGCGCCGACGTCCAGGGCCCAGGTGCCGCCGGGGCAACCGCCGGTGTTGACGTCGAAGCCGGGTACGTCCTGGATGCCGACCTTGCCCATGATGGCCACGGCGGTGGCCGGGATGAGGTTGTCGGGGGTGTACGTGCCGCAGATGACCAGGTCGACGGAGTGGGGGCTGACCCCGGCGCGCTCGCACGCGTCGAGCAGGGCCTTGGCTCCCAGGTCGGAGGACCACTCCTCGGGGGCCGACCAGCGGCGGGTCCGTACGCCGATGAACTCGCTGATCCACGCGTCGGTGGTGTCCAGCCGCTGTTCGAGGTCGGCGTTGGTCACGACCCGCTCGGGCAGGTGGCCGCCGATCGCCCTAATGCCCACACCTCGGGGCCTGTCGTATGCGATGGGTTCCATGGGGCGGAGTCTTTCCGCCGTCCCGGAGGGCGGGAAGGCCCCTTCCGACTGGCCTGTCGTCACCCCCACCGGGGCCGGTGGCTGCCCTGCCCGGATGGGCAGGGCGGGTGGCGGCCACGTCCGGCGGCGCCGGACGTGGGCCTCGAACGCACCGCCCTTGCTGGACTTTCGCGTCTTCTTCCGGCGCGGTGCGGCTGCCTATGGTTCCGCGGACCTGGGAGGCGCCCCCTCGGGCCGGCGTTTCCTTTTCTTCCGGGAAGAGAGCAGAGATGCCCATGACCGTCGCCAGTACCACGGAGGGCCCGGCCCTCTCCCGTATCGACACCGGTGGCCTGCGCGTTCCGGTGGGAATCGTCGGCACCGGCTGCCACGTGCCCTCGCGGGTGGTTCCCAACACGGAACTCGTCGAGACGCTGGACACCACCGACGAATGGATCAGGAGCCGCACCGGTATCGGTGAGCGGCGCTGGCTGGAGGAGGGACGGACCACCTCCGACATGTGCGTGGCCGCCGCGCGAGAGGCGCTGGAGCGCAGCGGGCGGTCGGCCGCGGACCTCGACGCGGTGATCGTCGCGACGTTCACCTACGACCAGCCGCTGCCGTCGACCGCGCTGATCGTGAAGGAGGCCCTCGGCGCGACGCGGGCGTTCCCGCTGGACCTCAGCCAGGCGGCCTGCGCGGGCGGGGTGTACGGCATGCTGACCGCGGCGCACCTGCTGCAGAACGACCGGATCCGCAACGTGCTGGTGATCGGCGCGGAGTGCCTGTCGCGGGTCACCGACCCCGAGGACCGCTCGACGCGGGTCTTCTTCGGTGATGCCGCGGGCGCCGTGGTGATGAGCCGGACCGAACCGGGCTTCGGACTGCTCTCCTGGGACCTGGACGCCTCGCTGTCGTACGCGGTGGAGATCCCGGCGGGCGGGGCGAGCCGGCCCACGACCGAGGAGACCGTCGCGGCGCGTGGCCAGTTCCTGAAGATGGACGGGCGCACGGTGTGGACGGAGGCCACCAAGCGGCTGCCGGAGAGCATCCTGACCACCCTGGACCAGGCGGGCCTGCGGCCGGGCGACGTGGATCACTACATGCTGCACCAGGCGAACCTGAACATCGTCCATGAGGCGATGGACGCGCTCGGGGTGGACCGCTCGCGGGCCGGCATCAGCGTGGACCGGTACGGCAACACGGGTGCGGCCACCGTCTTCACGGTGCTGCACCAGGCGATGGAGGCGGGCCGGGTGGCGCCGGGGGAGCTGGTCGTGGTCTCGGCCATCGGAGCCGGGTTCATCTGGGGCACCCTCTGCCTGCGGGCGGGGTGAGCGGATGTACGCCGTCGTGGCCGAGCGCTCCGTGCCCGAGGACCCGCTCGCGGGACTGCGCACCGGGCCGTGGCCCGAGCCGCGCCCCCCTCAGGGCTGGGCCACGGTCGAGGTGCGGGCCGCCGCCCTGAACCACCACGACCTGTGGACCCTGCGCGGAGTGGCGGTGCTGCCCGGGCAGTTGCCGGTCGTCCTCGGCAGTGACGCCGCGGGCGTCGACGAGGACGGCCGCGAGGTGATCGTCTACCCGGTGATCGGGGATCCGCGGGCCGGGGGCGGGGACGAGACTCTCGATCCGGCGGTGGAGTTCCTCTCGGTGCAGCGGCCCGGCACGCTCGCACAACGGGTGTCGGTGCCGCGCCGCTGCCTGGTCCCCAAGCCGGCCGAGCTGAGTTTCGCCGAGGCGGCCTGTCTCCCGGGTGCCTGGCTGACGGCCTACCGGATGCTGTTCGAGAAGGCGGGGGTCGAGCCGGGTGGTGTGGTGCTGGTGCAGGGCGCGGGCGGCGGTGTCGGCACGGCCGCGGTGTCTCTGGGCAGCGCCGCGGGGCTGCGGGTGTGGGCGGTGAGCCGGTCCGCGGAGAAGCGGTGCCGGCTGGCCGAGCTGGGTGCGGAGCGGGTGATGGCGCCGGGCGAGCGGCTGCCGCACAAGGTGGACGCGGTGATCGACACCGTGGGCGAGGCCACGTACGCGGCCTCGTTGAAGGCGCTGCGCGCGGGCGGGCGGCTGGTGCTGTCCGGGGCGACCACGGGGGGCCTGCCGCCCGCTGATCTGGGGCGGATCTTCGCCAACCAGTTGTCGGTGGTGGGCTCGACCATGGGGACGGCCGACCAGCTGGCGCGGCTGGCGGCGTTCTGCGTGCACACCGGTGTACGGCCGGTGGTGGACCGGGTGCTGCCGCTGTCGCGGGTGCGGGAGGGACTGACGGCGATGGACGCGGGCGAGCTGTTCGGCAAGGTCGTGCTGGTGCCCTGAGCCCGGCCCGGTGAGACGGCTTCGGCCCGGCCCCTTCTGAAGGAAGGGGCCGGGCCGAAGCGTTGCCGCCGCTGACGGGGGGATGGGTTCAGGCGGCGGCGGTCTCTTTCGCCGGGGCGCCGGCGGCGGGCGCCGGCGCGGTGCGCGGCAGGAGCAGCGCGGGCAGCAGGGTGACGGCGGTCAGGCCGAACACCCACCAGAAGGAGGTGCCGAAGGCGTCGGACACCGGGGTGCTGGAGGCCTTGGTGTCGGTCAGGCCGTTCTGCAGGACGATGGCGACCGCGGCGGTGCCCACCGAACCGCCCAGCCGCTGGAAGATGTTCATGGTGCTGGAGGCACGGGGCATCGCGGCGGGAGCCAGTGAGCGGTAGGCGGCCGCGAGGCTGGGCAGGGTCACCACGCCGACGCCGATGCCGCGGGCCACCATGGCGGCGGCGAGCAGGCCCCGGCCGGTGCCGTCGTCGACGAGGGCGAAGGGCAGGGTGCCCAGCAGGGTGATCAGGACGCCGGCGAGGGCCAGGGGGCCCGCGCCCGCCTTGTCGGTGGCCTTGCCGGCCAGGGCCATGGCGATGACGTAGCCGACGCCCTGCGGGGCGAGCATCAGTCCGGCCTCGAGGACGCTGGCGCCGCGGTCCAGCTGGAAGTACAGGGGGAGCAGGAACATCGCGCCGAACACACCGGCGTTCAGGGTGAACTGGGTGACGACGGCGGCGGAGTAGCCGCGGTCCGCGAACAGCCGCAGATCGATCAGCGGGGTGCCGGGGGTGCGCAGGGCGTGCACGGCGAAGCCGGTCAGCAGGGCCGTGCCGGCCAGGGTCCAGGGCAGGCTTCCGGCGTCGGTGAAGCCGCCGCTGCCCGCCTCGGCCAGGCCGTACAGGAGCAGGGCGAGGCCGGGGGAGAGCAGCAGCAGGCCGAGGAGGTCCAGCCGGCGGTCGGTCCGCGGGCGGTCGGCGGGGAGCTTGATCCAGGCGAGCACGATGGCGGCCAGGCCGATGGGGATGTTGATGAAGAAGATCCAGCGCCAGTTCAGCTCGTCGACGAAGTACCCTCCGACGACCGGGCCGATGATCGGGGCGAGCATGGCGGGTACGGACACCACGGCCATCACCCTGCCGAGCCGGGCCGGGCCCGCGGCGCGGGCGAGCATGGCCTGCGCCATCGGCATCACCATGCCGCCGCCGAGGCCTTGGACCACACGGAAGACCACCAGGCTCTCCACGGACCAGGCGAGGCCGGAGAGGACCGACCCGGCGAGGAAGAGGACCTGGGCGGCCAGCCACACCCGCTTGGCGCCGAAGCGTTCCATGGCCCAGCCGGCGAGGGGGACGACGAGGGAGAGGGCCAGCAGGTAGCCGGTGACGCTCCACTGGACCGAGTCGAGCGGGGCGTCCAGCTCGTGGGTGAGGGTCTCGATGGCGACGTTGACGATCGTGCCGTCGAGCAGGGTGGTCACCGCTCCCAGGACCAGGACGCCGCACAGCCACCACAAGGAGCCGTCGATGCGGGCGTCCTGCTCCGCGACGGTGGGCGCGGGCGTGGGTCGGTTCATGGCAAGGTCCCCTCCGGAGAACACGGCGGGGCAGAAACTTGGACTACCCCGTCTAGATTTCGATAGTAGACTAGGCCGTCCAGAAATCAAGTCGTGGACGTCCCAGGAGGAACAGCAGTGGCGAAGACCCGGGAGACGGCCCGGCCCCGCCCGCGCCGCACGCACGGCGGACGGGACCGCAGGGCGCAGATCCTCCAGGCGGCGGCCGATGTGTTCGTCCGCGACGGCTTCGCGCGGGCGAGCATCGACACCATCGCCGCCGAGGCGGAGGTGGCCAAGCAGACCCTCTACAACCACTTCGGTGACCGTGACTCCCTCGTCGCCGAAGTGGTGGCCGCGGCGATGGACCCGCTGGCCGGCCAGTTCGACACGCTGGTGCGCGAGACCATCGCCGCCCACGACGGCACCGACCTGCCGGCCCAGTTCCGGGACTTCGGCCGGCGCTGGGTACGGCTGATGCTCGGCGACACCGCCGCGCTGCGCCGGCGGATCCTGGCGGAGGCCCCGGTGGAGGAGTCCCTGCGCCGTGTCCTGCACGGCATCGACCGGGACGCGGGCATCCGTGCCGTGGCCGAGCAACTCGCGCTGCTCGGCCGGGCCGGCCACCTGGATGTCGACGACACCGAGACGGCGGCCCGGCAGCTGCGAGCACTGCTGATCGGTGAGGCCGAGCTGGAGTCGACGCTCGGTCAGGCCCCCCTGGACGAGGCCGGCATCGACGCGGTGGTGGAGCGGGGCATCAGCGTGTTCATGCGGGCGTACGGTCCGCGCTGACGGCGTCCGCGGACCGTGCCGGTCCCCCCGGCCGCCGGGGCGGGTGAGCGGGGACGCAGCCGCCGCATCAGCGGGACCTCGATCCAGCGGTACGCCGTCCAGGCCACCAGCACGCACAGTGCGAGGCAGCCCAGCCCGGCCGGCCTCGCCGGCACAGGCCCGTCAGCGACTCCAGCCGGGAGCCGCGGCCGGCCGGCGGGTTCAGTCCGCGGGCACCGGGTCGCTCGTGCCGGGCGAGCTTCGCGAAGGCGGGGGCCCGGCGGGGCTGGACAGGCGTCGGGGCCGTCCCCCCCCCCGGGGTGGCCGCGGGCCGCCCCCG
>NZ_JBHJVQ010000014.1:0-94551 GCF_042263835.1 Streptomyces sp. NPDC056128 | reverse complement strand
GCCCCGGGGGTACGGGGGGGGGGGGGCGGGGGGGCGCCGGGGGGGGGGGTGCGGGGCGGGCGGGGGGGGGGTGCCCGGGGGGGGGGCCCGCCCCCGGCGCGGGTGGCGGGGGGCCCGCCCCCGGGGCGGGGGACGGCTCAGTGCGAGCCGGTGCCGGACGGCTCGGGCACCGGCAGGGCGGGCGCGGTCACCCCGGCATCGGTGAACGCCTTCTGGAAGGCGCCGACGGCCTGGGCGACGAACTCGGACCTGTGCTCCCGCACCCACGCGGCGGAGGCCTCGAAGCCCTCCAGCGAGCCGTTGAAGCGCGGAACGACGAAGCGCGCCAGACGCTCGAAGGAGGCCCGGGTGTTCTCCCGGGACGCCCAGTCGGCGCCGGCGACCAGCAGCGTGCCGAAGCCTCCACTGCTCTCGTACAGCTCCTCGACGCCCGCGGCGACCTCGTCCGGCGAGCCGACGATCGCGGCACCGTTGGCCACCAGGTACTCGATCTCCCGGCCCTCTTCGATGCCGAGCGCGTCGACCGGCAGGCCGACGATGTCGCCCCAGTAGCCGCGCAGCCAGGCCGCGGCGCCCTCGCGCAGCTCCTCCATGGCCCGCTCGCGGGACTCGCCGACGTACACGTTGACCACCAGGCGCCAGTCGGCGCGGTCGACGGTGCGGCCGGCGGCCGCGGCGGCCTCCTCGGCGTACTGCCACTGGCGGCGCAGGTCGGGGGCGGTGCCACCGGGGCGAGGCGAGGCGAAGGACAGCGGGCTCAGACCGTGCCGGCCGGCCAGTTGCATGCTGTGCGGGGAGGCGGCGCTGGAGATGGCCACCTCGATGCCGCCAGGGCGGTAGGGGCGGTGCTGCAGGCGCGCGTCGCGCAGTGTGAACCAGTCGGTGGCGCGGTTGACCGGGCCCTCACCGGCGAGGAGTTCGAGGACGGCCTCCAGGGACTCGCCGGTCATCCGGCGCTGTTCGGAGGGGTGGATGCCCAGCATGTGGGCGTCGCCGGGCGCCGAGCCCGCACCGACGCCGAGCATCACGCGGCCGCGGGTCTGGTGGTCGAGCTGGACGATCCGCGAGGCCACGTGGAAGGGGTGGTGGTAGGGCAGGCTGGTGACGCCGGTGCCCAGGCGGATGCGGCGGGTGCGCTCGGCGGCCGCCGCGAGGAACACCTCGGGCGAGGAGACGGTGCCCCAGCCGCCGGAGTGGTGCTCGCCCACCCACGCTTCCACCAGGTCGAGTTCGTCCAGCCACTGCACGAGGTCAAGGTCGCGCCAGAGCTGGAGGGTGGGGCTCTCGCCGTGCGGGTGCAGGGGCGAGAGGAACGCGCCGAAGCCGATCTGCGGGCGGGTCATGCGGAGGTCTCCTCGAACGTCGCGGCGGAAGGGGCGGCCGCACGGGCCGGGGTGCCGGCGGGGTCGCCCACCAGGCGCTGCCAGATGCGGGCGCCGCGCTCGGCCAGGGTCGGATGGCCGGCGAAGATCAGAGCGAGGGCGGCCCGGGCCGCCTCGGGGGTGTCGACCCGGCTGCTGCGCTCCGTACCGCCGTCCGCGGTCTCGATCAGCACGTCGTTGACGAGCGTGGCCTTGCCGGTGCCGGTCACCCGGGAGCACATCAGCGTGCGGGGGATGGGCGAGCCGGTGCCCGGGGTCAGATAGAGGTCGAGGATGGTGGCGAAGTGCTCGCCGCCGCGCGGATCGAGGGTGAACCGGTGGATCGGGGACCACCGGCCGCCGGCTCCCGCGCGCTGGGCGATGTGGTCGTCGCCGTCCCGGTCGCGCAGCACGCGGAAGCGCCAGCCGTGCTCGGTGCACTCGCTGCCGTCCAGCCTCAGCGGCGTCACGGCGGTCAGCTGGGAGTACGCGACGTCGACGAGGAACGCGACGCCCTCGATCCGGACCACGAGGATCATGTGGTCGCCGGTGTCGGTGTAGGCGCGGTCCTGCGGCAGCCAGGGGCGGGAGGCGTGCGTGGTCACCTCGAAGCCGAGGTCGCGCAGAAGGGCGGCGAAGAGGTTGTTGACCTCCATGCAGGCCCCGCCGAGGTGGCGGAGTACGACCTTCTTGTACACGCTGGCCGCGTCGATGCCGGGGACGAGGCCGTCGGGGCCGTCGAGCAGTTCGAAGGGCACGGCCCGCACATGAGCCCGGCACAGCGCGGTCAGCGCCTCGAGGGTCGGTTCGAGCCGGCCGTCGTACCCGATGCGCGCGAGGTAGGAACGCCGCTGCTGGTCGGTCAGGTTCACGGGCGGGCTCCGGTGCCGACGGACACGGCGGCCGGAAGGGACCGCGCGCCCTCGGGGACGGCCGCGGCGAACGCGGCACGCAGTTCGCTCTGGCCCAGGGCCAGCGGGGCGAAGTCCGGCAGGTGGCCGGCGCCTTCGCCCGCGTCCCCCGCGGCGGCCCGGCCCGCACGCGCCGCGAGGGCGTCGAGGTGCGCCTCCTGCATGTCCTGGAAGGCCTCGGTGAAGGGCCGGCGCAGTGCCTCGAAGCGGTGCAGGGCCGCGGTGTCGCCCGCGGTCATGGCCCGGTCGGCGGCGGTCGCCACGCAGGCCGCGTCCTGGAGGGAGAGGTTCAGTCCCTGGCCGCCGTAGACGTGCACGCCGTGGGCGCTGTCGCCGACCAGGACGACGTTGCCGTCGGTCCAGCGCTCGGGGCGCACGATGTGGTGCAGGAACTCACGCACCTGGGAGCGGTCGGTGGTGTGCTCGCGAATCCAGTCGGCGGCCTGCGGCGCGGCCTGCGCGTAGCGCTCGGCGAGTGCTTCGAGCGGACCGTCGACGGCCTCGCCGGCGGTGTCCGGGTCGGTGATCCAGGCGAACAGCAGGGTCTCGTCGGCGATCGGGGTGCCCAGCACGTAGCCGTCGGCGGTGAAGGCGGCGCGCATCACGGGCCCCCAGGACCCGGGCAGCGGCAGGCGCAGCTCGGTGTAGCCGCGCTTGAAGGCGCGCGCCGGGGCGCTGATGCCGGCCATCTCCCGGACCGCCGAGCGCTTGCCGTCGCAGCCCACGATCAGCGAGGGGTACAGGGTGCGCACCCCCCGGGCGTCCTCGAGTTCGAGGCCGCGCACGTCGGGGGCGGCCCCCTCGCGCCGCACCAGGGCGCGCACCGTGGCGCCGTACACCACTTCGGTGCCGGGCAGGGCGCGGACGGCGGCGGCGAGCACGTCACGCAGCCGGACGATCGAGGTGGGCAGGGCGTGGGCGACGGGTGCGCCGGGCAGATCGGCGTAGGCGTACGAGGCGACGGTGACGCCGCCCGCGGCGACTTCGCCGTGGGTGACGGCAGTGGTGTTCGCGGTCAGTTCGGGCAGCAGGCCGAGGCGGTCGAGGATGCCCAGGGTGGCGGGCTGCAGGATCGGGCAGATCCCGTTGCCGGGGCCGCCGGGGACGGGCTCGTCCTCGCGCTCGATCAGCAGGACCCGGCGGCCCCGCAGGCCCAGCAGCAGGCCGAGCAGCAGCCCCGCGGGCCCGGCGCCCACGATGGCGACCTCGGGGTCGGCGGGACCGGCCGGCCGCGGGAGGGGGCCGTGCTCGGTGCCGGACGGTTCAGACATGGGTGCTCTCCACCTCGCGGGGCCTGCTGGGCGCAGGCACGGACAGTTGATCGGCGAGCTTGGGGTAGCCGCCCGCCCAGAACAGCAGTGGCTGGGCCGGGTGACCGAGGTGGACCTCGGTCACCCGGCCCAGGAAGAGGGTGTGGTCGCCGCCCGGGTGGGCGGCCTCGACGGAGCACTCGAAGGCCGCCGGTGAACCGGCCGCCAGCGCCGCGCCGTTGTGGCCGTGCCAGGAGCCGAGCCGGTGCCATGCCTCGGTGCCGCGGGGGCGCTCGGAGCGGCCCATCAGGGCTGCGAGCGGGCCCTGGTCCTCGGCCAGCACGCTGACGGAGAAGTCCTCGCCGTCACTCAGCCGCCGGTGCAGCCGCCCGGCGGTGCGCACGCTCACCAGCAGCAGGAGGGGGTCGAGGGAGACCGACACCAGGGAGTTGGCGGTCATCGCCTCGGTGGTGGGACCGGAGCCGCAGGCGACGACGGTGACGCCGGTGCAGAACCGCCCCATCGCCCGGCGAAAATCCGCCCGGTCCGGGCGGATCCGCTCGTGGTCAACGGACGAATTCATTGCCACCCGCCTTCCTTTTAGTCATGGCTCCATCCTTCATTCGGGCGGGAAAGGTGCCAGCCCCATCCGGGTACCCGTTCGGGGTGCACCCCCGGGGTGCGCCGCCCGGCGACCCACGCTCGGCCAGGCCCTTTCACCGCACGGAGGTGGGGACCCGAGTCCCTTGACCCCGTCCGAAACGGCCGCCTAAGTTCCTGGCCATCCGCTGCACCGCACTCGCCGGCAGCGATCCTGCCGACCACGTGACACCGCTGGGGAACATCACGCCCCAGGTGCTCCGCGGATTCGAATTCATCGTCCAGAAAGGGCGGCCATTCCCATGTCACATTCCCTTTCCAGTGGGAGGGAAATTCGCCTCAACCGCCTCTCGCGGCACGGCGACGAGCGTTATCTGTTCATTCCGATGGACCACTCCGTGTCGGACGGACCGGTCGTCAACGCCGGTGAATTCGATCGGCTCATGGGATCACTCGTCGCCGGCGGCGCCGACGCGGTGATCGTCCACAAGGGCAGGGCACGCGGCATCGCCCCTCGCCACCTGCGGGAGTGCGCGCTGATCGTCCACCTGAGCGCAGGCACCTCACGCGCCGCCGACACCAATCAGAAGGTCCTGGTCTCCAGCGTCGAGGAGGCCGTGCAACTCGGCGCCGACGCGGTGAGCGTCCACGTCAACGTGGGATCCGACACCGAGAGCCGGCAGCTGGCCGATCTCGGCGCCGTCGCCGCGGAGTGCGCGCGCTGGGAGATGCCGCTGCTCGCGATGATCTACCCGCGCGGGCCACGGATCTCCGACCCCCACGAACCCGAACTCCTGGCTCACGTCGTGAACATCGCCGTGGACCTCGGCGCCGACCTGGTCAAGACCTCGGCCGCCGAGCCCATCAGCGCGATGGCGGACGTGGTGGCCAGCTGCCCGGTTCCGGTGCTGGTGGCGGGCGGCCAGCCCAGCGGCCGGAGCCTGACCCAGTACGCGCAGTCGGCCGTCGACGCCGGGTGCGCGGGACTGGCCGTGGGCCGGCGGGTGTTCACCGACCCCGAGCCCGAGACCCTGGTCCGCGAACTCGCCGCGATCGTGCACGCGCCGCGGCAGCAGCCGGTCGACCTCTCCGTGGACGTGCCCGAGCTGTACGGCGCCGCCGTCACTCTCTGACCGGCGCGGCCCCGCCACCCGCCGAGGGCCCGCGTCCGCGCCCTCCTCCACCTCTTCCGTTAGGGACTCCTGTGAAGTTCGCCTGGATCGACGTCCGTTCCGCCTCGCCCGAGCACCGTGCGGCCATCGTCGACGCCGCCATCCACGCCCGCGTCGACGGCATCGTCTCCGACGACCCCGCCCTGCTCACCACGCTGCCCACCACCGTCAAGCGCATTCTCGCCGACGACCGGGCCGACAGCGACGACTTCATCGTCCTCCACGACGTCGCCGACCAGAACGCCCTGACCGGCCTGCGCACCCGCCACCAGGCCGGGGACAAGAACATCGCCGGACGGGTCAACGTCACCGACGACCCGACGCTGACGCTGGCCTGCGAGACCGCGATCGAACTCCCCTACACCCTCGTGGAGTTCAAGGACCCGACGAAGATCCCGCTCGAGATCGTCATCGCAGCCGCCGACCGCTCGCCCGGCCAGCTCGTCTGCAGGGCCGCGGACCTCGAAGAGGCCAAGGTCATTATCGACGTGCTCGAGAAGGGCTCCGAGGGCATCCTCATCGCTCCGGCCACCGCCAACGACGTCTTCGAACTCGTCGAGGCCCTGCGCGTGAAGACCCCCGACCTCGACCTCACCACGCTGACGGTCGACCGCATCGAGCACCTGGGCCTGGGCGACCGCGTCTGCATCGACACCACCTCGCACTTCGACCAGGACGAAGGCATGCTCATCGGCTCCTACGCACACGGGTTCATCCTGTGCGTCAGCGAGACCCACCCGCTGCCCTACATGCCCACCCGCCCCTTCCGCATCAACGCCGGAGCCCTGCACTCCTACGCCTTCGGCCAGGACAACCGCACCAACTACCTCAGCGAGCTGAAGGCCGGCCACCCGGTCCTAGCCGTGGGCGCCGACGGCCGCACCCGCCGCATCACCGTCGGCCGCATCAAACTCGAGTCGCGCCCGCTGCTGAGCATCCACGCCACGTCCCCCGAGGGCGTCGAGGTCAACCTCATCGTCCAGGACGACTGGCACGTCCGCGTCCTCGGCCCCGGCGCCAAGGTCCTCAACGTCACCGAACTGAACAACGGCGACCAGGTCCTCGGCCACATCGCGACCGACAAGCGTCACGTCGGCTGGCCCGTCGGCGAGTTCTGCGTCGAGAAGTAGGCCCGGGCCCCGGACGGCCCGGGCCCGGGAAGCAGGCCGGTGCGGCGGGTGCGCCCCGCCCCCGTCGGGGGGCGCACCCGCACCCGGCCGCCCGAACACTTTCGGAGAGGTCAATGGAGAACGCGCCGCTCAAGGGCTGGATCGCGGACATGCTCCGCCGGCAGCCCCCCGACACGGTCTGGGCCCGCGCCCGGACCGAGGTGACCTGGGACACCCTGCGCACCAGGGTCACCGAACTGGAGCGGCTGTTCGAGCTCCAGAGCATCCGGCCCGGCTCGACCGTGGCCGTGCAGATGGTGCCCAGCTTCACCTACCTGTGGACCGTGCTGGCCCTGTGGTCCCGCGGCGCCCAGGTGATCCTGATGGACCCGCGGCTCACCCGCGCCGAGGTGGACCGGCTGCTGAACCTGTGCGAACCCAGATTCATGATCAGCTCGGGCTCCTCCGGCGCGGTCCGGGTCGTCTTCCAGGACGAGTGCGAGGTGCAGGTCGAGGTACGGCGCACCGGCCACACCGTCGCCAACCCCCACGTCCTGCTGCAGTTCAGCTCCGGCTCGACCGGCTACCCGAAGGTGATCGGACGGACCGCGCACTCGCTGCTGGCCGAGCTGGACGCCTTCGCCGCCCTGCCGGAGATGCCGAAGGCCGGAGAGCGGGTGCTGCTGAGCAACTCGCTGACCCATTCCTTCGGGCTGATCGGCGGCTTCCTGCACGCGCTGCGGGCGGGCGCGACGCTGGTCTTCACACCGAACGCACAGCCCCGCACGCTGCTGTCGACACTGGTGGAGTCACAGGCCGACGTGCTCTTCGGCGTCCCCTTCCACTTCGAGCTGCTCACCCGCATCGCGGACTGGAGCCCGCTGCCCGGCCTGCGGCTGGCCGTGTCCGGCGGCGAGGTGATCAGCCCCGAGGTCTACGAGCGCTTCCACGAGCGGTACGGGGTGCGGATCGGACAGGCCTACGGCATGACCGAGACCGGCATCATCGCCACCGACCTGACGGGCCGTCTGGCACCGCCCGCCGTCGGCCACCCGGTGCCGGGCGCCGAGGTCCGGATGCGCGACGGCGAACTCCAGGTGCGCGCCGACGTCTCGCCCTACCTGTACGTCAACGACATCGCGAGCCGGTACGCGGACGGCTGGCTGCGCACCAACGACCTGGCGGCGCTCGACCCGGAGACGGGCGCGCTGTCGGTGCACGGGCGCAGCGACTCGCTGGTGGTCATCGGCGGCCTGAAGGTGGACCTGCGCGAGGTGGAGCTGGCCCTGGCCGAACACCCCGCCGTGACCGAGGCGGTGGTGCTGTTCAGCGGCACCATCGAGGCCTTCGTCGGGATCACCGGAGGGGTCACCGCCCGGGAGCTCCAGGCGTGGTGCCGCGACCGGATCAGCCACTTCAAGATCCCGCGCCGGTTCGAGCTGGCTCCGGCGATCCCCCGGACGAGCAACGGCAAGCTGGTGCGCAACCGCGAACTGCTGCTGACCCGGATGGGCCCCTCCACCAGATCCGTCGCCGCCCCGGCCGGCCCCCTCGGAGGTGCGCGGTGATCGTCCAGCCCATGCTGCGCGGCACGCTGTGCGCCAACGCCCATCCCGACGGCTGCGCCGATCAGGTCCGGACACAGATCGCCGCGGTCCGCTCCCGGCCCCGTCCGACCGGCCCCGACCGGCCGCGCAACGTCCTGGTCATCGGGGGATCGGCGGGCCTGGGGCTGGCGACCCGGATCTCGGCGGCCTTCGCCGCCGGCGCCGCCACCCTGAACGTCTGCCAGGAGTCCCCCGGCACCGCGAAGCGGACGGGAACCGCCGGCTGGTACAACACCGCCGCTCTGGAGGCGGAACTGTCCCGGTCCGGACTGTACGGGCGCACCGTGGTCGGCGACGCGTACAGCGACGCGGTCAAGGAGCACACGATACGCACCGTCCGCGACGACCTCGGCCAGGTGGACCTGGTGGTCTACAGCCTGGCCGCGCCGCGCCGCACCCACCCGGTGACCGGGCACACCCATCGTTCGGCGCTCAAGACCCTCGGCCGGCCGTTCACCGCCAAGGCGTACGACGCGGCCACCCGCGAGGTGGCGGCCGCCACGGTGGAACCCGCCACCGCCCAGGAGATCGAGGACACCGTCGCGGTCATGGGCGGTGACGACTGGCGGCGCTGGATCCACGCTCTGAGCGCGGCCGGAGTGCTCGCCCCGCGGGCCGTGACGGTCGCCTTCAGCTACGTCGGCAACACGAGGCTGGCGCCGACGTACCGCAGCGGCACACTGGGTCAGGCCAAGGAGGACCTGGAGGCAACCGGGCGGGAACTGGACGCCGTCCTGCGCCCGCGGGGCGGCCGGGCGCTGACCGCCGTGATGCGGGCCATGGTCACTCAGGCCAGCTCGGTGATCCCGGCGCAGACCCTGTACACCGTCGTGCTGACCCGCGTGATGCTGGAGATGGGCCTGCAGGAGGGCCCGATCGAGCAGGCGCACCGGCTCCTGACCAAGCGGCTGTACTCCGGGGGCGACACCCGGCTGCTGGAGGGGCCGCCGCACCCCACGACCGACGAGCTGGGCCGGCTGCGCCTGGACGACCTGGAGCTGCGGCCCGACGTGCAGGCGGAGGTGGACCGGCGGCTGGCCCTGGCCACCGGCGAGAACATCGCCGAGCTGGGCGCGCCCTGTGTGCACCGGGCTCAGTGGCTGGCCCTGAACGGTTTCGGGCTCTCCTCGGTCGACTACGCGGCCGACACCGATCCGGTGCGGGAGCTGACCGACCCCGTGCTCGTGCCCGCGCGGACCACCGCGCCGCCGGCCGTCTCCCCGGCCTGAGCGCCCGCCCGGGCCTGCCTCCCCCTCCTCCCGACCCGCTCCGCCCGCCGGCGCCGGACCCACAACCGGGCGCCGGACCGATCGCACCCACCGACAAGGAGTACCGCCGTGTCCGAGATCCGTTCCTTCGTCATCGGCATCATCAGCGAGATCGTCCCGAGCATCACCGAGGACGTCTCCGACGACCTGCCGCTCGGCCCGGGCGGCCTGGAGCTGGAGTCGCTCGCCCTGGTCGAGCTGCTGGTCCAGGTCGAGCACGAGTTCGGCGCCAAGATCGCCGACGAGGACCCGGCGGCCCAGCCGGACGCCACCCTGGGGCAGTTCGTCACGGCCGTCGAGCGTGCCCGGGACGGCGCGGCCGACGAGGCCGCGGCGTGATCGACAGCACCGAGATCCGCCGGCTCCTCACCCACCACAAGATCGTCCCGGAGGACTTCGGGGAACTGGGCGAGGACACCCCCCTGACCCTCGATTCCCTGGCCCTGGTCTGGCTCCAGCACGTACTGGACGAGGAGCACGGCATCAGCATCGACCCGTACGGCCCGGACCTGGAGTTCTTCACCTCGGTCCGCGGGATCCACACGTACCTGAGCACACTCACGGAAGGAGGCATCGATGCCGCTTGACGTCCGGGTCACCGGATACGAGACGTTCTCCGCCTTCGGTGCCGGTGCGGACGTCCTGCGCGAACGGGTGTTCGCGGGCCGTCCCGCGTTCGCGCCCATCACCCGCTTCGGCACCGCACCGTTCCGCAACACCTACGGAGCCACGTACGGCGGACCCGGGCAGGCGCCCCGGCAGCTGGAGACCGTACAGGACTGCGCACGCGGTGCGCTGGCGGCCGCCAAGCTCGACCCGGCGGACCTGGACCCGGCCCGCACAGCCGTCCTCATCGGAACCCAGGGCGACTTCACCGGCCTGCACGCCTTCTGGACCGACCGGGCCGCCGGCCGGCCGGGCGACCCGGCCGAGGCGCACCGCAGCTTCGCCGGGTCGATCCCCGAGGCAGTCGCCGCCGGCCTGGGACTGACCGGACCGCGGGCGGCCTTCATCAACGCCTGCGTCGCCTCCGCCAGCGCCGTCATCCACGCGTGCCGGATGATCACCGCCGGACAGGTGGACGTGGCCGTGGTCGGCGGGGTCTACCTCGTCGACGAGGAGCAGTTCGCCAAGTTCGACTCCGGGCGCACCTTCGCCCGGGACGGCCGGCTGCGGGCCTTCGCCGCGGGGCGCAGCGGCATGCTGCTCGGCGACGGCGCGGCCGCCCTGGTCCTGGAGTCGCCCGAGCACGCGCTGCGGCGCGGCGCCCGGTCGCTGGCCCGCGTCCCCGGTTTCGGCGCGGCGGCCGACGCCCACCACGTGGTCCAGCCGCACCCGCGGGGCGCGGGCATGGGCCGGGCAATCACCCGGGCCCTGGCCTCGGCGGGGCTGGCGGGCGAGGAGATCGGCTACGTCAACGCCCACGGCACCGGCACCCGGCTGAACGACCCGGCCGAGACGGCCGCGCTGCGGGGCGCCTTCGGCACGCACGCGGACCGCCTGCCGGTCAGCTCCACCAAGAGCACCACGGGCCACATGCTCGAGGCCACCGGAGCGGTGGAGCTCGCCATCTGCCTGATGGCGCTCGAGGAGCAGGCCGTGCCACCCACCTCCGGCTACGACGGCGCCGACCCGGAGTGCGATCTGGACTGCGTGCCGAACGAGGCCCGCACGGCGCGGCTGGAGCGGGTGCTCTCGCTCAACGCCGGCTTCGGGGGCCTGAACACCGCCATCATCCTGGAGCAGCCGTGACCCTCACCCCCACCGGCACCACCTCCCTGCGGCAGCCGGACGTCGTCGCGGCAGCCGTGGTGGACACCGCGACGGAGCGCGGGGAACTGCCGGTCGTGCCCGGTTTCGTGGTGTCCGCGTTCAACCCGCTGGTCCGCGAGACGGTACGGCGCTGCCTGGGCGATCCCGGGACGCCGGACGTGCCGAACCCGCTGACCGGGCCGTTCCCGGACAGCACCGCGATCGTGCTGGCCACCGTGGCCGCGGACGCGACCACCTCCGACACCGCCAGCCAGAAGCTCGTCTCCGGCCGGGTGCACAACCCGCTGCTGTTCTTCCAGTCGGTGACCACCTCGATCGTCGGGCACCTGGCGATCGAGTACGGGCTGACCGGCCCCATCCACTGCATCGCCGCGGACCACCAGGCGGACACCACGGCCCTGGACGCGGCCGCGCTGCTCCTGCTGGACGACACGATCGACCAGGTCCTCGTCATCGGCGTGGAACTGGCCGCCAACCCGCGCACCGCCGCCGCCTTCGCACGGCTGGCCGCCCTGGGGCACGACGGGCGTCCGCCGGCCGCCGACCTCGCGGTGGCCCTGCTGCTGCGGCCCGGCCCGGCCGGCCACGCCGGGGTGCCCGCCGAACCGCAGGCCCCGGCCCCCGACGATGCCGCCGCGGGCCCCCTGCACCGCCTGGCCGCGCTGGCCGAGAGCGCGCGGCGCCCCCTGGGAGAGGAACGATGAAGCAGTCCCTGGAAGAGCTGATGGCCTTCATGCCGCCGGAGCTGGTGGCCGAACAGCTGATCACCAAGCTGGGCATCGAGATCACCCAATGGTCGGCCGAGCGCGTGGTCGCGACCATGCCCGTGCGCGGCAACCTGCAGCCCTTCGGACTGCTGCACGGCGGGGCGAGCGCCGCCCTGGCCGAGACCCTGGGTTCGCTGGCCGCCGGGGCCCACGTGGCGCCGGACGGCATGCTGGTGGGGCTGGAGCTGAACATCACCCACCACCGCGCGGCCCGCGAGGGCCTGGTCACCGGCGTGTGCGAGCCGCTGCACCAGGGCAGCCAGATCGGCACGTACCAGATCACCGTGCGCGACCACCGCGACCAGCTGGTCTCCACGGCCCGGCTGACCTGCCTGCTGCGCAGGCGTCCGGGGCGCTGAACGATGGCCCCGACCTTCTCACCCACACCGTCCCACGGCGTCGCCGCCGGCACCGTGCTGACCGGACATCACCTGGTGACCGCCCAGGACGACGAGGCCTTCCGCGCGCTGTGCGCGATCGCCTCCGCGGTGCCGCTGACCGGGGCCGTGCCCGGCACGGTCGCGCCCGCCCAGCTCGCGGCCGTCGCCCTGCGCATGAGCGAGCGGCTGCTGGAACCCGGGCCCGCGGCCCGGGGCCGGGTGGCCCTCCACGGCACGCAGCGGCTGCGCGTGGAGCGCGCGGCGGCCGTCGGCGAACCGCTGCTCTCCCGCGCGGAGATCCGCTCGGTGCGGCCGCTGGGCGCGGGCACGGCGACGGAGGTGGCGGTGGCCCTCACCGCCGGCGACGGCTCGCCCGTCGCCCAGTCCGTGTCCCTGCTGGTGCACTCGCCCGGGCCCGCCGCCCGACCGGCACCGGCCCCCGCACGCCCCGCCGCACCGAAAGACGCGCGCCGCTCCTCCTACACCGTGACCCGGGAACTGGTACGCCGGTACGCGGAACTCTCCGGCGACCACAACCCGATCCACCTCTCGCCCGAGGCCGCCCGTGCGGGAGGCTTCGACGACCTGATCGCGCACGGCATGCTGACCTTCGCCCTGATGGCGCACCACCTGGCCGGGGCCGTCGGCGAAGCGGACCGCGCGGAACTGCAGGTGCGCTTCTCCTGGCCCCTGACGGTGCCCGCGGAGGGCGCCACCCTGACCGTCCACGACCTGCCCGCGGCCGGCGGCGCGCTCGCGGTGACCGCCGTCGACGGCGCGGGCCTGCCGGTCGCCGGCGGCCGTGCCGCGCCGTGCCGCCCACCGACAGGAACGAGAACGTGACCGTGACCGAACCGGCCCCGATGGTGCAGTTGCTGACCCCCGAGGGCGAGC
The DNA here is from genome assembly GCF_042263835.1 of Streptomyces sp. NPDC056128. NCBI lineage: Bacteria > Bacillati > Actinomycetota > Actinomycetes > Kitasatosporales > Streptomycetaceae > Streptomyces > Streptomyces sp. NPDC056128. The sequence continues at coordinate 81,459 of NZ_JBHJVQ010000014.1, read as the reverse complement.
GCACGGCCCACCCCGGCTTCCCACTGGACCCCACACCCGGCGAGGTCCGGGACCTCTACCGCGACATGGCGCTGGTGCGCCGCTTCGACGGGGAGGCCGCGGCCCTGCAGCGCCAGGGTGAACTGGGCCTGTGGACCCAGTCCCTGGGGCAGGAGGCCGCCCAGGTGGGATCCGGGCGGGCGCTGCGCCCCACCGACTACGCGTTCCCGACGTTCCGCGAGCACGGGGTGGCCTGGTGCCGCGGGGTGGACCCGGTGAGCCTGATGGGCATGTTCCGCGGGGTCAACCACGGCGGCTGGGAACCCGACGAGAAGAACTTCCACCTCTACACGATCGTCATCGGCGCACAGACCCTGCACGCCACCGGCTACGCGATGGGCGTGGCCAGGGACGGCGGGGACGAGGCGGTCATCGCCTACTTCGGAGACGGCGCCTCCAGCCAGGGCGACGTCGGGGAGGCCTTCACCTTCGCCGCGGTGTACGACGCGCCGGTGGTGTTCTTCTGCCAGAACAACCAGTGGGCCATCTCCGAACCCGCCGAACGCCAGTCGCGCGTCCCGCTGGCCCGGCGGGCCGACGGCTTCGGCTTCCCCGGCGTCCGGGTGGACGGCAACGACGTGCTGGCCTGTCTGGCCGTGACCCGGTGGGCGCTGGACCTCGCCCGGCGGGGCGAAGGACCGGTGCTGGTGGAGGCGTTCACGTACCGCATGGGGGCGCACAGCACCTCCGACGACCCCGGCCGCTACCGGAGCAGGGCCGAGGAGGAGCTGTGGGCGGCCCGCGACCCGATCGACCGGGTGCGCCGGTACCTGCTGCGCGAGGGCTGGGCGGACCAGGCCTTCCTCGACGCGGTCGCGGCCGAGAGCGACGAGCTGGCGCGCGACGTGCGCCGGCGCGTGCGGGCGATGGCCGATCCCGACCCGCAGTCGATCTTCCGGCACGTCTATGCGCAACCGAACCCGCTCGTCGAGGAGGAGCGCACGCGCTACGAGCACTATCTCGCGGGCTTCGACACGGCCGGCACGGCGCAGGGAGAGACGCGATGACCCGGGCCACACTCGTCCAGGCACTCAACTCCGCGCTGCGCGCGGCGCTCGAGGAGGACTCCAGGGCCCTGGTCATGGGGGAGGACGTGGGCCGGCTCGGCGGTGTCTTCCGGGTCACCGAGGGCCTGCAGAAGGACTTCGGTGAGGACCGGGTCCTCGACACCCCGCTGGCCGAATCCGGGATCGTCGGCACCGCCATCGGCCTGGCCCTGCGCGGCTACCGTCCGGTGCTGGAGATCCAGTTCGACGGTTTCGTCTACCCGGCCTTCGACCAGATCGTCAGCCAGCTGGCCAAGATGCACGCCCGCTCGCTGGGCAAGGTCAGCCTCCCGGTGACGATCCGCATCCCCTACGCGGGCGGCATCGGCGCGGTGGAGCACCACAGCGAGTCCCCCGAGGCGCTGTTCGCGCACACCGCGGGACTGCGCGTGGTGACCCCGTCGAACAGCGACGACGCGCACTGGATGCTGCGCCAGGCGATCGCCGCCGACGATCCGGTGATCTTCCTCGAGCCCAAGCGGCGGTACTGGGACAAGGGCGAGGTGGGGAGGGCTCCGGCCCGCTCGCTGCACGAGGCGGCGGTGGTCCGGCCCGGCCGGGACCTGACGCTGCTCGCGTACGGGCCGATGGTCAAGGTCTGTCTGGACGCCGCGGACGCGGCGCGGGCGGAGGGCCGCAGCCTGGAGGTGGTGGACCTGCGCTCGCTGTCACCCGTCGACTTCGGCACGCTCCGGCGCTCCGTGGAACGGACCCGGCGGGCGGTGGTGGTGCACGAGGCGCCGGTGTTCCTCGGCATGGGCGCGGAACTCGCGGCCCGGCTGCACGAGGAGTGCTTCTACGCCTTGGAGGCCCCGGTGCTGCGGGTCGGCGGGTTCCACGCGCCGTATCCGCCGTCCCGGGTGGAGGACGCGTACCTGCCCGACCCGGACCGGGTGCTGGAGGCCGTGGACCGGGCCCTCGCCCACTGATCCGCCGTGGCGACCCGCGCCACTGCCCCTACCGCCGCATCCCCGCGACCCGAGGAAGACGACCCATGACTGCCACGCTGACCTTCCGTATGCCCGACGTGGGCGAGGGGCTGGTCGAGGCCGAGATCCTCGCCTGGCACGTCGCCGTGGGCGACACCGTCACCGACGGGCAGCCCGTGTGCGAGGTGGAGACCGCCAAGGCGGCGGTGGAGCTGCCCATCCCGTACGACGGCACCGTCACCGAGATCCTCAGCCCGCCGGGCACGACGGTCGCCGTCGGCGCGCCCATCATCACCGTCCGGCCGGCGGGGACCGGCCCGGGCGTGTCCCCGGACGCCGGTTCGGCGCCGTCCGGGGACACGGGGCCCGCGCCAGGGGACGGCGCGGTGCTGGTCGGCTACGGGCCGAGGGCGAGCTCCGCCCCGGTCCGGCGCCGCCGCAAGGCGACCGCGGCGGCGACCGGCCCCGCCGGCACTGCACCGCTCGCGCCGCCCGTGGCGGATGCCGGCGTTCCGGCGCGGGCCAAGCCACCGGTGCGCAAGCTGGCCAAGAAGCTCGGCGTGGACCTGTCCGCCGTACCGGCGTCCGGGCCGCACGGAGTGGTCACCCGCGAGGACGTGCTGGCCGCCGCGCCGCAAACCGCCCCGGAGTCCGCCCCCACCCCGGCACCGCGGCCGGTGCCCGTCCGGGACGGCGCGCACGAGACACGTATCCCGGTGCGGGGGGTGCGCAGGGCCACCGCCAAGGCCATGGTCGCGTCGGCCTTCACCGCACCCCATGTCACGGAGTTCATCGAGGTGGACGTGAGCCGCACGATGAAACTGGTGCGGCGCCTGCGGAAGTCCGGCGAGCTGGGCGAGACCCCCGTCGGCCCGCTGCTCTTCGTGGCCGCGGCCTACCTGGCCGCCGTCCGCCGGCACCCGGGGATCAACGCCTCCTGGGACGAGGAGCATCAGGAGATCGTCCTCAGGCACCAGGTGAACCTGGGCATCGCCGCCGCCACCGAGCGCGGCCTGATCGTGCCGAACATCAAGGACGCCGGCCTGCTCACCCTGGCCGAACTCGCCGACGCCCTGGGCTCCCTGGTGCACACGGCACGCGCGGGCCGGGCCGCCCCCGGCGACCTGGCCGGCGGCACCACGACGATCACCAACATCGGCGTGTACGGGGTCGACGGCGGCACTCCGCTGCTCAACCCCGGCGAGGCGGCGATCCTGGCAGTCGGCGCGATACGCACCCGGCCCTGGGTGCACGAGGGCAGGGTGGTCCCGCGCGAGGTCGTGACCCTGTCGCTGTCGTTCGACCACCGGCTGGTCGACGGCGAACTGGGCTCGCAGGTGCTCGCCGACACCGCCGCGGCGCTGGAACACCCCCGGCGTCTGCTGTGGTGGCGGTGACCGGCGTGGCGACGACAGTGGTGGTGTGCAACGGCCGCTTACGGGAGCTCCTCGCCTGCGGGGGCCGGGAACTGCCGGTCGCCTTCGACCTGCCGACGCGGCTGGGCCGCGACTCCGACAGCCCGCCGGCCGCGGGGCACGTCGGGCGGACGGGGGTCGCGATCGACTCGCTCGACGACATGCGGGTGCTGTTCGCCGGGATCCCGCTGCACCGGGTGTCCCCGGCGATGGCCGGCGGAGCCCCGGCGGCCGTCATGCTGCTGCTCTACCACCTGGTGGCGGAGGAGCACGGGGTGCCGGGGCACCGGCTGTCCGGCACGGTGCTCTCCGCCTTCAAGGAGTACGCGGTGGGCCGGACGCACATCTTCCCGCCCCGCCCCACCCGGCGGCTGGCGGCCGATCTGCTGGCCTACTGCCGGGCGGAGGTGCCGCGGTGGCGGACCGTGCCCGCGGCCGCCCACGCCGTCGGCGCCCTGGTGGGCGGCGGGCCGGCCGCGGAGCTCCGGCAGCGGGAGCGGATCGCCAAACTGCGTGCCTGGCGCTGCCAGGACCGGGTCACGGCGGCGCTGGCGCGGCTGGCGGCCGACGCCGCGGGCCGGGGCGGCAACATCCTCTACCCGATGAAGTCGGCGCTGGCCGCGGGTGCCACGGTCGGCGAGGTCTGCGGTGTGCTGCGCACCGAGTGGGGTGCCCATCCGGCGCCCCTGTCCGAGGGGCCCGGCTGACGGCCCCCGCCCCGACCACCTCGCCCGGTGGATGGCCGGGCAGCTGTGCCTCGGCCTCATCGGTCTGCGGCCGGAAGGCCGCCCGCGGTCGTGTGCGCCGGGACCGTTCTGTTGCGCCGTGCGGTCCCTCGCCGGTCAGGGGTGGACCGGTGCTGCGGGCCGTGGCCGTGACACCGTCCCGGGCAGGCGCCGCCAGCCGCGGTCCCCGGCCACGGCCCGCAGCACCGGGTCGTCGCCGACCACCACCGGGTCGCCCACGGCGTGCAGCAGCTCGAGGTCGGTCTCGTGGTCGGCGTAGGCCGAGCAGTGCCCGCTCTCGATGCCCCAGGCGCGCAGGGCGGCGCGGACCGTGCGCAGTCTGCCCGGGCCGACCACCGAGCGGTCGAGGCGGCCGGTGAAGCGGCCGTCGGCGCCCACCTCTTGTTCGGTGCACAGCACGTCGGCGGTGAGGAGGCGGGCGAGCGGGTCGAGGCAGGCGTGCAGGGATCCGGAGACCAGGACGATGCGGTCGCCGCGGGCCCGGTGGCGCTGCAGTTCCCGCAGGGTGCCGGGCAGCAGGGTGTCGCCGCGGGTCATGAAGTCGGCGAACCAGGCGCGGCCGGCGGCGGCCAGCTCCTCGGGGGCCGTACCCCGGAACATGCGGTAGTAGCCGAGGTTCGCCTCCTGCCGGGGCAGCGCCAGCAGCCGACGCAGGGGACGGTCGGCCTCCTCGGGGGTGCGGTCGGCGAGCCACTGGACGGTCCAGAACCGCCAGAACTCCACCATGGTCTTGGCCTGGACGAGGGTCTGGTCCACGTCGAAGAGGGCGGCGCGGGCGGTCGTGGCCCCGCGGTGGCCAGAGGGCCGGGACGGCTTCGTACGACCGGGGCTGCGCGGTGCCGTGGTGTTTCTCATCGGGCTGCCTCCACCACCGTCGTCCGGGCCTGGGCGTAGAGGGTGCCGGCGGTCTCGAAGTCGAGGGCGGCATGACCGGCCGCGGCCCGGATGTCGCGCCAACGGCGTTGCAGCGGGCAGTCGGTGGCCTGGGCGCGCAGGCCGGCCGCGCGGACCAGGCGGTCGGCGGCTGCGGTGGTCAGTTCGGCGGCGAAGGCGAAGTCACGGGCGTTCTCGGCGACCGCGTGGGGGGTGACCTCTGCGAGGTCGGCCCGCTGCAGGGCGTGGTGCAGCAGCAGTCCGGCCGCGTGGATCTCCGCCGACGCACGGGCGCCGGCGTCGCGCTGCGCGGGTGCGTCGGCGGCGCGGCTGCCGTCGGAGCGCACCCGGCCGGCGGTCAGTTCGTGCCAGTCGCGCAGGGCCTGCCGGGCGGCTCCGAGGGCGGGCGCGAGGAACTGGGCCCCGGCGACCATCTGGTAGGGCACGCTGTGGCACCGGTCGCGCCCGTGCCCGGCGCGGCCGAGGTCGGCGAGGGTACAGGTGCGGTGGGCGGGGACGAAGGTCCGCTCGAGGCGGACGGTGTTGCTGCCGGTGCCGCGCAGGCCGAGGGTGTGCCAGGTGTCGGAGACCTCGCACGCCTCGAGGGGGACGGCGAAGAGCCGTACGGTGCGGTCGGCGCCGTCACCGGTCCGGGAGGCGAGCAGGATCCAGTGGGCGTGGTCGACGCCGCTGGCGTGGTGCCAGGTGCCTTCCAGCCACCAGCCGTCGGTGGTGCCGCGGGCCGGGCCGGCGGCCCGGGGGCGGTGTGCTTCCTCGGCGGTGCCGGCGGGCGGTACGACCGAGGCGGCGATGCGGACGTCCGGCGTGCGCTCCCACAGGTCACGGTGGCCCTGTTCGGGCAGGTGGGCGGCGAGTCGGGCGTGGGCGGCGTACAGGGCGGCGCACCAGGCGGTGGCCGCGCAGGCCTCGCCGAGCTCGGCCGCCGCCTCGGCGGCTTCGGTGAAGGAACCCGCGTCACCGCCCCACGGTTTGGGCACGAAGTGCCGGGCGAACCCGGCGGCGGTGAGGGAGTCCGCGAGGTCGGGGGAGAGCTTGCGGGCGTGCTCGGTCTCGGCCGCCCGGGTGCGGGCGAGAGCGGCGGCCGGGGCGACGGTCAGGGTCACCGGGTCACTCCGTCGGTGCGGGAGGTGAGGCCGATCAGGGCGCCGTGGGCGAGCAGCCGTCCGTCCTGTTCCGCGCTGACGAGGACGGCCCTCCGCCCGTGCTCGGGGGGTTCCGGCACCGGTTCGGCGGCGATGACCACGGGGCGGCCGAGTTCGCCGAAGGAGTCGAAGGACAGTGCGCTGGACTCCAGGGTCCAGCGCAGTTCCCCGGCGGGTATGCCGGCCAGGCGGCCGGAGGTGAGAGCGGCGGCCTGGGCGAAGGACTCGGCCAGGGCCATGCCGGGGATGTGGTCGCAGGCGTGGTCGAAGTAGACCGGGTGCGTGGTGTCCAGGCGCAGGGACCAGGCGTCCCGCGGGGTGGGCCGCACGCTCCCGGGATCCGCCGGGAGGGCTGCCAGCATCGCGTCGCGGTCGTGCCGGCGGCCCAGGACGTGCGGGGCCGCGACCGCGCCGGCGAGAGCGGCCGGCGCGGTACCGGGGCCGGTGGGTGGAGCCGTGACCCGGCCCTCGGGGTGGCGCATGCGGGCGTAGCGCTCGGGGGTGACGGCCTGCCAGCACAGTCCGACGCGGCCCTCGGGGCGTCCGTCGATCACGAGCCGGGCCTCGAGCGACATGCCCAGGCGGTCGGCGGCGCGGCGTTCGACGACGCACTGGACGTCGAGCAGGACGCAGTGCGGTCCCTGGCGGGCGGCGGAGCCCGGGGTGGGCGGTTCCACCTCGTACTCGATGCTCGTGAGCAGGAAGGGGTGGGCCAGCGGGACGTCGTAGTAGACGTGGGAGACGTAGATGCCCGCCTGGCGGACGGTCTCGAGGAGGAGGAGCGGGTCGGCGGTGCCCGCCGGGCACATCCCGTTCTCGAAGAGTACGTGGTGCCGGGGCCACTGGGCGGCGACGGCGAACCGGTCGGGGCCGGTGCGGACGGCGTCCGTCAGGAGGACTTCGGAGACAGCCGTCTTGTGGACGAGCGTGCGCGGAACGCCGCGGTCGAAGGTGAGTTCGGAATGTGTCGGACCCGTACCGCCGTCGAGCTCGAGGATGCCGGTCGAGGACGGTTCCATGATGATCACTGTCGCAGTTCCCCCGGGTAGTGGTGGGGCGGCCGCCCTGGGCGCTGGATTTTCACGACTTCGGACAGACACGACCGCCATCCCTGCGAAAATATACCTTCCGGAAGGTATATTGCAATGAAGGATCAACAAGTGACAGAGAGTGATGGCGATACGGATGAGACAGGCGGAGGAGGCGGGCATCTGGGGTCAGAGGATCAGCAGCGCAGGTCCCCCGATCCATCAGGAACGGGCCCGGCAGACCAGGCAGTTGATCCTGAACGCGGCAGCGGAGGAATTCGCCACCAACGGGTTCCGGTCCACCTCGCTGGTACACGTGGCCCAGCGGGCGGGCATCACCAAGGGGGCGATCTACCACCACTTCAGCAACAAGGAGAACCTCGCCGCGTCGGTGGTCGAGGAACACTACGCACTGTGGCCGGCCCTGGTGGCCGAGGCCCGGGACCAGGGACTGAACTCCCTGGAAACCATCGTCGCCCTGCTGGAGCGGGTGGCCACGGTCTTCCGGGACGACCCGATCGTCCAGGCCAGCGCCCGGCTGCAGATAGAGCGTTCGACCATCGGGATCCCCCTGCCCACGCCGTTCGTGGGCTGGACGGAACTGATGACGGATCTGTTCGGCGCCGCGCACCGGGACGGCCACCTGCGCCCCGACTGCTCGCCGCAGGCAGCCGCCCGCGTCATCGTGGCGGCGTTCTTCGGGATCCAGCACATCTCCGACACACTGCACGGGCGCCGGGACATCCTCGAGCGCTGGGACGAGGTGAAGCGGCTGGTGTTCCCGGGCATCTGCGCCCCGGGCGTCGAAATCCCCTGACGGGGACCCCGCACGGCACGGCCGGCGCCGTGCCGTGCGGAGCGGCCTGCTGCGCGTGCCCGGCCGTGCGGGCCGCCACGCCTCAGCCCGACAGCCCTACGACCTCACCTCGCTGCGCGCGGCAGCCGTCAGACGCCCGCTGCGCCTGCGGGTGTCGGTTATTCGTGTAGTTGAGACACCTTCATCGCTGTGACCTGCAACATCTAAACTGCACTCATAGAAACTGAGGTTGACCACTCTGGGGTGGCTGACCTGCTCCAATTGGAAGCAGGGGTTCCTGGGGCTCGCGGCGGCAAGATTGCGACCTGGGATGCCGCATCTCTATCGAGAATGTCTCAACTTCATCGATAGTTCTTGGGAGTGAGGTCCTCGAGGTGCCAAGAAGTTGATCTTGATTTGGGAGGGTGGGGAGCCGCTCCAAGAGGGGCGGGCGGAGGCGAGGGGTAAGCCGGCGTTCATCAGAGTGCACCGGCAGTAGCGGGAGTGCTGTCTCCGTAGCTGGCGAGGGTGGCGTGCGAGAAGTGGTGGCGGCTGGCCATGCGCGACCGTCCTGTTCGCGCTGTCGGTTTTAGGGTGGCTTGGCTGTTGCGACTGACCGCACCTGTGTGGCATCCGACGCAGGCGGTTCGTCTCCGAACCGCCCCGGCCGGACACGTCAGCCGCTCCGCACGCCCTGCGCCTTGAGTCGGCGCACCGTGCCCTGGACCTGTTTGCCCGCCGCGGTCAGCTGCTTGAGCACCCAGAACGTTTCCCGCTCTACCGTGCCGGGCTGACCCTCGCGGGCCTTGATCTGCACGTCGACACCACCAGCGTCGAGTCCCACGTACAAAGCCAACCCATCCGATTTCAGCTCAAAGGCGAGGTAGCGCGGCCAGCCGCGCTCACCCAGGGGCAGCGTGACTTCTTTGGTGCCCGCATGTACCGGCGGACGGACCGTGACGGCTCGTTCCACACGCTGTGGGGCGGGGACCGGTCCGAGGTGACGGGCTGACCCAGCCGTGACGCACCAGTGGGCCGGTGTCGCCACTGGCCCACTGGTGCGTTGATATTCTCGCTGCCCCGCCCGACAACAGGTGTGGGCACGGGGGTTCGGGGGGTGTGGAGTAGATGAGGCCACGTCTAGTGTTCGTGCACGGGGTGGGAAAGCCACGGGAGGCCAAGACCGAGCTGGAGGAGTGGCGGGCCGCGCTGACCGTCGGCGCGCGTGCGGCCGGGCACTCCCGAAAGGCCGCGGAGCTGCTCGACGGCGGAGCGGTCGACATCCACTTCGCGTACTACGGCGATCTCTTCCTCCCGGGGGCCGCTCCTGACAATGAGGCTGTGGCACCCGCACCCGCCGGACCGGACGAGGACGAGGGACTGCGGGAGCTGCTCCTCGACATGGTCGACGAGCAGCTCGAAGCGCCCCGCGACGACCGTCAGGCACAGGCGCTGCGGGTGACCAGGAACAAACTGGCGCCGACCGGAGAGGAACAGGGACCCGGCAGCCTCGCACGGCAGGTGCTCGTTGGGGCCAACGCCCTGTTCGCGGTGCCGGGTCTGCGCACCTTCGGCGGCTGGATCAGTGCAGGAGCGATGAAGCGCGATCTGCACCAGGTCAGGAGGTATCTCGCCCGTAAGGAGACCGACCAGGCCGGCCTGAGCCTCGACCGGCGCATCCGTGCCCGCGTCGCCACGGAACTCGACCCCGAGGGACCCACGGTCGTCGTCGCGCACTCGCTGGGGACCGTGGTGGCGTTCGAGACACTGCACGCGCACTCCGCGCACGTCCCGTTGTTCGTCACGCTCGGATCACCGCTCGGAATGCGCACGGCAGTACGGCCGCGGGTGCGCCCGCAGCCCGTACAGACCCCGGAACCGGTCGGCCGCTGGCTGAACTTCTGGGACCGCGACGACTTCGTCACCGGCGGCACCGAACTGGCCCTGTGCATCGCCTCGAACGCCGCCTCGGTCGCTCCGGTGAGCACGCGGGTCGATTCGGACGGACTGAATGTGCATCCGGCCGTCAAGTACCTGGCGCAGCCCGCCGTCGCGGGCCCGCTGATCGAGGCGCTCGACGCGGTCACCGTCGCATGACACCGTCCACACCGCCGCGTCACCTGCTGGTCATCGCGCCGCAGTGCCCGGCCCAAGGACTGCTGACCGGTCTGGAGGAGACCGCCGAGTCCCTGCACGCCGTCCTCCTGGACGAGGAGCTGGGCGGCTGCGAGCCGAGCCCCCCGGGCGTGCCCTCCCTGCTGTGCGGGCCCGGCGTCGGCAGGGCCGAGATCGACCAGTCGGTCCGGGACGCGGCGGACCGGGCCGGAGCCGCGGAGGCGGTGCTAGTGATCGCGTTCCTCGGACACGGCACCACCCTCGGCCAGACGCCCAAGCTGGCCTTCATGGCGAGCGACTCCCACGAGGACGTCGCGACCAGTGTCGTGGACGTCGGCGGGCTGCTCACCCTCGCCCTGGACGTTCCCGGTGTGCGCGGCGTCATCGCCCTGGTGGACACCTGCCGCGCCGGCGGAGCCGTACCAGATCTCGGTGGGCTGGCCGGAGGGGTCCGGCAGGGCGCGACGAGCCTCTCCATGCTCATGTCCGCGAACGCGGTCGAGTCGGCCTACGGTCTCGCGTACACCCGGACGCTGGTGCGCGTGCTGCGCGACGGCCTGCCCGGCGCCGGGATGGTCCTCTCGCCGGAGGACGTCCAAGAGGCCGTGGACAAGGAAGCGAGCACCAGCTCCCAGTTGGTCACGCTGAACGGCCTCTCCCTGGATGCCCGGCCCTGGTTCGCCCGCAACGCACGGCACAGGTCGGACGGCGCGCTGCTGGGGCCGCTGGGTGAGGAGGATCTGCGGCTGGCCCTTGACCCGCTCGGCGATGCGGCTCCCGCCCTACCGATCGTCACCTCCGGCGATCTGGCCCGGCTGCGCCGGACCCTGGCGGCCCTTGACCGGCACCCGGCCACCGCCGACCAGCACCTCGCCCACGCCCTGCGCACGCTCGACCGGCTCGCGACCGCCGTACGCACCCGCGAGTTCCTTCTGTCGTCCTGGCCAGGCAGCCTCCCCGAGTCGGAACGCATCCGCCGCGCCTATGTGACGGCGGCCGGCCGGCCCGCGTCCGCGTCCGACGGGGACGAACTGCTGCGTGACTGCGTCGAGTCGCTGTGCCTGCGAGTTCCTCGCGCCAAGGGCAGTCCCACGGCGCCTCTCGCCACCTTCGTCGCCGCGCTCGCCGTGGAAGACGGTCTCGCGGCGGGAACGCCCGGACTCACGGGGTGGGCGCGAGGCATCGGGGCCGGCGTGGAACTCGTCGACGCCTTCGCCGCCCAGGCACGTCGAGCCGCCGAGAACAGGCTGCGGCTGGTGGTCAGCCTGCACTCCGCGCTGGCCGACGAGTGGCCCGAGACCCTTCTCGTCTGGCTGCTGGACGGCGAAACCCTCGTGGGACGTGAGGACTTCCGCTGCCCTCCGACGCAGGCCGGCGTCGAACAGCGGTTGGGCGCGGTGCTCGCCTGGGCGACCCGGCAGGCCCGGTGCACCGGATTCAGGCTCAAACGCATCGACATCGCAGCGCCCGCCGCGCTGCTCGCCTGCTGGCGCCCCGAGGAAGCCCGGCTCGGGCAGCGACTGGGGCTCTACTACGACATCGTCCTGCGCTGGAGCGACCGGCTGAACCTCCCCGCCCACCTAGGCCTGATCAACGAGTTCGCCCGGAACCAGCTCGACGAGATGAAGGACGGCCCGGCCACGCCCGTGAACTGGCTCGACAAGGCCGAACTCAGCGCGGTGCAGAAGCTGGTGGAGAGCCTCGGCAACGGCTGCTACGGCGGCGCGCTGGCGCTGCGACACCGCCCGGAGCGGCTCCAGGAACTCCTGGAACCCCTGCTCGCGTACGCCCCGATGGTGCTGTGGCCGGACGGCACGGGAGATCTGCCGCAGGCGTCGCAGGACAGCGTGGAACGCAACTGGGCGAGACTCCCCGGAGAGTTCAGCGCCGCCTACCGCACCTCCTGGAAGCAGGGGGACCCGGCGCACGAGCATACTGATCTCGCCCGGGTGCGTTCCGTGTGGCTGGACGAGCAATGGCTGGACTTCTGCGATGCGTTCGCGAACGACTCGGTCGATGGAGAGAACCCGCGATGACCTGGACACCCTTCTACGTCGGCGACGGCACCCCCCGGGACGTGGACCTCGGTGCACCGCCGCCCTGGCGCACCTTCCCCCGGCAGCCCCGGCCCGAGCGTTTCCAGCCGCCGCCCGGGCTCGTCGAGGCCGTGAACGCCGCGCTCGCCCTGCGCCGTCCGCTGCTGCTGACGGGCGCGCCCGGCTCCGGCAAGTCGTCGGTCATCAAGCAGGTGGCGACGGAGTTGCGGCTCGGGGAGCCACTGCGCTGGCACATCACCTCACGCAGCACCCTCGTGGACGCGCTCTACCGTTACGACGCCCTGGGGCGCATCCACGCGCAACGCCTGGGCGGCGACTCGGGAACCGACGACATCGCCCCCTTCCTGCAGCTCGGACCGCTGGGGACGGCACTGCTGCCGTCGAGGGCGCCATCCGAGCAGCCCCGCGCGTTGCTTATCGACGAGATCGACAAGAGCGATCTCGATCTGCCGAGCGATCTGCTGGACGTGCTGGAGCACGGGGAGTTCGAGATCCCGGAGCTGGCGCGGTACCGGGACGACGACGTGGACGTACGGGAATGGGAGGGCGATGCCGTCCACCGAATCGTCAAGGGCCGCGTGCGGTGCGACAACTTCCCCTTCATTGTGCTGACGAGCAACGGCGAGCGTGACTTCCCGGCCGCCTTCCTGCGGCGCTGCATCCGGTACACGATGCCGATGCCGGACACGGAGTCGCTGCGGCGGGTGGTGGCGGCCCACTTCGAGACCGAAGTGGCGCCCTCGGGTCCGGTCGACTCGCTGATCGTCACGTTCGTCGACCGGCTGCGGGCGGGCGAGAGCCTGGCCGTGGACCAGTTGCTCAACGCCGTGCACGTCCTGACCGGTGCCCAGGCGCCGGAGGGAGCCGCCGCCGAGGAGGTCAGGGAACTGATCCTGCGTGAGCTGACCGGTGCCTGAGGAAGCGGACGGGCCGGGGGATTCCCCGGGCGTGGAGCGGGTCACCGGCCTGAACGGGGCCGTGTCGGCGATCGGCGCCATGGCTCCGGAGCTTGACGGGACGGCGCTCGCGGAGGCGCTGTGGCTGGCCTCCCGTATGGCCGCCGGCTCGGCCTCGCCCGCACCCGAAGAACCGGCGCCGGCGTCGGCGCAGGCTCCCGCATGGACCGGGCCGTCCGTCCAGCGCCTGCCGCGCGTCGGTGACTTTGTGCGCCAGAGCCCTCCGACGGCACCGGAGAACCGGTCGGCCCGTCCCCTCCACGAGCGGCTGCCCGGGTCCACCGGCCAAGTCCCCGGTGACGCGGTCGCCGTCCCCCGGGCGACGGCGCTGCCGTCGGCGCTGGAGATGACGCGTGCCCTGCGCCCCTGGAAACGCCCGTGGCGCACGGGGCGGCGGCAGGCGCTCGACCTCGACGCGACCGTGGCGGGGTACGCCCGGAGCGGGGAGCTGATCCCGGTCTTCGCTCCCGCTCCAGAACGCTGGTTCGACCTCGTGCTCGTTGTCGACCGCTCGCCCTCGATGCAGGTGTGGCGGGAGACCGTCAGCGCCTTCGCGGGGCTGCTCGACCGACTCGGCGCGTTCCGCACCCTGCAGGTGCGCGACCTCACCGTGGACCCGGATGACGGCGTCGGGCTCACCGACCGTCAGGGCCTGCCGACCTCGACCGGTCAGCTGGGCTCCCCCGACGGCCGTCGGCTGATCGTCGTGGTGTCGGACTGCGCGGCACCTGCCTGGCGGGCACCAGAGATCTGGCAGCAGCTGCGGGTCTGGGCGGGCCATGAACCGGTGGCCCTGCTCAACCCGTTGCCGCCCAAGCTGTGGCGGCGCACCGGACTCGATCTGCCGACCGTGCGAGTGTCCCCGGACGCCCCGGGCACCGGCAACACGGGACTCCGCTTCCGGCTGCCTCCGCTGCTGGCCGTCGGCGAGGCGGACCCCGACGAGTGGCTCGCGCTGCCGGTGCTCTCGCTCTCCCCTCACGCACTCGGGCGCTGGTCGCGGACAGTGATGCTGGCCGCCCCCGAGGGCTGCTCGGCGGCCCTGATCCCGCCCGCCGGCCGCCCGACTCCGCTCGGCACGGGCCGTCCCCCTGCCCGCAGAAGCGCCGAGGCCCGAACGGACGGATTTCTGCGCACCGCGTCGCCCTCGGCCGCCCGTCTGGCGATGCTGACCTCCGTGTTCGACCGGCTGAGTTTGGCCCTGCTCCATGTGCTCCGCCAAGAGCTGGTGCCCGAGGCCACGACCGAGGACCTGGCCGAGCTGCTTGGCTCCGGGCTGTACGCACTGGACACGGACACCGGCGGCCCGGTGACCCTGACGCCCGCTCCTCAGGTGCGGGCCCGCCTGGAAGAGGCGTTGACGGAGCACGACACCATGCGGCTTAACCGGGTGCTGGACCGGCACATCGCCTCGTGTCAGGGCGGAGGGGGCCGACTGCCGGCGGTGGCGGGCCGACCGGACGGCGAGGAGGTGATCGCCGCGGAGGCCACGGCGGCGGGCGTCGCATGGGGTCGGACGCTGGAGCTGCTCGGGCTCCCCCTGGCGACCGGCGGTACGGAACCGCGGGAGAGCGTCGGGGCGGCGACGGAGCTCGCGGATGCCACCGACCTCGCGCTGCGGGTGGCGCTGGCGATGTTGCCGCAGGACCGGCAGGCGGAGGCGGGCGAGCTGCACGAGACCGTGCACTCGGTCGTCACCCTGCTCGCCGCGCGGGGCCTCGCGGTCGACAGGGCGGTTCTGCTGAGGCAACTGGAGGCTTCCGTCGTCCAGTTCGTCACGCGGCCCGCCGTTCTGGAGGACGACCGGGACCACGAGCCGTGGTCACCGGACGGTGACGGCACCCGAGGACGGGAGTTCTGGGAGCGCTATCTGAGGTTCCTGGAGTACGAGCGAATCCTGCCGCCGGCACAGGTCCGTCAGCTGGACGATGTCACCCGTGACCTGCTGTCCCACCTGGAGGACCCTCGTCGACCGGGCAGTTGGCGGCGCACCGGTCTCGTCATGGCACCCGTCGGCTCGGGCAAGTCCACCTCGGTGATCGCCCTCGCCGCCAAGGCGGTCGACGCCGGCTACGGCACGGTCACCATCCTGGCCGGTGCGACCAACGCCGAGCGAGATCAGATGCAACAGCGCGTGGACGAGGGGCTGTTGGGCTTCGACAGTCAGTACACGGCGAGTTCGGAAGCCGGCGGCCGGATCGGCGCGGGTGCCATGCCCCATGCCCGCGCCCTCCCCATCGTGTCCGTGACGACCCGTGGCGAGCAGGGCGACTTCTCGCTGTACAAGACCTTGAGCCTCAGGCCCCCCGTCTACCCGCAGGTCTTCGTGATCAAGAAGAACCGTAGGATCGTCGACAGAGTCCGCGACTGGCTCATGCACACCTCACAGCCCGAAGACCGGCCCATGCTCGTCGTCGACACGACGGGCGACGCGAGGGGCACGCTCAGCTCTCCCTCGAAAGTGGACGAGAGCGTGGAGCGGTTGCTGTCCTCGTGTCCCAGGGTCGGCTACGTCGGCTATACCTACGCGTCCTTCCTCACGACATCGCAGGTCCTCCCCGACTTCATCTACCACGTCCCGAAGCCCCCTGGTCACTTCGGCCCCGAGCAGCTCTTCACGGGCACGGAGCAACCGCTGCCCCTGGTCCGCATGGTGTTCGATCAGGACCGCTGGCTGCCGCCCAAGCATCGGGCCGACCACGTGCCTGGCCGGGAGCTGCCGGAATCTCTCTTCACCGCCCTGAAGTCGTTCGTGCTGGCGTGTGCCGCACGCCGAGTCCGAGACCGGAAGCGGACGAGCAACTCGATGCTGGTGTCCGTGAGTCGGTTCGTCGCGGTCCAGACGCGAGTCTGCGACCAGCTGGCCGAGCGGGTCGGCGTCATCGCCAAGGACCTCAGAGACCGGCGCGGTCCGCGAGGACAGCGGCTCATGGCCGACTTCGAGGAGTTGTGGCGCCAGGACTTCGTCCCCACCAGCGAAGCGATCGCCGACGCGGCCGTACCGTCGGTCTCATGGAAACAGGTGGCCGACCAACTGCCGATCGTGGTCCAGCAGTTGGTCGTCGTCACGGCCAATTCCGCCTCCGACATGATGCCCCACTTGCACGAGAGTGAATACGGCGGTCTGAACATCGTGGCCGTCGGCGGCGCCAAGCCGACCAAGGGCCTGCCTCTCGAAGGGCTTACCACCAGCTACTGTCTCCGAGCCCCGGCCAACTACGAAACCCTGCGCCTGCTGACCACGCCGTTCGGGCCCCACACCGGTCACCAGGACCTGTGCCGTCTTTACGCCACGCTGGAAGTCCTCGACACCCAACACCGGTTGACGGCGAGGATCAACGGGCAGCGCAAGGAACTGCAGGAGCTGGCCGGACTCGACATCACCCCCGCCCAAGCCGTCTTGCGTGTCCGGGCCTCGCATTCGCCCGGCAGGTCGTGGGAGACCCTGGACTTCACAGTGGCCCTCGAGAGGGTGCGGCAGAACTTCCGGACTCTGGAGGCATTCATCCGCGGCCTCGGCCGAGCCGGCACCCCGGACCCACGCACCGCCGCGAACCTGCTGTGGCATGGCGTCCCACCCGCGAAGATCGCGGAGTTCCTCGACGCCTATCTGCCAGGTTCGGAGCCATCGTGGAACCGGCTCGCCGAGATCTGCCGGTACCTGCGCCGGGGCGCCAGCCTAGAAGGGCTGGGCGAGTGGACCGTTCAGTTGGTGAGCCCGCCGAAATCGCCGGTACTGGTTGAGGTTGCGGGGCATCGGGTCGGCACGGTTCGCCGTGCTCCGTTGCCGCGCGGCAACGAGGACGGGTTCAGGATCCGGCGGCTGTCCGCTGTTGGAAACGAGTACGCGGATCTCGACCCAGACCAGTACCTCAGAGCTATCGACGCGACACGCTCCGCGGCGGTGGTCGATCCGGCTCGTCCAGCCCGGGGGCACGAGCCGACGCGGCCCTCCCGTGCGGCGGTGGAGGCCGTGCGCCGCCCGGACCAGGCTCTGTTGTCGATCTACCTGGTCCGGGGGGAGGAGACCGTCGACTACGAGGTCACGGCTCCATTGGTGGGCCTGGCCGTGTCCCTGCCACGCTCGGCCGCGCTGTCCGAGCCCTCCTCCCCGCCCAGCTGAGCGGCGGCCCAGGTTCCGGAGTCGGTACCGCGGCTCCGGGCCCGGAGGGATCAGGGACGGCGACGGATCGGGAGCCGGTCCGGGGCGCCATCCTGGACCTGTTTCCGGGACAGAGCGCCGATGCCCCCTGCCTCGTCCCCGACAGCCCGAGGCTGTGCCAGGTTCGGACCTCAACGGGCTCTGAAGCAGCGCTGCGCAAGGCCCGCGCTGCTTGGCGTCAGCAGGACGTCGCCCCGTGCCGGGCGGTTCGGCCTGCGATGGAAGGATGAGCGCATGCCCGAAACCCCCGAAAGCCTCCATGCCGACGTGCACGGCGACACGGTCATTGATGCCGACCAACTGGTCCGGATCACCTCGCTGCATCGGGGGTTTCTCTACCAGCACCTGTACGCGGCCGCCTGCCTGCTGCGCTTCAAGACGGCCGGCATGCACCGGCTGCTGGTGGAACGCGACGAGGATCTCGAAGCCGTCTTGCCCGGACGCCACCTGTACCTGCAGGTGAAGACCCGCAGCCGGCCCCTGCAGTGGGGAGACCTCAGCGGCGCGGTCGACAACTTCGCTGCGGTGCGTGCCCGTCACGCCGAGGGCAAGCGCGCAGGACAGCCGCAGCTGGTCATCGTGGCCAACGTGCCGACCGGCCGGCAGCTGGCCGCGATGATGGAGGCGGCCGACTGGCCCGGCGACGTCACCGTCTTGACCCCGCAGGCGGCTGCTCCGGAAGAGTGGCTTCCGCCGGCCTGGAGCGATCTCGAGGAAGCCATCGCCTGGTGCACCCGCGAAGCCGCGAAGGTTCCCTTCTCCTCGCTGGCGCCGTTGACCCTCGTGTGGAAACTCGCCGCCCGCGTCGTCTATGCCTGCACTGGTCACGGCGACCAGGCCTTCACCGCCGACACCGTCGAGGACCTGCACGAGCAGTTCGTGAAGGAGCTGCAGTCCTTCCCGGTCCTCGCCCACGACTATCTGCCTCAGGCCGACGAGCCCGACCTGCTAACCGACGACCGGGTGCGCCTGATCACCGGCTTCTCCGGAGCGGGGAAGACCGCTTGGGCCGCCCACGCCGCCCAGCACTGTCCCGAGCCCCTCACCTACTTCGACACTGCCGCGCTCGCCGCCGAGGCCGTCGCTGGCGGCCTCGCCCGTGAACTGGCGGCCCGGCACCTGAATGCCGAACAGCGCACCGGTCTGCCGCATGCCTCCGGCATCGACCTCCTGCGCGCCGTCCACCAGCACCTGACCGGCACACCGGTGGCCGTGGTCCTCGACAACGTTCACCGCCTCAGTGCCGCCGAGCTGAGGCAGATCACCCAAGCGCTGCCCACCTCCCGCCTCGTCCTGCTGGGCCAGCCGCGCCCCGACCAGACCACCCTCACCGCACACCTGGGCATCACCGGCGAATCCCTCAACGGCTGGAACGCCGACCGGGTGGCCCAAGTCCTCGCAGACGCCGGGGCTCCCGCCGACGCGGCCACCGTCACCCACCTCATCACCCTCACCGGCGGGCTTCCCCTCTACGTCCGCAACGCCGCCCTGCTGGCCCAGAACCACTACGCCCACGACACGGCCCGCATGTGCCAGGCGCTCACCGACCGCCAACACACCGCTCCCACCGCTCAGGACCTCATCCTCGAAGAGACCTTCGAGGGCCTGGCCCCGCAGGCCCAGACCACCGCTTCACTGCTCGCGCTGGCCGAGATCCCGCTCGCCGAAGACGAGCTCAGCCGCCTCGCCCAGGACGCCGGCCTCGGCCCCAAAGACTGCGCGCGCGGCCTACGCACCCTCGCTGGCCTCGGCGTTGTCCAGCGCCTCGGAGACAGCCTGACCACCCTCCACGACGCCACCCGCGCCCTCGCAACCGACTACATCCCCCAGCACGCCGACACCCTGCACCAGCTCGACCTCACCCTCAGCGACATCCTCCACGACTCCTTGACCAGCGGCAGCGCCGAGCCAAGGCGCCTGGCCCGCTGGGCACGCTTGCTGGCCCGCACCGAGCAGACCGACCAGCTGCTGCCCCTCGCCAGCCACGATTACTTCTTCGACCAGTCCTTCGCCGTCGACCTCAAGCCGACCCTGCAGATGGTCGCCGACGATCACGCCGCCCGTCCCATCGACCGCTTCGATGCCCTGAACGCGCTGGCCACCCTCGCGCTCGACGCCGGCGACTCAGCGGCCCACAAACAGTTGACCGGTGAACTCACCGCGCTCGCCGATACCCACCACGAGGACTGGGACATCCGGGAAACGGTAGTCCTGGCCGGCCACCAGATGCACCAGCATGCCTACGACCGCGACACCAAAGCGCTCAACGCCGCCTACCTCGCAGCCCGCGCCGCACTGCCGAAGGACAGTGCCGCCCGACGCATCCTGCGCTACAACCAGGCCAAAAGCCTCTACCAGGCCGAACATTACGCACAGGCAGACACCATCACCCTCAATCTGGTGGAAACCTACATGGCGCACCTGGGACTTGAAGCCGATGACATTGTCGGAGCGAGTGTCGAGCAGGTGGCCGCCCGTCTGAGCAGTGCGGACACGGACCTGGACGACTGCAAGCGCCTCGCCGACTGCCTGGCCCTGCGCGCGCGGTGCCGACGGCAGCTCGATCAGCCTTTCGGCCTGGCCGCTCTGCACGCGCTAAAGTTTTACCAACTAGCCCAGTCATGGCGACACTTCGTCACCATCGGACAGGACATCGTCGACGACTTCGTTGAACTCGGTGACCTGCGCCAAGCCATGAAACTCCTGGACGACGCCCTACTGCCGGCAGTTCGCGGGCAAGGGCTCGCCGACCTTCTCCTCGCGGTGCGCGCCCAGCGCGCCGTTGTCCTCGCGCATGCTGGTGACTTCGCCACGGCCCTCACCGAGATCGACAGCCTGCTCAATTACCATGTGCCGTCCCGCCAGGCACAAGAGATCAACAACCAGAAGCACCTGATCGAACACCTGGCCCGCCTTGAGCAGCCCGGACCGGGGTGAACACAGCAAACCCTCATCCCGACCATGCGCCCGTACGCGTCAACACCCCAGCGGCGATCCACTCGATCACTCGCGCTGGCCCCGTGTACATCACCACCGCCAGGATGATCCACATGCCGCGCTGCCCGTGGTCTGGCATGCCGTAGCTGCGCAGCAGGGGCAGTGGGCGTGTCCACTGCCACGTCGTCCCCGCGTGGGACGGCCTTCCAGCCAGGGGAGCGGCCACTGTGCGCTGGCTCCAACTGCGCACTGTCAGCAGGAGGCCGCCGACCAGTACATGGCGGACCGCAAGGACAAGCGTGCCTGGCTGGCCATGCTCACCCCAGGAGCCGGCAAGACAATTTTCGCCCTGTACGTGGCCGCCGCACTGAAGCAGATGGGCGTCATCTGCCGCGTCGCCGTCTACGTGCCACATATACGTGCATGGCGCTCAACTCGCGCCGCAAGCAGGCGAGTTAACCGTCGGGGATACCGCTGCAGGCACAGTCTGCCGTCCTCTATGGTGATCCAAAACGCAGCCGCGACATGCTCTTTATGCGCCACGAAGACAACGGCAGAAAGGCAGAAGAGCCGACCATGGCACCTGCGAAGCTTCCGACCGCCAGCACTCTCCCTCCGCCTCCCGCGCAGCAGGAGGGGTTCGGGCGCTACGGCGCCACCGGCATATCCGGCGGGTCCGCGCTGGCGCATCGCCTCGACGAGCGGGCGGCCAACAGAGGTCTGTCACCGGTCAGCCATCCGAGGGGCCTGGCCGTCCGTCTGCGCTACCTGGCCCGGGACGAGCAGGGACTGGCCTGGTTACGGCTGGCCCAGGTCACCGTGACCGAGCGCACCATCGCACGGTGGAGGACGGGCCGGCAGCGCCCCCTGCCGGCCAATCTGAAAAAGATCGACCAGGCGTTCTGGGCCTGCCGCCGCCACAACCTCGTCGGCTACTACAAGCAGCGCCTCTGGAAGGACGGCCGCGGCACCCGGATCGAGATCCACCCGGTCGACCAGCAGCATGTCGCCCCCAACCGGCGCCGTGACCTGCGCATTCGCACGATCAATGTCCGCACCGACTGGCGACGGGTCGTGGACGCCTGGAACTCGGGTGACCAGAAGGCCCTGGACGACGCCTGGGACTCCATCGCAGACAGCCTCGGCTCCGACCACGGTGCCTACCATCACGTCTCCCATCTCGGCTTCGGCATCTGATCGGGCCGCAGTCCGAACCCGCCGTATGCGGCAGAGCGTCCTCACACGCGGCTGGTCATGCTCCACAGATGTGCCGGCGCCTCCGGTATCTCGCCCAACCGCCAGGGCAGGCAGGTGAGGGCCTCAAGCGCGACGGTGCCGGCCACCTGCACGTGGGGGCCCGATACGCCCAGGCGGCGATAGCGGCCCCGCACCGGCTTGGGGCCGGAGCGGTCCGCTCGCTCCGAGTGCCGGGCCGCCCAGTGCAGCACCGGCTCCATCGGGATACTGCCCCGCAGCTCCCACGAGTAGAACAGCGCCCGCACGCCTCGCAGCCAGTCGGTGTCCTGGGCGCGGGACCAGCTGCCCCGCAGCCGTCGGCGCTCCCTCGCCGCGAGAACCTCGGCCAGCTGAACGACCTCCGGGTAGGCCACCAACGCAGCCACCCGCCGGTCGCTGCCCTTGTTGAGGCCGAGCTGCGCGTGGCGTATCGCCCAAGCGGGTGGAACCTGGGCGTCCTGGTTCCACCAGAAGACGGCGATGTGGAAGGCGTCCGCAAACGCGATGCGCCCGCCAGTCCCCAGCCGCCGCTCGAGCCGCACACGCTCCAGGTGAGCTGCCAGGACCTCCGGAACAGGCGTGAGCGGGATGCAGGTCACCCCGTCCTCCCGCAGGTTGTCCGTCCAGCGCCGGTGCCCGGCGCACACCCTCCAGCCGGCCGCCGAGACCGCATACGCATCCCTGCGTGCCCGCTTGGCCAGCGCGCACAGATCACACACGCGCACCAAGCAGTCACCGGCGGGCTCCCAGGGATTGGGGACGTCCCAGCGGGCCGGCGCACCGTCCGGATCGGGCACCGGATGCGCGCGCAGCGTGGGCAGCACGTGTTCCAGGACGTCGGTGCGGCATCCCGCCAAGGCGGCCAGCCTGCCGCGCGCGGCCACGTTCAGATGCACTTCGCTGAACTCCGGCTCGGGGACGACCGCATCACCCGCACCGAGCATGGACAGCAGTTCTCGGGGATCGAGCCCGTTGGTCTCCGCCAGCCGGTGCACGAACGAGTTCGTGGACTCCTCTGCGATGAACCGCAGCCGCCGCGGCAGCGGCTGCATCCCGCTCTCACCGTCTCCGCCCCGCTCCGACGACCGCCCAGCCAATGTGCTGCCCATCCTTCTCCGCCCGTCCCTCATCTACGGCGGGAGTGCCGCCAACTCTGCTCATTCTGGCTGGAATTGGAGAGCGCCGCCTGGTGATCCAATACGGTTTCCGTGTTCCGGATCCGCCCCCCAAGGAGAAGCTGGCCAAATGGCCCTCGCGCTGCGCCCGCATCAGCAAGAAGCCCTCACGGCCATCACCGGCGCCTTCGCGAAAGGGGAGCGCCGCGTGACTGCCGTCTCCGCATGCGGCACAGGCAAGACACTTACCGCCGTGGCGACCGCCCGCCATATCGCCCCCACCGGCCGGGTCCTGGTGGCCGTGCCCACCCTGGAACTGCTGACCCAGACCATCGGGCGCTGGCGCGAAGGCGGACGCGCCGGCCTCATGGTGGGTCTGTCCTCGCTGAGCCAGACCGCCAGCGGCCTGCCCCGGCGCACGGCCCGCATGGTCAAACGGCCGGCAGACCTGGCCGACATCCTCGCCGACCAGGACGGCTCCGCAACGGTCTTCGTGACCTATGGGTCCCTGCCGGGTCTGCAGCAAGCCCACCACAGCGGCCAGCTGCCCGCCTGGGACCTCATCGTCGTGGACGAGGCACACCGTACGTGCATGAGCACCCAGGAGGGCTGGGGAGCCATCCACGACGACCGTGCCATCCCTGCCCGGCGGCGCCTCTACATGACCGCCACGCCCCGCATCTTCACCGCCGGACTGTGGGACGGCGCCCCCACCGCCACCATGGACCGCCGCGACATCTTCGGCCCCCACGTATATCGCCTCGGCATGGCCGAGGCGATCGAACGCGGGCTCCTCGCCGACTACCAGGTCGTGATGCCCGTAGTCGGTGACAAACAACTGCACGCCATCCTCACCCGCAAACCCCACCTCGACCCGCACAACGGCGGCCTACGCGCGGCCGCACTGCAGGTGGCTGTCCTGCGCGCCATCACCGACTACGACCTACAGCGCGTTCTGGTCTTCCACAACCGCGTCGCGGCAGCCGAGGCCTTTTCCCAGGACCTGCCCGACACCGCCGTCCAGCTCAAGCGGCCCGACCTGCAGGCCTTTTGGGTCGACGGAACGCAGAGCGTCAACGAGCGCCGCAGCCATCTGTCCGCCTTTCAGAACGCCGACGGATGCACCGTGCTCAGCAACGTCCGTGTCCTGGCCGAAGGCATCGACATCCCCGCCATCGACTCCGTGGTCTTCGCCGGTGCCCGCAACAGCGTCGTCGACGCCATCCAGAACATCGGCCGCGCCCTGCGCCCGGTCCCCGGCAGCGGAAAGAAGGCCACCCTCGTGCTGCCCGTATACCTGCCCGACGGGCAGGTCACCGAACAGGCCCTGCACGACTCGCAGTTCGAAGGCATCTACACCATCCTCCAGGCCCTCAGGGCCCACGACGACCACTTCCTCGACCACATCGCCGTGCCCCGCCGCAGCTACCGCCCGGACGGCGGTGGCCCACGCCGAAGCGCCCACTACAACCGCGCCGAACGTGCCCTGCAGGTCGCCCTCGCCCTTGGCCTTGAGATCACCCTGCCCGCTACCGGCTCCTGGCGCGACGGCCTAGCCTCAGCCACCCGCTACCACCATGACCACCAGCACCTCGATGTTCCTCACGCCTTCCTCGACAACACCGGCTTCGCCCTGGGGGAGTGGATCAGCAATCAGCGCCTGCGGCACCTGGCCGGCCGCCTGCCCAGCAAACACGCCGAAGCCCTGGATGCCCTCGGCATGCTGTGGAGTACCCCCGCCCACACCTTCAGCCGCATCCTCGACCACGCCCGGGCCTACGCCGCCGTCCACGGGCACTTGGCCGCCCCCACCGACGCCACACAAGCCGGCCACCCCATCGGGACCTGGCTCGCCGAGTGCCGCAGGAAGGACAACGCCGACACGCTCCCCAAGGACCAGGCCGAACAGCTCACCGCGCTGGACCGCTGGTGGAATCCCGGCTGGCCGCTTACCTGGCGGCGTGCCTACGCTCACGCCAAAGCACACATCGAGGACGGCGGCAGCCGGGACGTGGCGGGCTCGTTCACCACCCCGGACGGTTTCAAGTTGGGGCAGTGGCTCAGCCGGCAACGCAATCACTTCGACATGCTCCACGTCGAACAAGCCCAGATGCTGATCGACATCGGCATCACCCCGAACGTTGACAGCATTCACCCCGAAGCATTCCGCACTGAACGAGGCCGCGACTTTCGCCGTGGTCTGGTCGCCGCCTCCTGCTACCTCGCCCGCGAAGGTCACCTCGACGTGCCCCGCCAGCACACCGAAACCGACTGGATAGGCCCCTTCCGGCTCGGCTCCTGGATCGACCACATTCGCCGCACCCCCAACGAACTCACCGACGAAGAACGCGCCGCACTCGACATCCTCCGCATGGCCTGGGACCCGGCGGAGGTCGCAGCAGAGCGGTGACGGTGCCATGCAGGAGACCGCTCGAGCACGCGGAAGGGACACTGCGTCCTTGCGCCCCGGCACCACTCACCTGGCCGTCCGTCTGGTGCCACGCGACCTGATCGACGACTTCGACACTTTCACCGAGGCCCTGCAAACGCTGACGTTCTGCCCCATCACGACGGCGCTAGATTCGTGATCGGCGGCGTCGGGGTATGCAGCGCCGCATGCAGCCCGCGACGGATACCCGCCCTGTAGACCTCTCCCGTCGTGACGACGCCGGCGGCCAGGCGCCGGTACTCCGCTGCAGCGGCCTGCTCCTCAGGCCGGGTGGCGTCCGGCCGCAGGACGCCGGGCGCCTGATCGTCGCGCCACTGCCAGAGCTGGTGGATGGACTCCTTCGATGTGGACCAGCATCCGGCACTCACCTGGTCCACGAGTGCGCCTGGCAGCCGCAGGGGAAGGGCTTCCGGGTAACTGCCGGTGCGGGTGCTGCCGGGGAAGCGCCCCAACGGAATCTTCACGAGGTCAACGTCGGGCCAGGGATGGTCCCAACCTCGTGCCTGTACCTCCTGGCGCAGGCCGAAGGCGATTAAGGTGTCCCGGGTGTCCAGGAGTTCGCCCTGTCTGCGCAGCGCGTGCAGTTCCTGGTGCTGCTCGTCCAGCAGGTGGTCCCGCTGCGCCGGTTTGAGGTTCTTCAGGCGCGCCTTGTAGTGGGCCTGGAGCCGCTGTGCCCAGGCCTGGTGCTGCTCCAGGACACTTTTCAGGGCGAGACGGGTGCCCAGCGGGGCTCTGACGCTCACCCTCGCCGTACCTTCGTCCTCCTCCTCTTCGAGGTTCTCGTTATCCTCGAGGAAGTTGTGCTCCACGGCTGTTCTTCCCTTGCTTGGTGCTGTCACCAGAGTCCGTGCCCCTGCCCGGGCGGCTGCAAGCGCTGTCAGATGGTGCGGCTGCGGCCGATGGTCAGGGACTCCAACAGTTCTTCAGTGATGCGCTCCTTCTTGGTCCAGATCGCCTTCTGGGCGCCTTGGCTGACGAGCTGGGACAGGGCCCGCAGATAGCCCTTGCTGCGGAGGTGCAGGTATTCGTGCAGGCTGGTCAGGTCGTTCGGCTGGTGATCGCGCAGGCAGAGATTCTCGTCGAATTTGCGGACGATTTTCGTGAACAGCTTGTGGCCCTCCTCGTCGTAGCCGATCCGGCTGGTGCGCAGGCCCGCGTAGTCGCCCCAGATCTCCTCATGGTCGGCCAGGACGGTTTCCCGGTCACGGGTGAGGGGATCGACGATGGAACGGGCGGCGCGTCCGGCGAAGACGAAGGTGGCGCCGGTGCTTTCACTGATTTCTTCCAGGTAGGCGAACGACTCCTCGGCGTCCGCGCCAGCCCGTAGCTGCTCGATGCCGTCGACGAGGACGAGCAGGGTGGAGCTGTTACGCATCACATGGCAGATGGAGCGGGTGGGGTCGGTGCCGCCGTCATGTTTGAGGCCCAGGAAGGAGGCGAAGGCGGCCGGCCAGTTCCGCCTGCCGCCCCGGGCCACGGGAGGCACGCGCAGTGCGATCACCGGGATGCGGTTTTCGTCCGGCTCGTACAGGCGGGCGATTTTGTTCTCGTAGTGACGGCCGATGTACTGCAGGATCTCGGTCTTTCCGGTGCCCCGCGGGCCCTCGATGATGACGCCGGTCTTGCCGTGCGTGCGCTCGCGGTTGGACAGCAAGTGATCATGGACGACGACCAGGGCCCGGCCGACGGCAGGGGTGACGACGGTCGGCATCAGGGCGTGATAGCGCAGCCGCAGGTCGTTGTCGGCGACGGCCGTGCCGGCCGGTGGGCTGTCCGCCAGGTCCGGCCGGGTGCGATCCAGCGCGGCGAAAGTACGCCAGTTGGTCAGGGTGTTCAGCCACAGCGGTCGGGGTGTGGTGAACACCGGTGTGGGAGCGGGGCAGTCGACCAGCAGGCGGATGTCCTCGTCCTGGATGTCTGGCGGCTGCATCATCACACGTCCTCCTGCGGGGGATCGGTTTCGGTGGGCATCTCCAGCAGGAGGCGCGCGGCGTCGTCAAGGCCGTCGTCCAGGTCGTCAAGATCCGCCAGGGGCGAGGCTTCTTCGGAGCCTGCGTGAGCGCAAGCCTCCCACCCCAAGGCGTGGTCGGGACCGGCTGTGTCCGCGGCTGATGGCCCCTCGGGGGTGTACAGGCTCGGCTCGTCGAGCTCCAGCACCGTCAACGGGCCCAGCGTGTCCAGGTCGAGCGCGGCCGCACCGGCGAACGGATCGAAGTCGCCTACACCCGGCGGCGCCCACCCCGCTTCCAGCCCCGGCAGGGGCCCGTAGCCGTCGGGCACGCTCACCACACCGGGCTCGTCCGGGCCGCGTCCTGCCCGCTCCAGCAGCTCGGCCAGGACCTGGGCGATGTTCTCGTCGTCGTCGTGGCGGCCGCCGCGTGCCACATGCTCGGCGGTGGCCGTTTCCCACAGGTGCTGCGTCCACGGGGCGCCGATCAGGTGCTGGTGCTTGAAGACCGCGGTGATCCACTCACCGCTGCGGTGATCCCGCAGCCACACCTGCTCCGGCGTATAGGGGTTGTAGCGCAGCTCCCACCCGTCGCGCTTCTTGCCCTTCAGTCCCGACGGCTTGCTACGGACCTCCTCGAGCTCCCCCTTGTAGTTCTCGTACGTGCGGTTCTTAAAGCGGATGCCCTCATCGCGTACACCGACCCAGGCGGTGGGCAGCAGCTGCAGATAGTCGTTGAATCCCAGCGGAATCGGCACGTAACCAGCCGCCTGCACGCCCGCGGCATACACCTGGTTCGGCGTCAGCGGCGGCAGGTTCGGCTCGTAGGGGCTGCGCAGCTCCTCGTGCGGCCGTGCCTGCCAGCCGACCGCGATCCATTCCTGCAGCAGATCGTCGAGTTCCTGCAGAGTCCACAGCCGGTCGGGATCGGTCTCCTTGCCGCGGCGGCTGAAGTCCCGCCCGGTGTAGGAGTTGACGTGCTGGCTGAACAGCGACTTGATCGACTCGAAGGTCCGCTCGACGATCGCCTTGTCCGTCGGGGTGCGCTTGCGCGCCGGACGCACGGAGATGCCGAGGTAGGAACAGGCGTCGAAGAAGGTCTGCCCGGCGAAGACCGTCCCGTGGTCGATCACGATCGTCTCCGGCATGATCACCGGCCGGGCCGCAGCGTGCTCCATCCGCGCATCGACCTCCAGCAACTCCTCGTACGGCAGATCCGAGCGGGCCGCGGATGCCGCCGCATCGAAGCCGGGCCGCATCGGAGCCGGCACCATGCACAGCGCCAGCAGCAGCGAGGCGTCCACCGCCTTGGTGGCCCGCCCCTTACTGGTGCCGGTACTGAGCAGCGCCCTCGTCTGCTGCCGGGTCTTGCGCCGGCCCGGGGTCTTGGGCCGCAGCACGGCGGCGATGATGCTGCGCGTGAACACGTCGATGGCCGCCGTCAGCTCCACCTGCGTGGGCCGCCCGTCGTCGCCCAACACCTTCACATCCAGCGCCGTGGAGTCGATCTGCACCAGCTCGCCCGGGGCGGTGGCCGTGGTCACCCCGAACGGCGGCGCGGGACGGTTGAGCCGGTCCTGGCGGCGCCGGGTGGGATCCCGCAGCTGCAGCGCGTCGATGCCCAGCCGCTTCAGCAACGCATACAGGGTCGGGTCCTTCGGCACCTTCACCGCAGGGCCCAGACGGGCCCGCACGACGCGCCGCAGGTTCTTGAACAGAGTGCGCGCGTCGGTGGCCGCCTGCTCCTTCGCCTGGCGTTCGTGCAGGGCCAGCAGCAGGTCCACGACCCGTGAATCGGTGCGCCCGTGCAGCGTGCTTTTGCGGGTGCACCGCTTGTCGACCAGCCCCCAGATGTCCTCCTTCAAGAAGGCCAGCCGCTTGCGCTGGACCGTCTGCCACGACACCTTCCACTCCAGCACGGCGCTCAGCTCGGCCGCCTTGCGCTGGTAGCGCTCGACCAGCGTGAACCGGTCGGGGTCGTAGCCCTCGCGCGGTCTGCTGCCCTCGGGAACCCCGGGCAGAAGACCGGTCTCGACTTCGATGACGTGCCGACGCCAAGTCCGTGCGTCCCGGGCGCAGTCGGCACTGACACCCTCCAGCATGGACCAGTTCGGCAACGGGTCGGCCGCCAGCGGCCGACCCGTCTCGTCGAGCACGGCGAAGTCCTCGGCCACGGCCAGGAACTGAATCGCCGCCGCGATCGGGGGCGCCGCGCTGCCCGGGGCAGGAACCAGATGCACCGTCGTGCCTGACAGCGCCGACACGGTGTACTGGTCGCCCATCCACCGCACCCGGTCCCCGGGCGCCACAATGCCGCGCGGCGCCAGCCCCGACACCTGCGGCCGGCCGGTGAGTACCTCGCTCACGCGGCATCCCTCTGCACCGGGCGGCGCATCGCCGACGGCAACCGGCCCGACACACTGATCACGCTGTCCGGCCCCATGGCCCGGTTCCACTCCATGGCCAACTCCTGCCGCCACAGCAGGTGATACAGCCGCGGCAGCGTCGACAGCCGCGGCAGCCCTGTGGCCCGCACCCCCTCTTCCAGCACACGCGGCGTGCGGAACGCGGCCTTCAAAGCCTGCTCGACATCCTGGTCGCCGAAGCGGGGATGCCGGTAGCGGGAAACCCACCGCAGATTCGCCAGCGCCATCGGTGCCGGAATCCGCGGCATGCCCAGCTCCCACCCCGCCTCCTGGCAGGCCTGGCGCAGCACCTGCTGCTGGCGCTGCCACCGCGGGCTCGGTCCGCTCGCCGGGGGACAGGCCACGACCAGCGTCGCACCCTGAGCGGTGCGGACGAAGAAGTCCGGCACCACGCTGCGTTCCCGGCCCCTAGCACGCCACTTGATCTTCGCAGGCCACGCGGTGAGCTCCGTCACCGACGGATCGAAGTCCAGCAGCATGGCCACCGCCAGCACGTTCATCGACCGGCAGCCCACATGCCTGCCCGTCGTCGCAGCCCACCACCAGGTGGCGATACTGCGCTGCGACGGATGGCGGACCGGCCTCCACACCTCGCCCCGCCGAGTCAGCGGGACCGCACCCGCCCGGGCCACAGGGACCGTGATGCTCCTGCTGCCGTCCTCGATCCGGTGGACGACCTCCAATGCGACAGCCACCGTAATTCCTGCTTCCTCTCCGAGCCCCGCATCCGACCGGGAAGTTCACCACTACTGATCCGGACAACCACCTGCAGCAGCAGAGGAGTTGACCCTAGTGCAGGGCGGCGCCACATGATCCTTAATCCGCCATCCAAGCCGTAGAAGCGCTGGCAACAACCGTTGCCGTCCAGGTCCAACGGGCATGACGGTCCGCAGCAGGCAGAGCATCTCCCGCAGGACTCCCTCCACCAAGGAAACCTTTTGCCCTGGCTTGGCTCCTTTGCCCGTCGTGCCTCAGGCGCCGAGTCGCTCCCCGCGCAGTCGCCCCGCGATGACGAGAATCCGACGGTCATGGCACGCGAGCCTGACAGATTCGTCGCGTGTCAGCAGACCACGGTGACGAAGCCGAACTCTTTGCGCGCGTGGATGAGCTCCTCGCCGACCTCTCGGCGCAGCGCATCCCCCTGCCCCCGCCCCACGAACGGGCACAGCTGCGCAAGGCCGCCGGTCTGTCCACAGACCAGATAGCCGATGCGCTGGGCTGCCCGGCCGAGGACATCGCAGCCTGGGAAGCCGGAACCCAGGAACCGCTCGCCGCGCGCCGCGCCGCCTACGCGCGCCTCCTTCAGGGCCTCAAAACCCTGCAGAGGCCAGAACACCAGGGCACGCCGCCCCTTCAAGAGCCGACTCCCGCACCACCCCCAAGAGCCGGCAAGAAGGCCGAGCAGCCGTCCCTCTTTCCCGACACCACCCCCACGGCATCCACATCGCGCAGCCGGACCGCTCCCTCTCATCCCGTCAAGCCCACCGGACCGCTGGCCGTCATCGACCACGACGCCACCCTGACCGCCCACTTCACCAATGGCTCCCAACTGCCGCTGGACGCCGACGACCTCGTCTCTCTGCTCCAATGGACGCTGCGCAGCGGCCTGCGCCGGGACAAGCTGTCCACACAAGGCCGCGACAGCGACTGTGACCCGCTCATCGTCCTGACACCCGCGGCCAGTGCAGCCCTGCACCTCCCGGCCGCCCTCGACGACCGCGCCCGCGTGCGTCTTGCCGACTCCCACCCGGTCATCACCCAACTCCATCAGGCAGGCTTCAGCCTCACCCGCCGCGGATTCGGCCCCTGGCCCCGCGCCTTTCGGCCCGTCAGGAACAACAAGCGCGCCTGCGTCCAACTGGCCATCACCGCCTGGGGAGCCCTGTCTCAGGACGGCTGGAACCTTTCACCGCTGCCGCCGGCCGACCTCGCCCGTCTGCTGGGCACCTACACCGACCGGCTGCTGACCCCCCGCGGCTCCACCGCCGTGTGCGGCGAGGAACTCATGACCGCACTGCGGCCGCCGACCAGACCACACCGCGCCCCTGACAGCGACACCTGGAGCTCAGCGCCCAACCCCCGCGGCCTGCACACGGCCCTGGAACCTGCGCCGCCCGAGGCCCCCGACGCCCACCCGCTCGCCCGGGGCCGCCTGCCCGAGCAGGCCATGGAGGAGGAAGCCTGGGACTGGAGCCGCCCGCCCAGCCAACAAGAGACCGCCGAATTCCCCCACGTCGTCGGGCTCGACACCAACCTCGCCTTCGCAGCCGCCTCCTCCGGCCTGCCGGTCGGTCTCAACTCCCCGCCCCGCCACGTCCTCGCGCCCACCTTCGACAAGAAGATCCCCGGTGCGTGGTTCTGCGACCTCACCCACGCCACACTGGACCCGCGTCTGCCCTCACCCTTCACCGCCACCGGACACGCCCCGACCGGACCGGCGTGGTACACCACGCCCACCCTGGATTACGCCCAGGAACTGGGAATCGAGGTCCGGCCGACCGAGGCATACCTGCGCGATGATCACGGCCCCTACCTCACCCCCTGGTACGAACGGA
The DNA here is from genome assembly GCF_042263835.1 of Streptomyces sp. NPDC056128. Classification (NCBI taxonomy): domain Bacteria; kingdom Bacillati; phylum Actinomycetota; class Actinomycetes; order Kitasatosporales; family Streptomycetaceae; genus Streptomyces; species Streptomyces sp. NPDC056128. Next base: position 49,468 of record NZ_JBHJVQ010000014.1, on the reverse strand, counting down.
TCCGCAACGCCTACCTCGCCACCATGGCCGACCTCGGAGTGCACGAGAAAATCCCCCAGGCCGACTACCTCGCCGCCATGCAGAGGCTCGCCACGGCTGACCCCGCCCTGCTCGCCCTGCTCGCGGCCATCAAAGCCACCGCCAAAGGCGGACTGGGTAAACTCCGTGAAGGACCACGCGAAATCACCGCCCCCTACACACGCTGGCCCGCCCTGAACAAACCCACCTGGCGCCCCGATATCCGTGCCGCCGTCGTCTCCCGCGCCCGCGTCACCCTGCACCGCAAAATGCGCAAGATGGCCGAGGAAACAGGCCGCTACCCGCTCGCCGTCCTCGCCGACTGCGCTCTCTACCCGGCCCATGTGCCCACCCCCCTCGACGTCGCCCCGCCGGGACCCGAACAGCAAGGTGTGCCCGGACTCCTGCGCTTGGGCGTCAACCCCGGCTGGGCCAAGGAAGAAGGAACCCAGTCCATGAGCTGGTACCAGCAACAGCACGCCCAGGGCATCAGCCCCGCCCGCTACATCAAAGACTCTGCCTGAGCAACGGCCACCTCTGTCACCGCGCGAGACACACGTGCAATCTCACTGCCAAAGCGGCACGTTCGTCATCGGCGAGCCGAGCCGCCACGGAAGACACGACGCCTGCTCCAACGGACCGTTCGAGGGAATCACCCGATGCGGCTCCATCAACGCAAGCGGCACACTGCGCGCCACCGCCCGCCCCTCCTGCCGCGCCAGCCGCTCGACCACCGGCACCGTATTGCGGTGCGCCATCAGCCACGCCTCCAACGCCCGATGACCGCCCTCGGCCATCTCTCCTGCCATGCCGAGGCGTTCACCGACCCACGCCACCCACCGCCCCGTCGTCCACCCGGCGGGGCCTCCGGCGAAGCTGCGCCTCATCGCGCGCTGCCGCTCCCGCACCGCCATCGCCTCCGCCACGATCACGGCCTCCGGGTACACCACCAGCGGCACCGCCCACAACGCCGACCGGTCCACCCCCAGCACGTCCTGCCGCCTGCGCCACACCCCGCGCGCCCCCATCTGCCGACACTGCCACCAGTAGACGGCCACCTGCTGCGCATCCGCCATCAACGCCCGCGCATACAAGCCCGTCCTGCGCTGCAGCCGCACCCTGCGCACATGCGCGTCCACCACGTCCGGCAGCTCCGACAGCCCCACCTGGAAACGGCCCCCGGCCGTCGCCGTCCACCGGCCATGCCGTGTGCAGACCGCCCACTGCTCACCGCTGACGCGCCACACCGGCCGCCCGCCGTGCCCCGCCACACACAATGCACACGCTTGCACCGGTGTCTGATCGAGCGGCCACGCCTCGATCTGCACCTGACGACGCGCCCGCGCGCTGATACGGCCATCCGCCCACGACGGCAGCGCCAGCTCCAACTGCCCCACCGAGCGCCCGCTGACCTGCGCCAGACGCTGCTGCGCCACCGGGCCCAGCCGCACCTCCTCAACCTGGGGATCCGCCTGCCCGATCGTGCGGGGTCCGCCGATATGCCGGGCCAACTCCTCGAAAGCCATTCCGTTTCGCTCTGCCAGCCGCCACAGATACGAGGCGAGCGTCTCGCCGTGAATCGGCACCACCCGCCGCGGCAGTGCGGCCATGGGCTCACTTATCAGCATCCGCCGATCCTTCCAGCCCCTTCACCGCGGACCTCACCCGCCCGAAAGGAAGCCACGCCCATGCCGCTGCCCCTGAGCGCCGTCACCGTTCAAGAGGCTCTCGACCGTGCCGACGCACGCCACTGGACCCGCAACCCGCCCCGTTCGCCCCGGGCCCGGCTGGCCTTTCTGCTGCGGCAGGCGGGCTGCGACCAGACCGCACTCGCGGCACGACTCGGCGTGCCAGTCCGCGACCTCGACAGCCTTCGCACGGTGCGCCGGCCGTCCGAGGAGGACCCCGTGCAGCAAGCCGTGGAACGGGACATCATCCGCCTGTGGCAGCCCCGCATCCGCCGACGTGCCCACACCGCCATCCTGCACAACAACGGCCAGATGATGGTCAGTTTCAGAGCCTGGCTGGGCTTCACCGCAGCAGCCGGATCCAGCGACGACCCCCGCCTGCGCTTCCTCACTCTCAGCCTGCAGGCCCCCTACATCGAACGCCTCTTTGCCGCACGACACCGCAACGCTCCTGAGGACGAGCTGCGCCGCATTCTCAGCGACGCCCTGGGCGCCTGCTACTTCCACCGCACCAGACCCGCCCACACTGCAGAGACGGTCACCCTCGACCGCATCGACTACCTCGAGTTCTACTACTGACCGCGCAGACGGCGCCCGTACCCGCGGACACGCCCTGCGTCCGGTCGCTGGAACAAGGGCGGCATGCCAGGAGCGCGCATTTCGTACTGGCCATGCAGAGCCCGCGCCCACGGATTGAGCCGAGGCGCCCGCGCCCCAGCGGCGAGGGCGAGAGCAGAACCCATGGCCGCGGCATTGGCAGAAATCTGCGCAGACAACCACATCCCAGCCAACCGGACAGGCGTTTGTGCCGCGCGCCTCGCAAACCCCGTGTCCGAACTGCTGAGCTCAGGGTCGCAAGGGCGGCCGCCTTTGTCGTTCTTTGCCGCCGGGAGCATGCCGGAGCAAGGATGAGGGCTGGTTGAACGATGCCACCAGCTGGGAGGACCGTATGCGGTGGACGACTGAGGAACAGACCGCCATCCGCGAGCACGCGGCCATGCTGGGCATTTCGACGCAGGATTACATCCGCCAATCCGCCGCCAGCCGAGCTCTGGACTGGCAGCGGCAACGGGACGCATTCCGCGAAATGGCCCGACGGCGCGGTACGAGTGTCGAGGAAATCCTTCAGCAGGGCATGCTCACGGACGACACAGCCTGACTGCTGCCCCGCAGAAGAGTGGCGCCGCCAAGACGAATGGCTGGTTCGCACCGCGCGCACTACCACAGAAAAGGGTACACATGTTCTATTTAGGGGAAGCTGTGACGGCCTGCGGTGACGGATGGTTGGATGCCGATGTCTGGCGGCCCGATGCCTCGTTGGACACGCCACAGGCTGCACGACCAGGCCGGCGGGCGGCCGTGACCGCAGGGGATGGGGAGCCGACGGGTGAGTGACCGCAGTTCGATCGAGTGGACCGAGGCGACGTGGAATCCCACGACCGGCTGCGACCGGGTCTCGGACGGATGCGACAACTGCTACGCGCTGACGCTGGCGAAGCGGCTCAAGGCCATGGGGTCGGCGAAGTACCAGAACGACGGCGATCCCCGCACCTCCGGCCCCGGCTTCGGCCTGACCGTGCACCCGGACGCGCTGCGGGTGCCACTGGGCTGGAAGGCGCCGCGCACGGTGTTCGTGAACTCGATGTCGGACCTCTTCCACGCCCGCGTCCCGCTGGACTACGTCGAGCAGGTCTTCGACGTCATCGCGCAGACCCCGCAGCACACGTATCAGGTGCTCACGAAGCGGGCGCGTCGGCTGCGGCAGGTCGCCGACCGGCTTGAGTGGCCGGCCAACCTGTGGATGGGGGTGTCCGTGGAGAGCGCGAAGGAACTGCCGCGTGTTGAGGACCTGCGGCAGGTTCCGGCCGCGGTGCGGTTCCTGTCGTGCGAGCCGCTACTCGGGCCTTTGGACGGGCTGGACCTGGCGGGCATTCACTGGGTGATCGCCGGAGGCGAGTCCGGCCCCCGCTTCCGCCCCATGGAGCAGGAGTGGGTCACGGGGATCCGGGACGCCTGCCTGCAGGCCGACGTGGCCTTCTTCTTCAAACAATGGGGCGGCCGGACCCCGAAGGCATCCGGCCGGCACCTTCAGGGCCGCACCTGGGACCAGATGCCTATGCCCGAACCTGTGCCTGCAGGCTGATCCGGCTTTTCGTCGTGAGCTTGCCCGGCGACTGGACGGCGATCGCGCCGTCCTGCCGCATCTGCCGGGCCGCCTGCAAGGCATGCTTCGGCATCCAGCGGGCGGTCTCCGTCAGGAGCCACTCGCCGATCGCCTCCACGGTGGTGGCCCCGGCGCTCAGGCGCTGGGCGACCAGTTCGGCCAGCTCGTCGTCGATCAGACCCGCGGCCTGGAACAGGTCGAGCTGGCCGTCTGCTCTCGCACCTCGGGTGCGGGGGTCGCGAAAGCTCTCGCCGTCGAGGTCGTCGACCTTCCACATGGCGTCCTTCATTGCCTTCAGGCCCGCGGTGCTGCCGGTGCCGAAGACGAGGTAGAGGGGCTGCCCGGTGCGGGGGACGAGTTCGAACTGCAGCTGGTAGCCGAAGCCGGCCCGCCGCAGCGCGTCCCGGTAGGTGCGCAGCCACATGCGCCACTTCTCGTCCGGTCTCAGCTCGTCGGCGGCCGCGGTCCAAAAGCCGCGGCCGCCGAAGACCGTGTCGAGGATGTCGGCGTTGAGCTCCTCGCGGCGGCTGAACCAGTTGGGTCCGAAGGTGGTGATGACTTCGCTGGAGCGGTTGCGTGCGATGCGGGACATCACGTGCAACGGCACATTGACGCTGCCCCAGCTGTCGAAGATCCCCAGGATCGGGTGGCCCCAGGCTCCGAGCTCGTCGAGAACTGCGAGGCTGTCGCGGCCCGCTTCACCGCGCCGGACCTCCACCCGTACCGGCAGATCGTTGAGCGGCCCGAAGCGGGAGACGAGTTCCGCCACGAGGTGCTCGTGGCGCGCGCGGTCCTTCTCGATGAATATCAGATGCACCCGCCTGGGGCTGAGGTGCATGCGGTCGACCGCGTGATGAGCGAGCAGGCGGTCCAGGATGAACACCGGCGAGCCCGGCTCGCCGTCCTCGTAGCGGCCCGGGCCGGCGAACGCGTCCAGGAGGGTGACCCGGGGCCGTGCGTAGCCGGTGCTCTGGGAGGTCTGCAGCAGGATCGGCCACCAGGCGTCCAGGTATCGCTGGTACAACCGGTGCTTGGCTGCGGTCGCCGGCTCCAGCTTCCATAAGACGCCCATCCGTGCCCCCTGTTCAGGACCGCCACGGTCGGCGGCTGGCGCGTGCCAGTCGCATCCCCTGGTAACAGATGGTGTGCGCAACGACGTTCAGCGTAAAGACCGCGTATCAGCCGCTGGGGGAGCGGGCCGTCCAGCTGACGGAAGAGCGCGGCCACAGGATCGGCCCCCTCCGGGTGCTGACTCTCACTTCCGTGCCGCAGGCGATTCTCATTCCGATGTCATGTAAGAGATGCCCGTCGCCCGCTAGTTGTATGGGCGTCATGGGGCTACTGGAGACACAACATGAGAACTGTTGATGCAGGCACCTGAGAATCGCCTGTTCAGTTCACTGAGAATCACAATACGAAGACGGCTGTGACCTGCTGGTTCTTCCTGAAGGCGTAGAGAGATGGTCTTCACACGCCTCCACGCCAACTGCGCTCGCGTGTGCTGTACCTGGGCCAACCGACGATACGGCACTCCCGCTAGCGCGGGCTCTTACACGACGAAGACGTGGATCTTGGCGTGGTCCGACGAGTCATCCCCGCTCGCGCGGGTGTTACGGCGTATCGAAGTGGGCGTTGAGCGAGAGTCGGGAGTCATCTCCGCTCGCGCGGGCGTTACTCAGCCGACTACTCCAGGCTCGGCAGCGCGGCCGAGTCACCCCCGCTCACGCGGGCGTTACATCAAGGGACTGCGGTTCATTCGGATCGAGCCGGCGGTGCGGGCCGGGCCAAGACCATCGGCCGAGCTTAGTGACTCAAGCAGGCGAAGTAGGTCATGCTGGGGCAAAGCTACCGTGCACCCCCGGGGGTTGAACTGCCCGTTCACTCCGGACAGTTGCACGGTGGCCTGCCAGTTTGAGCAGGGAGCAGACACCGGCAGGCGGTGCACCCGAGGGAGCAGAACCCGCGCACTCAACCGCGGAGATCCCCTACACCACTCAGCGGGTCGCCATCCAAGACTGCACCCTTCACAGCCGAACTCTGGACGCGATGACCGGCTCACTCCCGCTCGGACGGGCTCTACCTCAAGTACGAACCCATGTAGGCGGCACGGATCGAGTCACTCCCGCTAGCGCGGGATCTACCTGAGCCTAGCCGCGGGCGCGATACGGTCCGCTGGGTCATTCCCGCTCGCGCGGGCGATACGCCCTATGCACCCCCGAGCCGTTCCCGTGCAGGTGAGCTCTACTACACGATCTGCGCCCGCCGCCCGGACATCATCGATTCACTCCCGCTCACGCGGGCTTACCCGACCAAATGCTCCCGAGTTCACTAGCACAAGCGCACATGATCACGGCCGCGGCGTGTGCACTGGAGTGTGAGTCACTCCCGCTCGCGCAGGCGCGGCCTGGTGTTCAGCCCGTTCAGCAGGTACGCGTACGAGTCATCCCCGCTCGCGCGGGCGCTACGACGTGACTGGATCGACAGCGGGCCTGCACTCGGGTCATCCCCGCCCGGGTTCCACATACCGTCCAATTACCCCGGTCCGCTGGACGCTCGCGCGGGCTCTGATGGCCGGTGACCACCTGGCAGGGCTGGCAGCACGGGTCACTCCCGCTCGTGCGGGCGCTGCGTCGATCTGATCAACGGCAGACTGGATCGCCACGGGGCTACTCTCGCCTGCGCGGCACCCACATACCACCCGGTCGTCCCGATTTGCTGGGCGCTCGCGCGGGCTCCCGGGGTGACGGTCAGCCGGTAAGGGCCTGCGTACGGATCACTCCCGCTCGTACGGGCTTTACGCGACGAAGGGACCGAGCAAGGCGCAGCAGGCTGGGTCACTCCCGGTCACGCCGGCTCTGGGGCCACCACAACCCTCACGACGTCCGCCAGATCGAGTCACTCCTGCTTGCGCAGGCTTTGCCTGGTCACCGCTGCATCTGCGGAGGAGTGCGAGTCGGACCCGCTCACGCGGGCGCTACAGCGGCTGGAGCAGCAAGCTGAACAGGGCCGCGGAGTCACTCCCGCTCGTGCGGGCTCCACCTTTTTTGGCCTGATCTTTCTGGAGCAGTTTGTGAGGGGTCTGTCAAATGAACGGGTCTGTTCCGTAGTCGGTGGTGACGGAGGGTGTGATCAGCCCAGGAGGATGCGGTGTCGGAGGAGAGGGAAGCTCGCGCGGCCGTACATCTGGCGCTTGATCAGCTTGGTTTTGTTGTTGACACCTTCGGTGCCGCCGTTGTGGTGCGGAAGGGTGAGGGCGGCGTCGACTGCGGCGCGGTCCTTGTCGAGGCCCCGGGTGAAGGCATGTAGGTGGGGCAGGTACTCGGCCTGGACCGAGGTGATCCAGGTGCTCAGCAGGGCGGCATTGCCGTCGGCGGGATCCAGCAGCATGGCGAAGCGGTGGATGAGGTCGGCCAGAGCGGTCATCTCGTGGCAGGCAGCGCGGGCGGCCTCGATACGTTCCCGCTGGTGCTCCTTCAGGCGGTCGGGGCGGGTGAGCAGGTAGCGGGCCAGGCGCCGGGGAGACAGCGCGGGCCGGTCGGCCTCGACACGGCCCTGGTTGATGTAGCGGACGAGCAGGTTCGAGCTGCCGGTGTAGCCCAGCTCCCTGATCTCCTGGAGGAGATGGGTGACGGGGACGGCCGGGTTCTCCAGCCGGCGTCGGCGCAGGTGATCATGGTAGGGATCCACGAGGGTGGGCCGGTACTTTGGGGCGCGGATGAGGCGCTCGGGCTCGGCGACGCGGTCGTAGCGCTTGACGGTGTTGAGAGCCAGGTTCAGTCGGCGCGCGCACTCCAGAAGTCCGACTCCGCGCTCGCGCAGGGTGTGGACCTGCTGCCAGCGCTCGCGGGTGGTGGCGGCCTGTCTCCCCTCGGCCGGGGGCGGGCCCGCTTTCGCCCAGCAGGTGCTGTGCGCGGCGACCTCCTTGCGGACGGCCTCGGCGAGGTTGTGCCACAGGTGCCAGCGGTCGCTGATCTGGACCGCGTCGGGCAGGGCTCGGCGGACCGCCTCGGCGTAGGTGGCCGATCCGTCCCGGCACACGGCCTCGATGCCCGGATGCCCGCGCAGCCAGGCTTCCAGAGTGGCGGCTTCGCGGCCGGGCAGTACCTCGATCCGCTGGCCGGTCTCGGCGTTGATGATGATCGTTGCGTAGCTGTGCCGGCGCCGCAGTGCGAAGTCGTCGACCCCGATCACCCGCGGGATCCGAACCTCCGGCACGGGCACCCGCCGCAGAAGCCGCAGGGCGGAGGCGTACGACACGGGCACGGCCAGGGATCGGGCGAGTCGGGCGGAGGCCCGGCCGCATAACTCCTTGACCAGCTCGGAGAGCTGGCCGGTCAGACGTGTGGTGCGGCGCTGATGGCGCTCCAGGAGCCCGGGGACCTGCTCTCGGAAGGTCTGCCGCCTGCAGCCCAGTACCGGACAGACCAGCCGTCGTATCCTCACCCGGACCACGACCTGTCGGCCGTCGACCGGCACATCCCGCACCGTCCGGCCGTGATACCCGTGGACCCGCCCCGTCACCACTCCGCACAGCGGACAGGGAACGGGAACATCCCGGGTCCGAGCCGAAACCCGGACTACCTCGCCACCGTCCGCCACATCCTCGATGACCAACGCCGACAACCCCGAAAACACCGTTTCCACAAGCGTGTTCGCATCATGCACGCTCGATGATCACAGGCGAGCACTCACTGTCGCCACCGACTAAGGAACAGAGCCGAACGTTTTACAGTCCCCGGGCAGGCGGTGGTTCTTCTCCCAGCTACTGCCTCCGGCGAACTGCAGCGTCAAGGACAGAGTGCGCGGCCTGGCCGCAGCGGCGTAGCAGGCAGGCCAGTTCTACGACCAGGTCCAGGAGGTCGGCACGGGCTTTGGCTCCGTCCAGGACGTGCCGGCCGAAGCGGAGGCCGACGGTGACGGCCGCGGCCAGGGACCGGGGGACGACGGGGCGGAGATCGATACCGCTCTCGAACGCGCAGCTGCTCCCAGCCGGCATCGGGCTGCGTGGACCGATGCCGACGGACGCCGTGGTGTAGAGCACGACGTCCGCCGCCGGCTGGTGCCGGTACGGACCTCGATCTGCCGCTGGCGGCGGGCCCAGCCGAGTCGGACCAGGTGCAAGAGTCCCTCCGGAGCACCCGGTGCCGGGTTGCGGCCTGCTCGGGTCCGAACGGGGTGTAGGCGGCCGCCAGGGCACTACGCCCTCGGCGGCCTGAAGATCCAGTTCACGAACGTCGAACACGTGGAGTTCAACCTGTAGGGACGCGGGGGCGTGCCTACTGGCCTTGTCCGGCCGAGGTGATCAGGGCGATGAGGACGAGGAGGCACGTGACGAGGGTGATGACGTCACTTGCGCTCCACCCTTGCTGGAAGGCCAGGGCGAGAGCGGCGGCAACGACGTACGGCCACGAATGGCGCGGTCGCTGCGGCGAGTTGGGGGTGAGCATGGGCCCTCCTGAGAATCTCCTGGTCTGTTGGAGACCCACGTTCATCCATGGTTTCGTTGTCCGGCACAGAGGCATGCGGTTGCCGCAGGTGAGGGCTCGTAAATCGCGGACAACCCGGATTTTGTCCCGGGACAACACGGAGGCGGGGGAGCGGATGGGGCGACCGCAGGGGGACTTGAAAGGGCTGACGGAACAGGCAAACGAGTTCGCCAGCTGGTTACGCAGGATCACCCATGGGGTGACGGTGCGGACCTTGGAGAAGGACTTCTCCCATGGCAGGTCCTCGTGGAGCAGGTACAAGGATGGCAGCCAACTGCCGTCGGCGGACTTGGTCAAGCAGGTGACCACCCGTTACCTGCACGAGCCTGAAATGCGCAAGCGCCAGCTGGAGCATGGGCTGAGCCTCCTTGCTGCTGCCGAGCGGGCTGCGCGGGCACTGGCTGACAAAGCCGCGCCACCCGGCGCGGCTCAACCGGTCACGCGAGCAGCGCAGCGACACGCTGATGCAGTGACGCTTGCGTTGCGTCTGGACGACGCGCGCATGCTCCAGTTCGAGGCGACACGGAAGTATGAAGCCTCCGAGCGGCGGCGCGAGGAGCTGGAGACGATGGTCTCGGTCCTCGAACAGCGCATCACCATCTTGGAGAGCGAGCGGGACAGGGCACGAGAGGATGTCCGCGCGGAGCTGCAGAGTGAGCTGCAGATGTCGCAGGAGTACCGACGTCAGGCAGGCGAGAGGCTCCGGAAGGCCGACAGAGCTGTAGAGCGGGCCCGTCAGCTGCGGCTCGCGGCGGACAGGCAAGTGGCTCGCGGGCAGCACGAGCTGCTCCGCGCCGATGGCGGCGTCGCAGAGGGGGTTCCGCCCCTCACACCGGGTACGACCGTGGCCGAAGAGCTGGGACTGAACCCCCTGCACCGTTTCCATGAGTTCCTCGACGTCAATCAGCAGCAGATGGACGCCTTGGAGGACGAGCTGGACGCACTCGCCAGGGAGCTCGGGGTCGACGAGGAACAGGACTCGCCTGACGACCCTGCGACGACCCGCGTTGTCTGGGGACAGGTCGTCGACCCTGACGGTGACGGGACTGTCCACGGACAGATAACGGACAGTCCGCAGGAACCCCTGACCGGCGTAGACGCCGCCCGCAGGGCCAAGGAAATCGAGGCTGGGCCGCCCCGAGAGGCAGCTCGCACTGCATCCGCGCACCCTCGAAACGCCATGTCCAAGGCACTGGTCGTCGGCTTGGACACGGTCAGCACTCCCGACGCGCTGGCGGCGGCGCTCTCCGAGCTGCGACGCCGCGACGGAGCACAGCCGATTCGGAAGCTGGCTGCCGCGCTGCCCCACGACATGAGAGACGACGTGCTCGGCGCTGCGATCGGGCGCTGGATGGACGGTGACGAACTCCCCGACACCTGGCCCCATCTTGAGGCCTTGGTACGCCAGATGGGCGCAACGGACGACGAGGCTGCGGCCTTCGAACAGGCCTACCGGCGAATCGTTTCCAGCGGCCCCACCGGGTGGAGTGCCCGCAACCGAGATCTGGCCGACCTGGCTCCCTTTGCCCGCAGCCTGCTCCGTCTCCGCAGAACAGATGGTGCGACGCGTCCCCGGAAGGGGGAACGGGCCATCGCCGCTGTTGCGCCGGCCGTAGTGTTCGCTGTAACGACCGCTTACACGGCCGCTCTCCAGGCCTCCCCTCGACCTGGACCGTACACGCTGAGCATCTATGGAGCTCTCCTGCTGGCCGGATGCCTGTTCTTCCTACTCGTCACCACGCGGGTCGCCGTCCTTTGCGTACGAGGGGGGCGCACTCTGTTGAGTAAACGATTTGGCGCTGTCTGCCTTGCGGCCAGCGGCTTTGCCGCCCCAGCAGGGCTGGCGCTGCCCTGGCTTCTGGAATCCGACTCTCCCGGTCGCTGGCTCGCCCACGCCATGGGTCTCTTGTGACCAGGGCCAGACCAAGGCACCGGTCGCCCCGACCACGGCAGGCCAGGAGCCGGTGATGTGCTCGCTAACCGAGCACCGCGGAGCGCCGACGTCGGTGATTGCGAGGTACTCGGTGGGGACCTGGACGTAGTCGACGCCGTCGACCGGCCTCACCAAGGTCGTACGGCGGGGACGGCCACAGCAACGCCCTCTCACAGAAGCTGCCGCTGAGCGGCGTTCTGCGGCATTCGCTCGTTCCCGCGTGAAGTCCCGTGCGTCCGATGCTCGTTTACGCCGTTGCGTCACCCTTTCAGGGCACCGGCGCGGGGCCGGGGTGACTGGAACCGTGGACCTTCGACTGGTGATCTCGCAGCCGTTAGACCGGTGCGGGCTTCGAATCGAAGGGACGCGACATGGCAGACATCGTGCAGATCCGCGCGAAGATCGAGACGGCCAGCGTGGACTACGCGGGGACGGCGCGAGTTCGTCCTCGACTCGGGCAACGGGGACGACTTCGACAACGCAGTTACTGCCGCCATCACGGCGACATCAGTTGCGCGGCAACAACCATGCGCCGAAGGCGGCGATCACTCCAAGAAAGGTCACAATCGCCATGAACGACGGCATTGGCAGGCCAGTCGGCCAAATCGTGGCTCGGTGATGACTATTCAACGCGAGTAGCAGACGTTCCCGACGTCGAGGCGTAATGATCAGCACCGTTCTGGTCAGATACACGTCGATCAACCTCAGCAGGGCGCTATAGGCAAGAGCGATCCCGCCCATCACGGCCCATCCTTTGGACCGCTGTTCCTCCTGCATCACCCAAAGGACGAATACCCCAAACCATACGAAGAACGTGAGCCCGTAGGTGGCCACGGCCAAGGACTCCAGCCAAATTCTGCGCCTCCGCCTCCAGAACTGGGCAGGTTCCAAGAGCGCTCCAAGCTGGCCGCAGGTGCTCTGCACCCAACTCTCATCGGTGCCGGTCACACGGACGCCACTTGCGGAATCCGGCCCCGCAGGTGACCGAGCCTCCGTGACTACGCCAAAGTGCGCCACAATGCATGGTTCTGTCTCGCCTGATTTGCGGCCCTCAACGCGCAGATCCTCCACGCTCGCTGGATCACCAAGGGCCGTGAGTAGGTCGGTAAGGGTCGATGCCTGGACCTCTTGGCGCATCTCAATCTCCTGACGTCTCGTCGCGTGAGGCGCATGGACAAGTGTGACTGTTCCTCCAGGTCCGAGAGATGAAGCAACCTGAGCGATGAACTCCTCCAGGCTTGGCTGCAAGAGCCACAGGCTCGTCTTCTTCGTCTGGGCTACCCAAGTCGTCGACACCAGAGGGATGTTAATGCTGGGGCAGGGCCTGCACGAATCTCATCAAGCCGTTGGTTGCCTGTCAGGCACGAACCCGCGCAGGACTCTCGTCTCAGACACTGCACCCCGCGCGGGTTCGTGCCAAACGCGTTCAGGAATCCGCGAACCCGCGCACTTCCGCTTCGACGATGGCGTGGCGGGCTTCGTCTCGGCTGATGCCGCGAGTTCGCTTCCCGCGGTTCCAGCAGTCGCCGATGTGGACCTGGACGGGCGCGCTGTCCCGGTTGAGTCCCACCTCCAGCAGCCAGGCGGGGGCGGCGGCCGGTGTTCACGGCCGTATTGCTGCTCCCGCTCCCGCTACTCCTTGGCCTTGATCGCTTCCCGTACTTCATCAAGGAGCAGCATGAGGAAGGTCTCCAGAGTGCGGAGACGGAGCAGGTTGTCCTGTGACAACGAAGGTTGAGCGCGTGCCATCGGAGTCAGGGTGCCGCGGCGGGCGATGGCCGGCGGGAGACCTGCTGCCCGGGCGCCCAGGCAGCGCGCTTGGGTAAACCCCTTGTCGAGCCGTTGACTGTTCAAGATCGCTCACACGGGTGAACCCGGGCCAGCGACAGAACCGGTCCCCAGGGACGGCGTGTCGTGCAGGGTATGGAAGCGATCAACGCAGTGCACGTGTCGGAGCCCGGTCTGGTCGTGGTCGATGTCGCCGCGGTCGACGACGAGACGGCATTCGCCTTTCACACGGCGCTGGCCACCCGGTGGGCCACCACCTTCGTGGAACGCACCACGCGGGATCCGGGCCAGCCGGGCGTCCGGCTGCGCTGCTACCTCGACCTGCGCCAGCCCGGCATCGGCGGGATGGGCGATTCCTGAACGACGCCCTGCGGGGTGGTCACCGAGCGAAGGCCGTGGCAACAGGTTGGCGGGGGGCAAGCCCTGTGACGTGCCGGGGGCGTTGTGTGCGGACTCGTCGACCGGCACCGGTCCAAGGGCCCTGTTGCTGTGCGTGAGGCGTTGGAAGAAACGGGGCACGGATGGACGGCAGCCGATGACCGGCCTTCAGCCATCGCTCAGAGCGAGCCTGGGCCCCGCTCGGTCACGAGGGCAGGCGGGCCAGAATGTTCGGGCAGGCTACCGGGCCAGTTCCACGGTGATTTCTTCGTTCGTGCACCGGGCCAGCTCACTGTTCAGGGCCTGCTTCTCCGCCTGGTCGACCGACAGTCGGAAGCGGGTCTTCACCACCACCCACTGCGTGTTGTACTCGCACCGATTGCCGTCGGCCGGCGGCTGCCACTGCGCGGGGTCTTTTTCTCCCTTGGAGCGGTTGCTGCGTGCGGACACCATGACCAGGGACCGCGGGTCGCCGAGGTCGTTGGCGAAGTCCTGCCGCTCCTGGGCTGTCCAGTCGGGTGCTCCGCTGTCCCAGGCCTCGCCCAGCGGAACGCGGTGGTCGGCGTCGAGCCCGCTGGGTCCGTCGATGTACGTGTTGTCGTAGGCGCTGTACCAGCGGCCGCCGGTCAGCTTGCACCCGGCGCTCTGCTCGGGTGCGATGACGGCCTCCTCCAGGAGCAGCTCCTGGCGTGTGTTGCAACCGTCTCGGTCGGCGTCGATCCAGTGCCGGAAGTAGCTGCGCTTGTATGCGGTGGTGTCCTCCTCGGCGACGTCCAGCGCGTCCAGCGCCTCGCGGACGGTCAGGGTGACGGAGCCCCCGGGCGCGGCGGCTCGAGCCGGAGCGGCGTGGGCGGGGGCAGGCAGGAGCAGGGCGGTCACGACGGTGGCAAGCGCGACGATACGACGCACGGATGTCCCTTCGAAGAACTGGCGGGTCGCGCTCTTGCCTACCAAGGGCCGACGCCGACGCGCCCGGGACCGGCGGCACGGCCACCGGATCGAGGGGGAAACCGAGGGACCAGCAGTCCTCATTCCTCACTTGCTCCAGCACGGTCGAGGGGCCCCAGCCGGCCAGGGCCCCAGGCTCGGCCCGTAGCGTTGGAGCTGCGGTGCCGCCCACCCCTCAGAGCTGGCTGCTTCAGGTCCTGTGTGTCGTTGCCACACTGGAGGTGGGGCCAGGGGTAACGCGGCCCTGGCCGCTGCGATGCACGGCGGGAGCGATGAGCGACCGTTGGCGGTCCGAGTCTCAGAGCTCGGCGAAAGTCGACTGCTCTCACTCGCCCGCGGCGGGAGCGTCCAGAGGAAGAGGGAGGGGCAGCAGACGCTTGCGTGTCTCTATCTGAGTCGGCGTGATCTCACACAGGCCTGGCAGCATTTTGATGATGGCCGCAGCGAGGATGTGCTCACCCGTGGAGGTTCGCGGTGCCGCCCCAAGCGATCGCGTGCGGAGCAGGGCCCCCTCAATGATGGTGTTGAACAGTCCGGCCATGTCCATGTAGGTCACACCGGGGCGCAGCCGCACGTCGTAGGCAGTGAGCAGGGCCTCGTACAGACTGGCCCAGACGAGAAGCATTTCGTTTTCGATCCGGGCAACAGCTTCGCGGATGCTCGGCTTGTGCGGCAGGGCGGCTTCGAAGAAGGTCTGCAGGGCGACGACGGGGTCCTCCGCGCTCGACGCCATCTCCACCTCTACACCAGCGCGGATGAGCTCGCCCAGCGGCAGCGACTGTGCCTGGTCGACGAGTTGTTGCTGAGCCTCCAGGATTCTTCTCAGCGTGGGGCCGCTGCGGAAGATGTAGGCCAGAAGATCTTCGATGAACGCCTCCTGGTGACCCCACGTATCGCTCCACCGCTGCTTGTCCAGCGACTGTGCAAGCTCCGGGTCCGGGATCAGCCGCGCGGCCGCGTGCATCAGCTCCTCGCCGCTGAGGTTGCGGAAGAGGCGCCGCTCGGCCGCCGCTTCGCCCTTCAGATGATGCTGGTGCAGCAGGTATGCGCCCAGGTCGCAGAACGCACGCGTCCGTCCGTCCCTCGCCCACATCGCCTGAGTATTGGCCGTGCGGCTGACCCGGACCCGTCGAAAGACAGAAGCCAGGTCTTCGTCAGGGGCCCCCGCCCAACGGGAGGACCACCTCTGCCACGTCCACTTCGTCGCCATCCCACACCCCTCTGCGCTCGGGGCGCCTAGCGCCCAAGCCCTGCTCGAGTCAAGGGCCACCATGGATGGCCACACCGGATTCCATCTCCAGTGTGCTCGCTCAGCGGCGCCCTGGGACGGCGAACGGCAACGGCCCCTGACGAAAAGACGGACGCTCCCAAGACTGATGACTCGGCTGCACAGCGCAGCGAGTTCGGCAAGGAGCCGTCATGAAACTTCCCCTCCGGCACAAGAAACCAGCTGTCCTCATGGCTGGCACAGTCGTCACTGCTCTGGGAGGCGCGGTCGGTGCCCTCCTCACTGCGCAAGAGCTCCTCGCGCAGAACGGAACCATGGCGAGCGCCTGGTGCGGCGTCTCAACAGCGCTTCTGACGGCATCGGCAGCGTTGGGACGCGCCCGCAGCCGCCGCCGGGGCAGGAACGCAGCCGGCCCATGCTCGTGCGCTTGCACTCCGGAGGAGAGCAGCTAGCCCGCCCGCTGCCGCAGAGCGGCGGCGTTGGAACCGACCGCGCGCGACGCCGGCCCACCGCTGAGGGTCTCAACGGAGCCGTCGTCCGCAGTGGTTGGCAAGCTCCGGAGCCGCCCAGAAGACGAGCTGGTGACAGCGTCCTCACACGTGCGGCAGTGCTACACGGGCCCAGACGGACTTGCCTGAGGGGGAATGGGAAGTCCAACCCCAGGCTCCGCTCAGCGCGTTGACGATGAGCAGCCCTCGGTGACGCTCGGCGAGCAGGGGAGGAGCAGCCAGACGCGGGCGTGCGCGTCCCGGGTCCCGAACTACGCACAAGAGGGTCTGCGGGCGAAGAGCGAGGGCCAGCCACACCGCGGGCTTGTCCGGGGAGCGTCTTCCTCGGTGGGGTTGACCGTGGCGCACCGCGTTGGCAACGAGTTCCGACACGATCTGCACGGTGTCGTCGCAGATGCTGTGCAGCTTCCAGTCCGTCAGCGCCCGGCGCGTGAACTGCCGTGCCTCATAGCAGCAAGCCGTCGTCACGGGGATTCGGTGAGCCGCGAAACGGGTGCTGCCCAGACCGGTGCGAACGGCCAGGTTGGGCGTGGGGGCAACGGGCTCGCCGAGGAACAGATTCAGGCCGCGCTCCGCGCGCCCAGCCGGTGCGATCAGCGGCTGGAAGTCGTTGCGACGCAGCGTCATTGTCCGTCCCCCGGAGCAGGTGGCGTGCTGATGCACGGCATGCCGTCTTGACCGTCACTATTCCCGCTTGCTGCTCGTTCCTGCAAGCGCGGCACTGCAATTGCAGAGCCGAAAGAATCGCAAACATGATCGAGTACGGCTGTGGGCGGGGGTCGGCCGTGCAGCGAAGAAAGGTGCCGAGGCATGCAGAGAGTGGAGAACGGCGCACAGGCGAGCGGCATCGAGGGAGCGGCATGGCGCAAGAGCAGCCGCAGCGGTGGCAACGGGAACTGCGTGGAGATGGCAGCCCTGGCCGGCGGGGAGGTAGCGGTACGCAATTCCCGGTTCCCCGACGGGCCCGCTCTGGTATACACGCGCCAGGAGATCGAGGCATTCATGGAAGGCGTCAGAGACGGCGAGTTCGATTTCACCCTGGCGTAGCGGCGCGTAACGCCCTGGCCATTTCCTGACGCGGCCGGAAGGCGGCTGCCATAATCGGGATCTCCGGACAGTTCGATAGGAGTTCCCGGCATGGCAGCCGAACACCAGGCGCCTTCCATCCTTGGATTCCCCCACCGGCCCGAGTGGGGAGCGGCCGCCCACCGCAAGGCCCTTGCAGGGCACCTGCGGCGCTGCCGTGACCACGCCGGGCTGGCACCACGGCAGGCTGCCCGCTGCATCGACACCTCCGACTCGACGATCAGCCGTATGGAGAACGGCCTTGCCACGCTGAAGCCGGCAGAGGTTGAGCGCCTCCTCGACCTCTACGGCGTGACCGAGCATGCGGAACGCCGAAGGGTTGCCGCCCTGGTCCACGAGGCCGCCAAGCCGGAGGCATGGCAGGCGCACAGTCAGACGGCGCCAGTCGCCCTGCGCCCCCTGCTGGCCATGGAACCGGCGGCCCGCCGCATCATCTCCTACGAGCCGCAGCTGGTCCCTGGATGGCTGCAGACCGAAGAGTACGCAAAGATCGTCGTCCGGGCCGTCCACCCGACCTGGTCACCACAACAGGTCGCCGAGAGGGTGGCCTTGCGCACCCAGCGGATCGGCATGCTGCGCCGAGCCGCCACTCCGCCGGTCCTGCTCGCCGTCATGGACTCCGAGGTCTTCCGCCGCCAGGTGGGCACCCCCGGAACCATGTACCGGCAGATCAAACACCTCCTCGCCCTCCACGACGAGCTGCGCTACCAGCTTCACCTCCAGATCGCCCCGCTGACGGTGGGAGCGGCCGGAGCGATCGGGCACCCCATCGTGCACATGCGGTTCTTCGCCTCGGAATACCTGCCCGACATGGTCTACCTCGAGCAGTACGAAGGAGCGATCTACCGGGAGAAACCATCCGAGTCCGAGCGGTATCAGGCCATCCTCAACAACCTCTGCGGTGTCGCAAGCCCGCCGGAGCAGACACGCTCCCTCCTCGAGGACGGCCTGGCCACCTGGGCGGCCCAGTCGTAGGAGCCGTCCCGAAGAGACGCCCCTCAGCAGCGCACGAAACCCACCCCGCCGAACTCCTCCCACTCCCACGACTGCTGAGCGGGTGCATCACCAAGGCCGGACTGCCGCCAGGCGGAGACCTCCCCCAGCCCGGGGGAGACCAGCTCCAACGGTGCGCAGAAGTCTGCCACGTCCTGGCGCTCACGCACCCGGCCCCAGTGGCCTTGCGTCTGCTCGTCCATCAGCTCGGTCACCACGTCGCGCACGTGCGCCGAATCACTGACAAGCTGGCACACCACCATCATGCTTCCGGCCGGCAGCTTTCGAGCGACCCTGGCGACCAGATCGGCCGGACGGTCGCTGTCCGGGAGACAGTGCAGCACGGACACGAACAAAGCGGCTACCGGCTCGTCCAAATCGATGAGCCGCGCGACTGCTTCACTCTCGAAGATCGTCTCGGTGTCGCGCATGTCCGCCTGGAGCACGGCGGTCCGCTCGTTGGCCTCCAGCAGCACGCCACCGATCGTGCGCACAATCGGGTCGTTGTCGATGTAAACGACCCGGCTGCCGCGATCAACACGCTGCGCGATCTCGTGCACATTGTCCTGAGTGGGCAGCCCCGAACCGTGGTCGATGAACTGGCGGATGTTGTAGTCGGCAGCCAGCGTATGAACGACGCGGCGCAAAAACTGCCGGTTGTTCAAGGCGAGTTCCCGCATGCTGGGGACGTGTCTGAGGAGCTCGTCGCACGCCGCCCGGTCGGCCGGATAATTGTCTCTGCCGCCCAGCAGGCTGTCGTACATGCGCGCCACACTGGGCACGGTGACATCAACCCCGTACGGCAGACTCACCCACGGACCCTCTCTGCTCCACGGCGCGCCCCGCAGCTGCGCCGTAGTCGCACAGTGTAGGGAAGTCCGAGTTGAAGTGGGCCGTACGGAAGCCGAATTCCCTCCTCGGCATGAACAGGTCGTCGTTCCACCGGCCAGTCTGTGCCGGCGCGCACACGGATTGCGGGACCAGGGGGGAACCGGCGAGATCACCCAGCCGCCGACTGAGTGCCGATATGCGAGACGCCCTCCGGGAGGCGTGGGTCATCGCACATCAGGAACGAGTAGTGAACTGCTTCCCACAAGGGCTTGATGTCGAACGGCCGGCCTCCCAGAGCGTGGACGAGGGCGGCCAGCACCCCCCAGTCGGGGACGTCGTGTCCCCCGAGCACCCGGCGTGCCTCGGCAGATGTCACCGCGCCTTCGCTCGCGCGTTCGATCTTCTCCGGCGACGGCGACTTTGCCGCCCAGTACAAACCGCGCACCGCGGCATGCAGTTCTGCAATGGCTGCAGTGGCCGGCTGGCGCGCCTGAGCCGTCATGCCGTGCGCCGCCTCGAACAGCACCCGCAGCTCCGCCGGGTCGGAGTGGAAGCACTCAGCCAGAGTGCAGACCAAATCCCATGTCGGGAGCCGGTCCCCGGACAGGACCCGGGAAATGAACGACGGCGAAAGCATCGTGAAGTCCGCTACCTCACGGATCGTCATGCCACTGTTCATCTGCAAGTGGGCCAGGGCTGAGGCCAGATGACCGGCCCGGGACAAGGCCTCCGAGATCTCATCGACCGCAGTGTCCTGCCTGTCGCCAGACGTTCCCTGCTGCGGCCCGCGCCAGCGGACCGGAGCCGCTCGCTTGTCGTTGGCATGCAGGATCATCATCCGGGCCACTCGCTCAGGGCCCCACCGCGTCCGCGCGGTCTCCGGAGCCACATGTGCGGCCCTGGCCACCGACTCCCATTTCTCACCCCGGTAGCGGGCGTCCTGCACCGCCGCCGCGGTATAGATTTCCAGCTCCCTGCGGACCGCTTCCGCCCGCTCCAGCAGCGTACCCAGCTCTTCGGCCCGCAGCTCGCTGTCCAGCAGCTGCCGAGCCAGCCGGTGCACTTCTGTTGCCACCGCCCGCCCCAACGGCCCCTGCTGCTCGACAGCCGGGTCCTGTGGGCGGTGCGCCTGCCGGCTCCGCTGAGCCCGCCTGCGGCACGCAGTGCCGCAGTACCGGCGACGCCGGCCCACACCCGCATTCTGCACAATGGCGTCTGAGCACACCAAGCATCTGTCCGGATGCGACGAACCGGCCTTCATCAAGTCTCCTTCACGGTGACCCGGCAGGGGCTGAGCAATCCCGTCGTGGCTGCCGGACAGTCCGGCAACCACGACGGGTACAGCCTGGTCAGTCCAACCTGGCCCACAGGAATTGGACTCGGGACGTGCGGCCCGCTGCGACCACGACTGCCGCGTACGCCGCCCAGCCCGCTGCCGGCCACTGACCGGCGGGCAGCGCGAAGGCCAGAGGCAGCGCAACAATCGGCCCCAGCCCGAGCGTGACAGCGAAGGCACGCAGGCGTGCGTAACCCGCACCAGTGTTGCTACCGTCCACACACGCTCCGGACATCACGGTGCCCGGAACGACATAGGGGTCAGTCACGATTCTCCCTTCGAGAACAATTGACGACTGATCAATATGTGAAGGGGTCCTGGTCTGTTGTAGGTGTCCAGCCTTCGGGCCAGGGCCCCGTCCCGGCGTGACCCTAGCCTGCCCCCGGCGCACTCGGCCATCAGAGTGAGGCAGTAACCGGCGAAGCGGCCACAGGCACGTGCAAAATGGGCACACAGCGTGCCGACCTTGCCCGGTTCTATCGAATTAGCGTCCACATCCGACCGGTTGAGAGCACATCGGGCCACACCTTGGCGTTCACTTTTCGTGATACACCGCACGCCGTCGCGTGAAAATCCAAACGGAGTACCCCGGCGCACACCGGGCTTCACCAATTGGATTACCTGAGCGCCATCGCACACCACCCGATCGGGTGAATCGCGCGCTCGCGGAGGGCACCAGAACCCAGGTTCTGTTCGACCAGTGCAGTTGCCCTCATAGACCTCTCTCGCCCTACCGACTGATTTCTCCCAGGCTGGTAGTGGGACGCGTCAGCCCGAACCGCAGCTCCCCGCAGTGACGCTCGGTACGCGGTCCGCGACTTCGTGAGCTTCCTGCGGCGCGGCAATCGTGCGGCATTCCGCTCGGTCAGGATCTCGACTACGACCGCCAACGACGGGCTTTGACTGGCAGCGAGACGCTCCTCTAGCATGCATGCCTAATCAGATAACGGAGTTAGGTAGGAGGGTGGGCGGTGTTGCTGACAACCGGACAAGCAGCAGAGGAACTGGGGTGCGCCATCACGACCTTCCGACGCCTCGTCCATTCCGGACTGCTGCCCGGCCTTTCCCGGCGCGGCGTACGGGTCATGGTGCCGCTCGGAACAGTCCAAGCTCTCGCAGCCCGCCGGTACGCCCCACTGGAGGAGCTGGACGCTCCAGAGGTCGCGATCCTGCGGGTGGACACCGCCCAGCAGACGGACGAGCCAGACCGGGACTGGATCGGCTTCGCCGCATCCCTGGCCCCCGAGGACGTCCTCAAAGCGCTGCGCGGCTGGTGGCGATGTGACGCGGCGAGCGTCGCCGCCGGGGAAGTGCTGCCGGTGACGCTGTCCGGATACGTCGTTGCTGTCCTGACTGGCCTCCAGCGCTGGGAGAAGAACGCCGCGGGACGGCACGCCTTCCCCGACGCCCGCCTGGCCGGGTACGTCACCGACCTGGCCGCACCCCGGATCAACGTCACCGCAGACACAGCAGCCGACCGGCGGCTCGCCGACCACCTGCTCGGCACACGGCTCGTCTCCCACTCAGGCGGAGCCATCGCCTACGTTCCCACCCGCACCGCTGCATGAACCACCCGGACAAGGACGCCTGCTGATGGACGCTCAGAGCTACAACACCGCGCTCACCGAGCTGCGCTCCGTGCGGGACAGGATCAAGAAGTCGAGGGCGGAACTGACGACACTGGAAGCCGACCGCGACCAGCGGATCGCCAGGCTGGCCGCCTACGCCAAGGCCAAGGCCGAGCGAATCGCCCCCGCCGCCGGGATGAGCGTCGCCGACATCGTGGCCCTCGCCCCACAGCTGGCCCCAGACGACCTCGCCGCCCCCCGTCAGGTCCCGGAGCCGGTCACGCCTCCCGAGGCCGACGCCGAGGCGGCTGCTCGGCAACACGCAGCGGCACCCGCAACGAACGACGCACAGGTACAGCCCGCCGCACCACCGCCGCAGAAGTCCACCACGCCGCCAGCCGACGCCACACCCGAGCCCTCAGCCCCCAACGCACCGCGGACCCTGCCCTCCCTTCCTGAAGGTGCAGCAGGCGATGCCTGGTTCACCCACGCCCCCAATCTCGCCTCCACTCGGCCGAACTTCACGCAGCAGGCCCGCTCCACCGTCTTCCTCGACACCACCACCGGCGTCCTCGTCCACCGCCACCAGACCCACCACCTGGACCTCGCAGGCCGCACGGCAGCGGACATCCTCACCGCCGTCTTTCACACCGTCCCCGACGGCGTGGAGCGGATCTACATCACCGCCGGAGACCCCTGGCACCGCGACGCCGACCGCTACCCCTACCTCCGCGACGCTGTCACCGCCTGGCTGAACGCCCCCACCCCCGGCTGGCGCACCGACACCGGCCGCGGCCGCGACCGCATGGCCGGACACTTCGTCCACGCCCGCAACCCCGTCGGCCGCTACCAGAGCAACGACGGCACCACCCACGTCGAGATCCGCTCCGTGGGGGAGTGGTTCGACCTCGACACCAACGACACCCCCGCCACCGTCCGCGACGCCTTCGTCCTGCTGTGGCAGGCCCTGCGCCGCCACTGGAGCGACGCCGTCCTCATGGGCTCCCCCTCCCAGACCGGCCGCGACCTGTGGACCCGCACCATCCCCCAACGCGGCCAGCACGCCGACGGCTTCCCCGTGCAGTCCGAAGAACTGCGCGGCCTGCTCCACGCCACCGCCGGCCAAGGCCGCAACGAACTCATCACCCCACCCCGCGTGCCCGACCAACTGCCCGCGCTGGTCGAATACGACCGCACCTTCGCCTACGCCAAACACACCTGGAAATCCCCCGTCGGCACCCCCCGCCGCATCACCGCCGCCACCTTCGCCTCCTGGAGCGAAAAGGAACAGATCCGCGCCCTGTACGGCTGCGGCCACTGGCACGTCCGCGCCACCGTCCCCGACACCTGGAACCACGTCGGCCTCCTGCCCGCACCCGCCCCCGGCGACCGGGCCTGGCACTACCCCGCCGCCCCCGGCACCACCTTCACCACCTGGGCCGGAGGACCCGAACTCCACACAGCCCTCACCAACCCCTTTCAGCCGTGGAAAATCGAAATCCTCGACGGCATCCTCTGGGACGACGGCAAACCCCTCGACGACTGGGCCAAGAAACTCAAAGACACCTGGACCAACCTCACCACCCAGGCCCAGATCCACGGCGACCCCCAACAAGCCCGCGCCTCTCAGCTCGCCTCCCGCGCAGTACGCGCCATCCTCCTGTACGGCATCGGCTCCTTCGCCCAACGCCCCCGCATGGTCACCGGCACCACCCCCCGCGCCCTCGAACGCGACCTCCCCCCAGACGCCGAAATCATCGCCTTCGACGACCAGCAGATCACCTGGCAGCGCCCCACCGGCTTCAGCCGCGACCCCAACGCCCACCCCGAATGGGCCGCCGCCATCTGGTCCGGCGCCCGCGCCGCCCTCCTCAGCCAACGCCACCGAGACGAGAACACCTACGCCGGCGCCCTCCACACCCCGCCCGGCACCGTCATCGCCTTCCGCACCGACGCCCTCTACCTCACCCAGCCCCAGAACTGGCCCTACCACCATCAGCCCGGCGACTACCTCCTGCGAGGCCACCTCACCAGCCCCGTCACCGCACCCATTAACGAAGAGGAACTGCTCATCCTGCGGGACACCGGCCGCGCCACCCACACCACCCGGCAGGAGGCCTGATGCCCCCCCGCACCCGCCGCAAGAGCCCCTCACAGGACGCCGGAAGGAACGACGCCGCCCAACTCGCCGACCGGCTCCAGCAGGCCGGCTACACCAAACGCGACATCGCCCGCATCATCGACCGCGACCCCTCCCTGGTCTCGCAGTTCTACACCAGGAACAAGGGCGCTGCCTTCGTCCCCGCCTTGCGCCAGGTCCTCACTGCCGTGGAAACCGGCGGGATCACCGATCTGCCCGAACTCACCTCCATCGCCGCCCACCACATCACCCGGCGCACCACAGCCTCCGGGACCCGCGCCCGGGTGCGTACCAAAGCCGTGCTCATCACACCGACCGGATCCGGCGCCGGACGCGTCGGCACCCAGGCCATCGCCTCCGGCTCCGCCCGACTGCGCCCCCTCATCGCCGAAGCAGCCCGACGCGGCCTGCGCTTGGCCTTCACCGTCCGCCTCGCCAAGACCGCCTTCGCGTACCCTTCCGGCAGCCGCACCGACTCACCCGGAATCCGCCGCGACGTCACCCAGCGCGCCGACCACACCGAGGAACGCTCCTACGGCTCCGCCCAGACCGGCGGCCACGACGCAGCCGACTTCGCCCGCCGCGTCGACACCGCCAGCGGAGACGTCACCGCCGCCGTCCACCAATGGCTTGTGGAGACTGGACGGATCCGCCCCGACGCCCGCATCCTCCACCTGGAGGTTCGGACCTGGCGCCCGCGCTGAGAGTGATCTTGTGGTGTGGCTGATGTCGCCCAGGGGCAGGCGGGTGACGCGGCGCGGCAGATGCCCGTTGGCTCTCGGCCCGGTCACGGGCCGTCGATGCAGCACAGCAGCCTCAATAGCCACGAACCGGCTTTCCCAGCCCGCGGAAACGGGTACGTTTCGGCAGGAGTGTCAATGCTGGCTAGGGGGACGATATGAGCGAAGACGCGATCGAGCTGGCGTCCGCAGTCCAGGCCGTACGCGATGAACTGCTCATCGCCGCTTCCCAAGGGGTGGGGAGCGACCTGGCCTTCGAACTCGGTGATATCCAAATGGAGTTCACGGTCGAGCTGCGCAGAGAGGCAAAGGGCGGCGTGAAGATCCGTGCCTGGGTGATGGACGCGGGAGTCGACGGAGCATCGGCAAACGCCCGCACCCACAAGGTGGCCTTCACCCTGAAGCCCAAAGACGTCAGAACAGGAGGGTCGTGGCAGGTCGGGAATGACGAACCAGGCGATGTCTCTCACTTTGGACGAGGTTCGGCCACCTCGTGAGCCTGGAACGCTCGGCGAACCACCGCGTGGTCGTCGTGCAGGGGGCCATGCAAGGCACGGGAGTGCTCCTTACCCCTTCGCTGATCCTGACAGCTGCTCACGTGGTGCGAGACCACGACATTGTTCGCGTCGGTCATCCGGACGTTTCAGGGTGGATCACCTGCCAGGTGTACTGGCGCAGCAGCCCTAGACGCGGTGCTGCTCCCCAGAAGGTCTCCGGCTCCAAGCCTGAAGGCACCGGCTCTGGGATTCTCTCTCTCACGCCCGAGGCTCAGCGCCTGCGGGAGAATCCCGAACCGGACTTGGCGGACGGTTTTGGTATGCCGAGGCGTGAGGCGGAACGAGGCCGGCAGACACGGGACGTGGACGATACGCCCACCGACCTCGCCCTTCTGCAGGCTCACACGCCCGTGCTGCCGAACGATTCCACCGCCATGCTGCGGCGCCTGCGTTGGGGCACGGTGGCCTCTGGGGATCCTCTTCCCCACTGCCAGATCGTGGGCTTCCCGGCGATTCAACGGCGTGGTGATCGCCAGGAGTTGGAAGCCGACCAGTTCGAGGCGACCGTGATGCCCTTTGCGGGCCGTCCGCGTCCCGTCATCGTCTGCGAGTTCTCCCGCCGGTCGGTTATCGAGCAAGATCAGGCAGAGTCTCCCCTGGCTGGTCTGTCCGGGGCGCCCGTGTTCGCGGGCGGAGTGCTGATTGGGATCGTCACCGACGTCCCACGAGGGCGGGACCACTCGCGTGTCGAAGCGGTGCCCATCAGCCTGCTTCCTGCCGAGCGCCTCCCCTACGACAGGCAACTGCCCGCGGTCATGGAAGAGGTGACAGAGCTCCACCGAGGTGATGAGCCGTTCGAGGCGCGGTACAGCAAGGCCGTCAAGGACCGGTACCGAAAGATCGAGGTAATCGGTATCGAGGAGCTCAGCAATGACGAGTCCCGATGGGATCTGGACGCCGCCTATCTGGCCCTGGAAGCAGAACAGTCAAGTTCCCGACGCGGCTCCGACGTCCCTGCTCATCCACGGCGTATCAACAGTCTGCTGACCGGCAGCGAATCGGTAATCCTGCTGCGCGGGGAAGCCGGCGCGGGAAAGACGACGCTGGCTTGGTGGCTCGCTTCCCACGCCGCATGTGCAACATTCGGCCCACAGCTGGCCCATTTCAACGGACTTGTGCCTTTCGTCATCCCGATGCGGACCTTGCGCGCCCAAGGCGGCGAGTTTCCCACGCCGAAGCGTCTGCCGCAGATTGCCGGCCTTGTCGCCGATGACCCACCCGAGGGCTGGGCCAGCAGAGTTCTCGAAGCGGGGCGAGCACTCCTGCTGGTCGACGGACTGGACGAGGTGCCCCAGGAGGACCGGCAAGCCGCCCGGAGGTGGCTCATTCGCTTGCTGGAAAGCTTCGATCACGTGCGTTGCATGGTCACGATGAGACCCCTGGCCGTAGAAGGGGACGGAGACTGGCTCGGCATGCGGGACGGAGTGCTCAGCCTGAGACTCCTGAGCATGCGAGATTCGGACATCCAGAAGTTCGTCCACGTGTGGCACAACGCGGCACGACTGGAGCTGTCGTCCACTTCCCGCGATCACGCCGAGATCACCCGTCTGGAGAAGGACCTCGCCCAGCAGTTCGCCGCGAATCCCGCCCTGCGCGACCTTGCTCGTACACCGCTGCTGTGCGCCGTCATCTGCGCACTGCACCGTCGGCGCCGCGGGCTCCTGCCCACCAGCCGCACCGCGCTGTACCGGGCGGCCCTGGACATGCTGGTCAACCGGGACCCATTGCGTGGCGTCGTCGCACCAGAGGGAATCAACATAGAGGCCGAGGAGCACAGACTCCTGCTCCAGCGCATCGCCACATGGCTGGTGCGAAACGGTTTGTCCCAGCTCACCTACGAGCAAGCACAAAGGCAACTGCAGGATGCGCTGCGCGGCATGCCCCGGGTCGCAGAGCAGGGCACAGCGGAACGCATCCTCCGCCACGTCCTCAACCGCAGTGGATTGCTGCAGGAACGCGCAGAAGGCAGCATCCAGTTCATCCACCGAACCTTTCAGGACTACCTGGCTGCGAAGGAACTCCTGGAAACCGACCACGTCGGCGAACTGATGCAACATGCCGCCGAGCAAGAATGGGAGGACGTCATACAGCTGGCTGCCGGCCAGTGCAACACGCGCAGCGGGCTGCGGCAGATACTCGACTCCCTCATCCGTCAGGGGGACGGGGCGAGCGCATGGGAGCAGTGGAAACTGTGGATGCTGGCCGCGAACTGTGCACTGACAGCGGTCTACCTGGACGAGGACATACGCGACAGAGTCGCTGCCCGTGTCAAATCCCTGATGCCTCCGACGAGCACTGTCCAGTCCGCTGAACTCGCCAAGCTAGGAACCTACGTCCTCCCGCTCCTGCCGGCTTTCGAGACGCTGAGCGAAGAACAGGGACTGCTCGTTCTCGACACGCTGAACAAGATCGGCACGTCCGACTGCCTGCCCTCGCTCCGCTCGCTGGCGCAACAGTCCAATCGCGCAGTTCGCCAGACCATCCTCAACGACTGGGACACCTTTCCGGTCCCCGCCGCCGACTACCTGAGCGAAGTGCTGGCGCACATGCGACTCGACGACCTGGAATTCGTCATCGGCCAGCCTGACCGGCTCCACCACCTGCAGCGACTGCAAGGCATCCGGCGACTTCAACTACACGCCTCAACAATGCACCCCGAAGACCTGGAGACCGTACCCAAGCTGCCGGCACTGCGCGAACTGCGCATCGCCAGCCTCCCCAGCTCGCACATGACCAGGCTGCCACCGCCCCATCCAGGGGTGGCACGGCTGTCGGTCGACAGCCATGGCACCCTCGACCTTGACGGGCTCAGCGGATGGACCGGGCTGCACGGACTGGCCCTGTGGCAACAGGTCCCTGTATACGACCTCTTCGAGCGCCTGGCAGAGCTACCCAGACTGCGCGCGGTACAGCTCCCGCTCGCGTCACCCGTAGTCGCACTGGAATCGGTGCCCGTACTGCCCACGATCCGCGCTCTGACCCTGCCCTCGCTGGCCGAGGGAGGAGACCTGCGGCAGCTGGCACGCGTCTTCCCCTCACTGACCCGACTCACGCTCCATCCGCAGCCCAGTACTGCCCATTCTGTTGACCTGACCCCGTTTGCCCACCACCAGGGGCTGCAGGTCTTCGTCGTACACGGACGACAACGTCCCGCAATCACGGGTGCCGAAACCTTCGGCGACCGGCTCCACGTCACTCAGGCAAGTGACGTACCGAACGCCGAATCGGTCCTTCGTCGGGCGGCCCATACCAGGTCCGACTCGGCGCCGCCCACGGCGACCACAACCCCGTCGTCCTCCTGAGGAACGCCAGGATTCACGACAGAGACGCTGTTCTGCGTCATTGCTGCCCGGCTGTGCCCTGAGCTGCAGGGTGGTCGTTGATCCAGGCCAGGCCGCCGAGGTCGAGGTGTTGGCAGGCGCGGGTGACAGCGACGTAGGCGAGGCGGGCGTCGGTGTCGTTGACGGGCTCCGGGACAGGACGTCCCTGGGCGTCGTTCTGGTCGGTCTCCTTGGGAGGCGGGAAGTCGTCGCCGATGCGGACGGTGGGCCATTCGCGGCCTTTGGCGCTGTGCGCGGTGGAGATGGTGACGTCAGCGCGGGCTTCGTCGGTGAGTTGGTGGACGGCAGTGAGGATGGTGTCGGTGCCATGAGTGTCGACGAGGTCGACGAAGGGCTGGAGGTCGCGTCCGGCGGGGTCGTGCACGGCATAGTCCTGTAGTTCGCCCCAGGAGGGAAACAAGACGAGCTCGGGGTGCGTGGTACGACGGCCGCTTTTCAGGTCGCGGGCTGCGAGGGCGAGCTGGCTCAGCTGGGTTTTGCCGCGGGTGAGGGCGACGCGGTGGCCGGCGGAGAGCAGGCGCATGACCTCGGCCATCGCGCCGATGTTGGTACGGCACAGCACGGCGTCGGGGCGGGTGAGGCTGCCGACCTCGGTGGCGAGGTCATGGGTGCCGGTCAGGCGGATGGGGGCGTCGGCGAGGGCGAGCCATCGGTTGGCCTCCTCGGCGATGAGGGGGCCGAAGCGGAAGGAGCGGGTGAGGGTCAGGGGAGTGGCGTCGAAGCCGGTCATCACGTCGCGCGCGCCGCGCCAGCCGTAGATGGCCTGGGCGGAGTCGCCGACCACGACGAGCTGGGCGTGGCTGCGCTGGGCGCTGAAGACTTCCTCGAGGACGGGGTTGGTGTCCTGCGCTTCGTCGAGGAAGAGGAAGTCGGCTTCGATCCTGGGCTTGGTCAGGGCCCACATCTTCAGGTAGTGGTCATGTTCGAAGCGGACCGCACCGCTGTCTGGGTTGTGCAGATCGGCCCAGGCCTTGGAAGCGAACGGCAGGACCTCCTGGGCGAGTTGCGTCTGTTCGCCGGATCCGGTCAGGCCGCGCAGGTGGGGCACGTGGTGGTGGGCCAGGGCGCGGTCGGCGGAGTAGCAGTAGCGGGTCACGGTGCGCAGCACGGTGTGGGACAGCAGCCGGGGGCCGATCTCGTGGGTGCCGATACGGACCGGGCGGGTGATGCCGAGAGCTTGGCCGGTCTTCCAGGCCGGCTGGCGGGGGCTGTTGAGCCGACTCGTGTAGCGCTGGCCGAGCGCGGCGTATGCGGTGGCGTGGGCGGTCTTGCACACCACGGTGCGGGGAAAGCGGGTGGCGGCGTCACGGGCGATGTCCCTGTTGAAGGCGAGGTAACGGCCGCGGCGAGGGGTGCTGGCCGCGAGCTGGGTGAGAGTGCTGGTCTTTCCCGTCCCGGCGCCAGCCTGCAGGACGAGATGGTGGCCGGCCCGGAAGGCATCGAGGGCCTGGGCCTGTTCGTCGGTGGGCGTGTGCAACAACGGCTCCGTGGAAGCTGAAGAGGACCAAAGGGAAAGAGGCGCCTGCAGCCGCCGCATCGTGAGCGGGGCAGGGGGGAGTCACGGCGCTGTGCGGACGGGAGGGCGCTGGTGGCGGTACAGGAGGCCGGCCACGCAGGACAGCACTTCATCGGGCGTGTGGTCGGCGAGCAGGTTTTCGAGCCGGGCCTCCAGGCGACGGGCGTGTTCCCGGGCGTCCTGGGCGAGGACCGTGGTCACCCGCCGCTGCAGCAGGTCCTGGGGGCGTTGCCCCAGGACTGCCGCGGCCTGGCGCAGGGCCTTGTCGGCGGAATGGGGCAGGGCGACGTTGAGCAGGACCTGCCCACGGTGGTCGGGGTAGTGCGTGGTCAGGACGTCGACCGGCAAGCGCGCGCCCAGTCGGCGCCGCACCCCGTGCAGGGCGCCACCGGGGCTGCGGGCGCTGTAGAGCGTCATCAGCCGGGTGCGGTCCGCGCTCGCGGCCAGGGGCACACCGCAGCGCGCATCCCGCAGTTCGCCGGGAGCGGCGGGCCTGGTCAACGTGATCTCGACGGCGTGGTGCGGCGTCACGGCCGGACCGCCTGCCGTACGCGGCCGTGGGGGCCGGGGCGCCGTCCGCCGGTGGGCAGGCGGGCGTGGACGTGTTCGTGGTGGCGCAGCGGATCGAAGGGTTCCCAGTCGGCGACCGCCAGGTCGGCAGCCGTGGGCAGGGCGGCGTGCTGCGGGCAGCGCTGGGCACGCCAGCACAGCTGCTCGGCATAGGGGAGGCGGCCCAGGTCGTAGACGGCCATCATATCGGCGGGCAGGGCCAGTTGGCCGCCCGCCGTGGTGACGGGCATGAGTCGCCAGGCGCCGGCCGGGGCGCCTGGGGTGAGGAGCGGGCTGGTACAGCGGTCGCGGCGCCGGGTCTGCGCGGTGCACCGGATCTCCTCCACCGGCCGGGACGCGAGATAGCGCACGTACAGCAGCTGCACGACGGGCCGAGCCGGACGACAGACCTGCGCAGCGGCGCCTGCAGGCGCCGGGCGGTCCGGGGCAGGGCTGGGACTGAAGGCCCCGCAGTCGATCAGACGGCGCGTGGTCACGGCCAGAGCCCGGCGCAGCCCGGCCAGATCGGTCGAGGCCGGGTCCGCATCCCGGGCGGGGCAGAGCACCGCGTGAAGCAGGCGGCACCAGCTGCCGCCGTCACCGGCCGGGTAGGCGACACCGGAGCTGACGTGCCAGCGGCACGCGGTGGGCACGCGGGCGGCCGGCAGTTCGCCGGGATGAAGACGGACCAGGCGCCGGTGCGGGCCGGTGCCGCGGTGGTACCACTCGATCCCGTTGCCGCACTCGCGGCACCGGTCGCGCTGGCCGCAGCGCAACAGGCGGCTGGCGCCGTCGGGGGAGATCTGCAGGAGACGGCGCGGGCGCACGGCGATCGGGCTGCTGTCCCAGTGCCGGGCCGCGGAGGGAGGTGTGGAGCGCATGAGGGCGAATCTGCCAGCCGACACGCCGGATCCGCCTCGGCGGCACCGAGCGATCGCCCAGCCGGCCGCATCCGGTGAGACTGACATGCGAACAATCAGCCATGCGTTCTAGGGCTCTCGCCAGTTCGGGTGATCTGCCGCGCCTGCGCGGCCACGGAGTCAGTCGTCGACGGGGCCGGGCAGGTCGTGCCCGTGGCACAGCGTGCTGAAGAGCTCATCCAGCGGCGTGCCCAGGGCGTGGGCGAGGGCGTGCCACGTCTTCAAGGTGCCGACGGTGCGGCCCTGCTCGATCTCGATGAGAGTGCGCCTGGCCAGGCCACTGCGGGCCGCGAGCTCGTCGTAGGTCCATCCGTGCGCGGCCCGCAGGCGCGCCAGTTCCAGCCGCAGCGCGTTGAGGTCCGGATCGGGCGGCAAGATCGTCACCTGTCCATCCGACGGTGCAGACCCATGCCCTGTCAGTGCAGACCTCTGCCCTATTTCCGCAGGTCGCACCAGCCGCCACAAGGGCAGAGGTCTGCACTAGGGTGACCGCCGCCCCGCACCCCACGAGAAGACCGGCGCGCACAAGCAGGAGGAGCACGCGCCCATGAGGCTGCGCACAGCATGCCCGGCACCACCCGGCACCTGGACCGTCGAACTGCGCCCGCACCCCGACGGCCTCGCCCTCGTCTGCCTGCAATGCCCCCACACAGGCCGCCAAGTTGCCGCCGCCTCCGCCCGCTCAGCCGCCCTCGCACACCTCGCACGACACGCACGCTGCGACCTCCGCCCACCCCACCTGCGCACCTGCCAGTGCCGCGAACGCGGATGCCGCTGGCACCCCCGCCACCGCGGCTGCAACGGCCCCATCCGCCTCCTCCTCGCCTGCGAACGCGGCGGACGGATCTGGAGACTCACCGACACCTGCACCGCCTGCGCCGCAGCAACTGCCCGGGCGGCCGTCGTCCCGGACACGGCCCTTGCCCCAGCACCCCGGCCCGCCCCGCCCCGACGTCGTCGACGGCCCAGAGGGCCGGACGAAAAGACCCGCGTCCGCGACATGCTCACCTACTTGGCCGCCACCCTCCCCGACGACAGCCCGCCTCCCGCGCGCCTGCTCGCCCTGCAGTGCGCGCTCCGCGTGGACGACACCCTGCACGTCCGCCTCCCCAGAGGCGTACTGCGCAGCCTCCGCCTCGACACCTCAAAGCCCTGGTACGACCTGGAACAGGCACACTGGCTGCACACGTTGCCCGCCAGCACCCCCCGCGAGATCGCCGCCCGGCTCCTCGACCCCGCCCTGCTCGGCCAGGCTCCAGCACGCCCCGACCGACGCCGCGCAGCGGACTGGGCCCTGCGCGCCGGCCGACCGTCCAAGACGGCAGAAGCCAGCAGGCTCCACCAACTCGCAAGTATCTACTTCGCAGCACACACGGACGCGCTCGGCAGCGGCCTGGCCGAGCCCGACCGAATGGCGAGAGCCTGCGGCCTGCAGCCTGAAGAGCTCCCGCCTCTGCTGACCCAGCTGACATCGGCCGGGGTGCTCGGCTCATGGCACGGTTGCCCGTACACGCAAGACCTGCACTGGACCCTCAAGCGGTCGCCCGGTCCGCACGCGAAATGAGGGCCTGTGGGGCGGAGACCGTGCTGCGCGGCCTGGCCGCCGCTTACCTCACTGTCCTGCCCCTCACTGTCTCCACCCCCCGCCCACGCGGCGGACACGCTCTCCCCGACCGACGCCATCGCGGCCCTGCCGGTGGCGGATGAGTCCCGTGCCGGTTACGACCGCGACGCCTTCCGCCACTGGAACGCCGGCGCCAACCCCTCCGACGGCTGCAATACCCGCGCGGAGGTCCTGATCGCCGAAGCGGTGGAGCCGCCGACGGTGGGCCCGAAGTGACGTCTGACGGGTGGCCGTTGGTGGTCGTACCACGATCAGGTGTGGGTGACGTCGGCTTCGGGTCTGGACATCGACCACATGGGTCCGCTAGCCGAAGCCTGGGACAGCGGCGCCTCGCCATGGTCCGCGGCACAGCGGGAGGCGTACGCCAACGACCTCGGCGCGGAGGCCAGCCTGGTCGCGGTCACGGCCCGATCGAACCGGTCGAAAGTCGACCGGGATCCGGCCGAGTGGCTGCCGTCGGCGGCCGAGGTGCACTGCCGGTACGTCGCGGAGTGGGTGGGCACGAAGCTGCGCTGGACCCTTTCGGCAGACCAGGCCGAAGCGGCGGCGCTGCGCGAGGTGGCGGTCGGCTGCCCGGAACAGACCGTGGCGTACGAGCCGGCCATGTAGGGGCCAGCCAGAGCACGAATAGGTGCCATGCCCATTGGGTCGGGGGCTCTGAGCGACACGCCGCGCCGCCCCTGCGGCCCGCCGTGTCGCTCGGCGGGTTGTGGCCGGCCGAGCCGGCGCCCGGCTGGCCGACGTCTTCGGGGCAAGGGCCAGCCGGAACACGGTCATGCGACTGGTCCAGGCACCGGTGGACGGCGGCTCGCCATGGCCCACCGGACACCGCTTCGCCAACGGTACCCGCGCCAAGCACGCCACCGTCCACGCGCCGCTGGCCGCTGGCCACCCGTGCGCGGACCTTGCGGTGCGCGGCGTTGTCATCCTCCTTGCTCGGGTAGCAGTTCGCGTCGGGGGCGTTTGCGGTGCGGGGTGACCATGCCGCAGTTGAGGTAGGCGCCGTCCGCCAGGACGGTCATGCCCTGGCAGTGCCCGGCCAGGCCCGAGTTCCGGCAGGCATGCGCGTCCGCACCGGTCGGGCCGCCGCGATCACCAAGCGGGTGTCGGCGTCCACTCTGTCCTGCACGTTCGCCGAGAACCGGTAGTTGCGTGACGAGGAGCCGACATTTTGGTCGCGGACCGGGATGAGGGCGCCGTCCACGATCCCCAACCGGTCGGCCGCATCGCCTGGTCGGGAAACGGGCTCCAGTGCGAGCAGCGGACCGCTCCGCTGGATCACCCGGCACACCGTCGAGGGTGAGATCTCGAACAGCGGCCCGAGCTGCCGCATGGTCAGGTTCGTGCGGTAGTACACGGCCACCACCAAGACATGACGCCGGTGAGAACAGTGAGAGCGCGGACGCCAGCGCTTGATCATTGGCCTTGTCACCTGTGGCGGCTGGTACGGATGGCGCATAGCGACAGTCGGCGCCACTGAAGCACAGCCGATTTCCGGAAGCAAACATCGAGACGCAGTGGGGTGGCGACGTCGAGGACTCGTTGATGGATGCGCCGGTGCCAGTTCGTGGGCGCGATCGGGGTGCGGCCTGCTGCTGTGGCCCGTGGGTCGCTCTCCGGGCAGGGGTGCCCGGGAGGGGGTCTGAGGGCGGCGCGGTGATGGAGGGGGCCTCTTAGCCCACCGCAAGGCCCCGCAGGAGCGTTCCCGCCCGGCGTGCGCTCGGCGTTCGGAGGTGAGGGGCCGTGCCGACTGCGCGCGCCTCGGGGTGTGCGGGGGTGCGACAGGGGCGCACAACGCTACGTGCGCCCCCCTTCACTACTGGTGAGGCAGCGCTACCCGTCCGGGTGCCGTGAGGCGTACGACGCCGCAACTGGAAACCCTGCAGCAGAACTCGACGGCCGCTGATGCGCCGTGTGGGGGAGCGGGCAGCGTCTGGCGGCTGATGTGGCGTACTACGGCGGGGCTGGCCTTCGTAAACGAGTACGGAAGGCGGCCGGGTAGTGTCGTGGTCAGCCCCTTCCTGGTGTCGGTGCCGGGCGGCGGGGTCAGCAGGCCTCCGAGCTGGCTGACCTCGGCTTCCGGAGCCGCCTCAGTCGGAAGGAGGTAGGCGATGCGCTCCTCCCCGGATCCTCCGGACCCGAGGGACGGAGACCAGTGTTGCGCATCCTCCGGGCTCGTATAGCCGGAGAGCCTCTCCGCTGCACACGGAGAGGCTCTGCGTGACGCTGAGTCGCC
Organism: Streptomyces sp. NPDC056128; assembly: GCF_042263835.1. Lineage (NCBI taxonomy): Bacteria > Bacillati > Actinomycetota > Actinomycetes > Kitasatosporales > Streptomycetaceae > Streptomyces > Streptomyces sp. NPDC056128. The sequence continues at coordinate 13,891 of NZ_JBHJVQ010000014.1, read as the reverse complement.
GACCCGGGTCCCGTGGATGAGATATTTGCAATCGCCACGGGGCCCGCCCCTTGTCTGGCGGCCTCGGTTGTCACCGGTGTCGGACTCCAATGTCGTTGTCCGGCGCAGTCCTCCGGGAGGGGCCAGTGCGCCTTGATGGCATGTTCACCCAGCTTGCAAGGTTTCAGGCAGGGTGAATTGACCCCCTGATTCCAGAGCACCGCGCACGTAAAATGTACCGCGCCGACTGGGAGGGGGCCGTCGATGGCGAGAGGTTTGGCGCTGATGTTTTCCGGTGCCCGTCTCAGACAGGCGCGCTCGCAGTCTGCGCACGGTGCCCTGAGCGCGGCAGAACTCGGAGACAGAGTGGGGGCCAGCAAGGCGCAGATCCTTGCCTACGAGAGCGGCCAGCGTGTCCCGGACCCGCCGCGCATCCGCCGGCTTGCCGAAGCCCTCGGAGTCCATCCTCTGCAGTTGGCGAACCAAAACAGCCTCAAAAACTGGGGGTTGGCAGAGCTCCGTCGGGCCAACGGTCTGCGCGCCAGCGATCTGTGTGACGAGCTGGGGCTGAAGCTGCACAGTTATCGCCGCCTCGAGACACAGGGGCTGACTGCAGAAGGGCGGTACGGCCTGACGCCCCGTCTGGCGGCCGCCCTAGGGGTGTCGATGCGCGCACTGGAGAGGCACATCGGCAATGTCCCCGCGGTCCGCCAGCGCCTGGAGGGAATCGGAGAAACAGTGACCGCCCTCCTGGAAACCCACCTGGCACCGGGCCGCACAGACGTGCCAGAGGTCGCAGACGAGCTCGTCAAAGAAATCGCAGCCTGCTACACCCGCCCTGTCGCGACAGTGGCACGCATCCTATGCCAGGAGACACGCGCCCTGCGGGAAAGGCGACGACGCCAGGCAGTGGAAGCAGCCGCCGCATACTACGGCCCCACCGCCGAAGAGCAGCAGCGGGCACGCCGACGTATGGAAAGCGAGGACGCACAGGTCGACCAGCTCATTGCCAGCTTGCCGCAGCGTCTGGACGTCTTCTTCCGCGCCCAACTCTCGCCAGAGAGCTGGGAGACGCTGTGTCGGCTTCATTTGGCTCGCTCCGACGAGCGAACACTGTCCCTGCTTTCTCCGCTCCTGGCCGGCGATACAGCCCTCACACCCATGGTCCGGCCAGTACGGGGGACAGCAGCCGAGTACCAAGGCAGTCTGTACGACATTGCCCGCGACGGACAGCACCACTACGTCAACTTCAAAAATTGGTATGAAGCCCTGTACCCGTGGGTCGAAGACAGCCTGCGCCACTCCGCCCGCTTGACAGCAGCAAGCAACCCTCCCGAGCTTGTCTGGCTTCGCCAATGCTTCGCCCAGTCTCAGACCATCCTGTTCAGCTTCGACGGCATCCTGTGCAAGCTTTTCGCCGGCAACGTGCGCTCCGTATCGGGCCAATTGGCCCAAGCGGCCAGCAGCCTGCACCTGCGACCGGAAACCAGCGACACCGCCGACCCCGTCGCCCTGCTCCGCTCAGTGGTCGACTGCGGATCGCCCGATCAGATCCGCCACCTCGACGGCATTCTGACCACCTACGAAACAAACGCGGCACGTCATGCGAAGCCCTTGCCGGGTGCTGCCCAGCTTCTGGGCGCGCTCAGCCGCGGTCCCTGGCGGCTTGCTGTGGTCACCGACCACGCCAGCGCCGCCGTCCAGACGTTCCTCGCGCACCTGGGGCCAGGTGCCGCCAGTGTTCCAGAACTGGGAGTCTTCGGGCGCCCCACAGACCCTCGGCTGATGAAACCGCACCCCCACGCGGTCGCTCTGGCCACCAGTCGCCTCGGAGGCGACCGTGCACGCACACTCCTCATCGGCGAGTCCCTCGCCGACGCTCTGGCCGCACGCGCGGCTGGGGTGCAGTTCATCGGCGTCGCCACCCACCAACGCCATGCCCGCATGCTCAAGGAAGCAGGGGCCGCCAACGTCGTGGATACGCTGGCCACCCTGCTTGCGGCGGTCAGCCGGCTCAACGAAAGCCACGAATGAAACGGCTCTACCCAGAGGCCGACGGCAGAGTCCGCAAAGCCAATGCTGCCCTGCGAGCGTGCGCGTGGCGGTCTCCCAGGGACGATGACAATGCTGTATGAACCTGGTGCAACAAGGCGTATGCATCGGCCGTATTTCCCCGGTCCCGAAGCACGCATCCGAGCCGGTAGGCCGTCGACAGAGTCTGAGGATGTGTCTCACCGAGGACCCGCGATCGCGTGATGTGCACGTCCCGGAACTGCTCGAGAGCCTCCTCCAGCAGACCCTCGTCCTGGGCGAGGCACGCGAGATTGTGCAGTACCGTCAGCGTCCGCGGGTGGTCCTCGTCTAGATCCCGCCGCCGGGCTCTGAGTACCTGTTCATATGCTCGCCGTGCCTCTTCCCACCGGCCCAGATCATGAAGCACGCGGGCCAGTTCGTGCCGCGCGGACAGGGTGTGGCCGTGTTCGTTCCCCTGAAGCCTCCGCCGGCTCTCCAGTACCGCAGACAGATGCTCTTCTGCCTCGGCCAGGCGCCCCAGATCGTGCAGTACCCGTCCCAGTTCGTGCCGCGCCGTCAACCCGTGGGGGAAATCCGAGCCCTGCGCTGCACAGTGCCCCTGCCACACCCGCTGGTAGACGGCCTCCGCCTGAGCCAGCTCACCGATGTCGTGGAGTGCCGCCGCGAGATTGTGCTGTGCAGTCAGCGTCTCGGGATCGGACGCTCCCAAAAGGCGTGTGCGCCACTGCACCACTTTGCTGAAGACGGCCTCAGCCTGCCGGGCCAGTCCGCGTGCTTGCAGGTAGCGAGCACTCATCTCCGCAGCCGACGCTCCCATGACCTGGACCTCCAAGGGCGCCTGAGCCAAGGTCGCCTCCTGATCCACCAGGTGCAGCACATGCGGAGCCAGAAGAGCCCACCCCGCCCATGCCCCCGGCTCCTCCGGTTTGCCGGCCTGAGAGGCACCGCTCGCATGGCCCAGCAGGGCAACTACGAGCGAGAAGTACCGAGGAGTGCTGCTGAGGTCTCTGATCAGCGGATGCACGCGAACGGTCGCCCGGACAACAGCATGGTCAGCCGACGCCTCGGCGCCCGCTGCCGGACTGAGATCGATCATGCTCAGCGCCGCCAGAGCACGCAGAGACCGCCACACAGCCGTGCCGTCGATCTCCTCCAGTCCGTCCCCGCCGCGCAGGAGCGGAGTACGCAGCACCAGGGTGTACGGCATCGGAGCATCAGCAAATCCGGACAGCAGCTCCAGCAGAGGAGTCGCGTACTTGAAACCGCGACGCTCCAGCAGACCAAGAGCAAGGCCCCGCATGTCCGCAATCATAGGCGCAGGACTTAGGTCAGGACCGACCGGTGCGTCAAGCGCGCGCACGAAAGCGTCGAAGCCCGCGGGCATGTCAGCGTCACGAAAAGCCTCTGGCATCTCATTCACCTCGGCTAAATAGTCCCCCGCCATCCGCAGCGCTAAAGGCAGGCCCCCCAGCCGGCGCGCCAGCCGAAAAGCACCGTCCACTGGCTCGACACCAGGCCCGGCGTGATCGATCAGCACCCGTACAGCATCTCCCTCAGACAGAGGAAGTACCGGACGCAAGACTGCACCAGCCCCCCAGACATCCGGAGTTCCATCGCATGTGGTGACCAGAACCAGGCCACAAGGGCAAGAATGCGGCCGAATCCACCCGGTTCCAGCCGCCAGCTGCCCAGGCCCGTCCAGCAGCGAAGGATCTTCCACTCCGTCCACCACCAGCAGCCAGGGCCAGTCCGCCTGACTGAGCCGGTGCCACAAAACATCCACCACCCCATCAGCCTCAACGAGGCTCTCAGGCACACCCACCCTCCGGGCAACCGACCGCAACCCACCTTCGAACAATGCCGCCTGCCGCGCATCGATCCACCACGTACAGCGGCCAAAAGCAGTCCCGAAGCGGAACTGCATGCGGTGCGCGGACTCCAAAGCCACCGACGTCTTACCGCTGCCGCTCAATCCGTGCAGGACATGCAGACGCCCGTCCCCCTGCCCCTCGCATTGCCGCTGGAGGTCAAGCAACAGCTCCGTGCGGCCCCGCAGTGGATACCTCGGATGCCGCAGCCCCATCGGGGCGGTGAGCGTCACAATGCGGGGGCCGCTCGAAGACGAAGCAGCCACGACCAACTGGCCGACCTCCAAACGGCCGGCAGCCACAGCTCCGTCCCGCGCGACCACCTGGCCCACTCCCTCCACCGCGGGCATCAGCTCTGCGGCCTCGCCCCGGGAGGGAAAGGGCCCCCCAGATGCACACCCCCCTCTACACGGACAACCGCACCAGCCACCGAGCCCCCCTCGGCAGCGATCCGCACGTCTCTACCTGCGGCCACACCTCCTGGCGCAGCCTGCACCCCACCCGGAAGCGACCGGACCCGTTCCACCACCTCGGCCAGCTGCGCGGCGGCTTCAGCACGCGCCTGGACACCAAGAGCCTGGAGCATCAGTTCCAAGCGTGTCTGCCAGACGCCCTCCCACCTCACTCGCGACTCTGCGTCACTCGCCTCCGCCGTCAGTTCCATCTGCATGCAATCCAGACGCTGCAGTTCAGAAGCCTCCTGCTCAGAGTTTCCCCGCCCCAGCAGCCGGGCGACTGCCTGCCGCACAGACACCCAAGCATCCGTACCAGCAGCCTGCACCACGGCCAATCCACCAGCTGCGGCTAACGCCGCAACAGCCTCCACAGACATACCTACCCCCGGGTCCGACGACAGACGAAGGCACACGGCCCCCACCGATACCGACAAACATTCCTCATCGGCGCCTACATCACTCCTCTACGAGGCCACGGCTTGCCTCACTCGAACTGATCAGAAATGGCCACCAAGACGTATCCACAGAGACACCGACCGAAAGAAGTGATCATGGCGCGTAACTTCGCACCTCCGATAAACACTCGCCGGTGCCCCTGCCGATACAGTCACCGAAGGAGGTTGCAGGGGCGGCACCTCAGTCGCCGACCGCTGCCGGCGCGTTCTTCAGGAGGAGAAGCCGCCTTGATCATCCGTCCGCGACGCGTCAAGCGGAACCGGGAAGACCGCCTGGCAGAACTCCGCGAACAGTACAAGAAACAAATCGGCAGGCTAAGAATTTTCCTGCTACTCGAATGCGCCCCCCTCGTCGTGGATCCACTGGCAATCGCAGACGAAGCCTTCGAGCGAGCCTTCTCCCAACCCGAAAGGACCTTCACCTACTGCGATATCCGAAAGATCGCAGAAGGGATTGTCCGCGAGAAACGAACTACATGCGGAATGCAAACCTATGCTGAATACAAGCTGGAGGAGGTGTTCGACGAATACCTCACAGACGACCTGCAGCCCGTCCGGCACGTCCTGCAGGCAATCGACTGCTTAAGCCTCGGCGAACGCAGAGCCGTCGAAGCAGAACTCATCCACCTGCTGACCTGCGAAGGGCTAGTTGACACAGTAGGAGGAGCAGCAGTCACGCGACGAGTGCAAAAATCAAAAGGCCTCGCCAAACTTGACCAGGCGAAGGTGAACTTGGATCTCCTGGAACCTTTCTTCATCCCCCTGAGAGGAGAACGCAGTGGCAAGCAAGACGGATGACGACCTCGCACCCACCCTCTACCGGTACTACCGAAGGCTGCAGAAAAGTGCGGCAGGGGCGGAGCAAGACCTCGACCGCCGATTCGACAGAATCATCGCAAATATCGAACACCGAAAGCGGCAGGGGACGCGCGACCGAGACGCGAAACTGTCCTGTCTCACCTGCCTACGCAACGCCGTCCACCGAGCCCGTCGGTCAACATTCGGCCAGATCAGCGCAGGCGGCGCAACAGCAGCCCTGGCTGCCAAACTGACTCAATATGCCCAAGGATGGGCCAACCTTGCAGCAGCAGCCGCAACAGGAGTGCTGGCGGCCGTCGTCGTTGCCGCGGCCATGGACACCCGCAACTTGGCGCCCTTACGGCGGGCTCGTCGCCGACGCCAGACGGAGGACGCCACACCGTCTCCCCATCCATAGGGCTATCCCTCAATGGCCGCATGGCACGGCGTCACGGACGATTGCTGGCTGACCGTGGGTCAGCGCATGCCGGGTGCGCATGCCGTAAGCACGGCGGAGTCGTTGCTGGCGAGATCTCAGCGGGGAGTGTCCCGGTGCGGAGCGAGGACGCTGTGATGTTCGCGCACCTATGCCGCGATGTGCCTCGGTAATCTAGTCGTGCGTTCGGTTCAATCCTCCACATCGATCCCGTAGTCGGTGGCCATACCCGCCAGTCCGCTGGCGTAGCCCTGTCCGACTGCACCTGTCCCCACTCCCTGTGACCACCCGGATACCGCACCGATGACGTTGCAACGTCGGAGACAATGACGGGATGCGATACGCATGGCGACGGGCCCTGGAAGCTCTGCCTGACGAACTGGACCAGCAGCAGGCTGTCGAGCATCGCCCGCGCACAGGCGAGGGAACCCAATTCGGCGACGTTCGGGATGTTCCCGTGGTAGTGGTACTGGGGGAGCGGGGCTGCGGCAAGTCAGTCGCGTTCGAGCAGGAACTCGCCCGCCTGCTCGATGACACAACTCCTGCGACGCTGACCCACCTCGGGCAGGACGTGTATGACACGGCCACCGCGGCCGCACACCTACGGCACCATCTGAAGCCCGAGGGCGACGGAACACAGCATGTGCTGCTGGACGGCCTGGACGAGGGGCTGAGCGACATCCAAGGGCTCGACAAGGTGTTGCTGACCCAGCTGCGCGCCCTGTCCCCGAACGAGCGGCGCCGGCTCCGGCTGCGGATCGCCTGCCGTACGACCCGGTGGCCCGAGAACCTGGAGACAGGCCTGCGCGACCTGTGGCCGGAGCCGGGACAGGTCGCGATGGTGACACTGGCGGCCCTCAGCCCAGCCGACGCCCAGTACGCCGTCGACCAAAGCGGCCTGGACGGTGCCGCGTTCATGGAGCACGTCCTCAGCCGGGGTCTGCAGGCCCTCGCGCAGCAGCCGGCCACCTTGATCCCCCTCATCAAGGCCCGGATAGAGGGACGAGAACTGCCCATCACGGTCGCGGAGGCCTTCACACAAGCCTGCCGTACGCTTTGCACCGAAACCTGGCCGCAGAACTTCTCGCAGCGCCAGGAACGGCCCTTTGTGGACCATCTCCTCGACGTGGCCCGCTGGGCCGCAGCCGCCCTGCAGTTCAGCCGGTGCGCCGCGCTCGCCGACGGTGCCCGCCACGGGCCGGGAGAGCTGCACCTGGACACCCTGGGCGGAGATCACGTGCCAGGAATCGACGGCACACCAGGGTGCGGCCGGCATGAACTGCTCCACCTCACAGAGTCCGGCCTCCTGACCGCCGTGGGCCAGCGCAGATGGGTATTCGCCCACCGAAGCCTGCAGGAACACCTGGCCGCTGAATACCTGGCAACAGCCGTAGAGCCCGCCGCGCACGGCGCGCTGCTGTGGGCCGGAACCGGCCAGGCCCGCCACATCATGCCCGAGCACCAGGAAATAGCCGCCCGCCTGGCCGCCGTCGACGACACACTCTTCGACGACCTCCTCGAGCACGACCCGTACATCCTGCTCCTGGCCGACCTCCAGGCCCTGCCCGCAGAGCACCGCCGAAGGACAGCCCAGGCCATACTCGACTCGGCCCCCGTCCAGGAGCCCTACCGCATCGGCTGGGACCAAATCGACCGGCTGAACCATCCGGGCCTCGCCCCGCAACTGCAGCCGTTCCTGACACCGCATTCAGACCCGGACCAGCGCTACCTCGCCCTGTGGATCGCGGGAAAGTGCCAGCCTGCCGGTCTGACCCCATACCTGCTGGCACTCGCAGAGGAGACGAACGCACCCACCCGGATCCGCGCCTTCGCCCTCGACGTCCTGCACGAGGCCGAGGACCCAGCAGCTGTAGCCCGGCTGCGCACCCTGGCATCCGACTCCAAGCCCAGCGTCGCCGGCGCAGCCCTCGAGCACCTGTGGCCGCACCACCTGTCCGTCACCGACTACCTCGACTTGCTGCCCGACCTCGATGAATGGCCCTGGCGTCTCACCCTCGACAGGCTGGACAAGATCACCGGCCAGGCCGGAAGCCTCCTCGACTGGTCCGTCAACGCACTGAAAGAGAAGAGCCCCAAGGCCGCCATCGCGGCCACGGTGCTGGCCGCCTGCATCACCCAGCTGAGCCACACCCCCGCACAGCCGGACCCCCTGCTGGAAGAACGGGCCGGGCAAGCCCTCGTCGCACTCGCAGCCGATCGCGAACTCGCCTACCGCACCGACGCGCGCACCGCCTTCGAATCCCTCAGCAGCGCCCTGCACGGCGCACCGGAACTGCGCCGCCGCCTCGCCTCATACGTGCTGCAGCACGCCGACCCGGACAACGTGCTACATCTCGCCCACCACAACCCGGACACGGGCTTGTTCCCCGACGAAGATCTCCTGCACTGGGCCACCGCCTGGCCCACCCTGTCCCAGGAATCGCGCACCGCGGCACGCCCCCTCCTCAGCCACCGCCCACGACCATCGGACACAGTACTGCGCCAGGCCGTCGATGATGCCCGGCAGACGGACGATGCCCTGAAACGGGACACGGCCTGGTGGGACGGACCGGAGCCAAAATGGCAGCGCCGCAGCCGCGAACGCCAGGAAGACGAACGCCGCCGCAACACCTTCAACGAGCACGCGCTGCGCACCGCCCTGCAGACTGCGCAGTCAGCCGGCCCGGACACGGTGCGGGAAGCATGGCTCGCTGTCCTGGGCCACCTGCACCGCACCACCGACGGCACACGCCCCCCGAACCAGCCCTCCTCCCAGCCCTTGATCAATGCAGTCGCCCAAGCGCCATCGCTGCCCGACCCGGGCAGCGACCTGCACGAAGAACTGACCAGAACCGCACGGCATGTACTGGCCGCGGTCCCTGTATGGACCAGCCAGCACATGGACCCCTGGGGCCCGAACGCCACCGAAGTACCGGAACTGACGGCCCTGGGGTTCGTCTCCTTCGACGAGGCGCACAACGCCCTAGGCCACCATCAGGCCGTCCGCTGGGCCGGCTGGGCGGTGGCTCTGGCCACGATGACGCCCCGGGCGCAGGAAACCACACAGCACCACACTCTCCTGCGGGACTGTGCCCAACAGGCCGGCTCCGCCTTCGGTGCCGCACTGGAACTATGCCTGGACGTACTCGACGCCCATCGTCTTGCCGAAGCGGTCCGCACTCTTGCGCAACTGCCGCTGCCGGCACCATGCAGCATCATCCAGCGCTGGGCGGCCGCCCCAGGCCGGTCGGCTGAATCCTGGGCCACAGCCCTGGCCGCACTGGCCCACCACGGCCACACCACAGCGCGAGCACTCCTGACCGACGCAGTGCAGGCAGGCCCCCACCGGGATCCGCAACAGCAGGAACGCTGGATCAGGGCCGTACGCATCGTGATGTCCTTCGACGTTCTGCCTGGGCTGTGGCCCACCATCCGTCATCACTTCGACGAGACCCCTCAACTCTGTGACGAGGTCATCGGCCGTACTGCCACACACCTCACCCTCCGGCACCACTGGCCCGACGGCGTGGCCGCGCTCAGCGAAGCCGATCTCGCCGACCTCCACCGCCGCCTGCAGACACGAGAAGAACTTCAGCAACCCCGCCCCGAACACGAGCCCGGCGTCGCCTACTCCATCACCACGACCGACCGGCTCCACGACCTCGCCGACAGCCTCCTCCAGTTGATGGCAGACAAGCGCACCCAGGCCGCAGCAACCCAGCTCCTTGCCCTGGCAGACTCCGTGCCCCACCAGACCCGCCGCCTGCACCGGCTGGCACGGCGCACCGTGCGCCATGCCGCCGAACGCCAGCTCCAGCCCCTGACAGCCGACCAGCTTCGACGACTAGCCGACGATCACCGGAAACGCGTGATCAGCAACGAGGCCCACCTCCTCGACGTCGTCATGGAAGCCCTGGACAGCGTCCAGGAAGCCCTCTCGGCACCGAACGGACTGGCGACCCTGTTGTGGAACCGCAGCGCCTCGGCCGCCAGCTCTTCCTGGTGGCCGATGTGGGAGGAAGATTTCAGCGACCTGGTGACCGGTCTGCTGAAGATGCAGCTTGAACACCGGCGCGTCATCCTCAACCGCGAAGTGCAAGTCAACCGCCCCGGCGTCGGCGGAGGAGGCCGCACCGACATCCACATCCAGGCCGCCACTGCTCCCGACGACCCGGCCCCGGTCACGGTTGTCATCGAGTGCAAGGGGTGCTGGAACCCCACACTCCCTACGGCACTGACCGACCAGCTGGTAGCCCGCTACCTGTGCCACCCCCGCACGGCCGGCGTCCTCCTGGTCGGATTCTTCGACTGCGACATCTGGGATCCCAACAGGCGGCCGGTCTGCTCCCCAATCCACAGCCGGGAGCAGATCGAGCAGCAACAGCACCAACAGGCCGCAGCCCATCGGCTTCCCGTACAGGCCAAAGTGCTGGACTGCAGGCCGCCAGGGCACCAAACCTGACCATGACGACTCGCCCGGACCGACCCGCCCGCCTGTCAATCAATGGAAGAACAGGAATACTCGCGCGGGGTGAGCGCTGCGACGTAGCCGCTTGTAGAAGTCGCTTCAGGTGGGTGTCGGACCTGATCTCCCCTCTGCGGGCACCATGCCGCAAGCAGCGGCGGTCCCAAGGGGAGGCCGCCAGTACCCGCCAGTCGACCAACCTGGGCATGGAGGAGAGCCGACCGCCGTAACGTAGGAAGGCAGCCGTCCAAGGGGGGACGGGCCCAGGCGAGGGCGGAAGCGAGTTGAACGAGCAGAAGTTTGTCGACATGGCGGCCCAGTTCGTGCACGCGAGCCTGCAGTCGTGGCGAGCGGGTCAGCGAGCCTTCGCGGTGCTTCACACCGGTGTCGGCTGCGAGCACCTCCTCAAGGCGCTGTTGTGCCGATACGACCCGTTGCTCATCTCTGAGAGGAACGACCGTGCTCATCGCTTCCATGCGCTCGGGTTCGGTGATGCGCAAGGAGTCATGCCTCTGACCCAGGCGAGAACGATCGGCATCGTCGAAGCATTCAAGGACGCGTCGATCTTCATGCGGGGCCGGATGCCTGTCGACGAGAAGAGGTTCAGACTGGTCGCCGACTCCCGCAACGGCGTGGCCCACTATGCTCACCTCGATGACCACGCAGCCGGCGAGGTTGTCGGGCTCGGTCTTCAGGTCGTCGAGTCTCTGCGCGCCGAGCTCGGCCTGGACGCAGCCGACTTCTGGGGCGAGTACGAGGCTGTGTTCACCGACCTGGACCAGGTTGCCGCCATGCCCGACTTGAAGAGCGGTGACCGTCCCAACATCGAAGCTGCTGCCGAGGAACGCGCGCTCCATGAGCGGACTGCCGCTTACGGAGCGCTTAGCACAGCTGTAGCAACGGCCATCGAGGTCGCGTCCTGGGGATCCGCCCGGCGGTCCGCCAACCACCAACAGGATGTGGACCTCGCCACGCTGCGCACATCGCTGGTGACCGGGCTGCGGATCGCCGGAGCGCGGGCTCGTCAGACTGCCAGCGAGCTCCTCACGGACTACCGGGTACTGCCGTTTCCCTCTCGTCCGGACGCCTCACACGCCGTCCCGGGCATTGGACGGAAGGTTCAGACAGCCGTAGCAGTCAAGGTACTGATCTCCTCGAGCATCACCGCTGGCCTTGCCGAGGCATGTGCCGAGCACCCGGACCTGCCGCTCCTCACCAGCTTGAAAGAGATGAACGGAGCACTCCGCAGCAGCCAGGTGCCAGACGGCGATCACCTCTGGTGGCGACCCTGCCCGGCTTGCGGATACGACGGCAACGTGTTCGGCGATCTCGACGCCACAGACTGCTGGTGTCCTGACGGAAGCTGCCCCCATCCCGACCGGACAGTTGACGTTGGACTCGTCGAATCATTTTCCTGCCCCCTCTGCGGCCTGCTCCTGACCCACGGTGAGGAACTTGAAGCAGCAGGAATCGAAAGCGGCGAGATCGAATGAACGGCTGGCCAGCGAGAGCGAATGTGCGACCGGATGACGACTGTCTTGAGACCGCAGTGGACCGCGGGGCCGTCTCTGTCCTGGCTACCTGACCACCGCACCTTTGCCCCAGCTCGCAAGTCAGGCAGGATCCCTTCCGAGGCAAGCTGCCTCAAGAGCGGACGGCCCGACCCACCGGGCGGATCACCCCGGTGCACGGTGCCGCCCGGTTCAGCGGCTGAACCCTGAGGCATGCGTAGGGGAGCCGGGCAGGTTGCCGTCAGCGGGTGCCGTTCTGTGTGCGGCCGGGGCAGTTACCGAGATAGGACCGGCCGGCCTGCGGTACTCCCAGGCTGGGGCCGCGCTGCAGGAGTCGGTGTCCAAGGCCAGGCCTCCCGCGATGAGAGCCGTGCACTACCAACTGGGTGAGCTGGAGACGAAAGGTGCCATCCACTGCGAGCCGCACCGCACCTGCGGGATCCGACTCGCATTAACGCCGGCTGCTACCACCTCACCCTCACCAACGAGGAGACGGACCGGACGTTGACACAATGGTCTTCACCCTCGGTGATCGTCTGCCATCCTGTCCGCCATGGCCCACCGCCCCCACCCGGTCGCCGCCCGCGCCTGGCGGCACATCCTGCGCCGGTACCGCTACCAGCGCCCGCCGCATTCGCCCGATCTCCCACCCTCGGTCCAGGAGGTCGACGGCACGTACCGGCTGTCGACCCGCATGGAGAAACGTCACTCACCCGGGTGAATCTCGACCACGACCGCGTCTGCCGGCCTCAGCTGTACGGAAGGCGCAAGTGAGGGTTCCCGGTGACCCCTTGCCGCCCCCTGGCTCGCTGCCACCATGGCTCCCCGCCGCGGCCGGGGGCGGCTCTTACCTGTCACCGGGCAGTTTTCTGCAACGCCTGCATCGCCTTCGCTCCCGCTTTCGGCCGGGCCCGGACCATCATCGATACCTGTGCCACCTCTTCCCAGCACCGATTGCCGGGCCGAGACCGACAGCCGCGCGCGGACGAAACAGGTCACGCCGGTGCCGGTACGACCATTGCACCCACACGGGCGGCGCACTCGCCAAACGCCTGATCGCGCCCCCTCGCCTGCCGTTATCAACGGCTCATGCTCAAGACCGTGCTGCGCGGCCTGGCCGCTGCCTCCCTCGCCGTCCTGCCGCTCACCGTCTCCACCCCTGCCCATGCGGCGGACACGCTCTCCCTGACCGACGCCATCGCGGCCCTGCCGGTAGCGGACGAGTCCCGTGCCGGTTATGACCGTGACGCCTTCCGCCACTGGAACTCTGGCGCCAACCCCTCCGACGGCTGTAATACCCGCGCGGAGGTCCTGATCGCGGAGGCGGTGGAGCCGCCGACGGTGGGGGCGAAGTGCCGTCTGACGGGCGGCCGGTGGTGGTCGTATTACGACCAGATGTGGGTGACGTCGGCCTCGGGTCTGGACATCGACCACATGGGCCCGCTCGCCGAGGCCTGGGACAGCGGCGCCTCCACCTGGTCCGCGCAGCGGCGGGAGGCGTATGCCAACGACCTCGGCGCGGATGCCAGCCTGGTTGCGGTCACCGCCCGCTCGAACCGGTCCAAGTCCGACCAGGACCCTGCCCAGTGGCTGCCGCCGGCGACCGAGGCGCACTGCCGGTACGTCGCCGAGTGGGTGGGCACGAAACTGCGCTGGAGCCTGTCGGCCGACGAAGCCGAAGCGGCCGCGTTGCGCGAGGTGGCGGTCGGCTGCCCGGGGCAGACCGTGACGTACGAGCCGGCCATGTAGGGGCCAGCCAGAGTACGAGTAGGGGAAACGTCCATTGGGTCGAGGGCTCCGAGCGTCACGGCGCGCCCGCGGAGCGGGGCCCCCAGAACCTCGGGGGGGTGTGGGGGGGTTTCTGTGTGTGTGGAAGTCGAGCCCCCCCCC